>JBEKMJ010000001.1:0-185174 GCA_050008575.1 Bryobacteraceae bacterium
GCCTATCTGTCGAGGATCGCCAGAATTTCGCAATCGGGGCCCAGATCGGCGGTAAGAGCCGCCAGATCGCCGAAACTGTGGGAGCCGAATGCGCCCACGCCGTCCACCATGCGGAGAATCACGGGAACGCGCAACTGGCGGGTCTGGCCCAGCAGTTCCACCATCACCGTGTGTCCGGCGAGCGAGGTGCTCGGCGATTCCACGTACGCCAGCAGTTGCGGCCCCTCCTGCTTGAGGGTCACCGCAATCAGGCCGTCCGGGCCGACGGCATGCACTTGAATTGGCGTTTCACCGCCCAACCGCAGAAAGGCGGGAGCCGCGGCCAGGTGCACGTCGGAGATGGCCAGATGCCGCATAGACTCCTGAAAAACGTTCTCCGCCAGGGTGCCGGTTCGCAGCATGGCCGCGGCCGCCTGAAGCCAGGGAGATTGCAAACGCCGCCGGCAGCGGCCGTCGCAATCCTCTTCCAGGTGCCGGCCAAGTGCCGCGGCGAACGGCGAATCGCCGGCCGCAAAATGGGCCAGCACCGCAAAGCCGGGACATTCGATACGAAATTCGGCGGCCATGATCTGCTGGCAGCGCGGGCAACCCGCCACGTGCGCCAGTTCATCCGGCTGCCAGCCATCGGCGGCCGCTTGCGCCATGCGCGGCAAGCTAGGGCACGCGGGTTCCGCGGGCGCGGGTCCCGGGATCGACTCCCGGGATCGCCTATAGGCGTCCCGCATGGAGTTCAGGAATGTATCTTCGCCTTCCATCACAACGCCACTCTTTCGCGGACTTCACCCTCGCTCCAAGATGCCCGGAGTTTGCTCAGGCCCAGCTCGCGCCGGCTGACCACGGTACCCTGCGGAATATCGAGGATTGCCGCCGCTTCGCGATAGGACAAGCCTTCGAAATCGTGGAGGATGAGGGCCTCGCGCTGTTCGGGCGGCAGTTGTGTCAGGAGCTCGCGCAGGCGCCGCGAGGTTTCGCGCGCCAGAAGATCCGCTTCCTGGCGCGCCGGCTGGGCGGCATCCGCGAGGAAGGCCCCGTCTACAGCGTCCTCATGATGTACGGTCTCCTCCCGCGGGCGCCGTGACTTCCGCCGCAGATGATCCATCCAGAGGTTCCGCGCGACCATCAGGATCCAACCATCGAACGTCCCCATCGCGGGCTCGTACCGCGAGCCTTTTACGCGCGTGCGGACAATTCGATAAAGTGCCTCCTGCGCCAGTTCTTCGGCGAGGTGCCACGGCGCTCCGAGTGTCATCAGGAAGTGGACCAGCCGGCGCCACCACTGGGAGTAGATCTCGGCGAATGCGTCGTCGCTTCCCGCGTAATATTGGAGGATCGGCGCGTCAGACATGGGAGCCAAGCCCGTTTTCCTATTCTACTGCATTCGGATCAAAGCGCCCGCGTGGAAGTGCAGTTCCACGATTTTTTAAATTCGCGCCCGCACATATTCGAAGGCATTTGGAGCTTTACTGGCTCGAATTTTTGTGCTAAGTTTTGTGGGCGGCGGCGGTCGCGCCGCCGAGGTGGTGGCAATGGTATTGAAGCTCGCCGCGACAAATCCGAAGCCGCGATGGTCGCGGGGCAGATGGATGTTTGGGGTTTGCCTGTGCGCGGCGCTCTTTCTGCCGCGGGCCGCGGCGCAGACTTTCGCCGAAGCGCCTCCGTCCGTGGCGCCTTGGCGCGTGCGCCTGCTGGCGCCGCTCACCACCAAGTTCAACCGCAAGGGGGACATGGTTTCGGCGCGCGTTGTGGAACCGGCCGCCTACCAGGGAAGCGTGCTGGAGGGTGTCATCCGGGAAATCAAGGCGGGCGGCGCCGCGGGAAAGGAGTCCACCATTCAGTTCGAGTTCCACACGCTGCACGCGCCGAGTGAAGATCTGGCGGTTACCGCCACGCTCGTGGGCGCTGCCAATAGCCGTGGTGAAGGCGGCATGGACGAAACAGGCAGCCCCTTAGCGGCCGGGTCCCACGCTTTAGGTGGCATAGCCGAAGCCGCCGCACCGCAGCGAGGGTCGTCCGGGTCCCCGCGCCTCAGTGTCCGGGCCGAGCATTTGTCGCTGGCGCCCGGCAGTGAGTTTGCGCTTGAGGTGAAAACCAAGCATAATCGTTGATCGCAATCAAAAAACCCGGCGCGCCGGCGTATTTCATATAAAAGTAGTGCTAAGATCTATCACGGAGCCGCCGCGGCGGTGGTAACATCGACAGAACCGGCCTGAATTCGACGGTTGCGCGGTTCGTAATTCGCCGGGCGGATGTGAGTGAGGCAGTCGTGAGCGCTTCAGAAGGCAATCAGGAGCCGCGGACCACAAGTTCCGGCGCGGCCGCGGGTGGAGGCTTGGCGGACCGGGAGGGCGGCGTGCGGAGTGGCGACTTGAATTGGCGCCACGGGGCGCTCGCGGTTTCGGCCGTAGCCGCTGTGCTTGCAGTGATCTACTTCTGGCCTGGGAAGAAGCCGCATTCCACGCCAATCGGCGCGTCCCCCGTGACGATTCGGGATACCGCGCGGACCGATGCGCGGAGGACCAGCCAAGCGGCACAGGCAAGGAAGACTAATTCCAGCCGCCCCGAAACCCCTGTTGCCAATACCGTGCCACCCGGCAACTCGGCTACTGCCGCGACTTCGGTCCCGCCAAAACAGAGCCCATTCAAGAATACGGGCGTGACTGCCCACAACATTCCGCCAACGGTTCCGGAATCGGTAAAGTCGAGTAAGCCCCCGATTGTACAGACGCCGATAGAGACGCCGCCAAGAACGCCGACGCCGGTCCCCAGCCCCGTGGTGGTTCCTCCGGTCGCGCTCAACGGCGATTTCGCCATCGAAGTGCTTTCGCGGACCAACCGGATCGTAAATGGGTCCAGTTTTCCGGAGGACGATCGCCAACTGGGCGAGTTGGCGCTCGGCGATATCAAAGTGATGGCCGTGTTTAGTGGGCAGCGATTGCCCAAGGGCCGGCTGACCCTGGAATGGGTGCTGGACCGTATCCCGATGGGCCGGAAACCGGTGCAATTGGGGCAACTGGTAGAGTACGCCGCCGAGCCGACGGCTGGGACGTATGAAGTCGTTCTCCGCTTGGAAGCGAAGGTAATCCAGAGTTTCACGTTTCGAATCACGCCCGCGAAATGAAGGTGGCTGCACACATGAGAATCCGAGTTCTTGCGATCCTGTTTACCGGTATTTTGTCCGGCGCCATGTTGGCCCAGGACCTGCCTCAAACACCCCAACCTATACCCCCGCCGCCCCCGCCCCCCGACGCGGCCACCGTCGAATCCGTGCCAGCACCCGCCGCGGCCACGGTCGAATCCGTGCCGCCCGCTACCGAAACCGACCGTTTCCCGGCGCTGCGCGAAGCCGCCGACTTGCTGCGCAGCCAGTACGAGGAACTTGACGCCAAGAATATGGCGGAGATCGAGAAGTTGACGCGCACCAGGCGTTGCCAGATGCCGCGGATCGGGCCGCTGCTCAACCGTACCATCACCGCCATGGAGGAATGGGCTACCGCGGAAAAGAAATACTGGACGGTGTGGGGTGAAGTCGAGCAGAAGCGCGTCGACAGCCAGATGAAGACGCTGGCGAGCATGCAGGCCGAACTAGAGCGCGTGGCGAGTCTGGAAGAATCCGAGAAGGCCGACCAACAGGAACTGCAGCGGCAGAAGGCTGGTTTGGAGCAGACCAAGCGCACGGAGGAGATCAACGCCCAGATCGACGGGCTGATTAAGGACATCCAGGACAGCGAGGCCCGTCTGGCCGACACGCAGCATCAGTTCGAGAGCTTGACGACGCAGATCACGAATATGCGGGCGAACGTGTCCGCGCGTTTGGTCGGCATCCGGCAGAACCTGGCGAAGGTGGACACCTCCGCCACTGAAGCGAGGGCCTTCTATGAACAGAAACGCGCCGCCGCCGACGAAATCTGCAATACGAAGAAACCGGATGAGCGCTCGACGCCGCTGCCCAAGAAGCCGGCCGGCGGCTAGGGTTCCGGACTAAAGAACATGAATGCGCTGCGATCGATCCGCGCGGCGGTACTGGCATTCGCCCCGTTGTGCGCCGGCCAGTCGCTGCAAATGGTGCGCGACATTTCGGTGACCGAGGCCGAATACCGCGACGCCCTGGACGCTTGGATGCACAACGATCCGGGCCTGGCGGGCGACCTCCTGAAACGGCCGCCGGAAGAGATGCGGGGCCGTATCCGGAAGGCGGCTGCCTTGCGCGACACCGCGATGGTGAAGAAAGAGGCGTACCTCGATCTCATTACCGGGCGTTTGCGGGAAACCCGCGGCCGGCTGGAGGAGGCCGACACCGGCGCCATCCCGGCGGAGGCCCTCAAGAAGGACCTGGCGGCGCAACAATCGCGCTTTTTGGGCGAAGAAGAGAATATCGAGGCGTCGCTGCGCGAGGTCCCCGAAGGGGATCAATACCTCCTGGTCCGCCGCGCGCTGGAAGACGAGCGCGCCACTCTTGTCAAGCTGCAGAACACCATAGCGCTGCGCTTGCGATCGCTCGAAACGATCGACCAGGCGCAGCAGGGCATTCGCAACGGGCCAAAGCCCGACGTCCTGGCGCGGAAGCTCGATGAAATCTTGAAGGTGTGGGACCGGGAACGCGAGTCCGTAACACGCCAACGCGCCCGCTGGGCGGAGCTCTACGCCACCATGGAACGGTTGGTGATGCAGAACGATTCCGTGGTCAAGGGCGCGCCGCTGTCCACGCTTCCCAGCGTTCCGCCGAAGAGCAAGGCGGACGAACGAGCTAAGCCGGCGGACGCATCCCCAAGAGGCGGCCCCGCGGCTAACTCCACCGGACTGGCGGGGACCTGGATTTACCGCAGCCAGCCGGGAGCATGGACAGGCTACGGGGAGCCCCAAGCAATCACCCTGGTGCTCCAGGAGCAAGGGGGCGCGCTGGCCGGGACTTATGAGGCGCGCCTGCCCCTCCGCGATGGTACGGCGCATGTCCGGCTGGCGCTCACGTGTGTGCAGAGGTCCGCGGATTCGGCGCGGCTGCACTGGAAGTCGGAAACTCCGGCCGGAGAAGGCGATATGGAAATCAAGCTGGCCTCGGACGGCCGATTGTTCGTGGAGCGGGGCCGCGCCGACGACAGTTATTTCCCGCGCGGGACGGAGGTATTGCAACGGCAGTAGATTCGGTGGTGACGAAATGGCGCGCGCATGCGCCACGATTCGTATGATGTCACATCGCGACCAACCAGCGGCCGACGAAGCGCTCCTTCGGCTGGAGCGTGCGCTGCAGTGGCGCGCCGGCGGGCATCTTCCGCGTAGGAGCCTGGCCGCGAGCGCGTTATGCCACGCCGGCGTGGCCGCGGTCTTGTTTGCCGTGGCGCCCACTGCCGGCGGGCATGCGACAGCTTGGCCGTACCACACCGCGGTCGCGGTCTTTGCGCCCGCCCCGTCCAGCGCCTCACCGGATTCGACTCCGCTGCCGTCTCCCGCGCCGGCACCGCCGGAATCGCCGCCCGAAGCGGCGCGGGACACGTTACCGGAACCGGAAGTGGACCTCGGCGCGATCAAGGTATCCTTTGCCAACGACGTAGCGGGCCAGCTTCCGGCAGTGCTGCGCGACCAGCACGGGATGCTGGCGCTGCTCGATCGGGACGACCTGACGGTGACCCAGTACGTCTTCCGTCCGCCCGCTTGGGAGATGCAGGACGCCGCGATGGACGTAAGTTCCAACTTTCGCATCCTGATGGACCCGCCCGAGAAGTGGGTTTTGTGGCGCGAAATCGCGGCCCGTTACGGAATTACCCTGGAGCGTTATCGCGCTTACGCGGTTTTTAATATCCTCTACCGCCATTGCGTGATAAACGCCATTCGCGAGCAGGCGCGCGCGCGCGGCCCGCGGTCCGGAGGCCGCGTTTCGGCGGTTCGCCTGGCTTTCATGGCGGATCGGCCTTGTGGAATTAAAGTGCTGGAGGTTTCGCTTGCGAACCAGTCCGTTCCCCAACCCTTATAGACGCGCCGCCCCGCTGCTGGCCTGCGCGGCGTTGTGCGCCGCCGGGTTGCCCGGACAAGAGCCGCAGCGGCTGCCGCCGCCGCCCGGTTTCTTGCAAGAGGGCGTCGCGGCCCGCGCCGACGACGTGGTGCGCGCCTGGGGAAAATGGGAGCGGACGGATCGGAAATTGGAGCAACGCATCCTGCCGCTGCCCATGGCGGAGGCGCGGGAGCAGTTGCGCCGATCGCTGGGCGCATACCTTGATTTCTTGGCGGCCCGCGGCGCTTACGCCGAATCGGTGGCGGCCTACATCGACCGCGAATCGTCCGCGCGAGCCAACCTGAGCCTGCCGGAGGATGCGGCCTGCCAGGACCAGATCGGGGTGCTCGGCGCAAACCTGGCGGCTTTGCAGGAGAGGCTCGGCGGCCTGCGCGGTTCTTCGGACTGGCTGGCCATCCGCCGCGGCGTGCAGGAACAAAACAACCAGGCGCTGAAGCTGCAGGCGGGGCTGCGCGAGAATCTGGACGTCCCCGCGCAATCCGCCAACGGGCGGCCGGCCGCGGGCATTTTGGCGCTGGCATACCGCGATTCGGAGCGCGAGATCGCGGAAACTTTGCGCCGGCTTTGGACGGCCTACTATCAGGCCCTGGCCGACGCCGTCGAGCAGAAAGCGACGCCGCCCTTGACGCTCCTCCGGCCGGACGGCGCGCATCCGGGCGCCCCCACGGCGCAGTCCAACGAAGGCCCGCCGGTGGACGTGTGGATTTATGTCGCGGGATCCCTGCAGTTCAACGGCGTGGCGGAACCGAAGCGCGTGTTGCTGGAACTCTGGACGGAGAATGGACTGCCGCTGGGGCGCTACAGGGCCGAACTGCCGGACTTTCACGGGGTCAAGACGGTCGATATCCGGTTGCGCGGCGCGCGCTCAGGCGGCGCGCAGACGTTCCAGATCGAATCCAAGGATCCCGCGGCTGTAGGGCAAATCGTCTTGGAGCGGTCCGACTCCAGTGAAGAGCTGATACTGACGCGAGTGGTCCCGGCGCGGAGTTCCATCCCGCGCGGCCGCGAGTTGTTGCGCCGCCGATGACAGCCCGCTGATTTTGGCCCGGGGCCCCGATTCAGGGGGTCACGGCGAAGAAACGGGTCGCGCGGCGGCCATTGAACTCCGCGCGGACCATGAACTCCAGACCGGCATCGCCGGGCGGCGCGGGAAGGGTCGCGCCGGCGTCGCCGTTCGCGGCGGAGGTCGCGGTTTGCCGGGACAATTCCTCCGGCTCGCGGCCGGCGGGCGCCTTGCGGAGAACGAACACAACCGCGGCCAACGGAACCGGGCGGCCCTGGCCGTCTTCCACGCGCACCAACATGGTCGCGTCGCGCACCCGTTTTCGTCTGGGGGCCAGCGGGGCAGACCTCCGAACCACAGTCAATTCCCGCTCGTCGTCCGGCATGGCGGCAATACCCAGGTTTATCTGGCGAACGGCCACGGCAGCCGAACGGCCCGCATAGGTGGCCATAACCCGGATCTCGAGCGGCCCGTTGGCCCCGGCTGGGCGCATGGGAGGCGCGGCCGCGGTGCCGGACTCGTCCGTCAGCGCCGTAGCGTCGGCTTCGAAGCCGGCGAAGGCCACGCGCGCACCAGCCGGCGGAGGGCTGAAAACCACCAAGGCTCCACCCACGGGGCGGCCCTCGGCGTCCGAGACGCGCACCACCGGCGACACCCCGATGCCCACGATGGCGTTATTGTTGGCGCCATCGCCGCGCAACCTTTCGATGTGTAGCGCCTCCGCCGCATAGCCGCGCGCGGTCCCGGCGAGCGCCAGTAACAGCGCGTACGAGGCGGCGATGTGCCAGCACATCTCCGGGCGGCAAGTGGCGGCGCGGCAGGTTGAGTCAGAGCTTAAGGCGTTTAATGCAGTTGTCCGTGATCTCAACCTTCTCCGCCCTCTGTACGGCATCGATTTCGACGCCCACTTCGTAGGTGCCCTCGTTCAGAGACAAACTGGCAGGCGTGCGCTTGCCGGTTTCTTTGCCATCCAGAAAGACTGGCGCGCCTGGAATTTCGGTCTCGACTTTTAGCAGGCCGCGCTTGGGGTCCAGGGCCAGGTCGATCGGAGGTGAGGCCTTGCCTTTTTCGACGATGAAAATCTTATACAGGTTCCGGTACCCCGCCAGCGTGGCGAGAAGGGTGTGGCGTCCGGCAGCGAGCGGCGGCTGGCAGGGCGCCACGCAATTGACAGTCTCATCCAACAGCACCGTCGCGCCGGGTGGATTGCTGCGAATCGCAACGGGCTGCTCGGCCGCCGCGCGTTCGGCCAGCGGGCGGGGCCGCGACCCGGCGGAAGAAGCAGGGGCTGCCGGTGCCGTGAAGACCGCCTGCGCCGGCTCCGGCGGCTTCTCCGGACGCGCCGGTTCCGGCGGCGTCTCCGAATGCACCGGTTCGGGCGCTGCCCCGGTGGGCGGCGCCGCGGGGGCGAGATCTCGCTGGTAGAGCGCAAAGACGCTCTCCGTGGAAAGCACCATCAAATCCGAGCTCCCGCTTCCGATTTCGCTATCGTCCACCGGTGTAATCAGCGTCTTGTCGTCAACCAGGGGGGCCCCCGGTCTGGCCGCCATCTCCATTTGGGGATTGGTGAGCTGGCCCACCAGTTCGCGGATGCGCGCGGCGGGATCCTTCGGCTGGGGCTGTTCGGCCGACGGAGCGCGTTCAGCCGCTCTCCTGGCATCCGCGGAAATCGCCCCCAACTCCTTCAGCATCGCCAGCGCCTTGGCGCGAAACAGCGGCGGGGCGGAGTCGCGCATTAGGGACAGTAAGGGAACCGCCGGCGCCGTCTGGTCCGCCAGCAGGTACTCCGTCACGGCTTCGCGCGCGGCGTCCCAATGCCCCGGGCTCTCCTCCCATGCCTTGGCGTAGAGCTGAGCGGCCTGATCGTGCAACTGCTTCTCCGACAAGCGGTCGGCGTTCCCGACCTCGTCTAAGAAAGCGGACTCCTTGCGCGCAATTTCGGCGGCGGATTTGAACTGCGCCGCGCGGGACTTTTCGGCGAGACGCGCAGCCTTTTCCAACTCAGCCGCGCTCTCGGAAAACTCGCCAATCCCGGCATGGATGACGCCCGCCAGCGCCGGCGCTTCCCAGCGCGTAGGGTCGATCCTTGTGGCCTGCTTAAGGATACTCAGCGCCGTAAACGAATTCTTGTCTTTCCGCGACGCGGGCACAAACTCGATATCGAACTGCCGCCGCTTCCTCCCATCGGGTGTGCTCTCCAGACGCTCGATCGTCTCCAAGCGTTCCAGCTCGGCCGCGGCCAGCTTGGCAATCTCGGAATCGGCGCCGGCCTGCTTTTGCGCCTCGCGCAAAAATAAGATCGCATCGTGCCAGCGAGTCACCTGCGAGCAGAGCACCGCCATATCGAACAATGCGGGAGGGAACTGCGAGTCCCGGCGCAACGCGATCAACAACAGCCGCATGGCGCGCTCCGGCTTGTGCTCGACCGCGGCCGCCTTGTATCCCGCCTGGAACGCCGCCAGCGCCGCCTCGCGCCGGTTCGCGTAGTTTACCACCGGGTCCTTCACCAAAGCGGCTTCCTGTTTCGCGCCGAACCGGTCGCCCCCTACGTGCGGCATTACGAGCGGGGGCGGCTCCTGCGCGCAGATGCGCCCTAATGAAGCGATGGCCATCAAGATGGGAATCGGCCTAAGCATGATGCCTCCACTACGGCTGCTTGAAGATCACCTGCCGGCTGCGCCCATCCAGGGATGGATCGCTAGTGCAATCGGCGTCCACCAGGTGGTCTCCTTTGTATCTGTAATCGATCTTGGGGTGGGCGTTCCTGTAAGAGATGGACTCCGAACTCAACCGGCCGCCAACGTAGTTCATGGTACGGCTATAGTTCCCCGACTCGTTTTCGCTAATCTCCTGCAACCTCAAACCGTCCCACCGGAAATTGAATTTATGCAGGGTCGCCGGCGCGGGAGATCCGGCGATGGGCACTTGGCGGGCGGAAGCCACGCGTCCCTGGTCGTCGTACTCGACTATAAAAAGATAGATCCCATCCCATGCGAACGGGTGAAAATAGGCGTTTCCGGCCACCACGGCGGCCGTGCGCTTGCCCGTCAGCTTCTCCACCATGAGCGGATCCACCAGGGGGAGATTGAGCATGGCGGTGTAAACACCGGTTCCGGGGCCGACGGGGCCGTCTTTCGTAAGCCGCGGGATGGCTGGAGCAGCCCCGGTATCCGCCATCGGCTCAGTGGCAACCCGCCGCACGGATGGCGGGCTCGAATAATATTCGAAGTAAGCGCTGAACGGCCTCTCCCCAGGCTGATCGCTACCCACGGAGACCTTCTTCAACAGGTCGCCGTCCCAGGTGTAGAACGTAGTCTGTTTTCGCGATCCGCGCACCTCGCTCACCCGCGCGTTGAAGGCCAGACTGATGGGGCAGTACAAAACGCCGGGAGGCGATCGGTAGCCGCTGAACCAGTTGGGAACGCCATCCGGTTCGGCCACGGTTTCCCGCACTTTGCGCACTGCGTTGTAGACCTTTTCCCGCTGGCCGGCGTCGCTGCCAGGCCCTTGGGAGAGCCGCAAATATTGGTTGAGCAACCGCTCGGCCTCGGAGTTCTTGCGCAGGATGGCGCTGTTCAGACCGCCGCGCAGCAGGAAATCCGAATCGTTCGCGTCGAGCGCCAGGCCGCGTTGCGCGGCGTCTAAAGCCGCCGGATAATCGCCGTCGCCTTCCGCCTTGAGGACCGCGGCGCGCGCGTCTTCCTTGGCTGTGCGCAGCTCCGGCCCGATCAATCCGCGCAACTCTTCCGCGGGCGTCCATTCTTCTTTTCGGACGCGGTGTTCATACTGGTCCAGCATTTCGAGGGCTTTCAGAAACTGCTTGCTGGCCCGCAGCCACTTCGCGCGCACCAGCAGGATACTGGGCGCATCCTTATTCACCTGTTCGGCTTGCTGGATGTCCTCGTCGGCGTCTTTCAATCGTGGGGGCCTGGCGTCGATGAATTGCTCCGCGGACCGGATGTGCCGCATGATCAGGATGTTCTCCGTCGAGTTGGGATCCAGCGCGGGCGGCGGCGCCCTCTTGCCGTCCCGCTCGATGGTAGCCGTTTGAATCAGTCTCTCGATTTCCGTATCGCCTGGGTTGCGCTGTTTCGCGATGGTAAACTCCCTCAGAGCGGGGTCGTACTGTTGCTGCGCAAGAAAGCCCTTGCCCTTCGCGACGTGCACGGCGGTACTCTCCTGATACGCGGTCTCGTAAAGCTTATGGACCGCCGGGAAGGAATTGTCCCACCTATCGAAATCGCCGTACTTATCCACGACGGCGTCCCACAACTCCCCGGCGGCGAGTGCTTTCAGGATAGCGATGCGCTGATCGAGCCACGCTTTTCTATCCGACAGCGTCGCCCGGGCCTTGGCCTGTTCGGCGTCGTTCGGGAAGGCTTTCAACGACACGGCGGCGAACTTCAGGCCGTGCGCCAGGTCGCTGTACCGCGCCACACCGGAGCTCAACTTCTGGTCGGCGGTGCGCATCTCGGCGAGCAGCATTCCCCGGATCCTGGCGCCGTCGGCGCCCTTGATCGAAGGTCCCACGGCCACCAGCAGCGACATACGCTCCTCGAAAGCGGCGTCTGCGTTCCTTTCCCCAAGTCCCCGAAAGTTGCCATCGTCCAGCAGGAAATCGGCGACCGCCTGGTCCCGGTCCGAGCCGTGTAGTACGGCGAACAGGTCCGCGGCCCTGATGGAGGTTGCGCTCTTGGCGCTGCGATCCTTCTCCACGGTGATTTGGGCCGCGTCCCAAAGGGCCGCGTACGAGGTGGCGGCCTTCAGGCTCAGGCCGTCCGGGGCGGTGGGCTGCCAGTTGTTTCCGTCCCTTTGCGCCAAATACCCGGCAGCGTGCCTGCGGAGCACGCCGGCCCGCGCAATCTGCAGTACAGTCAACTTCTTGTATTCGTCGGCGCGCACTTCAGTAGATTGAGAAGGGCCGACGCGCAGCCGATCCCGCTTGTCGATAGCGATCTTCTCTGCATCCTCGATCTGCCAGGAGGCGCCGCCCGGCCGCAGGATCAGGACTAGCTCGGCAGCGCTGCCCAACGTGGCCGCGGAGGAGAGAAGAAGAAGCAAACCACAACGGCGAATGCCAGACGATCGCATGTTTTTCCGATTCGGGGTCTGCAAGCAAACGGCCCCCGGCCGATGTCACAAGAGGCCGCCGGCACTATGTGACGCTTCGTACCCCACTATGAATAATGCACGATTCCGGAATCGATTGTAAATAGCATTCTTCGCGCCGCCCGCCATGCTGACGGCCGCGTCCCCGGTGCGGTGGGGCGGCTTCGCCGGCCGAAACTTGGCTCGGAATAATAGAATCAGCGACATGGCTTGCGATGGCGGCACAGCCGGGAGGCGCCAGGACATGGCCCGCACCCACGCGGGCCATGCAGGTTGCAGGCGGGCCGGCGATCCTCCAGGCATCGTTCATTGCGCCTTGACGGGCAACTTCTTGAACGATTGCTCGAACAGCTTGGATCCGGGCGTACCCCAGCTCTGGTAATCTCCCAGGAAGAGAATGTCGCCGCTCTTGGCGTCCACAAGCGCGAGCCGGGAATGGTATTGCACTTTGCCCCTGGTCAGCATCATGGGGAGCAAGCCCCGCTTCATGAATGCTTTAGCGTTGGTTTCCTGGGCGCCGAGTGCGCGCACGATAACCAGCGCATCGGCATCGCCTTTGGTGTTTAACACCGCTACGCCATCTCCCACGGTAAAACGCCCTTTCTTGACGTCCCTTTTCTTGCTAAACAGCTTTGGCGCGACATCGTCGAATTGGCGCTGCACGTCCGCCAGGGCCGTCTTGAGTTCGTCGTTAGCGCCGAGGACCGCATCCGTAAATGGAGTCTCCACGGATACGCCTTTTTCCCTAAGCGCGGCCTCGACTTCGATCGAGATCAGGCCGCTCGCCTTTTCGGCTGCTTCCCCCATGCCTTCCTGGCCTTTGACGCCATGCTTATTGACTTGCACGGCCGGCGGCAGAATCACCAGTTTGCGCAGCGTCACCTCGTTGTTCAGCAGCTTCGGATGGAGGTAACTGCGCTCCAGATCCTGCGCCAGCGATAGAGCGGGCGTCAGGAGAATCATCCCCGCCGCCAGATGTTGTCCCACGCGATGTTTGTTCATACGAATCTCCTTGTTTTTCTTAAGAAACGGTCATAGCCCAATGGACCTTTGCAAAGCTTCCATGCGCTGCCGGACCCGATATTGGTCGAGCGCTTGCGGTTGCAGCTCGACATATTTCCGGTAAGCCGCCAGCGCTTCTTCGTTCTTATGCTCCTTTTCGTAAAGCTCCCCCAATCCGCGGTACGACTTAGCGTGGTTCGGATCGAGCGCCAACACTTTGCGATAGGCTTCCTCGGCGGCCCGCTGGTTCTCGCTCCACGCCGCCTTACCCGCAGGCCGCGACATAAGTTCCCGATCTTCCTCTTCGCGCGTGAATTTCCTATCCAGGCTGCGCGCCTCCTTAACGCCGTCGCCGCGCAACTCCGAATCGGCCGGCTGCGCGGTCCACGGACCCAGAGCGCGATAAGCTTCAGCCAGCGAATAAAGGTTGTCCGCCGAAGTCGAATGAAAGCCCATCAGTTTCTTGGCGGTGGTCAGGGCCGTGCGCGGCCGGTGGGAAAGTATCGCCAGGCGGATGTCCTCGCGGCTAACACCTTCGGCGGCGGTCTGGTACCTGATTCGGCGCTCGGCTAACACTTCGGGCGCCACCGGCGACACGGATTGCGAGGCTACCAAGCCTGTCAGATAGCCGATCCGGTCCTCCAATCTGGGATGATCGTTGTAGTAGATCTTATTGACACCCACCTCGTCTTTCCTTTCCAGGAGGCGGAATGCCGCGGACATCTCGCGGGGATCGTAATGCCCCTCGATTAGCGCGTTAAAGGAATAGATATCAGCCTCTTTTTCGAGTTCCCGGCTATATCCATTGATACTGGCAGCCATGACGATCGGCGCCAGGGCGCCCGCCACTTGAATGGCGGCCCCCCAGGCGTTGCCGCCCGGCGCAAAGCTGGCGACGTAGGAGACCACCGTGGCGATGGCGACCTTCTTGCGGTAGTCGTGGTAGTGCAAGTAAGCATGCCGGCCGGTGACGTGCGCGATTTCGTGCCCCAGGACACTGGCCAATTGATCCTCGTTTTCGAGGAGCGCAACCAGGCCGGAATGCACGTAGATCGTGCCGTTCGGAAGCGCGAAGGCGTTGGGCATGGGGTCGCGCAGCACCCGGAATTGCCACGTGACGCGCTCCGGCGCCTCTCCCGCCGGCAGCATGGCACGACCGACCCGATTGATGTAAGCTTCCAACGCCTGCTCGTGGTAGACCATCCCTTCTTTGTCGTATTTCTTGTCGACGAGTTCGACTTGCTGGAGCAAGTCCGTGTCTACCTTCGTGAAGGAAAAGCCGCCTTTCGGCTGCGCCGGCAAGAGGGCTGCCCAAACGAATAACAGGGAGCCCGCCGCCGCGATAATCTGTTTGGTTCGTTTCATTGCCGATGGTCTCCTTTTCTTCCCTGTGAACCACCCTTGATGGGTTCACAAGCGGGAATACGCCGGGGCGGCTGGATTCTTTCACGGGATCGGCAAGTTTCGCCGCCCGCCCCCGCCGGAGTCGACTACGAAGATTTTCGTTGACAGTACGAACGAGTTCGTAGTATTCTGTATCCGAGATGCCCCCAACCGATCTTCCCCGCCCCACGGATGCCGAGCTCGAAATCCTGCGCGTCTTGTGGACCCAGGGTCCCAGCACCGTGCGCGAGGTCCACACCACCCTCCAACGGCAGCGCGAGATGGGCTATACCACCGTTTTGAAATTCATGCAGATTATGGCCGCTAAAGGACTGGTCGAGCGGGATGAAACCGACCGTGCCCACGTCTATAAGGCAAGGGTGGCCCAGGAGCAAACCCAGCGGCAATTAGTGGATCACCTTCTGGACCGCGCCTTCGGTGGTTCGGCCGCCCAGCTCATGATGCGAGCGCTATCCGGCCGGAAGGCTTCCGCCGAAGAGCTTACCCAGATGCATCAAATGCTCGCCGACTTCGAAAAAGGAAAGGAACCGCAGCCGTGACACACATCCAAGACTTGTTGGCGCAACCGGCCTGCCGGGCGCTCGGCTGGGCCTTGTTGCACTTCCTGTGGCAAGGATCGCTCGCCGCCCTGCTGCTGGCTGGCTGCAACCTGGCGCTGCGCGACTCGTCCGCCCGCATCCGCTACGGCGTAAGCTGCCTGTTTTTGATGCTGCTGTTGGCGCTGCCCGTGCTCACCCTCACGGCCTCCCTGGTGCACGCGCCCGCGCTCGCGGCAACTCCAGCGGATTTGGCAATCGGGATACCAGCGGCCCGGCCCCAGGCCGGCGCGGCATCCGCGCCCGCCATCGCCGGCCCAAGCTTGGAGAACTCTCTCACGCCCTTGCTCCCCTGGATCGTGGCGCTCTGGATCGCCGGCGTGACCCTGCTATCCTTACGCTGGATCGGAGCCTGGACCTATCTGCATCGCCTGCGCCGCGCCGCGTCCCTTTCCGTCCCACCGGAATGGGAGAGCGCTCTGCGAGAGCTGATGCGCCGCGCCGCCGTATCCTTCCCGGTGCGTCTCCGCGTCCACTGTCTGGGACAGGCTCCCTGCGTGATCGGATGGCTGCGGCCCGTGATTCTGATGCCCGCCGCGTCGCTCACCGGCATGGACTGGCGCGCCGTGGAAGCCTTGCTGGCACACGAACTCGCACACATCCGCCGCCACGATTATTTGGTCAACCTGGTGCAGACCACCGTGGACACGCTGTTGTTTTATCACCCCGCCGTCTGGTGGGTATCGCGGCAGATTCGCATCGAACGCGAGAACTGCTGCGACGATTTCGCCGCGCGAATCTGCGGCGATCGCGCCACCTACGCGCGCGCCCTGGTCGATCTGGAGCGGGTCCGCGCGTCCCAGCCGGCATTTGCGATGTCCGCGCGGGGCGGCTCTTTGATCCACCGCATTCAGCGGCTGCTCCGCACTGGCGAATCCCAGCGGCCCAGTCCCGCATGGTTCCCCGCGCTGGCGGGCGCGGCAGTGGTGGCGTGCATCGCCATCGCCCTGCATTCACCGGTGCATGCCGAGCGCCCGCAGGATAGTGCGCCGGCAGCGCCCGCCGTCCGGCCGGAGCAGAGCCACGACTTCCTCGCCGGAATCGTAGCCGCCGGCTTCCGCAACCTCACGGTCGATGAGTTAATCGAGCTCAAGATCCACGGCGTCACGCCCGAATTTGCGTTGGCTGTAAAGCAAGCGGGTTACCCGAATATCACCGCGCAGCAGCTGATCGAAATGGCCATTCACGGAGTCGACCCGGACTTCGTGCGTAGCATGAAAACCAACGGTCTTACCAACCTCTCCGTCGCGGATTTGGTCAGCCTGCGGATTCATGGCGTGGACGCCGCGTTCGTCCGCCATCTTAGCGACTCTGGTATCAAGGCTCGGTCGGTACAACAACTCATCCGTCTCAGAGATTCCGGCCTCTAGCCGCAAAAGCAAACTTAGGAGCCCACATGAAAGACAAATACATCTGGCTGCTGCTTCTCGCCATCGTCCCGCTATACGTCCTGATGGGACAATCGAGCTCGGCAGGTCCCGTCACGGGCCAATGGACCCTGGTGCTAATCCCCCAGGGAGTGCAATTCTCCATCCACCGCGCCTGGGAATTGCATAACAGCTACAGTTCCTCTTCCAGCTACGATTTCGACGCCTTCCGGGGCCTCGCGCGCGCCCAAATCGAAGCCGGCGGCCCGGCCAAATTCGACATGCTGCGCGACGCCGGCACGTTGGCATGCGAAGGGACCTTCCGCCACGGCGGGGGCGGCGGCACATTTGTCTTCTCGCCGAGCCCTGAATACGTCTCGGCCCTGCACTCGTTGGGCTACAACGACCTGGACGCGAACCGGCTGTTCGAGCTGGCCCTTCACAACGTATCCCGCGCCTACATTCGCGAGCTAGACGAACTCGGCTACCACCGCCTCCCGCTGGACCAATTGGTCCAGCTCCGCATCCACGGCGTCAGCGGCGCTTACATCCGCGAACTGCACGGTCTGGGCTACACACTCCAGCCGGACGAATTGGTCCAGTTGCGGATTCACGGCCTTACCACGGAATTCGCGGCCGCCTTGAAGCAGGCCGGGTACGGCGCGCTGCCCGCCGATCAGTTAGTGCAGTTACAGATTCACGGGGTAACTTCCGAGTATATGAAGGGATTCCGCGACATGGGCTATCCCCGCATAGCGGTGGACGATCTGGTCCAGCTTCGCATTCATGGAGTCACAACCGAATTCGTGAATCAACTACGTGGCATGGGTTACGGACGCGCCGGTATGAACGACTTGGTGCAATTGCAAATCCACGGAGTGAGTGCCGGCTTTGTCAAGGACTTGCAGTCGCTCGGCTATAAGAACGTACCGCTCGACGAACTGGTCCAACTGAGCATCCACGGAGTGACCCCTGCCATGATCCGCAGGCTCGAAGCCGCCGGCTACAGGAATCTCTCGACCGGCCAGCTAGTCCAGCTAAGAATTCACGGAGTCGTGGAGTGACTTCTTATTCCGGCTTAATATCGCCAGCGCTCCCAACGCTACCGCCGCCAGCCCTACGGCCGCCGCGATCTTGGGCGCTGGATCGTCTACCGGCGGCGGCACAAACGTGACACCGGTCTCGTCCGCCCGCGCCGGCTCGCTGGCATAGCGGCCGCGCCGCGGCCTCGGAAAATTGCGCGCCAGATCCGCCAGCCCAACCGCTACCGCGGGGCCGCTCATCGGGTCGCCGTGACCCGCGCCAATCGCCATCGGCCGCAAATCGGCCAGAAGTTCCACCGACCGCTGCGCCTGGTCCCAATCGTAGGTGAACGGCGCCGGCGGACGCGATATCTGGGGTTCCTGCGCCACAATACCCATCGCGGAATCCAGATCCATCGTGATGCAGGCATCCCCCGCCAGCAGCACCGACTCGTACCGTTGGAAGAATACGACATGCCCGGGCGCATGGCCCGGCGTGAAGTGCCAGCGCCACCCGACCAACCCCGGCACCTCGCCGCCTTCCGGCAGATCGCGCAGACGCTCGCCCAAATTCACCGTCGAAGCGGGAAAGAACCGGCTGAGGAACGAGAACGCGCCGCCTGCCATGGGATCCTTCGGCGGATATACCGACTTGCCGGTAAGGAACGGCCGCTCCAGACGGTGCGCATAGATATCCACGTCCCAATACTCGGCCAACGGCAGGGCCGAGCCGGCGTGGTCCCAATGGCCGTGCGTCAGCAAAATCGCGCTGGGACGCGTGTCCCGCCCAAAACGCTCCTCGGCCGCATCGCGAATGCGCGCCTCATTGCCGGGGGTGCCCGTATCAACCAGCACCCAAGGCCCGCCCGGACTGCCCACTAAGTAGATGTTCGCAATCAACGTACGCAGCCGCGCTACCCCCGGCGTGATCTCTTCAACTGGCATATGTCTCCTGAAGGGGAGGGCTTCGGCCCGCCCTCACTTCAGGATACCCGCCTGCCGACCTCCGGGAACGGCATTCAGAGCGGCTAGCTATGGCACGGCCAGGGTTGCCGCCGCCCTCCACCGCGGACCCGCTGGTAGCACAGGCTTCAGCTTGTGTGGGGCGGCGCCATGCGCCGCCTGCCGGCTGAAAGCCGGCTGCGGGCAGAATTGCCCGCCCTCCAGTTCGTGCCGAGACAGGCCATTAGTAACTGAGCCGCGGATACCAATCCGCGCCACGCCCTTCCGGAGTCAGATCGAGTAAGTTCCAAAGCGGCCACATCATGTCGATATGCCGCTGGTTTTGTCCCGGCTCCGCCGGTGCATACACCAGTTCCGTGCTATACGAGTGGTAGATCTTACCGCCGCGCCGCACGAACAGGCTGAGCACCGGCAGTTGGCCACCTTCAGCAGTCTCCCCATGATAGTCGCGGTTATAAGTATTCTCCGCCGACGACAGCAGCCGTAGATTATGCCATCCCCGCGCACGCGCAAACTCGCGAATGCGTTCGATCGGCGACTTCGCCACCACCGCCAGGTTCAGCCGCTGTGCAGCGTGCGGCGCCGTGCCGTCCAGGCTGTCCAGAAACGACGTGCACATCGGGCACGCCTGCTTCATCGCCGGGCCATACATGAAGTTATAAATCGCCAGCGTGTCGAGACCTTCCCGGAACAGATCCGAGAGTTTCACCGGGACGCCCTCGCCTTCCTCGAACACATAGTCCTCCGTCAGTTCTCCACCCAGCGGCAGCTTGCGCCGCAACTCAGCCACTTGTTCGACGCGCCCGCGCAGATCG
This sequence comes from Bryobacteraceae bacterium, assembly GCA_050008575.1. Lineage (GTDB taxonomy): Bacteria > Acidobacteriota > Terriglobia > Bryobacterales > Bryobacteraceae > Bog-159. Next base: position 19,286 of record JBEKMJ010000001.1, read on the forward strand.
CGCTCGGCCGCCAGCAATTCGCCGCGCGCCGCGCGATAGCTCGCGCTCTCGCCGGGAAATCGTATCGTGGATTGCCAATCCATAAGACCTCCATCCCAAATTTCTACTTGATGCGGAACAGCACGATCGGCCCATAATCCGCCGCCTTCTCCAGGCCCCACTCCGCTTCGTGCCCTAGCATGGCGGCGCCCAGAAAACCATTCCCTCCGTTGCCATTATCCGCCAGAACGTAGTGGAAGCCCGCGCCTCGTATCGCCCGCGCGGCTGTCATGCGCACGTCCCCTAACGGTCTTCCGGTTACTGTCGGATGGGTCGTCAGCATGTGCCACCCATCGCGCTGGCGCCCGTAGAATTCGAACGGCGGAGGGTGAAACGCGTTGGGCGAAGTCAGCACCGCGCCGCTCAGCGTCTGCGCCCGGTCGAAATCCGCCTCCACGTACATTCCGGCGCGTATGGGTTCCCAGGTGCGCCAGCGAGTGGCCAGGCTTCCATCGAAGGCCAGTGGCAATTCCCACACGTTGGGCTTGGCCCGCAGTTGCCATTGCGGACGGGGAAGCATCTCATCGTCGCCGGCTAACAATTCGATCTCGTGAATCAGCCACTCCACCGGCGATGCCTGCGGCATGCGGATGCGCAGCCCCCACATTTCCCGGGGCGCCCACTCTGCCCGCACGTCGAACATCGGCGCATTCCGCGCCACCGCCACCCGCAGGGTGTCGCTCAATTGCTCCGCCTGCGCCGAGTGCCAGAACTCCAGGATCTCGCGGTCCGTGTACGCCGCCGGCACCGAGACCAGCGAGAAGATCCGCTCGCCGGGATGCGTGTTGTCCTCGATCAGGCGCGCCACCCGGTAAGCGGGCAGCAGGCGTTCGAGGTAATCCCGCTCCGGTTGGATACGAAACGCCGCGCGCCACGGGATACGCTGCAAGCGCCACGAGTATCCGGGATGGTAAAGCCCGACGCTCTGGGGCCAGCAGCCCACCGCCTGTACCGCGACGCAGGCCCACAGTGCCGGCCGCGGCAGGGCCGTGGCCAGCGCCAGCGCCAGAGCCAACGCCAGAAACGGCAGCGCGGGCATCAGAAAACGCGCACCCGTGTTCCAGAACCACGGCAGCGCCAGCAGCGCCGCCGCCATGCAGCACCAACGGCCCGCGCGCTTCCGCAGCGCCAGCAATCCCAGCGGCAGCGCGAAGAATGCCGGTCCCATCGTTCCGTTAAACGCGCCGCCCACTACCAGCTCGTACGGCACGCGCCAGGGCGGCACGCCCCACCACGAGCCCAGCGAGGCTGCCAGATCCTTCTCCATCGACGGATGGAAATAAGGATTAGGAAAGAGCCGGTTAAACAAGGGCGCCACGGGATTGCCGGTCATGATCAGGGAACGCAGTATCCAGGGCGCGGCCACCGCCAGCGCCGTACACGCGATCAACGCTACGTGCCGGACGCGTACGCCCCGCTCCACGGCCACCACGAACACCACCGCCAGGATCGCCACCAGGGCGCCCGGAAACTTGATGGCATAGCAGAATCCCGCCGCGATGCCCGCGGGCGCCAGGTAGCGCACATCGCGCGTGTCGCGCCACACCAGCAGCGAATAAAACGTGGCGAGCGTGAAGAACACTCCGCCTGCGTCGGTATACGCGGATGTACCGGTGATCCCCGTCATCGGGGCGCAGAAGTACAGCACCGCCGCCGCCAGCGTCACGCCTTCCGGCAGTTCCAGCCGACGCCCGATCCGCAATATCAAGGGCACGCTGGCCAGCAGAAACGCGCAATGCACGAGTCTGGCCGCGGAGTGCTGCCCGAACATGAACGCCGGCACGAAGAGCATCTCCAAACCCTGCGGCAGCATTTCATAGAAGCCCACCCGGCTGGGAAAACCGCCCAAACGCACGTATTCGGCCGTGAGTCCCAGGTGATACGCGATGGCATCCGGTTCCAACTCCGGCGCCAGCGCGTTGATCAGGTACAGTACTGCGTAGAACGCCAGGGCCGCACCCGCCAGGTACACGGTCACGCGATCCGCCGGCGCCTGCGCGGGATCCGCGCGCCGCGGCGCGCCGCGCCCCAGCCACCAGTATGCCGCCAGGCAAACCGCGCCAAACGACATAAAGCCGGCACGGTTGCCCACGCCTGCAACCAGCAGCAGAAATATCACGCTGCTTTCCGCCGCCGCTCCCACCGCCAGTGCGATGGGCCACGGAACGGGCAGCCGGCGCAGGCAAATGTTTCCGAGCATCCACGCCACCGCTAACGTGAAAAATGCGCCGCAGAGGATAGCTGGCAGAATCGGCAAACCATCATTGTAAACGCCCGCTCGAACATGCTTGCAACGTGCTCTACTGATAAGTAGGAGGTCCCCATGACGGCCAAGAAGGAACTCTTACCGGCAAGCGACCTGCATGCCGCCCAGCGCTATCTGGAATCCCTGCTCGATTCCGACGAGCCGCTTTCCCCCGGCGAAATCGAAGAAATTCAGGACAGTATCGACGGCATCCGCCGCGGAGAGATGACCCTGGCGGATTTCGAGCGTAAGCACGGCGTCTGAATTAGCCACGGACACGGATAAATCGCGCAGCGCGGGAAGTGCTTCCTTCGATCCGCGTGCATCTGTGTGCTTCTGTGGTTACCTTTGCGGCCCGCCCTTCTCCGCGGCGCCGGGCTCGTCGAGCAATTGCGTGGAGGACGCCGGACCGAACGTCTTTCAATCCAGGAGCGCCCAAACCACGCGCTTGTCCGGCGTGACATCGATCGACTGCACTCCGGTCTGCAACAGATCCGAAGCCAACCCCGACCAGTTATCGATCAAGGTGTTGCCGTTGGCCAGCCGCGCCACCTCCTGCACCGTGAACAATGGGATGCCGGGTAAAGTCGTTCTTCCCAATTTCCCAAACGATCTCGCCCGTGGAGCCGACTTCGCACACATACCCAACCTGGTTGCCGCCGATTAGCGTATGGCCGTTCTTCAGGCGAACGGCGGCCCACGCCGAGGGCGCCGCGACGGACCACGCGAACGTGCCGGAACTGCGCGTGAACGCCGTGCGGGCCGGGGATCGGGAAGACGATTTCCCGCTCGACTCTGTTGCCCGCTTTGCGAATCGCGAGCAACCTCGCCGGATCTCCGTTCTGCATGATCGGCGCCTTGTCCGTACCGATTGGATAGGCCGTGTGAATCTCGGTGCCCTACGGCGCGTCGTAGTCCCAAACGATCCGTTTGTCCGGGGTGATCTCGCTGGCCCCGTACTGGCGCGAGAAGACGATATTTCCGTTGGAGAGCATGCTGCAATCGCCCAACTCTCCCGTACGCGTGTTGGCGCGCGACCACGCTGCCTTCCCATCGCGCACGATATACATGACCTGCCGCTCCACGCCGCGGCCCTGCCATTCGCCGCAATACAAGAACGGGTGCTGCGCGCTAGTGTCCTGTCCCGCCTAATAGTTGACAATATCAAGGTCTGCGATGTGGGGTGGCCCGGTTAGGTTAGGGGGCGGAGCTTTCCAGCCCAAGGCAGGCTTTGCGCGCCGCGCGATGTTGGCCATTTGAGTCAGGTAGCCCGCGTGGCGCACGCTCTCAGCGTGCCGTGTCGGCACTCTGCCGACACAGGCGAGCGAAGCTCGCCTTGCACAGGCCTATGCCACAAGGCCCTGCAAGAAGCCAGGCAGAGCTTCGAGGCAGGCGGGCTGCGAGCCTGCCCCACCAAATGGCCCCGTCCAGCCAGCCGTCTGAAAGCCGGCTGCGGGCATAATTGCCCGCCCTCCAATTCGCGCAGGATCGCGTATGGAACCTGTTGTCAAGTATTAGCTGGGACAGGACACTAGCATTCACGGTAGCCGCGCAGCCTGCAAGCCGCATGACTAACCTGCGGCTAACCCAGCGCCTCCCCCAGCCGCGCCAGATCGGTCTCATCGTTATAAAAATGCGGGGACACGCGCAGATTGCCGTGCCGCGCCGCCACCAGCACTTTACGCGCCTGCAACTCCCGCGCGATGGCCGGCGCATCCCGCCCCGCGAAGCGCGCCGTCACGATCTGCGAATCGTAGTGCGGGCTGCTGTCCGCCGATAACACCGCGCCGGCGCCCCGCAGCACGTCTTGCGTCTTGCCGGCCAGTTCCATCACGCGCCGCTCGATCCGCTCCGGCCCGATCGCCTGCATCGTCTCGATCACCGCATCCATCGCGTAGAGCAGCGCGAACGGAAGCATGCCGCCTTCGTACTTCTCCGCCTCGCTCGCGAACTGCGGCGCGCCATGATGCAGGTTCTCGTGATTGCGCCAGTCTTTGTGGCTGCGCCAGCCGATCACCGCCGGCGCCAGCCGCTCCCGCAACTCCGGACTGACACACATGAAGCCCGCACCGTTGGGCGATAGCAGCCACTTATAAGCGTCCACCGCGAACAGGTCCGGACGGATGCGCGAGACATCGAACCGCAATGCGCCCAGGCTCTGTGTCCCATCCAGATACAGCAGGATCCCGCGCCGCCGCAGCTCTTCTGAAATCTCCTCCAGCGGCGGCCGGAAGCCGGTGGAATAATTCACCGTGCTGATGGCCACCAAGCGCGTGCGCGGCGTCAGGCGATCGTAGAAGCCTTCCCACGCTGTTTCCACGAACTCCACGCCGCAGCCGCGCAAGTGCGACGGATAGTAATAATGGTTCGGAAATTCGTCTTCCAGCGTGACGATCTGGTCGCCCGTCTTCCAATCCAAACCGCCCAACAGCAGCGACAGCCCAGCCGACGCGTTGTGAATGAACGCGATATCGGCGGGCTGGCAATGGATGAACTGCGCGATGCGCGCGCGCATCCGGTCGCAGTCGTTGAACCATCCCATGAAATCCGTGCATGCCAGTTCGTCCCGCCGCGCGAAATGCCGCGCCACAGCCTCCGCGGCGCACCGCGGCATCTGCCCGAACGTCGCCGTGTTCAGATAGGTCCACTCCGCGAGCGCGGGAAACTCGCCGCGGATCTCGGTCCAGTCAGTCGACATGCTGTCCTTTTACTCGCGCCGCCACTTCTCCCACCGCTACCTCCACCGTCTTCCTGCTGCGCCGCTCCACCAATTCCACCAGCCCCGCGGTCACCTTTCTCCCCACGGTGACGCGGAACGGCACGCCAATCAAATCCGCGTCTTTGAACTTGACGCCCGGCCGCTCGTCGCGATCGTCCAGCAGCGTATCCAAACCGAGTCCGCGGCACGCGCGATAAATTTCGTCCGCCGCTTTTGCCTGCGCCGCGTCGGCCATATTCACCGGCGTCACCACCACCGTAAATGGCGCAATCGCCGCCGGCAGGCGCATGCCGTCTTGGTCGTGATACAACTCGATCGCGGCGCTCAGAATCCGTTCGATGCCGATGCCGTACGATCCCATGATGGGCGTCACCTCCGCGCCCTCCGCGTTGGTCACATGCAATCCCATAGACTCCGAATACTTGTAACCCAGTTTGAAGATGTGTCCGATCTCCACTGTCTTGCGGATCTCCAGCGGCGCGCCGCAACCGAAACATCCGTCTCCCGCTTCCACCTGCCGGAGGTCCATAAACTCCGCCTGAAAGTCCTCTCCAGGTGTGACGTGCCGCAGGTGATAATCGTCCCGGTTGGCGCCCGCGATCATATTGCGCCGCCCCTGGAGCGCTTCGTCGGCCAGAATCCGCAGCCCCGTGACGCCCACCGGCCCCAACGATCCCGGAGCGGCACCGAACACCTCCCGGATCTCTTCCGCACGCGCCGGACGAAACGCCGCGTCGCCCGCGACCGCGCCGAACTTGGTTTCGCTCAGTTGATGGTCGCCGCGCAGCAGCACCAGCACCAGCTTTCCGCCCGCCATCGGACTGGTTACCAAAACGAGGCTCTTCATCTGCGAGCTTTCCGGCAGACCGGTAAACGCACTGACTTCCGCGATGGTCTTGCGCCCGGGCGTGTGAAACTCCTCCGGCGTCAGGTCGCCATCCGGATCGTGCGCCGCCCGCGCGCTCGCATGCGCGGCGGCCTTCTCGCGATTCGCCGCGTAGCCGCACTTCCGGCACATCGCGATGAAGTCCTCGCCCGCCTCCGATTCCACCATGAATTCGTGGGACTGGCTGCCGCCCATCGCGCCCGAATGCGCTTCCACGATGAGATACTCCAAACCACACCGCTCGAAGATTCGGCAGTAGGCGTCGTAGTGTTTCCTGTAGGCCGCGTCCAACCCCGCCGCATCCATATCGAACGAGTAAGAGTCCTTCATGATGAACTGCCGCACGCGCAGCAGCCCCGATTTCGGACGCGGCTCGTCGCGAAACTTGGTCTGGATCTGATACCAGATTTGCGGCAATTGCTTGTAGCTGCGCAGTTCGCCGCGCGCCGTGGCCGTCATGACTTCTTCGTGCGTCATGGCCAGACACAGATCGCGCTGGAAGCGGTCCTTCAGCCGGAACATGTTGTCGCCCATCACGTCCCACCGCCCCGATTCCTGCCATAGCTCAGCCGGATTCAGCGCCGGCAGCAGCATCTCCTGCGCGCCGATCGCATCCATCTCTTCGCGCACGATCGCGGTGATTTTCAACAACGACCGCTGCGCCAGAAACAGGTAGCTATAAATCCCCGCCGCCACCTGCCGGATGTATCCGGCGCGCAGCAGCAATTGATGGCTGGCCACTTCCGCTTCGGCAGGGTTATCGCGCAGCGTGGGTATGAACAGTTTGCTCCAGAGCATGGGGTGCGACCATCTTAGCACCGTGGGGCAGGCGTCCACGCCCGCAGCGGGTCTCCAGCCCGCTTCGGCACTGGTTACAATGAGTGCGTGGCCGATACCACCGCACCACCCACCCCCGTCCTGCCCTTCGAGACCTCCCTCGACGAACTCGAAAAGGTCGTCAAGGAACTGGAGGCCGGAGATCTCCCCCTGGAGCGCTCCCTGGAGCTTTTTGAAAAAGGCATGTGCCTCAGCGAAGTCTGCCGCAAACAATTAGAAGAGGCCGAAACCCGCGTCGAAATGCTCATCCGCAAGGAAGGCAAAATCCAGGCAGAACCTTTCCGTCCCGAGAAAGCATGAACCTTCGCGACTACCTCGCACAGCAGCAAAAGCTGGTCGACGCGCACCTCGATCGCCTGGCGCCGCCGGAAACGCAGGCCCCGGAAACCATCCACCGCGCGATGCGCTACAGCCTGTTTGCCGGAGGCAAGCGCATCCGCCCCATTCTCTGTCTGGAAGCCGCCCGCGCCTCTGGCGTTGAGCCCGGCACGGCCCATTTCACCGCCGCTTGCGCGCTCGAATTCATCCATACGTATTCACTCATCCACGACGATCTGCCCGCACTCGATAACGACGACTATCGCCGCGGCAAGCTCACTTCCCACAAGGTCTTCGGCGAGGCTATGGCGATCCTGGCGGGCGACGCCCTGCTCACGCTGGCCTTCGAAGTCCTGGCCTCCCCCGACACCATGCCCGCCACGCCCGCCGATCGCAAATCGCGCATGATCGCCGAACTGGCCACTGCCGCCGGCACCGTGGGAGGCATGATCGCCGGCCAAGTGGCCGATCTGGAGGGCGAAGGCCAGCCCCCCACCGCCCCGCTGCTGGAGTCCATCCATCGCGCCAAGACCGGCGCCCTGTTGCGCGCCAGCCTGCGCCTCGGCGCCATCTGCGCGGGCGCAGGCGAGCCGCACTACCAGGCGCTCTCCGGCTATGGCGAGCACATCGGCCTGGCCTTTCAAATAGTGGACGACATTCTGGACGTGGAGGAATCCTCCGCAGCGCTGGGCAAAACCGCCGGCAAAGACGCGCAGCAGCACAAGATCACTTTCCCCGCCGTCTATGGTGTCGAGGAATCGCGGCGCATGGCCGGTATCGAGTGCCAGCGCGCCCACGAAACCCTGGCCCTCTTCGGCGCGCGCGCGGAGCACCTGCACGAGTTGGCCGACTTGATCGTGCATCGCAAGTCATGAAGGCGCGTTTGGACCGTCTGTTGGTGGAGCGCGGCCTGGCCCCCACCCGCGAAAAAGCGCAGGCGCTCATCATGGCGGGCGAAGTCCTGGTGGATGGCCGCAAAGCCGAAAAATCCGGTCAGCCGGTGGATGCCGAGGGCCGCATCGAGATCCTGGCACAGCCGCCCTTCGTCGGCCGCGGCGGACTCAAGCTGGATGCCGCCATCGCGCACTTCGGCATCCGCGTCGCGGGCCGCATCTGTCTCGATATCGGCGCATCCACCGGCGGATTCACCGACTGCCTGCTACAGCGCGGCGCGGCGCGCGTGCATGCCGTGGATGTCGGCACAGGCCAGCTCGATTGGAAGATTCGCAGCGATCCACGCGTGGTGGTGCACGAGAAACTGAACGCGCGCTACCTGCGCCCCGAAGATCTCGGCGTGCCCATCGACTTGGCTGTCTGCGATGTCAGCTTCATTTCAGCGACCCTCATCCTGCCCGCGGTCAACCCGGTGTTACAACCGGACGGCGAAATGGTTATACTTGTCAAGCCCCAGTTCGAGGCCGGCAAAGGACAAGTGGGCAAGGGGGGAATCGTGCGCGAACCGGAGTTGCATCAAGCCGCCTGCCGCCGCGTGGACGACGCGGCGCGGCAGTTAGGATTCGAAACGTCTATCATCGAAAGCCCCATCCTCGGCGCGGAAGGAAACAAGGAGTTCCTGCTGTATGCCCACCGCTAACCCACCAGCCACCAGCCACCAGCCACCAGCCACCGCCATTAACACCGTAGGCATCATCTCCAAGCCCGCCGTGCCCGCCGCGGCGGATGTTGTACCCAGGCTGCTGGCCTGGCTGGACACCCGCGGTATCCGCGTGCGCTACGACAAACGCACCGCCGTCTACGCCGGGCGCGACGATGGTCTCCGCCGCGACGATGTGCCCGAAGGCTGCGACCTGTTGATCGTGCTCGGCGGCGACGGCACGCTGCTCTCCGCCGCCCGCGCCATCGGCAACCGCCAGATCCCCCTGTTCGCCGTGAACCTGGGCGGCCTCGGTTTTCTCACCGCCATCACCATCGACGAGCTGTATCCCGAGCTGGAGCGCGCCCTCCGCGGCGAGCATCGCATCGGCCGGCGCAAGCTGTTGCACGCCGAGGTGCGCCGCGGCGACACGGTGGTCTCGCGCTACGAGGCGCTGAACGACGTGGTGCTCACTAAGGCCGCCATCGCGCGCATGATCGATCTGGACGCCTTCGTGGACCACCAGTTCATGTGCGCCTACAAAGCCGACGGCCTGATTGTCTCTACGCCGACCGGCTCGACGGCTTATTCGCTTTCCGCCGGCGGGCCGATCATCTTCCCGTCCGTGCCCACCATCTGTCTTACGCCCATCTGCCCTCACATGCTCACCAACCGGCCGGTGCTGGTTTCGGAAAACAGCGTGGTTGAAATTCACTGCTGTGGGGAAGACGCCTCCGTTTACCTCACCATCGACGGCCAGGTCGGCGAGCCGCTCACCAAGGACGATTCCGTGGTCTGCCGCAGTTCCGAGTACGCGCTGCACCTGATCCGGCCGCCGCGCATGATGTTCTTCGATGTGCTGCGCCAGAAGCTGAAGTGGGGCGAGCGTTGAAGCGTCTCTCGCTGACCGCCTGGATCTTCATCGGCATGGCCGCCGGCGTGGCTCTGGGCGCCTTCGCACCGGACGTGGCGCGGCAGCTCGGTCCGGTCAGCGCCGTCTTTCTGCGGCTCATCCGCTCCATCATCGCGCCGCTCATTTTCGGCACGCTGGTCTTCGGCATCGCCGGCGGCGGCGATCTGAAACGCATGGGCCGCATCGGGCTGAAAGCCATCGTCTACTTCGAAATCGTGACAACTTTCGCGCTGTTCCTGGGACTCGCGGCAGTCAATCTGGTGCGCCCCGGCGCGGGCATGCACCTGTCGCAGACATCCGCCGAAGCGGCCCTGCCGCAGCAGGCGCCCGCCCCCGGCTCGATCATCGAGCACGTGTTCCCGGCCAGCATCGTCGACGCTATGGCGCGCGGCGACGTGCTCCAGATCGTGGTCTTCGCGTTTCTGTTCGGCGCAGCTTGCGCTGCCGTTGGCGCCAAAGCCAAGCCCGTGGTGGCCTTCTGCGAATCGCTCGCTGAAGTGATGTTCCGCTACACGCGCTACGTCATGTACCTGGCGCCCCTGGGCGTAGGCGCAGCCATCGCGGTTACCGTCGGCAACAAGGGTTTCGGCGTCCTGTTCGGACTGGGCAAGCTCATCCTCACCATGTACGTGGCGCAAGTCCTGTTCGTGGTGGTGGTGCTTGGCGCAGTCGTGCTGCTGGTGCGCATCCCTTTGGGCGCTTTTTACCGCGCCGTCCGCGAGCCGTTCCTGATCGCCTTCTCCACCGCATCGAGCGAAGCCGCACTGCCGCTGGCGCTCGAAAACATGGAGCGGTTCGGCGTACCGAAACATATCGTGGCCTTCGTGATCCCCACGGGCTACAGCTTCAACCTGGATGGCTCGACGCTGTACCTCTCGCTGGCTTCGGTTTTCGTAGCGCAGGCCGCGGGCGTCGATCTGTCGTTGGGCCAGCAACTGCTCATGATGCTGACCCTGATGCTGACCAGCAAGGGCGTGGCCGGAGTGCCGCGCGCCGCCCTGGTGATATTGGCCGGCACGCTCTCGACGTTCCATCTGCCGATGGAAGGCGTGGCCGTGCTACTGGGCATCGACGCCCTGATGGACATGGCCCGCACGTCGGTCAACGTGGTCGGCAACTGTTTGGCCAGCGCGGTGGTGGCGCGTTGGGAGCGGTAACCTGCGGGCCGCGACAGAGTAATGAAAATCAGGCGGAGGGCGGGCAATTTTGCCCGCAGCCGGCTTTCAGCCGGCTCGGCCGCCTGAAAGGCGGCTGCGGCCAGGATTGGCCGCCCCACAAGAGGTTATCCAGTCCTGCCACGCGCAAGCGTATGCAATGATATCCATGTGATATTGGAACGCCGGGAGTTTCTGGCTGGAATGGCGGCATGCGGTAGCGCGTCGCGCCTCTCCGCTCAGGCTGCCGATTTAACCCTGCGCATCGCGCCGGTAGAGCTAGAAATCGCGCCCCGCCGCACGATCAAAACAATCGGATACAACGGTTCGGTTCCGGGGCCGGTGCTGCGCCTCCGCGAAGGCAAATCCGTCACGGTGGACGTACACAATGAAACGCCCAATCCGGAGGTCGTCCATTGGCATGGCCTGTTTATTCCTTCCGAAGTGGATGGCTCAATGGAAGAGGGCACGCCAATGGTCCCCGCGCATGGCTCCCGGCGCTACGCATTCGTGCCGCGCCCTTCGGGAACGCGCTGGTATCACACCCACGTCTCCGCCGGCCGCAACTTGAAGCGCTCCACTTACACCGGCCAGTTCGGGTTCTTATATGTGGAACCGAAGAGCGATCCCGGCCAATATGACGCCGAAGTCTTTCTGGCGTTGCATGGGTGGGAGCCTTACCTGGGAACGATGGACGACAGTGAAGGCACGCTTGACGTGATTTATCAGAGCTATTCGGTCAACAGCCGGTCACTGGGACACGGCGATCCAATCCGCGTGAAAGAGGGCCAAAGGATCATGCTCCGCATCTTGAATGCCAGCGCCACCATGCTGCATAGGCTGGCGCTCGCCGGCCACAAGTTCGAGGTGATCGCGCTGGACGGAAACCGCGTCCCCGCACCCCGCGAGGTGGACGTGCTCGAACTCGGCCCGGCGGAGCGAATCGACGCGGTGGTGACCATGCGGCAGCCGGGCGTCTGGATTCTCGGCGAGGTGGATGACCACGTGCGCAACGCCGGCATGGGAGTGGTTGTAGAGTACGCCGGCCGCAAGGGTCCGCCACAATGGTCGGCGCCGCCCGCGGCTCGTTGGGACTATACTGTTTTCGGACGGCAGGGCGACTCGCCACATCGTGACGTGGAGGTGGTCCCCCTTGTTTTCAAACGGAAGTTCGCGGGGAACCGCTGGGTGGATAACTGGACCATCAACGGGAAATCATTTCCCAAGACCGATCCGATTCAGGTGCAGACGGGCAGGCGATACCGGCTCCGGCTCGATAACCAAAGCGACGAATCGCATCCCGTGCACCTGCATCGTCACTCATTCGAGCTGACTAAGTTTGCGGGGATTGCCACATCGGGAGTGGTGAAGGATGTCGTGGTGGTACCGGCGCGCCGCCAGGTGGAGGTCGATTTTGCCGCGGAAAATCCAGGCCCGTCGCTGCTGCATTGCCACATGCAGCTTCACATGGACTACGGCTTCATGACGTTGGTTCGGTACGTCTAAAGGGCAGGGCGTCCCCGCGGGGACGCCCCCAAACGAACGCCTGCGCTACTGTACGTCCGCGACTTTCCCGTCCTTAAAGGTGATCTTCATGTCTTTATAGGCATAGATCTTCTTGGCGCCCAGATTCACGATCTTCACGGGTGTTCCCAGGGCAGCGGTGACTTGGTCTACGGTCTGCCCGATTTCGATATTAACCGGCTCCGCGGCCGGCGCTTCGGCGTTGGGCCCGCCACTGGAGCCTGCGTCGGCGGCGGCTTCCTTCTCCGCCTTGTCGGCTTCCTGCGATTGACCCTGGATTTCGGCTTTGACTTCGTCTTCCGGCGGCGGCGGCGGCGCGATGGCGGCCATGGGGCTCTCTACCGGAGCGGCCTTGGCGGAAGCCGGGGCTGCGGGCAAGCCACCCGTACCCTGCTTCTTCTGCAGCTCCTGCATGCCCTGGTCGATGGTCTCGCGCATATGGTTCTGCATCTCTTGCAGATCTGGCAGGTTAACCGAAACAGTATCGCCCTTGGAGCACTCCTTGCCGCCCTTGCTGGCCAATACCGCGAGAGTCGCGGCTTGCGCGTCCGGCGCGGTTTGGCCGGTGAGTTGAATGGCGTCCCCTTCGCTTAGGGCGCACTCATTGCCGCCGGCGTCCACCACGTCCAGGTCCTGCCCAGCTACGAAGACATGTGGTTTGCCATCGTCGAGCATGCGCTGAACGCTGCTGGACGCGGCGTCCGGCTCGCCGCTCGGGCCAACTGTCTTGGCTTCATTATTCTCGAGCGCAATCTGCTGTTTCACCTCATCGGCGATGAGGTCCTTGACATCCGGCGACAGCGGCGCGGGATTGACCAGAGCCGCCGCCTGTGCCGCATAAGCGGCCTGCAGCGAGTTCGCGATTAGATAGTCCGTCAGCCAGAGGGACGGTCCGCCGTACACCGCGTACGGCGTAAAGAAGGCGCCATAGTATCCGAACCAGGGATTGCCGCCCCAGCCCCAACCGTACGCGATCGGCGCGGCCCATGGATTATAGGCCCATCCGTAGAAAGCGGGGCCGTAATAGTAAGCCGGATAATACGGATTCATCCAAACGCCGCGATATTGGTAGCGCCCGTAATAGCGCCCGTAGTAGTGTCCGTGGTCATAGTACGAGCGCCGGGCATATTCGTGGCCGTGAAAGCGATACGGCCTTTGCACATAGCCGTGGCCGCCACGCTCCGCGACCACGCGGGAGTGATCCGCGCGCTCCGTCACGACGCGCCGGTTCCCGCTGAGATTGTGGTGCACATCCATGCCGCGTTTGGTATCGTGCACCGTGGCGACTTTGCCATCCGCGCGCTTGGTAACGGCGCCATTCTTGGTTGCGACGGTTTTTTGGCCCTTGGCGGCCGGCGCGGCGCCATGCGTGCCCGATCCGCCGCCTGCTGCGCGTCCAGTCGCTCCGCCGGCCTGCGTGTGTCCAGCAGCTCCGCCGGCCGGCGTGTGCCCAGCCGCTCCGCCGGCCTGCGTGTGCCCAGCCGCTCCGCCAGCCTGCGTGTGCCCAGCCGCGCCGCCGGCCTGCGTGTGCGCGCCCGCCGTCCCTGTAGTGGTATGGCTCGTGGTAGTAGCCGGGTGGCCCGCCGTGGCGGCCGGGTGGCTTCCCGTGGTGGTCGGATGACTGCCGGAGGTAGTCGTGGCGCCGTGCGATGCCGTCGTCGGACTGTGCGACGATGTGGTCGGGCCGTGCGACGAGGTGGTCGGACCGTGCGATGTGCTAGCCCCAGAGCCATGCGAAGCGCTGGCGCCTCCGCCTGCCGGTTTGGCCGCGGGAGTTGACGACTTCGCAGGCGCCGCAGGTTTAGAGGGCGCGGCCGGCTTCGACGCGGCGCGCAGCGCCGGTAAGCCCAACAACAGCAATGCCACCGACGCGGCCAGGCATTTGCCGGATAATAGGCTACAAATTCCACGTATTTTCATTGAGAATCTCCTAGTGACGCGAACTGGATCCTGGACGAGCTAGTCTACGTCCTTTACTTTGCCATTTACAAAGGTGACCTTTAAATCCTTGTAGTAGTATATCTCTTTGATTCCTACTTTCGCTTTTTTCAGCGGCTGCCCCAAGGCCGCCGTCACCTGATCTACGGTTTGGCCTGCCGATACCTCAGGCGGGTCGGGCGGCGGCGGTGGCGGCGCGTCGATGGGCGCAGGTGCAGCCTCCGCGGGAACCGCGGCAGGGGCAGGCGCAGCGGGCTGGCTGGGTGCCGCGGCCGCCTGCTCGCCGCCTTGCGGAGCGGCCTTCCCCTTGTCGTCCTTGGCGTCCTTGGAATCTTTGGCATCTTCGGAAGGAGCCACCGTAATCACTTCTTGGACCATCTTCAGTGCGTCGTCCGGGGTCGGCGTGGCCGCGAAGGGAATCAGCAACGTAGTCGCGTAGCGTACGTCGCTAATGGCATCGGTAAAGAAACCGATGACGATGCCCGGCTCTTTGCCGGAATCCCTGACTTCGAACTTCGTTACCCACATTTTTTCGCCTGTTACAAAAGTGTGGCTGGCCGGAGAATCCGGGACGCTGCTCGCGCCGGGAATATGGCTCGTGAACTTGGAAAACTTCTTCAGCTTTTCGTTGGCCGAGCAGGGTCCGCTCTGCCTGATCTGTCCGTCTTTGTATGTGTTCCTGCACGGATTGGTGCTGGAAGCCGCGAGCATCAACACTTTGTCTTTCTGAAGGACCACGATGGAGCCGGCCGTGACGATATCCGACTTGTCGTAATTGGGCTTGGTGAGCTGGTATTCGGATTCCAGCTTTTTCTGGATGGCGGCGGCCCCTTGCTCCTGGGCATAACCGGCAAACGGCAATACTACTAGTACGGCTAGAGCTTTAATTATTTCAATCGTTTTCATGGAAAGTATCTCCATCACGCTACCTCACGGTCCACCTGGCGGCATTCGCTTCGGGGAAAACTCGCCCGATTATACACCTGCCGAGCCGCTGTACGCAATGCTACCAAATTGAAATCCCGCCGCAAAGGGGCGAAAGGGGCATAGATCTCCCGTCCGCCCCGGCCGGGTTCGTGCCAGTTCGTGCCAGCCGGGGTGGAACACCAGCCGCGCCAATGCTAAACTAGGATTACCGTTTGGGAGGTCGTCTAACGGTAAGACTGCAGACTCTGGATCTGCGTATCGGGGTTCGAATCCCTGCCTCCCAGCCAAATCACTCGCACCGAACCCTCATTTATTCGTCACGCTGGGCTGCCACCCGGCGAGTACCATAGATATATGGTCATCGGTGTTCCCCGCGAGACCTTCCCCGGCGAACGGCGCGTCGCGCTGGTGCCTGCCGTCATTCCCAGCCTGGCGAAGGCCGGCTTCCAGGTGGCCGTCGAGGCTGGCGCGGGATTGGCCGCCGGGTACTTGGACGCCGATTACGCCGCCAAAGGCGCTCAACTCGTCGCCGCGCGAGCCGAGGTCTTCCATTCCGCCGATATCGTCGTCCAGGTGCTTTGCCATGGCTCCAACGATCGCACCGGCCGGGCCGACCTGCCGCTGCTCCGCGCCGGCCAGATTCTGGTGGGATTCGTGCGTCCGCTGGGGCAACTTGAAACCATCCGGGAACTCGCGGGCACCGGCGTCACGGCGTTTTCCATCGAGCTGATGCCGCGCATCACGCGCGCGCAAAGCATGGATGCGCTGTCGTCGATGGCCACCATCTGCGGCTATAAAGCGGTGTTGCTGGCCGCCGATAGGCTTCCCAAAATGTTCCCCATGTTGACCACTGCCGCAGGCACGATTACACCCGCGCGCGCTTTTGTGATCGGCGCGGGCGTGGCTGGACTGCAAGCCATCGCCACCGCCCGCCGCCTGGGCGCCGTGGCCTCCGCCTACGATATGCGGCCCGCCGCAAAAGAACAAGTACTCAGCGTCGGCGGACGTTTCATCGAACTTCCCATACAGGTGGCCGACGCGCAGGACGCGCGCGGCTACGCCAAAGCGCAGGACGAGACATTTTACAAGCGCCAGGCGGAGTTGCTCGGCGACCAGGTGGCCCAGAGCGATGTGGTAATCGCGGCCGCCGTGGTGCCAGGCAAGAAGTCGCCGGTGCTGGTCACGCGCGAGATGCTGCACCGCATGGCGCCCGGCTCGGTCGTAGTGGATCTGGCCGCCGAGCGCGGCGGCAACTGTGAAATCACACGCGCAGGCGAAGTGGTCGAGGAACAAGGCGTCGCGGTACTGGGATCCATCAATCTGGCCAGCACGGTCCCGTATCATGCCAGCCAGTTGTATGCGCGCAACGTCACCGCGTTTCTATTGCACCTGTTCCGGGATGGCAAGCTCGATACCGCTAAGGACGACGAGATCACCCGCGAAACCCTGGTGACCCAGGGAGGCGAAATCGTG
The DNA here is from genome assembly GCA_050008575.1 of Bryobacteraceae bacterium. Taxonomy (GTDB): domain Bacteria; phylum Acidobacteriota; class Terriglobia; order Bryobacterales; family Bryobacteraceae; genus Bog-159. Next base: position 35,853 of record JBEKMJ010000001.1, read on the forward strand.
AATCCGCGGTTGCGGGAGTTCTTTGCTTTAGCGGCACGTTGAAGAGCGGGTCTGGAGACCCGCTGCAGGCGTGGACGCCTGCCCCACGAGGAGAAACATTTGACCGATATCGTCGCAAGCCTCTACATCTTCATCCTGGCGGCATTCGTCGGATTCGAAATCATCCGCCGCGTATCGCCGCTGCTGCACACGCCGCTGATGTCGCTCACCAACGCCCTCGACGCCATCGCCGTGGTGGGCGCCATCATCCTCGCCGGTGAGCACAAAAGCGGCCTCGCCACGGTGCTGGGCACTATCGCCATAGTGGCCTCCACCAGCAATCTGGTCGGCGGGTTCATGATCACCGACCGCATGCTCAAGATGTTCAAAACCAGCAAGCCCGGCAAGAAATGACGCCAGCCATGACTACGGCGCTCCCCACCGACCGCATCATCCAGATCGCCTACCTGATCGCGACGGTGCTCTTCATCCTCTCGCTCAAATGGATGAGCTCGCCCAGTTCCGCCCGCCGCGGCGTTTGGGCCGGCGAACTCGGCATGCTGCTGGCGATCTGCGCCACGCTGCTGCACCGCGGCATCGTCGATTACCGATCGATTGCTATCGCCCTGGTGCTGGGCGTGATCGTCGGCGTGCCGCTGGGGCGCGTGCACATGACCGCGGTCCCCCAGCGGACGGCTCTCAGTCACGCTTTCGGCGCGCTCTGCGTGGCGCTGGTCGGCACGGCGGAATACTATCTGCGCGCGCCGCACGTGCCCGCGTTCATGATGGCGGTCCTCGCGATGGAAGTCATCCTGGGCAGCCTGACCTTCACCGGCAGCTTGATGGCGGCCGGCAAACTGCAGGAACTGCTGCCGCAGCGCCCCATTACCTATAAAGGGCAGAACATCGTCAATCTCTCGCTGCTGGCCGTTTCCGTGGCGCTGGCGGCGCTGCTGGTGGTCGATCCGGGCCACACGCGGCTGTTCCCGTTGATCATCGCTATTCCGCTGGCCTTCGGCGTCCTTATGATCGTTCCCATCGGCGGCGCGGACATGCCCACGGTGATCTCGCTGCTGAATGCGTACGCCGGTCTATCGGCCGCCGCCATGGGTTTTGTGCTTGACAACAAGCTGCTTATCGTGGCCGGCGCGCTCGACGGATCGTCGGGCTTCATCCTTTCGGTGATCATGTCGAAGGCCATGAACCGGTCGTTCACCAACGTATTATTCGGCGCGTTCGGCCAGGTGCAGGCCGCTGCGCCGGGCGCGCATGAAGCCCGCACCGTGCGCAGCGCCACCGCCGAAGAAGCCGCCGCCATCCTGGGCGCGGCCAACACGGTGGTGATCGTTCCCGGATACGGCATGGCAGTCGCGCAGGCGCAGCACAAGGTGCGCGAGTTTTACGATGCCCTCACCAAACGCGGCGTGGACGTGAAGTTCGCCATTCACCCCGTGGCCGGCCGCATGCCGGGACATATGAACGTGCTGCTGGCCGAAGCGGACATCCCCTACGACAAACTGCTGGATATGGACGCCATCAATCCCGAGTTTCCCCAAACCGATGTGGCGCTGATCGTCGGCGCCAACGATGTGACCAATCCGGCCGCGCGCAACGACCCCTCGAGCCCTATCTACGGCATGCCGATTCTGGATGTCGATAAGGCCAAGACCGTGATGGTGATCAAGCGCGGCATGAGCCCCGGTTTCGCGGGCATCGACAACGAGCTTTATTACCTGAACAAGACTTTGATGCTCTTCGGCGATGCGAAGGCATTCGTGGGCGACCTGGTCCGCGAACTGGCCGCCACGTGACGGCCCGGTGGGGCGGACCTCCAGGTCTGCGCGGGTTCTCCGGAACCCGCTCCTGGCAAGCGTAGATCGCCCTCGGGCGGGTCTGGAGACTCGCCGCAGGCGTAGACGCCTGCCCCACCAACTGGCCAATCTCAGCCAACCGAATGGGAAAACCGGCTGGCTGCCGCTCTGACCGTCGGCCCCCGCCTACGGCGTTTATAATGAAAAGAACCCATGCACCAGAAACTCACCGAACGCGTTGTCGACCTGAACCCGCGCGAAACCTCCGAATGGATCGAAGCGCTGGATCAGATACTGGACCAGGAGGGGCCGGATCGCGCAGCCTTCCTCCTGGAGCGCCTCACCGAACAGGCGCGCGGCGCGGGCGCCGACCTCCCCATCCAACTCAATACGCCATACGTGAACACCATCCGTCCCGAGGCCGAGGTACCGTATCCCGGCGACCGCGCCATGGAGCGCCGCATCAAAAGCCTCACCCGCTGGAATGCCATGGCCATGGTGGTGCGTCAGAACAAATACGATCCCGGCATCGGTGGCCACATTTCCACTTACGCCTCTCTGGCCACGCTGCTGGAAGTCGGATTCCACCATTTCTTTCACGCCAGCTACGGCGACCAGCCCGGCGACCTCATCTACTTCCAGGGCCACGCCTCCCCCGGTATTTATGCGCGCGCTTTCCTGGAGGGCCGCCTCACCGAAGAGCACCTGCGCAACTTCCGCCACGAACTGCGCGACACACCTGGGCTGTCCTCCTATCCGCACCCCTGGCTGATGCCCGATTTCTGGCGATTCCCCACCGTTTCCATGGGTCTGGGCCCCATCAACTCCATCTACCAGGCGCGCTTCATGCGCTACCTTGAAAACCGCGGCATGATCCCCGTCACACCGCGCAAAATCTGGGCGTTTCTCGGCGATGGCGAAATGGACGAGCCCGAATCCATGGGCTCCCTCACGCTGGGTTCGCGCGAGAAACTCGACAACCTGATCTTCGTCATCAACTGCAATCTGCAGCGGCTCGATGGTCCCGTGCGCGGCAACGGCAAGGTTATCCAGGAGCTGGAAGCCGCCTTCCGCGGCGCCGGCTGGCACGTCATTAAGGTGCTCTGGGGCGAGGATTGGGATCCCTTGCTGGCGCGCGACACCAAAAGCCTGCTGCAGAAGCGCATGGCCGAAGTGGTGGATGGCGAGTGGCAGACTTACGTTACCAAGGACGGAGCGTATTTCCGCAAGAATTTCTTCGGCAAGTATCCCGAGCTGCTGGACCTGGTGGCGCACCTCAGCGATGACCAACTGATGCGGTTGAAGCGCGGCGGCCACGATCCGAAGAAGGTCTACAACGCCTACAAGGCGGCGGTGGAGAACGTCGGCTCGCCCACGCTGATCCTGGCGCATACCATCAAGGGTTACGGCATGGGCGAAGCGGGCGAGGGCCGCAACATTACCCATCAACAGAAAAAATTGAACGAGGCGGAGATCGCGCATTTCCGTTCGCGCTTCGAGATTCCCATTCCGGATGAGGCGGCGCGCAACGCTTCGTTCTACCGCCCGCCGGACGACAGCCCCGAGATGGCGTATCTGCACGAGCGCCGCCGTATCATGGGCGGCTACATGCCCACCCGCGGTACGCCCGCCAGCAAAGTGTCAGCGCCGCCGCTGGAGTATCTGGCGGAGTCGCTGGCCGGTTCGCAGGGCCGCGAAGTGTCCACCACCATGGCCTTCGTCCGCGTACTCACGCTGCTGCTGAAAGACCAGACGCTGGGCAAGCGCATTGTCCCCATCATTCCCGATGAAGCGCGCACGTTCGGTATGGAGTCGCTGTTCCGGCAATTCGGCATCTACGCCAGCAAGGGGCAACTCTACAAGCCGCACGATGCGGAGATGTTCCTGTACTACAAGGAATCCAAGGACGGCCAGATCCTGGAAGAGGGCATCACCGAAGCCGGCTCCATGGCTTCGTTCACCGCGGCTGGCGCGGCTTACACGAACTATTCGACGGAGATGATTCCATTCTTCGTGTATTACTCCATGTTCGGATTCCAGCGCGTAGGCGATCTGATCTGGGCCTTCGCCGACGCGCGCGGCAAGGGCTTTCTGTGCGGCGGCACCGCCGGGCGCACCACGCTCTCCGGGGAAGGCTTGCAGCACCAGGATGGGCATAGCATCGTGCTTGCCAGCACCGTGCCCACCTGCGCCACCTACGATCCGGCTTATGCGTATGAGATCGCCGTAATCGTGCAGGACGGAATTCGACGCATGTACCAGGAGCAGGAAGATCTGTTTTATTACCTGACTCTGTACAACGAGAACTATCCCATGCCGCCGATGCCGGATGGCGTTACGGAAGGCATTCTGAAAGGCATCTACCGGTACAAAGCCGCGCCCCAGGATCGTGCCGGCGCGGCGAAGGTGCAGCTTTTCGGCAGCGGTCCCATCCTGAACGAGGCGTTGCGCGCGCAGAATATCCTGGCGGAGAAGTACAACGTGGCGGCCGACGTGTGGAGCGTCACCAGCTACAACGAACTGCGGCGCGACGCTTTGGCGGCTGAGCGCTGGAACCGCCTGCATCCCGGCCAGCCGGCGCGGCAGCCCTACATCCAGCAGGCCCTGGCGGGCGCGGAGGGTCCGATTGTGGCTGCGACCGACTATATGAAGGTGGTGGCGGACCAGATCGCGCCGTGGTTGCCGGGCCGTATGGAAACGTTGGGCACCGACGGTTTCGGGCGCAGCGAAAACCGCGAGTATCTGCGGCGCCACTTCGAAATCAACGCGGAGTCCATCGCCACCGCCGCCTTATCGCGTCTGGCGCGAGATGGCCAGTTTCCCATGGAGCGGGCCACCGCGGCGTTTGGCGAATTGGGCGTGAATACGGAGAAGGTGGACGCGGCGCGGGCGTGAGGTTGCTATGGGTACGACTTCGAAACTGATCAACTACGAAGATTCCCTGAGGATGCCTGAGAATAGGTTCGAGGAAATCGTACATGGTGAGAGTAGGGTCATGCCACCGGCAATCAAGAACCATGTTTATTTGATCAAGAAGCTGACAAACACTCTGGAGGCACAGCTTGGGGTCCGCGAATACACGGTTCTCAGCCAAGGGGCCGGCCTGGGTATTGAGCGCGTTCCGTTGACCTACCGCATCCCGGACTTAATGTTGTTTCGGACCGAGGATCTCCTCCAGGATCGTGCGGAGACCGCTGCCAACGATCCATATATCTGGGCCGTGCCCGAGTTGATCGTCGAATGCCTGTCGCCATCCAATCGCAAAGGTTCCATTCAAGAACTCCTGGCGGACTACGCGAGTATCGGCGCGCCGGAAGTCTGGCTCCTCGATCCCAAGCCGCCTCAATTCGCCTCCTACCGCTATGAATCCGGCGCGTTGAACCAGTGGCTGGTAACAGAAAGTGGTCCAGTAACTCCGCTGTTCCTGCCCAGCGTGACTGTCGATTTGGCCGGGTTATGGGCGGCTTTCGCAGGCCTGGCCTGAGGCCTATGGCTTCTCCGGCGGCATCACACGCACGTTGACCGCCTCCGGCTTCAGATAAAGATCCAGCTTGGTTTCCACAGACAACCGATCACCCGGCTTGATGGTTTCCCGCTTGATTTTCCGCGATCCCGAATAGTAATGCGTGTTATGCGTCAGAGAGACATCCAGGTCGTCCTGATCTTGCCGGGCCAGCCTCAGCATGGTCGAATTGATTTCCCGCACCGTGCCCGTGAAGCTCGCCAGCGGCAGTTCCACCTGTTGCGCGAACGCCCCCGCGCCCAAGGCGCAAAGCAGGAAAACAAGTGCCTTCATCCGCATCCATCATATCGCTTCTCTGTTACGCTAACGCCTTGGATATTCGGGCTTACCTCGCGCGCATCGCATACGCCGGCCCGCTCGACGTATCTCCCGATACGCTGCGCGCCTTGCATCTGGCGCATCTCTACGCGGTCCCATTCGAGAACCTCGATATTCACCTCGGCCGGCGCCTGTCGCTCGACGGCCTGGCGCTGTTCGATAAGATCGTCACCCGCCGCCGCGGCGGCTTCTGCTACGAATTGAACGGCCTCTTCTGTGGGCTGCTGCGCGAACTGGGTTTCCGCGTCACCATGCTCTCCGCCGAAGTCGCCAGGCAGGCCGGCGGCTTCAGTGCGCCGCTCGATCACCTGGCGCTTCGCGTCGATCTCGACGAACCCTGGCTGGCAGACGTAGGCTTTGGCAACGGATTCCGTTTGCCTGTGCGCCTCGACGATGCCGCCGATCAGCCGCAGGGAGCTTCCGCCTATCTCATCCTTCCCGACGGCGACTATCGCGTCCTGATGCGCCGCGACGCCGGCGGCGACTGGACGCCGCAATACCGCTTCACGTACCAACCGCGCGCGCTCACCGATTTCGCCGAACGCTGCCACTTTCACCAGACGTCGCCCGAATCCCACTTCACCCAGGCGCGAATCTGCACCCTGGCCACGTCCGCGGGACGCGTCACGCTCAGCGGCATGCGATTGATCGTCACTACGTTCGCCGGTCGCACGGAAACCGATCTCCCGGGCGAGGCCGAGTACGCCGCCACGCTGCGTGAGCGATTCGGAGTGATAGAATAACGGTTCAAGGGGAGGGTTTCGGTGGCGTCGTTTATCCAAAACCAGTTCGACAGTAACGTGGTCACGACATCGGTCGATTACGTTTTCAACTGGGCGCGTAAGTCCGCGCTCTGGCCGCTCACTTTCGGGCTGGCTTGTTGCGCCATCGAGATGATCGCCTCCAGCACCTCCCGCTTCGATATTGCGCGCTTCGGCGCGGAAGTTTTCCGCCCCAGCCCGCGCCAGTCCGACCTGATGATCGTGGCCGGCACCGTGACGCTTAAGATGGGGCCGGTCCTGAAGCGCATCTGGGACCAGATGCCCGATCCCAAGTGGTGCATCTCCATGGGCGCCTGCTCGAGCGTGGGAGGGCCTTTCAATACCTACGCCGTGCTGCAGGGCGTGGACAAGATTGTGCCAGTGGATGTCTACGTGACCGGCTGCCCGCCGCGGCCGGAGAACCTGTTCTACGCGCTGCTGAAGCTGCAGGACAAGATCGATCAGATGACCACGCTGGTGAAACGGCCCACCGAAGTCCGCTTGGACGAATCCATGCTCGCGCAGTTCAAGGAGCAGGTGATGATCGCCCAGATTCAGAAGCCCGCGTAGTGTTTTACAAAGATTCGCAGAACATCTACCGCGTCCGCCCGCTCGAACGATTTGCGTGGCTGGAGCATGGTTTCGGCACGCGCCATTCAACTCCACCAACCGCGGCAACGCTGCACCAAATCCACTCGGACATCTGCGTGGCCGGCCACGGCCGAACCGGCCAGTTGGGCGATGGCGATGCCCTGCTCGAAAGCACGCCCGGGCATCTGGTAGCCGTCAAGACCGCGGATTGCATCCCCATCCTGCTGGTGGACGAAGAGCATCGCGCGGTCGCTGCCGTGCATGCCGGCTGGCGCGGAACAGTCGCCGGCATCGCGCAGAATGCCGTGCGCGCGATGTCGAATCAGTTCGGCACTGAGCCGCGCCGCCTGCACGCCGCCATCGGTCCGGGCATCGGAAAGTGTTGCTACGAAGTCGGCGCGGATGTGGCCGCGCAGTTTGGCGAATCGGCTCCATCTCACATCGACCTGGTGGACGCCAACCGCCGCCAGCTGGCCGCGGCGGGCGTTCCCGATCCGCGAATCTACGCGGCGCGGCTCTGCACGAAGTGCGGCGCAGACGACTTCCACTCGTACCGCCGCGACAAGGAGCAGGCCGGCCGCATGCTGTCTTTCATCGGAATCAAGTGACTGCAACTCCGCCCACCTGCCGCGCGTATATCATTTCAATGCGTGCTGTGTTGCTCCTGGCCGCTGCCTGTACCCTGACCGCCGCACAGGATCCGCGCGAAATCGTGCGGCGCTCTGTCCAACTGATGGACCATAACCTGGCCATCGCCCGCAATTACACCTTCCTGGAACGGTCCGACACCCGCGAGTTGGATTCCGATGGACACGTAAAAACCCACAAGATCCTGCTTTACGACGTCACCATGTTGGAAGGCTCGCCCTACCGCCGGCTGGTAGGTAAAGACGACCACGGCTTATCTGCCGAAGAGGAGCGGATTGAACAGAAGAAGCTCGCGGACAGCATCGCCCAACGCAAGAAAGAAACGCCCGACGAGCGCGCCCGCCGCATCGCGGATTGGGAAAGGAAGCGGCAGCGCGAGCGCGAGCCCTTGGATGAAGTGCCGGACGCCTTCGACTTCCGGCTGGCCGGCGAAGGGCAAATCGACGGCCGGGACGCGTGGGTCGTCGAAGGAACGCCGCACCCCGGCTATCGCGCGCGCAGCACCCTGGCTAAGCTATTCCCCAAGTTTCGCGGGAAGCTCTGGATCGACAAAACCGACTATCAGTGGGTCAAGACCGAAGCCGAGGTGACCGATAACATCTCGTGGGGCCTGTTCGTCGCCCGCTTGAGCAAAGGCGCGCGCCTGGATGTGCAGATGACGCGCGTGAACGACGAAGTCTGGCTGCCCAAACGGATCGAGGCCAAGGCCTCGGCCCGGCTGGCGCTGGTGAAGAAGTACCGCATCGAGGCGGATACCAGCTTTTCCAACTACCGCAAGTTTCAGGTGGAATCGCGCGTGGTCGCGGCTGCGCCGCAGTAAACTGTATCCTGGTCTACATGGCCGACGAATGGCATAGAGGCGGATACGTAATCAGCACCGACCCGGCGCGGCTGGATATCGCCATGATTCACGCCTACCTAAGCGGCTCGGCCTACTGGGCGAAGGGGCGGTCGCTCGATGTGGTACGCCGCTCTATCGAGAACTCGCTGCCCTTCGGCGTGTACAAAGGGTCCACGCAGATCGGCTTCGCCCGCGTGGTCACCGACTACGCCACGTTCGCCTGGCTTGCCGACGTCTTCGTGCTGCCGGAGTTTCGAGGACACGGACTCGGCAAGTGGATGATTGGTGCGATCGTCGACCACCCGCGCTTGCCCGGCCTGCGCCGCTGGATACTCGCCACGCAGGATGCACACGGTCTCTACGCGCAATACGGATTCACGCCGCTGCATGCCCCCGCACGGTTTATGGAGCGCTTCACGGGCTAACTGCCAAACCCGGCCCTAAGACACACCCGCACCGACTCCTTCTGTGTCCTCGGAGCAAAGGCCAGTGCGGCAAGCCATCTTTGACCCGGTCACACGCTGCCTCGAAGGTGGCCAAGCCATTTTCCGGCAAGGAGAGATCGCTCACACGACCCACTAACGAATTTCCACAAACCCGAACTTCAGAGGCTCCGGGTTACCGTTCGAAAGGGTCACTTCTATCTCAGGCCTTCCAAGCAGCGCGGCGGGCAGCCGGACACTCAACTCCGTCAGCTCGCCGCCTCGCTGCACTAACTCTGTTTGTAGAGCCGCGTCATCCACGCGCACGCCGAGACGAAAGTCAGTGGTACGAAACACGCCGATATACAGACGGTCGTCCGGTCCGGGTGGCCCGCCTACCCTCACCGTGGCTAGCCGCCGCAGCATCCGGTACCCGCCGTCGCATTCGTCCCAACCGGCGCCGGCATACTCCGCGAACGCACTATCGCCCAGATTGATGAAACGCGGCGTCTCGGGCTTCCACAGCGCCTCGGCCATTCCGCGGTAGCGCACCGTCACGTTGCGCAGCATGGGTCCGTCCGCCTGATAGACCACCGCGCGACCGTGCTGCAAGGCGTGCAGCGCCAGCGCCTGCGGCAGGATGTATTTCACTACCAAGTCCGCTGGCGCTTGAAGCCGCGATTCCGACCCCGGCGTCAGGTACACATGCGGGATCTCCATCGCCCGGAATGGCAGATCCACGATGCCGGACCAGAACAGGTCCGCGTCTATGCCATCGAGCAGGATGACCTTGGCGGGCTCCAATGCGTGTATGGCGGCAACGCCGGAAACCATTTCTTCCACGCGCGCGCCGCGGTCATGATGCCATCGGGCGATGGTCCATGCGGCCGGCAGCGATGTAGCGAGATAGAGCGCCACGCACCCCCCCGCGGCGGCTTTCCAGATCCATTTCGATCGCCACGCGTACAAGATCGCCGCGGCGCCCATGAGCGCGAGCCCGGCAACCGGAACGGTCAGATAGTAATCCATCTTGTGATCGCTGAGCGGCAGGTATGGTCCAGTGACGATGACGAACCACGCCAAGCCGAACAGCGGTGTCCATTGCCGCGCCCGCGCACTCCACACCAGCAGCCCCAGCATTGCGCAGCTCAGTACAGCGGCGGCCAGCCGCGAGGGTCCCAGGGCCCATGTCCAGTAGGTCCAAAGCGTCCCGAACATCTGTCGGCCGAAATGCAATGCGTATACGCCATCGTGCGGAGGCGGTGCTACGCGGAAGTGAACGAAGACGAACAGCGCCGAGACCGGAAACATCGGCAGGATCTTCTTCAGATACTCCCGCGCGAACAGCAGCGCGTAAACCGCCGCGATGGCCGGATACACCACGTTGGTCTCCAGCGCCCCCAAGCCCAGCACGAACGCCGCCCAGTGTCCGGCGGTATTCCTCCTCAGCAGGCACCAGAAGGCCAATAGCAGGAAGAAGCCGCTCAGGAGCTGGTTATAAATCGAAGTCCAGCACATCGCGGGGGCCAGGCGGGAATTGGCGATCCACAGAACTTGCGCCCAGAATCCCGCCGTACGCGACCCGGTCAGCCGGTGGGCGATGCCGCCGAGCAAGACCAGGCTGGCCATCTGTGTGACGAATGCCACGATGCGGAACGGCAGCGCATCCACGCCAAACAGCGAGGAAAGGACCAGGAAATAGGCATTCTCGCCTATCGGCCGGATGTTGCCGTGCGCTTTGGGAGCGAACAGCGCCGGACCTAAGTCGTGAAACGAGTGGACATCATGCCGCAGGTTGAGCCAGCCGAAATCGTCCTGGTAGAACCAGTTGGTGAGCCCCGGCCAATAGAGCGCCAGTAACAGCAACAGTGGCAGGACACGCCATGCATAGCGGCGGGCGACTAGCATGCGGCCTCCACCTTCGGCATTTCGCGCAACCGGCGAATGGGCGAAAATATCAGCCACAGCGTCGAGAGCAAAAACCCGCCCGCGCCCACGAACATAGCGGCGCGCAAGCCGATCGCTTCCGCGACCGCCCCTCCCGCGAGCGCGCCTGCCGGCAGCACGCCGTGGAATGTCAGGTGCGCGGCCGAGTTCACGCGTCCCAGTAAATGACCGGGCGCGATGGCTTGGCGCAGTGTCAGTGCGTTGATGCTGTAAATCGACCAGGCCATGTCGCCCAGTTGCGCCACGGCGAGAATCGAGGCGCACCACGCCACCGATCCATGCGCCAGCGGCGGCAACAGGCTCGCCACGCCGGACAGGAGGGCCGCGCCGATCAGGGACCAACCGACGCCAATGCGGCGCACCAGCCGCTCAGCCGCTAACGCGCCGAAGAGTCCGCTGCATCCACCCACGGCGATCACCGCGCCCAGCAGCACCGCGCCCAGATGCAGATCGCGCACCGCAAAGAGAATATACAGGCTGCCGCCGAAGCCCAAAAACATGGAAGCCGTCGCCGTGCGCAGCAACAGTGTGCGCAGAATCGGTTCGCGCCACGACGCGCGTAGGCCTTCCATGATCTCCCGCCCGATGTGAGGCGCCGCGCTGGGTTCCGGCCGGGGCTCCGGCTTGCGGATGAGCCACACCGAGATCGCGGAACACACGAACGAGATCGCGTCGAACAGGATCGCCATGGGCGCCGTAATGGCCGCGACGAGCGCGCCGGTAACCCCCGGACCCACCACGCCCGCGATGGATTCGGAGAGGGTCATTTTGCTGTTGCCTTCGAGGACGTTCTCGGGCGAGACCAGCGATGGCAGGTACGCCTGGTAACTTACATCGAAGAAGACGGTCAGGATGGCGGTGGCCGCGGCAACCGCATATAAGTGACTCATGGTCAGCCGGCCGAGCGCCGCGGCCAATGGAACCGTACCCAGCACGGCGGCGCGCCCCAGATCGGCCCAGATCAGAATGGGACGGCGGCGCAGGCGGTCGGCCCACGCTCCGGCGAACAGACCGAACAGCAGGATGGCGGCTGAGCCAACGCCGCTCAGTATGCCCATCTGTAGCGGCGAGGCGTTTAACAATTGGGCGGCCATCAGCGGCAATCCGACTAGAGTGATCCACGATCCGACCTGCGAAACCGCCTGGCCGGCCCACAGCTTCAGGAAATCGGGTTCGCGCCAAAGGCCCTGCATCGGCATCTCAGGGCTTGTCGAACTTGATGACCGAGTCCGCGCCGAAGCGCTTATATTGTGTGTAGCGGATGGTCATGCGCACATGCAGCAGGCCCGTGCTGAAGGGCAGTGTATCGTCGGCATAAGTGGCCACCGGAAAGCGGTGCCGGCCGTCCACGATCTGGCGCACGGTGGTGAATCGCGGAAACAGATTCTCGGATTTCCGGCTAAGCATCTGCGGCACCGCCTGCCCTTCGAGGCGCACAATGGAATAGTCTTTCTTGTCCGCCCACAGCATCCCGTCGAACAGCCGCTGCCCTTGCAGGATCTGCCGCGGCCGGACCTGCAGCACCCAGCAATCCACCCCGTCGATGCTTTCCTCGCCGCGAAACTTCGTTTCGTAATTCCAAAGCTGGTCCTCGGTCATCACGAACGGTTGGATGCCGCGTATGTCCTGGAAGTCCTCGTCGGTCAGCTTGAGGCGCTTCAGGGTGTCGAGAGGCTTACCGATCGCCTGTTCGGTGCGATCGTGCGCGGGCGAGAAGATCACGTCGCGCTCTTCGCGATAGTGGCCCGTTTCCGAGCCGTGCGCGTCCAACTCCGCGAACACCACGGTTTGCCGGTAGGTGTATTCGTTGCGGGCGGCCTGTGTCTGGCTCTCTTCATGCGCGATGTGGCGCGCCAGATTTGGCGGTACTTCCTGCGCGCGCGCGCAGGCCGTCACGCACCCCAATGCTAAAATGAGGCCGATGACCCAATCGCGCGTGGCGCGCGCACTCGTGCGCGCCGCGTCCCCACTCATGGGGACGCCAGACTCGCGTAACGCGATCCCGCGTGCGAAACTCTCCGGTTTCCGGGCGGCTCTGCTGGCCGGCTGGACCGCGCTGAGCGCCGCGGGCTTGTTATATGCTCGTGCGAAAGGCATTCCTGCGTGGGTTGCGCTGCCGGTTCTGGCCGCTTTCCTCGTCGAATATCCATTCTATCTGGTCCCCGCATTCGCGGAAGTGCGCGCGCGTTTCGAGCACAGTCCCGCGTGGCTGGTGGTCTCTTTCGTCGCGCCGTATGTCCTCTACGCCACAAATACCGGCCAATTCCGCTGGCGGGCGCTGGCGCAACTCGCCGCGCTGGCCGCCGTGTTGAGTCTCTGGTACACGATTTTGCCGGGCGCTCCGCTGGCGGATGGCGCGTTCCTGGCCCTGGTGGCGGCCGTCGTCCTGCGCGGATACTTCGATCCGATCTACACGTCGCCGTACCCCGGACTGCATCTCGAAATCCTCGGCCACGTAGCGCTCACGCGCCTCTGCGCCATGGTCATGCTGGTGGAGCGCCGCGTCCGCGGCGTGGGCTATGGATTCATGCCCAGCCTTGCCGAATGGAAGATCGGTGTGCGGCATTTCTTCTATTTCGTGGTCGCCGCCATCCCCCTGGCGTGGGCCACGCGCCTGGTGCGCCCGGGTCCCGGAATGCCCGCGTGGAAAATCGCGGCTACGTTTGTGGGTGTGCTTTGGGTGGTGGCGCTGTCGGAGGAATTCTTCTTTCGCGGCCTGCTACAAAGGTGGATAGTCCAGTGGACGGGCCGCCCCGCCTGGGCGTTGGCCGGCACATCCATTCTCTTCGGCGCGGTCCACCTCGGCTTTCGCGGATTCCCCAACTGGAGATTCGCGCTGGCCGCGGCGGTTGCCGGCTGGTTCTACGGCCGGGCGTACCAGCAGGCGGAGAGCATCCGCGCCAGCATGGTGACCCACGCGCTGGTGGTCACGCTCTGGCGCGCGTTGTTTGTGTAAGTGGGAACCCGATCGTGGGGCAGCAGGCTGCGAGCCAATTGGAGGGCGGGCAATTCTGCCCGCAGCCGGCTTTCAGCCGGCTCTGGCCGCCTAAAAGGCGGCTGCGGCCAGGATTGGCCGCCCTCCATAATTCACGCCGTCCGGACATTGGCCGGTTTCGCTTCTCAGGCCGCCGAAGAACTCCTTCACAAGCCACCGTCGCCGGCGCCTCTCACTGGCATTTTTCAACGATCAAGAAAGTGATGTCGTCGGTTTGCGGCATGCCCTGCGTGAATTCCTCGATGGCTTTCAAGAACTTCTGCTTCAACGCCTGACTTCCCGACGCAGCCTCCCGCCGAATGATTTCCAGCAGCATTTGCTCTCCGAACATTTGTTTCTGTCCGTTTTCCGCGTCGGGCAGCCCGTCTGAATACACCACGAGTATGTCTCCTTTGTCGAGATGGAAGGCGCGCGATTCATAAGACGCGAAATCGAACATCCCCAGGAAGTGATGCTCCGAGACAAGCTTTTCGATCCGCCCCGTGGCGGAACGGAACAAATAGGCCGGATTATGTCCGGCGCCGATGAATTGCCCCGTGCCATTCGGCCGCAGAAGAAAGAGAAACAGGGTAACGAACTGGGAGGGAAGAGATTTTTCGCAGAGGAGACGGTTAATCCGGTTCAATACCTCCTGCGCTTGAGTCCCCGCCCGGAATTCCATACTGAGGGCGCCCAGCACCATCGAACTTAACAGGGCCGCGGACATCCCCTTGCCGGAGACATCCGCCAGAACGCCCACCCATTCCCCTGAACTTAGCGGCAGGAAATCGTAGAAATCCCCTCCCACATAGCGCGTGGGACTGTTATAACCATGGATTCGAAAATTCTCAAACTGGGGCAGGCAGCGGGGCAACAGGCTTTCCTGGGTCTGCTGCGCCAAGGCCAGTTCCCGCTCGCGCTGCTCTTGCTCTTCCAGGTTCTTAAGACGAATCACCTCGCGGCTGGACTCCAGTTCCCGTACCGTCTCCTCCAGCGCCTTGCTGTAGTTCTTGGCTTCCAGATGCAACAGACGCACTTCCAGAATGTTGTGGACACGCGCGCGCAACTCGGCCATCTCGAACGGTTTGCCGACGAAATCCTTGGCGCCGGCTTCGAGCGCCCGCAACTTGTGATCCGGCTGCGCGGTGATCACCAGGACCGGAAGATAGCCGTCCGTTTCGATTTCTTTTAAGCCCTCCATGACCTGAAATCCATCCATGGCGGGCATTTGCAGATCCAGCAGGATCAGGCCAAAGCGGTTCTTGCGGTGCAGTCCGCAGACTTCGGTCGGGTCGGTCGTGGACTGGACGGACGTATAGCCGGCGATGCGCAGCATCCCCTCCAGCAGACGCACGTTGGCTTCCCGGTCGTCAACAATCAGGATGTTGGCGTTGAGAATCTCGGCTGGACCGACCATGGGCTTTCTTCCCGGCTCATTTGGCCAGGCCGGCCTCCTGCCGCGCGAATTCCAACGCTACGTCCAGCGTATACATGAACTCATCGACCTTGATCGGTTTGGTGAGATAGCGGAAGAATCCCGCCTGCAGGCCCTTCTCGATGTCGCGGGGCATGGCATTGGCACTGAGGGCCACGATGGGGATATGCGCCGTGGCTGGGTCCGCGCGAAGTATCCTGAGGGCTTCGATGCCGCCGATGCCGGGCAGATTGATGTCCATCAGAATCACCTCCGGCTGGTGGGTGCGCGCCAGGTGGATACCCAAGTCTCCGTCTCGGGCAGTCAGCAAACGCATATCCGGGCGGCGCGCGATGAGTTGCTCGATCAACTTCAGGTTGGCCGGGTTGTCTTCTACATAAAGCAGGGTGCGCAGAGGCGCGCCGTGCGGAACCTGCGCTTGTGGAATTGCCGCGGCTTCGGCTTTGTCGACTGCCAGACGCGGCGCCGCCGTCGAGTTCAGTTCGAACCAGAACACGCTGCCGAAGCCCACGGTGCTCTCGACGCCGATCTGGCCTCCCATCAGTTCCACCAGCCGCTTGCTCATGACCAGGCCGATACCGGTGCCTTCTTCGGCGTTTCTCTCCTGTCCGAGACGGTTGAAAGGCTGAAAAAGTTGCGTCAGCATGTCCGGAGGCAAGCCCGCGCCGCTGTCTTTCACGCTTACGCGAACCCGTTCCGGGGTACCCTTGGTGCGGTCCACTTCCACTGTTACCGTTCCGTTCGGCTGGTTGTACTTGATCGCGTTGGAAAGAAGGTTGATGAGAACCTGCTTCAAACGGGTCCGGTCGGCATCCACAAAGCAAGGGACGTCGAACACTGGAAAAGTCATTTTGAGGCCGCGCTTTTGCCCCTGCGGCTCGATCATGGCCTGGCATTCCAACATCACTTCGGTCAGCGAAGTCGGTTCCCGCGACAGCGCCAACCTTCCGGACTCGATCTGCGCGAGATCCAGGATTTCGTTGATCAGTTCCAACAGATACCAGCCCGCGTGCAGAATCTGATCGATGCTTTCCGTCTGGGAGGGGGTGGGCGGCGGGGAATCGGAATTGATGAGCTGGGCGAAGCCCAGGATCGCATTCAGCGGCGAGCGAAGCTCATGGCTCATGCTGGAAAGAAAATCCGATTTCGCGAGGTTGGCCTTTTCCGCCGCGGCCCTGGCCCTCTTCAGCTCGATATTCTGTTCCTCGATCGCCTGGTCCAGCAATTTGCGCTCGGTGACGTCGCGCGCGGCGGCGAACACGCCCTGCAGTTTCCTGTCGCGGTCGTAGAAGGTGGTCGCGTTGTAGGACACCACGGTGGTCTTGCCATCCCGCGCACAAGCGGTGAGCTCGTGGTTGGTGATCTTCTTATCGCGCAGCACCAGCTTGATGGCCGCTTCGGCCCGCCCCGGATCCGTGAAGTAGTTCTTGAACGGCGCGCCGATCAGCTCGTCGCGCGTGCAGCCGGTCAGCGCCTCCATCTGCTTATTGACGTCGGTGATGATGCCGGCCGGATCGGTGGTCATCAGCGCGTCGATGTTGGATTCGATCAGGGAGCGCGTGTAGAACTGCTGGTCGCGCAGGCGCTGATCGAGCTTCATCTGTTCCGCTTCCACCTGCTTGCGCGCCGAATTATCGGTGCCGATCAGCAGGTAGCCGATGATGGCGCCTTGATGGTCGCGCAGCGCCGTCACCGACACGATAGCCGGAAAACGGCTGCCGTCCTTGCGGATGTAGGTCAATTCGTAGATGTCCTCGATCCCGCGCGACGCTTTGAAGACCAGCGCCTGGAAGCCCGGCGTAATGGAGGTGGCCAACTCGGCGCTCAAGGCCACTGCCCGTGCGATCACTTCGAGCGGATCGGAGATATCCGCCGGAGTGATCTTGTTCACCACATCGGCCGCCGCGTAGCCCAGCATGCGCTCGGCGCCGACGTTGAATATTTGAATGACGCCCTTCTCGTCGGTGGCGATGCTCGAGAAGTTGGCGCTGTTGAAAATGGCGTTCTGCAAGGCCCCCGTCTTCAGCAGAGCCTCTTCGCGGCGGACTTCGGTGCTGGCGTCCACCGTGCCGGCGGCGTCCTCGGCAACGTCCGGGTCGCTGTCTATGGTTGAGGTGTAGTCCATCGCTCCCCATCCGTGCACACGTGTTGCCAACACCTTGGTGCACCTCCCAACAGGAATCCGGCCGGCACGCGGCCTCTGTTCAAAGCGCTGAGAACATTAACGCTCCCGCCGTCGGAGTGGGGCAAGACTCGCGCCCTGGGAGACCTTCCATGGCACACCGCGGCTCGCACGGGATCGGCCCGCACGCGATCAGATGGCCAAATATGGTCACCAGCCTCTTGGCGCCGCTAACAGGACCGAGAAAGTTGACTTTCCCCTGGGTCCGTTTCCATAATAAGGACACATCAAACTGCCGGTTCTCTCGGGAAAAGGGGGATTCTTCATTGAAACGAACTCATTTGTTTTGTGCCGCCAGCCTGCTGGCCGCGTATGGAATGGCGCCGGTTTACGCCACGGTCACAATTCAGTCCCTGTCGCCATCGGTAGCCCCTCCGCAACCGCTGGGCACTGTGGTGAACTGGACCGCGAAAGCCACCGACTCCAACCCCAACGATCTGACGTTCCAATTCAACGTGACGCCCCCAAACGGTCCGCTCACGATGGTGAAGGATTTCAACATCGGAACCTTGTCGGCCGGGATCTGGAAATCCCAGGGGTTTACCTGGGCTACCATCGCCGGAGAAGGCACCTACACCATTCAAGTGATCGCGAAGGACTTCGTTTCCGGGGAGACCGCCACTAAGACCGCCAGTTTCCAGTTAACGACGCGCGTGTCGGGAGGGGTGGCCAGCGTAAACAGGACCGGAAATGCCTTGGTGGCCCTCTTCAGCGCGCCCTCATGCGCCGCGGGAAGCACCATGCGGGTCGCCTTTTATACGGGAACCGCCGCGCCGAACTACACTACATGGGCGCATTGCCAGCCCCCGGTGAGCATGAATGTCTATGTTGCCGGAATGCTGCCCTCCACCGCCTATGCGATGTATTCTCAGACCGACACGGGCGGCAGCATCGTCAATGGCGCGACGCTCACCTTCACTACGCAGGCCTTGCCCACCACGCTGCCGCGCGGTTTCTTCCCCACCTTTGCGGTAAATACCGCGGCGCCCGCCGACGATCCGAACCCCATGCTGCTGTGGTCCTTTACGAAAGTCATCGTTCCGGTGGCCACGGACTTGAACGGCAACATCGACTGGTATTACGGCAACGGCTCGGGTCCTTTGCTGACGCGCCCGGTGGCCGGCGGAACCATGCTGACCATCCAGAACGGCCCTTCCTGGGATTCATCGAATACGGTCCAACAACTGCTGCGGGAAATCGACCTGGCGGGCAACACCGTACGGGAGACCAATACCGGTGCGATCGCGAATCAGTTAGTGGCCCTGGGCTCCACGGACGCGACTCCGTGCGGCCAAATCACCCCACCGTTCAAGGCCGGAGACGCCTGCCTGAACGATTTCCACCACGACGCCATCCGTTATTCGATCGGCAGCCAGCAGTACACGGCTTTTATGGCGCACATCGAAAAGCTCTTTCCGCCGGGAACGCAAGGCAGCAAAGGCACCGCCCTGGTAGACGTGCTGAGCGAGTTTGTAATCGTGCTGAATTCAAGCTGGCAGGTGGTGTGGTACTACGATGCGTTCCAACAACTCGACATCAATCGCACGGCGCCGCTGGGAGAGACCTGTTCGGCCGGCGCCTCGGATTGTCCCACGCAGCTCTATTTGAGCACCAAAGCCAATGACTGGACGCACGCCAACACGCTCGATTACGTGGCCGCCAGCAGCGCCCAGAACCCGGATTCCGGCGATCTACTGGTTTCCATGCGCAACCAGGACCAGGTGATCAAAATCAACTACAACAACGGCGCGGGCAGTTGCGCGCCGCCGCCGGCCGCCAGTTGCATCGCCTGGTACATGGGGCCTCCGGATGGCTACCCGCCCAGCAACTTCACCATCGCCAACCCTAGCGGCGATCCATGGCCGTGGTTTTCGCACCAGCACGATGTCACCTATGCCAGTAGCGGCGTACCGTTGCACATTGGCGGCCTTACCGGCCCCCTGCTGACGATTTTCGATAACGGAAATACCCGCTATTCACCGCCTCCGCTGGGATTGGGCAGCCAATGCGGACCGAGCGATTGCAACAGCCGGGGCATGGCTCTGATTGTGGACGAGGCTTCCATGACGGTGACTCCCGTCATGCTGCAGGATCTGGGAGTGAAGACCACGGCATTGGGTGGCGCCGGATTCCTGTCGAACGGCAATTTCTTCTTCCAGACTGGGACTCCGAATACTCAGGCCATCGAGATCCTACCCACTACGTCTGTTTTCGGTACGCAAGTGATGAATGTGGGAAGCGTCGACTATTCATTCCGCGGCTGGCAGATGCCGAACCTGTACAATCCGCCGTCTTTGTGACGTGGGCCGCGCGATGTGGCGGTCGGGGTACGCCCAAGGAAGGCGGCTGAAAGCCGGCTTGAAAGGCCAGGCAGGGCGGCGCATGGCGCCGCCCCACTCGGGGGGACACATCCTTTAAGCCGCCTTGGCGAAATGGGGCGAAATCTCCTGGACGTTATCCCCCGGCGGCTCGGCAAAAACCTCGAGTAGGGCGGAGCGCACGCGCACGTACCTCTGGCACGCGGAACAGCCGCACTGGGCATTCCCATCCGCATGCGCGATGAGGTACTCCAGTTGTTCGCGCAGGATGTCGGCCTGGGCCGCGGGTTCCGGGATTCTCTGTCGTTCAACTTGTGGGGCCATTGCATCACCTCCATACTCACCTAAATAGATGTATGAGAATCGAACCGGGGTCCGTTTGCTTATGTAAATGAATGTCAGCTTTGCATGACTAAAGGTTCATCCGCGATGTGCCGATGCAGTCAGTATGGAAGATCCGCCGGATCTGGAATTGATGGCCAATCGCTTCAACCGGTTGGTGAAGGAACTGCTCCTCGGGGAGGTGCGCCGCACCTCGTTTCAGCCGTGGGAAGTCCATCTGCTCTTGGACTTACAGGGCTGCCGGTTGACGCGCTCGCGCCGGGATGAGGCGCTGCGCCGTTACCAGCGGGTGGTGCAAAAGCAATTGGAGCGCAGGGAACTGCCACCCATCAAGTTCTCGGAATTCCTGGGGCGGCGGAAGCGGGGAGCGGCGCCGATCCCACCATCTTCAGCGGCTCAAGACCCGGCGTCCCTCAATCCGTAGTGTGCCGCTGAGCACCATTCGGATGGCTTCGGTGTAAATCCGGTGCTCCTCCTTCAGGATGCGCGCGGAGAGCGCTTCGACCGTATCGTCGTCGCGCACCGGCACCGCTGCCTGCACCAGGATGGGGCCGGCATCCAGGTATTCGTCCACGAAATGTACGGTACAGCCAGTCACTTTCACGCCATGCTCCAGCGCCTGGTGCTGCGCATCCAGGCCCGGAAACGACGGCAGCAGCGACGGATGGATGTTCAGCACCCTGCCTGGGAACTCGCGCACGAACCCGGCGCTCAGAAGCCGCATGTATCCCGCCAGGCAAACCAGATCCACGGCGCGCTTTTTCAGTTCCTCCGCCAGCATTCCGTCATAAATGGTTCGGTCCAGACCCTTCGAAGGGATGCATGCCGCGGGCAGACCGCGCGCGCGCGCCGCCTCCAGCCCACGCGCTTCCGGCCGGTTGGAGATCACAATGGCGATCTCGGCGTCGATCTCGCCGGCAGACACGTTATCCGCGATTGCCTCGAAATTCGAGCCGCGCCCGGAAAGCAGAATGCCGAGACGCTTCACCGGTACACCACCCGCGGCCCGCGGCGCTTTTGCGGCACGACCCGACCGGCTGCAAAGAACGGTTCGCCCAGGTTGCGCAGCACGTCTTCGGCGCGGCGCACCTGCGCTTGCGAAACCGCCAGAATCATGCCGATGCCCAGATTGAACGTGCGCCGGTAATCTTCTTCCGGCAGGCTGCCCAGCCGCTTCAGCAACTCGAAAATCGGCGGGATTGTCCAGGCTCGCGTATCGATCTCCGCGGCCAGCCCCTCGGGCAGCATGCGTGGCGTATTATCCGTTAGACCGCCGCCAGTGATGTGCGCCGCGCCCCGCAGGAGTCCCTTGTCCGCCAGTGCGCGAATCGGCCGCAAATAGCTGCGATGCACCTGCAGCAGCGCATCGGCCACCGTACCGCCCAATTCCGGCGCCACGCTCGCCGCCGCATAGCCCGCCACTTCAAAGAGCAGCTTGCGCGCCAGCGAGTAGCCGTTGGTATGCAGCCCGCTGGAAGGTAGCGCCAGCAGCACGTCGCCCGCCCGGATACGCTTGCCCGTAAGCAGCGCGCCCCGCTCCGCGGCCCCCACGATGAAGCCCGCCAAGTCGTACTCGCCGGGTGCATAGAGGCCCGGCATCTCCGCGGTTTCTCCGCCGATCAGCGCGCAACCGTTCCGGCGGCAGCCGCGCGCCAGGCCGGCTACCACCTGCGCGGCCACGCCCGCTTCCAGTTTTCCGGTCGCGAAATAGTCCAGGAAAAATAGCGGCGTAGCGCCCTGCACGGCGATATCGTTGACGCAGTGATTTACCAGATCCTCGCCCACGGTATCGTGCCGGCCTGTAAGGAAGGCGACTTTGATCTTAGTGCCCACGCCATCGGCCGAGCTGATCAGCACGGGCCGCTTCCATCCGGCCATGGAGTAGCACGCGCCGAACGTACCGATATCGGTCAGCACGCCGCGCGTGAAGGTTTCGCGCGCCAGCTTGCGTATGGAAGAAACGGCGCGATCCGCCTCATCGATGTTGACCCCGGCATCCCGATAGCGCATGGTTGGAATTCATAGTATAGCGGGGTATCTTTGGAGGACGGGTTTCAGCCGGCGCGGGGATTCTGCCCGGCTCTTGCTTTTGCGGAATCCTGGGTTTGGGGCTTCAACGCCGCGATTGGCGATGCGCACCGCCACCCAACCCACCTAAGTCAACGACCACCGCTACCAGCAGCCACAATAGATTGATTCCCGACGTCGGCATGCCGCTGTTCAGTTCCCATGCGTATACGATCGTAGTCAGCGGCAGGAAAATGAAGCCGAGTACCGGCAGCAGCAGACCACCGTGGAATGCGCGCTGCAGGTAAGTTGAAAAGAACCACATCAACGCCAGCGCCACGCGCGGAAACAGGACGACGATGAGCAGCAGGAAGCAAGGCATAGTCAATCTCCATTCGGGCAGCTAGCCGGTTCTAAACAGCGAGCTCCCCTTCCAGCCTGTCGATTTCGTGGCGCAGCCAGCGCTTCAGGGCCTTTTCGGAAGAGGCGGCATCCAGAGTGGCGATGGTTCCGCTCTCCTCATCGAGCGGAATATGGTGACAAGGGACATCTTCGCCTTGGCACGACTCGGGGACGTACCGCATCAGGATGCATTCGGCGCACGGGTGCGGACGCGCCGGATCGCCGAAATTCAGACAGGTCAACGAGTCTTGGAATGGAGACGTGGGTTGCCGCGGCGTACGCACCGAGCGGCCGTATCCGCCGTCCTCGACGAAGGCCAATTCGAATTTCAATTTCTCCAGGAGTTCGCGGTTCGCTGCAGACACAATCCACCAGATCTCAGCGCGATGCAGATTGGGGGCCAAAGCTGAATGTGTTGGCGAACCAGGTTTGCATCCCGAACTTCCGCGCGTTGATATGTGCAAGTCCTGCCGTCCATCAGGCAAGAAGTGCGCCTGGCATGGTAAAGCGATCAGGCAGTCTGTAGGCCGTAGTACTCGAATATGGAGCG
The DNA here is from genome assembly GCA_050008575.1 of Bryobacteraceae bacterium. GTDB lineage: Bacteria > Acidobacteriota > Terriglobia > Bryobacterales > Bryobacteraceae > Bog-159. The sequence continues at coordinate 58,904 of JBEKMJ010000001.1, forward strand.
ATCCAGCCATCGACGGACCTAAGCGGAGACGATCGTGATATAACGGCAGTACCATGCAACACATGCGGTGCCTCGCGATCGCGCTCGCTGTCCTGCCCGCCTGGCATAGCCTTCGGGCACAGGGGACGGGTAAGATGCAGACCATCTATTCATTCCAAGTCCCGCCCGGCGCGGCTTACCCTCTGGCAGGGCCGGTCGTCAGCCCGAGCGGCGTGGTGTACGGCACAACCTATCTCGGAGGGTCCGCGACGGCTTGCGGCTCCTCCGGTTGCGGCACGGTGTTCGAGTTGACGCCACCGTCTTCGGCCGGCGGGGCTTGGATTGAAAGCTTGATATACGGCTTTAGCGGTTACCCGAACGGGAAGCAACCCCAGACGGGTTTGGTCTTGGGCGCCGGCGGCGCACTCTACGGGTCGGCTGACGGCGCGGTGTTCGAGCTGACGCCGCCGGTTTCCCCGGACGGGGCCTGGACGGAAACCACGGTATACAACTTCAGCGGCGCTCTCGATAGTGGCGGACCACCCACCGGGAATCTGGCTGTGGGCCCGAGCGGTTCGATTCTCGGGACGACCGCGTTCGGCGGCGCGTACGGCAAGGGCAAGGTTTTCGAGTTGACGCCGCCGGCTTCGCCGGGTGGGGCTTGGACCCTGGCCCTGCTCTACAGCTTCAGTGGTTTTGGTGACGGATCCCAACCGGACACGGGTGTCGTGTTCGGCGGCGGAGGTGCGATCTACGGCACGACTTACAAAGGCGGTGCGGGCTATGGCGCAGTGTTTGGACTCGGCCTTGTGGGAGAAGTTTGGCAGTTGAAGATGCGCGCCGACCTGGACGGCGGCACGCTGAACCACCCCTCCGGCTTGGCGCTCGGGCACGACGGTGCAATCTATGGCCAGACAGGTTCCGTCATATTCAGAGCAATGCCCCCCGCGACGGAGGGTGCCGCCTGGCCGGTCAAATCCATCTACACGGGCGGTTACATCAACGGGCTATCTGTGACTGTCGGCTCGACAGGCGCCATCTACTTCACGACTCCCACCGGCGGAACGTCCACCGCCTGTGGCAACCTCTCAGGCTGCGGTACGCTGAATGCGTTGATGCCCCCAACGTCGCCGGGGGGAGCCTGGACACCCGTGGTGCTCCACAACTTCACGGGGCAGCAAGGCGAAGGATACTGGCCTAATGGCGGTCTGGCCGTCACTACAGACGGCGCCGTGTACGGCACTACTCAACAAGGGGGCGAAAACCTCTTCGGAACGGTCTTCAGATACGCACCCTGACTCTGCTACCCAACTGCGATTTTCCGTCAAGGTGAAAATTCGGTGAATCGTCGTTTCGCCCCTACGCCACCACCGGCAACCGCAGGCGGAAGCATGCCCCGTTTCCGGGCTCGGACTCCGCCCACATGTCGCCACCATGATCCAGCACCGTCTGCCGCGATAGCGCCAGCCCCAGCCCCAGCCCGTTCTTCTTCCCGGCGCTGACGAACGGCTCAAACAGGCTATCGCGGATCTCGGGCGCGATGCCCGGACCGGTGTCGCACACATCCGCGACCACGAATCCGTTTTGCGCGGCCGCCGAGATCCGGATCTGGCCGCCCTCCGGCATCATTTCCAAAGCGTTGCCCACCAAGTTGGAGAAGACCCGCTCCATGCGGTTGCGCTCCAGGGGCAGCTCGATTTCGTCCGGGATGCGGATCTGCACCTGCACGTGCTGCGCTTCGGCGGAAGCCAGCAGGGATTCGCAGCCGGCGGCCGCCACTTCCCGCAGCTTGCAAACCTCCGCGCCGCGGGCGCTGCCCCGCGACACGTTCAGCAGGTCCTGCAGCAATTCCTGAATGCGCCGCGAAGCGCGATAAATGTTAGCCGCCAACCGTTTCACTTGCGCCGGTGTCAGTTCGGCATCCACCAACATCTCAGACCCGCCGTAAACCGCCGCCAGCGGATTGCGCAGATCGTGCACGATGGAACTCGAAAGCCGCCCGATGGTGGAAATGCGCTCCTGGCGTATCAATTCCTGGCGCGCCTGCTGGATGGATGCGCACATGGCGTTGAAAGTCCGCGCGAGCCGCCCGAGCTCATCCTGGCTAACCACCTTCACGCGATGCTCGTAATTCTGCCGCGCCACCTCCGCGGCCGCGCGGTCCAACTCTTTCAGCGGTTCCACGATGCGCCGCGCCAGCACGTAGGTCAGGCCCAGGCTGGCGGCCACCGCCAGCAGCCACAGCAGAATAATATTGCGGCGCAGCGCAGCCAACCGCTCGCTGGCGGCCGCGAACGAGCGCAGAATCCACAAATTGCCGATGGGCTTGCCCTCGATGTCCAAGAGCTGCGTGGGACGCGCGGCATACTCGATGCCGCCGGCTTTGATGGGCTCCCGCGTGGCATGCGCGGCGAGCCTGGCGGCCACTACGCGCGCGGCCTCGGCCGACAGCGAGGAGGCAATCGGCTGCCCGTCCAACACAAAGAGGAACTCGCTGCCGCCGGTGTCCGCCTTCAACTGCCTGGCCACCGGACTGTCCACCTCATATCCGGTGACCAGCACGTTCTGCAGCACGTTCTCCAGGTAGACCGGCGTGAAAACGGTGTGGTACAACCGCCCTCCGTGCACCAGGAAGCCGGACGCCTGATCGGGGAAACGCGCCGCGGCCGTGCGCACATACCGTTCGGCGACGGGCATGGCGCCCACCGATGCGATCACTTTGCCGGACGCATCCGTTACCAGCAAATCGGCGCTGATCGCGAGCTTCTTCCACAGCTCGTTGGCGGTATCGAAAATGGTGGCCGCGTCCCGGGTGCCGAAGGCCGAACGGACGTCCGACATCTGGCTCAGGGTGAGGCTCACGGAAGCCAGCAGCCCGGCGCGGGCTTTCCACAGCGATTGGTAGGCCTGGATGCCGGCGCCCACCTCGTCTTCCATGGTGCTGGTGGTGGTCTGGACGGCGTTGCGCAGCACGATCCAGCCGGTCAGCGCGAACAGCAAGGTGACGGCCAGGGAGGTGGAGAGCAGGATCTTCCACAGCAGCGACAGGCGTGAGAAGCTTGGCATCATGGTTCAGCCGTGGTTACTCATGGGTTCGGCCGGTAAGCGGGCGAGTCGTCGATGGCCGGCGGATAGTCCCTGTCCCACTTGTTCTTGTGTGGCGCCGGGATGTAGCCCGTTTCAGAAATGCGAATGGTCCGCACCCGCGACCCTGTGTTTTCCACGCTGACGGGCGCCACCAGCGCGTTCAGCGTCTCATCCGTGGCCCTTTCGTGGAAGATGTGCAGCATATAATTTCCAAGCGGCACATCGTGGATTTCAAAGCCTCCATCGGCGTCCGAAACGGCGAACCACGGTGAGTCCAGCACCGCGATCACCGCGCTCATGGTTGGATGGATATTGCAAAACACGCGCACGATGCCAGGGCGCTTGAATACCACGTCCCGGCTGGTATTGGGTTTGTACAGACTTAGATCGAAAATCTGACCATTGTAGTTGGAAAACACGTTATGGAAGATCGGGTCTTTATTAGGAAAGTCAACGGTGGCGCCCACCGGAATGGCCAATACGTGCGGCGTGAAATGCTTGTCCTTCTGCGTCATCCGGAAGTGACGGACCGGGACACTCCGCGGCGGGTCGCCGGCGACGGGTTCCAGCCACACCACCACGTCCCTGAAATCCTTGTTGCGGCGCACGCCCGGGTCGCGTGAATCGGTCAGCTCCACCGTCCCTTTCACGCTGGCGCACCAAACCGGCAAGAGCCAGAGGCCGCTAAAACAGATACGCCAGAGCCAGGTCATAGTGATTGTTCAATCGAAGGCTACTATCAATATAAGCGGTGCGCGCCTGGGAAACCTCTGCCCCCAGCAGTACGTTGGGCGCCAGGCGGTAGAAGAAGTTTGCGCCGTACAGCCAGTTGCGGCCAATGGCGTATGCCGCGAGATCCGCGGTATTGCCGTTCTCCAGGCCGGAAAAAAGGTGGAACGAAAGGCGGGGAGTGGCCAGCAGCGTAAGTTGCCCCCATCCGCCCTTGCTGCGTACCGGGATGGCCGCGCCAGTAGGCAGGATCGTGAAACCCTCGACGCCGCCCACCGGCGCCACGTTTTGCCCGCTGAAAAATGCGCCCGTGAATTCCAGCTTCGGCAAGGGATTGGCGAACCAGTCGAGCGAGAACAAATGGGATGGCACCGATGCGCCGGCCACATGCGTGACGCTGGTGTGGAAGCCGGGAGCGATCTCCACGCGGGGGGCATCCTGCGCGCCATCTGGCGCGCCGCCTTGGAAACGATAGTAGAACTCAAAACGGCCTTCCAGGCCGGGCCGCGCAGGCTCTGGGGTTGCCGTGCTCTGCTGGTAAGGCTGCACTTCGTTGGTCTGCACCGCGCCAAATTGCGCGCGGACGCCGGTGTCGTCCGTGAAACGGATCTTCTGCTCGAAGCGCACCTGCGGAGTCCACAGCCACAGGTTGCCGGCGGCGGCCAGAGGTGCGAACTCCACTTGCGCCAGCGAGGCGGGCGCGCGCGGCGCGAAAATAGGAGTCTCCACGCCCGCCATGATGCTTTGGTTTGTCCAATCGATGGCGATTTCACCAGTTCGCAGCCGGAATCCCAGATCCAGCGGCGTGCCCGAGCCGCCCGCGAAATCCATGTAGACGTTGCCGTATACTTTGCCGCCCCCAAAAACCTGCGGGCCGGAATAGTCCAGGCCGATGGTGGTCTGATAGAAGCTGCCGCCGCCATCGGACTGGTTTCCGGGCCAGGCGAACGTGGGGTATTGCTGCCCGCCACTGCCTTTGGAGTTCAGGAAGGCGTTGAACAGAGCCATGCCGGTGACCCGGATGGGAAACTTTTGGGAAGCTTCCACCTTGCTCTGCGCGAGTTCTTCGACGCGGCTCTCGTCCACAGCGACTTTCTCCTCCAGCGCGGGCGCGGTTTGCGCCGGCTGCGGCTGGCCGCGGGCCTCGGCCAGCGCGTTCCGCAGTTGGCGGATCTCATCGGCCATCGATTGGTTTTGCTTTTCCAGGCGGTCCAGGCGCTGCATGATTTGGCCCAGATCCGGAGAGGCTGTTTGAGCGGCCATCTGGGACGCGAGCATGCCCGGCGCCAAGAGCATCGGCAGCCCGCGCCAGGCGCGCCTACGGGGAACGATCGGCAGACTTTGCATCGAGAAGTTGCTCCAGTTTGAGCCGCACCTGTGCGGGCGAATAGGGTTTCGGGAAGAATGCGTTTGCGCCGATCGACGCCAGGCGCTCAGGCGTGCCGGGATCCGTGTCGCCGCTGACCACGATAATGGGCAGCCGCCGGTGGCGGGGTTCGGCGCGGATCCGCTCGATGAATTCGAATCCGTCCATGCGCGGCATGTTCAGGTCGGTGACCACGGCGCGCACGGCGCAATCCGCGCGGTCGAGCAGACGCAAAGCCTCCTGCGCCGTAGGCAGCACGGTCACGGCGATGTCCGGTATGGCCAGGAATGCCATTTCCAGGGTGGTGGCCCAGCTAGCCGCATCTTCGACTATGACGACAGTACCGGCCGGCATTTCCAAGCTCCCCCTTGCACCTCACCTGTACATTTTCACCCATTCGGCTGGGCGCGCGGTGGGCATGCTGTAAAAAAGCTGTAAAACTTCGGGTCGATCCGCGGAGCGCCGGGATCCGGCGACTATAGCGCTTTCTCGAAGAAGTCCAACATGGCCTGCTGCATCTGCTTCTGCAGCGGACCGCTGACCCCGTGCGCCTTCTGCGGGTACACGATCATTTGAAACTGCTTGCCCTCCCGCTCTAAAGCGTTGGCCATCTGCACGCTGTTCTGGAAATGTACGTTGTCGTCCTCGATGTTATGCAGGATCAGCAGCCGCCCTTTGATCTCACCCGCGTTGGTCTGCGGCGAACTGCGGATGTAGCCTTCCGCATTCTCCTCGGGCAGGCCCATGTAACGTTCCGTGTAGATCGAATCGTAGTTGCGCCAATCGGTGACCGGCGCGCCGGCGATGCCCGCCTTGAATTTGTCCGGAGCATTGGCCAAGGCATACAAAGTCATGTAGCCGCCATAACTCCAGCCGGTGATGCCCACGCGGGTCACGTCCGCGAAGCCCAGGGTCGCCAGATAGCGGATTCCATCAAGCTGGTCGCTCAACTCGTGCGCGCCCGTTTCGTGATAGATCTTCGATTCCCAAGTGTGCCCGCGGCCGGCCGATCCGCGATTGTCGAGCTGCCAGACGAGGTATCCCTTCTGCGCCAGCACCTGGTCGAAACCGGCGCCGCTCCAGGCGTCGTGCACCGACTGCACGCCGGGGCCGCCGTAGATCATGACAATCACCGGGTACTTCTTATCGGGCGCGAAGCCCGCCGGCTTGATGATCCGGGCATAGAGTTGCGCGCCGTCGGTGGCCTTGATCTTGACGATCTCGGTGGGCAGGATCTCCAGATCGGGAGGCGTGGCCTCCTTATACACCGCGATCTGCGACCCGTCGCTTTCGTGCAGCGTACGCCGCGGCGGCGTAGCCATGCTGGATGCGGTATCCATATAGAACTCGGTGGTGGGACTCATGGAGATGCTGTGCGTGCCCGCGCCGCCGCTCAGCCGCTGCTTCTGTTTGCCGTCCAGGCGCACCCGGTAAAGCTGCCGTTCCAGCGGACTCTGCTCGGTCGAAACAAAAAAGACCTCGCGCGTCTCTTCGTTCACCCCCGCCACTTGGGTCACTTCCCAGTCGCCCTTGGTGATCTGTAGAACGTGCTTGTCGTCCATCGAATAAAGGTAAAGGTGCCGATAGCCGTCCCGCTCGCTGCCCCACAAGAACTGCTTGCCCTTATTGAGGAAGCGGAAGTCGTCGTTCACATTCACCCAATAGGAGTCCTCCTCGGTAAGGAGTATCCGCGATGCGCCCGTGCGCGCGTCCGCCAGCCCCAGGTCCAGACGGTTCTGGATACGATTCAGACGCTGGTAGGCCACGGCGCGGCTGTCGGGCGCCCATTGCACCCGCGCCAGCAGGTGGTCGCGTGTTTCGCCGATATCCATCCAGTGCGTTGGGCCGCCGTCGGCCGCCACCACTCCCAAGCGCACATCCGCATTGGGCGTGCCCGGCTGCGGAAAGCGTTCGGGTTCGGCCAGCGCGCGCCAGGAGAGCAGATCCACCTGCGGGAATATGGATTCGTGGCCGACGTCAAACTGCAAATAGGCGATTTGGGTGCCATCGGGAGACCACCAATGCGCGGTGGAGATGTTCAGCTCTTCCGGGTACACCCAGTCCAACTCGCCGTTCCACAGGACGGCGGAGCCATCGGTGGTGAGCCGCGTGACTTTCTTGGACGCCACTTCCAAGCTGTACAGGTCGTGTTCGCGGCGGAAGGATACGAAGCGGCCGTCGGGCGAGAGCTTGGGATCGCGCTCCACATCCGTGGTGGCGGTGAGCTGTTCCCATTTGCCCGTTTCGGTATGCAGCAGGAACAGGTCGCCCTGCAGGCTGATCAGCATCTCCTGGCCGGTGGACGACCATTGAAAGTTTTGCTCGGAAACGCGCCGGTTCTGCCAGTCCGTACCTTCCGTCCGCGGCGGCTTCACGGCCTTTTCCTCCAGCGGGCCGAGCGCCACCAGTTGCTTCTTTTTCTTGGATGCGACATCGTATTGCAAGATGGCCTTCTCTTCCATCCAGGCGAAGCGTTTTCCATCCGGAGCCCAGGTGATCGACGGCATGCGCGCGGGCGCCGGAATGTTCTGGATGGTGACCGGTTTTTTCTCGGCGCCGAGGCTGGCGATGGCGAGCAGCGGCAGGACACAGCAAATCCTTCTCATAAACCTGCATTGTACATCCGTGGCCCATGGCCCATAGCGCCCATCGCCGGTTCACGCTGTGGCATGCTAAAGCAATCCATGGAATTCGTCAGCGGCAATATCGGATGGATTGAAGTGATCTGCGGCCCGATGTTTTCGGGCAAGAGCGAAGAGTTGATCCGGCGCCTGCGCCGCGCCATGATCGCGCGCAAGAGAGTGCAAGTGTTCAAGCCCGTGATCGACACGCGCTACGCGCTCGACGAGATCGTGTCGCACGGCGATCTGCGCATGAAGTCGGAAGTGGTGAACTCCGGCAGCGAGATCCTGGATCGGGTGGATTGGCGCTCGGAGGTGATTGGCGTGGACGAAGCGAATTTCATGGGGGAGAGCCTGGTGGACGTCGCGCAGCGCCTGGCCGACAGCGGCAAACAGGTGATCGTGGCCGGGTTGGACACGGACTATCTGGGCCGCCCGTTTGTCCCTATCCCGGACCTGCTGGCGCTGGCGGAATCCATCACCAAGACGCTGGCCATCTGCGTACGCTGCGGCAATCCGGGGAAGCACACGCAGCGGCTGCGCGGCGCGGAGGATCTGATCGTGGTGGGCGCGGCCGATATGTACGAGGCGCGCTGCCGGCGCTGCTTCGAGCCGGGCATCCCCAAGCAGACCGAGCTGGATTTTCTGAAGGGGCGCAAGGGCGGATCGCAGGCAGGCTGAAGGTCCGCCCACGGCGGCGGCGCACGGCGCCGCTCTACCGGCTGCGCGGCTTGAGGCTGATCTTGACCGGCGTGTTCACCGGAAGTACCACGTTGGCTCCGCGGGCGATGAAGGTGGAGTAGACACTGAAAGCAGCGCCGGTGATGGCTATACTCGAAGCGAAGGCACGAGGACCCACCTGTGTCAACACGGTGCCAATCAACCCGAGTCCCACCGCGCCCGATTCGGCGCGCCCTCCGATGTCCCAATCGGGAACACCCTGAGCATTGTAATCCTGATGAAACGACAGTCCGGCGACGGCGGCCGCAATGGCTGGAAAAATGAACCGGGTTTTCGGGCTGTCGACATGCGTGCCGCCTTCCGCATCGAGGACCAAGTGCGCGTTGAAGTCCGCCTCCACGCCTTCCAGGTAACCTTGGACGCCTTGCGCGGCGCTAGCCGGCAACTGCATCTCGCGGAATGCGAAAAGCACCTTCCCGTTGCGGTGAAAGAAACGTGCATGTTGCGCCTCTACGATATCTCCGAGAAGACGGCTGCCTTCCGGAATCAGCAGGCTGCGATCGCCCGAGAACACGGGCCGGGTCACCACGGCTTCCACTGGCGCGCCTTTGCGAGCGGTCGCGGAACTGACCGGGGTGAGCAGGCGGGCGCTAACCTCCTGCCCGTCGGATTCGGCAAAGGCTGGGGAATCGCTGCGCGCTTCGACCGGATAGGGCGCGAGGCCGGTGAGTGGCTCCTGCAATACTCCGGTGAAAAGCGTGCCCGCCGACCAGGCCTGCCGGTGATATGGAAGCATCTCGAACAGCCGGGATTTCAGCCGGCTCAGCTTGCCCGGCTCTTTAAAGGCGAGGATGGCCGCCCGGTCCATTTGTGTAAGCTTGTCGCGCGCGGCTTCGGCTGGGGACGTGCGCTCTTCCCCTTTCCGCGGGGGTTTGGCGATACGCATGGTGTGCGCGGTTCCGCGCGAAGGCGTGGTGCGCAGAGGCAGGCGCGAACCGCCGCTCAGCACCAAGGTGTCAAACTGCGCGCGAACTTCCCGTGGTGGTGTGAGGTTGCCATACAGGAGCGCTTGCAGGCGCCGGCCGATGGGCACTCCGCCGATCTCGGCGATATGCCCTTCCACCAGGCTTCCGGCGGGAAGGACCATGCGGTCGTAAACGTAAATGGGATCCACCAGCCGGCCCTGGATCGGTTCGCCTACGCGCTTGATGGCGACGCGGCGTTCCAGCGCCACGCGAAGAGGAACACCGGACGGAACCGTCGTCCCTAGCCGGACGCTGGGCGCTAGGGGGGCCTCCTGCGCCAGAGCTGCGGCGGCAGCTAACCACAAGGCCATGCATCCACGCATTAGCGATTTCTCCGAGTCCGCAGTATACCGCGTTCCGGAAACCGCTAGCTGACGGGCGCGGCTCAGTAACAGCAGGCGCCGATCTCGCAAGGTTAACGAGCTGCGGCCGTCAGGGAGCGGTTTTCTGGTCAGTTCGTGCCCGTCTTGGGCGTCTGCGCCGGCGCGAGGAGCCTCTCGCGATTCTGGCGCAGATCGATTCCGGTCGGCGCGGCGGGATAAGGCTTGTCGCCCATGATCCCTTTCCAGAGAATGCGGTTGAACGCGGCGCCATCCACGCGGTCCGCGTCGGAGAAGTCCATTCCCTTAGTGACCCTCGCCCAGTACTGCGCGTCGTTGGCGTTAGGCGGGCACGGCGTCAGGCCAGCCGGCTGGGCAGGCAACGGCAGCGGACTTGTCACACCAGTAATATACAGACACGCCGACGGAACGGCGGTAAAGCTCCAAGGGCTGGGCTTGGAGTTGAAGACGTCGGCCATGGGGCGCGCCAGCGCGTCGTTCAGGTTCAACCACATCGGGTAGCCCAAGGTCTGCAATTTCTGCGGCAGTCCCAAGACCTCTTCAATCGTGCGCACGAAGTCGATAGTGTTATACGCCGTGGAGACCAGCGTTTTTTGCTTCACGTAGGCGCCCGCCACGAACGCGATGGTGCGGTGGGAATCGACGTGATCGCCGCCATCCTGCGAGTCGTCTTCGACTACGAAAATCAAGGTATTGTTCGCGTACACCGGGCTGTTTGCGATCTTTTGAATCAGCAAGCCGACCGCGTAGTCGTTATCCGCCACCATCCGTTCCGGAGTATTCTGACCGGTCGCGAGCGGAAACGGGGCAGTGAAGTTTCCGGTATGATCGTGCATGAAGCGCACGAGAGTCAACGAGGGCAGCCCCCCTCTGGCGTAATTGGTATCGAACTCCCGCTCCCACTCCGTGTAGCGGTAATAATCCGGAAGCGAGTTGTCGAAGCCGCGGAAATACGGATCGGTGTACGGGGTAAGGGCGACATTCGTGGGGTAGGCCACGATCGTGCCCGTGGCGAACGGGTTGGCCAGCACGGGAATGGTTTCAGGATTCGTTTGATAGCGGGTGAGGTCGACAAAGAACCCATAGTTGCGCACCGTGAGACCGGCCCGCAGCGCGGCGTCCCACAAATAGCCGGTATTGATTTCGTTGTCCGGTCCATCCGGCGCAGCCACGTCGGTCTGGCCCGCTAACACATCCGGATCGTTCGGCGTCGCGGGATCGGCGGCTATGCGCCCGGCAAGGGTCGGAATCCCAACGTTCACGTTACGATTCAAACCCTCGGAATCCGTGCTGGTGGCGCGGTACGCGTAGGCCACCGGGTATTGACGTTCCACCACGTCGGGGGCTTGCGCCGCGGTGCTCCACAGCCAGCCGTCATAACTGACTTCGGCGGTGGCCAGGAAGTTGTCGAGCGTGACAAAGGCTTGCGCCAGGTTATGCAGATTCGGCGTGATTGCCTGTCCAAACATGGGCAAATTAGGTTCGCCATTGCCGATCGGCAGGTCGCCCAGAACCTGATCGTAAGTCCGGTTTTCCTTGAGGATGAAGATCACGTGCTGGACACCCTGACTGACGGCCGCCATCACCGCGGCGTCGCTGGCGCTCTCGGTGCTGGAGAACCGGTCGTTCGTGGCTACCTGCGCGGTCAGCGTCGCAAGTTGTGCCGTGCTGGGGCGCGGAAAGGTCTGGAGGCCGGCCTTGGTCGTCTGCGGGTTATATAGATTCGTAGCGTAGCAAGTGGGCCACCCGATCGGTCCATAGCCGCCGTAGCACCAGGTGGGATTCGCGCCCGTGGGCGACTTCCCGTTGATCGCGTACACGGAGCTGCCATCGCTGCTGAAGCTCACTGAGTTGGGGTACCAGCCGGTCGGAATCAGGCCAACCACTTGGTCGCCGCTATTCTTTCCGCTCAGCGCCACCACCGAGACGCAATTCAGATTGCCATCCGTCACATAAAGTTGCTTCTCATCCGGCGAAAGGGTCACGCTGTTGGGGTTGGCGCCTTTATAATAGGAACCTTGTGCCAGGGAGGACGGCAGGAGGGACGCGACTACCGGGATGGTTTCGAGGATCGCGTTGCTTCCGGTGTCGATTACGTCAACCGTATCCGACTGGTCTTCGACGACATACAGGAGCGTCTGGGCCGCGTTCAGAGCCATCTTGTTCGGTTGGCCTTTCAATGGGATGCGGGCCGTGACGGCCGGCGCCCACGGGAAAAAGGACGTGGCTTCGGGATGCCACCAAAACAGGTTCACTACCACGATCTCGCGGTCGCGAACGCTGGAAATATAGGCTGTGGCATTCACTCCGTTACCCTTCACCACCACCCAAAACGGATACTCGCCGCCGGGCGTGCCGGCCAGCCAGGCGTTGGTTTTGCCGGGGCGCAGGTCGAGTTCCGTGCGGTTCGACCAATGGCCGAGTCCTCCGGTGAACACCGTAATCGAGTCGTTGTAGTAGTTCACCGCCACCAGCGTCTGTCCATCGTTCGAAATAGCCACGCCGGCCGCGCAAGGAGTCACGCTAATGCCAACGCCCTGCGCGTGGCCCAAGGGCAGCGCCGTTCCAGGCTGCTGCGCCCAGATTCCCTGGCCGTTCACAGTAAATATCTGGATATTGTCGTTGTAGCAGCCAGTCACGTAAAAGGCCGCGCCGGAAGGATCGAAGACAATTCCGTTGTAGGTATTAGCGATCTGCAGCACTTGCTTTTGGATCGGCGCGGGCGTCGAAATGTCGAAGACGAAGACGTACTCGTTCGAGTTCGCCCAGTCCCATGCAAACGGCGCCGTGGGCGGCTGGATGTCGACGGTGAAGTAGCGGTTGTACCCGCTGGTGAGAACCAGCATGGTCTTGCGATCCGGACTCACCACGCTGGTGACGGCTTGCCCCGCTTCCCAGGACGACGGAAGGGGTGCACCGGGGTACAACGCGACCTGGGTGCCGCCGGGCGCCAACGGCGTAATCTGCTGGCCCATATTGGGCAGGGGCTGAGGCTGCGCGTAGGCGCAAGCGCCCGAGAGGACCAACGCCAGTGTAAAGCCAATCGTTGAAAGCGGGAAGGCGTGCCACACGGCACGGTGGGCATCGTTGCAGGTTTTCGGCTGATTTTCCATTATTATTCTCCACCATACGGTAGCTCATCCTGGCTGAACTCCACGGCGAATCGGACATATCTGTCTGGTTTACTATCCAAAGAGAGCGTCAGCGCGGCGAACTAACAGTTGATTGTGCCTGCTTCACGAAGAAAATCTCAATCAGATTGGGGCGGGGAACGAACTTCGCTCGCCGTGGCTGGTGGCAGTGCCACCTGGCTTTGCCGATGCTGAACAGACGGCGCCGCAAAGTGGGGCAGGACTCCAACCTTGTGGGGCGGCGCCATGCGCCGCCGAAGAGCGGGCCTGCGAGGCCCGCGCAGGCTGCGAGCCTGCCCCACGGCGGCGGACGGAATGTCGAAACGCAGTGGGTTTTCGACCGTGCGCGGGTCCTCCAGGACCCGCTCTTCGCGTAGTGAAAGCAAGCGCGTGCTGGGCACAAGCAGGCCGACGTGCATCTTTAGGCAAGACCGGCCGCAAGCGTCCTCTGCCGGTCAAACCCGCAGCGTGGCCTTCAGGCGCACCGGATCGAGCAGCAGATCGATGGCGTTGGCGGCGCCCACCACGAACAGATCCGCATTCCGCATCGCATCCATGGCGCACCCTTCGCCGTTGTCGACGGCGATGGCCAGTCCGCCGCCTTCCCGTACCGCTTGCAGCATTAACCGATCGTTGTTGCCGTTGCCAAAGGCGGCTACTTGCCGCAGGTCGAACCGACTCAGATAGTTGGCCTTCTCGACATCATGCCTGCCGGTCCCCAGCAAGTGCGGTTTCGCGATGCCGGCTAACTCACTCCCGGCCGTTCCAAATGAGTCGGCGGTCACAATGTGAAGATCTACCCGAGTCGCTAACTCCCTTAACCGCCTTTTGACTTCGGGATCGATGTTCCCGCCGAATGAATGCGTTCCTGTATAATCGCTCACAATTATACGGATGTGGCGCTGGCCAAAACCGGGGATATCGATACTGATTCCAGGCTTATCCATAGGTTACAATGACACTTACCATGAAACTCGCATTCATCGGCGCCGGCAACATGGGCTCGCCCATGGCGCGCAACCTGCTGCGGGCCGGCCATCAAGTGACTGTATATAATCGCACGCGCGCGCACGCCGAACCGCTGATGCAGGAAGGCGCGGTACTGGCGGACTCGGCCGGGGATGCGGCGCGTGACGTGGACGCTATTATCACGATGCTCGCCGAAGACCAGGCCGTGGAGCAGGCGGCGCAGGGTTTCCTGGAGACTCTGGCGCGTGACACGATCCACATCGGAATGAGCACCATCAGCGTCGCGTGCTCCCGGCGCCTGGCCGAACAGCACGCCGCGCGCGGGCAAATCTACGTGGCGGCGCCGGTGTTCGGACGGCCCGTGGCGGCTGCCGCGGCCAAGCTTTGGATTGTGGCGGCCGGTCCACCGGAATCGGTGGCGCGCTGCCAGCCGGTATTCGACGCGCTGGGGCGGGGCACTTCGGTGGTCGGCGCCGAGCCATGGCTGGCCAATGCCGTCAAGCTCTCCGGCAACTTTCTGATCGCCGCGGCGCTGGAATCGATGGGCGAAGCCTTCGCGCTGGTACGCAAGTCCGGCGTGGATGCCGGACAGTTCCTGGAGATCGTCAACAACGCGCTGTTTAATTCGCCGCTATACGCCGGCTACGGCGCCGCTGTCGCCAAAGAGCAATTCGAGCCGGCGGGTTTCAAGCTGCGGCTGGGCTTCAAGGATCTGCGGCTGGTGCAGGAAGCCGCCGAATCGTTGGCCGTGCCGATGCCGTTGGCCGGCGTGTTGCGCGACCGCTTCCTGGCGGCACTGGCCCGCGGCGAAGGCGATCTCGATTGGGCCGCTATCGCGCGCGTCGCGGCGGTGCAGGCTGGGTTGTAACGCTATTTCTTTGGAAATAGAGATGGCGGATTATCGTAGGTTGCGGCTGTCTCGCCGGGGCAGCCTTCCTGACGGTTGAAGCCGATTTCGGCCATCTTGTAGGTGTACGGGCCGCGATCCTCAACGAGGAAGTAGACGCTTAACGGCTCGGGAATTTCACGTTCGCCGATGTTTTCGAGAGCCGCGCCAATCTGCGTAACACCCGGACGCTCCGCGCAAGGTTGCGCAAATTCGTATTCGCCGAAGATATAATCGGCGCGCAGGAACCGGTGCCACTTCTCCAGTGCCGCCGAGGAGCGCGGCTGCACCTCGTCCCAGGGACGGATCATCCACTCATGGACAAAATCCTTGGGCTGTAAGGCGACTGGATCGATGCGCTGCACGCTGTCTCCGCTGATACTGTAGTGCATGACGTAGGTTCGCCGCCAGCCGGCTCCCAAAGCCTCGGCCTGCAGTTCAAGCGACAGGTCACCCGGTGTCAACTTAGCCTGCGCGTCAAATAAAGTATAGGTGTGACTCCCGGAGAAAATGGGGATCGCGCGTTCACTGCCGGCGTCAGTGCGAAATAAACGGTAGTCGAGCCCATTCCACACGGACGCGCACGCCACGGCGTACCAGGAGGCGTAAAAGACCCGGCTTCCGAAGTTATCGGGCTGGGAGAACCGGGTTTCCTGCACCTGGTTACCCCAGTCGCTGTTCCCGTCGGCTTCCAGCAGGCGGATCCAGGAGTCTGCCCTAAAGCGATAGAGGTATATCGAGACATCGGAGCCACATGGCACCGTAACACCTGCCTCGACCACTAGTAGCGCGCCCGGGTCTTCCGGAGGGCGGGAGAGCTTCACAAATGAGACGTAGCCGGACTCAGCGCTGGGCTTGTCCGGTGCGAGCACACCGGCTTTCCTGAGTTGAGCCGTCAATTGCGCTTCGAGACCTTGGTATTCCCGGTCGAGCGCCGGCAGATTTGCGGGAAGGCGCAATTCAATCCTGTCGCGGAGCGCGTGTTGGAGGTTAGTCCAATCAGGGCGTGTCAGCTTACCGAAATCTTCTCGTCCGCGCAGCCGCTCGGACTCGGCCACCAAACGGTCCAGTTCGGCCGGCTGTCCGACCACAACGGGCGCGATGCCCAACAGGAAAATGCAGAGCCACTTCGGCATTGACAATCACATTGTAGCCCCCAAGACCGGCTGAAGCCTGTCCTACCAAGATATAATCAGACTTCGCAATCCTTTTGGAGGAACCCATGCCCGCAGACGCTCTGGAACAAAGAGTCCGGAAGGCGCTCGACAGCTTCCGCATTGAATTACCTTCCTGGGGCTTTGCCAACACCGGCACACGTTTCGGAAAGTTCCAACAAGCCGGCGCCGCCACCACCACCGCCGAGAAATTGAGCGACGCCGGCCAGGTGCATCGCTTCACCGGCTGCTGCCCGACCGTAGCCATGCACGTCCTATGGGACTTTCCGGACGGCAAGTTCAGCGTGCCGGAAGTCATGCTGATGGCCGAGCGGCACGGCGTCAAGATCGGCGCCATCAACCCGAACGTCTTTCAGGACCAGATTTACAAACACGGCTCGCTGGGCAACCCGGACCCGGCCATCCGCCGCACCGCACTGCAACACATTTTGGACTGCATCGAGATCGCCAGCGCCACCGGCAGCCGCGACATCTCGCTCTGGTTCGCGGATGGATCGAGCTATCCGGGCACGGCCAATATCCGGCACCGCCGCCGCTGGTTCGAAGAAGGCCTGGTGGAAGCGCATCGCAATCTGGAGCCGAACCAGCGCCTGCTGGTCGAGTACAAGCCCTTCGAGCCGGCCTTCTATCACACCGATATCGCCGATTGGGGCATGTCGCTGTTGATGGCGCGCAATGCCGGACCGCAGGCCAAAGTGCTGGTGGATACAGGACATCATTACCAGGCGCAGAACATCGAGCAGATCGTGGCGTGGCTGCTTTCGGAGAACATGCTGGGCGGCTTCCATTTCAACGACCGCCGCTACGCCGACGACGATCTCACGCTGGGATCCATCGATCCATATCAGATCTTCCGCATCTTCCATGAAATTGCGTTGTTCGAATGGGAGACCGGCCGGCGCGCCGAGATCGCCTATATGGTGGATCAGAGCCACAACCTGAAAGACAAGATCGAAGAGACGATCCAGACCGCGATGACGGCGCAAGAGCTCTATGCCAAGGCCGCGCTGGTGGACCATGCGGCACTGGCGCGCCACCAGAGCAAATCTGCGCTGGTGGATGCCGAAGAGTGCCTGAAGGAAGCTTTCGCCACGGACGTGCGCCCCGCCATCCGCGAATGGCGCAAGTCTAACGGCATCCCCACCGAACCGCTGAAGGCCTTCCGCGAAAGCGGCTACCAGGAGAAGGCCGCGCGGGATAGGGGCGCGAAGAACGCCGCGGCAGTCACCAGCTATGCATAAGAACGACACCGGAACCACAGATGGATACAGATGCACAAGGATAAAACCGTTCTTATCTGTGTGCATCTGTGTCCATCTGTGGTTGCCTTTTCTGGTGAGCGCGGCTAACCCGGAGTTGCTTACCCGTCCCTGGAGCGCCTGCTGGACCTCGGTCGCCGACACCCCGCCGTTCGATTACGGGGTCTATCACTTCCGCCGCACCTTCAACCTGCCCGGCCAGCCCCACACCTTCCTCATCCACGTCACCGCCGATAACCGCTACAAGCTTTACGTCAACGGCGAACTAGTCAGCCTCGGTCCGGCGCGCGGCGATCTGCAGCACTGGCGCTATGAGTCGGTGGATATCTCCCCATACCTAAAAGCGGGCAAGAATGTCCTCGCCGCCGTGGTCTGGAATTTCGGCGAGTTGGCGCCCGAAGCGCAGATCACGAACCGCACCGGCCTCCTTGTAGATGGCGACGGTCCGGCCGGCATCTTGAATACGGGCTGTGCTCCGAAATGGCCTCCACCGGGCACTCTGTGGAAAGGCATTCGCGATCCGGCCTATTCGCCCGCGCCGGGTACCCCCGAGATGTCAATCTTCTACAACGTCGTCGGGCCTGGCGAGCGGGCCGATGCCAAGCTTTATCCCTGGGGTTGGGAACAACCCGCGTTCGACGACTCCGCATGGCCCCCCACCGTCACGGTCAGTCAGGGATCGCCGCGGGATGCGCAAGATGGTCCCAACCGCTGGATGCTGGCGCCGCGCTCCATCCCTCCGATGGAATTGACGCCGCAGCCCATCACCGTCCTGCGGGAGGGCGGCAACGTGCATGAGATTCCGCCGCACACCAAGACCACTCTGCTCTTCGATCAGACATTCCTGACTACCGGTTACCCGCAATTGACCGTCAGCGGTGGCGAGGGCGCACAGATCGACATGGGATATGCCGAATCGCTATTTCTCCTCGACGCCCGCGGCCCCATCAACAAGGGTAACCGGAACGAAGTCGCATTCAAGCAATTCGTTGGCGTGTCCGACACGTTCATCGCCGATGGCGGCTGGCGCCGCCGTTTCGAGCCGCTCTGGTGGCGCACCTGGCGCTATCTGCGGCTCACCATCAAAACGCAGTACCAGCCGCTCACCATCGACGAGCTCCAGGGAATCTACACCGGCTATCCATTCGAACGCAAGGCGCGCTTCGACGCCGGCTCGCCCGAACTGGACAAGATCCTCGACACCGGCTGGCGTACCGCGCGCCTCTGCGCTCACGAAACCTACATGGATTGCCCGTACTACGAGCAACTGCAGTATGCGGGCGATACGCGCATACAGGCGCTCGTCTCGCTCTACATGACCGGCGACGGCCGCCTGATGCGCAACGCCCTCGATCTGTTGGACTCCTCACGTACCGCCGAGGGCGCCACCTACAGTCGCGCGCCTTCCCGCCTGCAGCAATACATCCCTCCGTTTTCCCTTTGGTGGATCGGCATGCTGCACGATTACTGGATGTATCGGGACGACCCCTCATTCGTCGCCCGCATGCTGCCCGGCGTGCGCGCCGTGCTCTGGTTCTTCGCCGCGCGCCAGCAGGCTGGCGGATCGCTGGGCCGCATGCCCTGGTGGAACTTCGTCGATTGGACGAAAGAGTGGCGACGCGGAGTACCGCCCGCGCTCGAAGGCGGCAATTCCGCGCCGCTCGACCTGCAATTGCTCCTGGCCTACCAATGGGCCGCGGAGATGGAAGCCGTCCTGGGGAACAAAGCGCTGGCGGAAGAGGATCGCCAGGCCGCCGCCCAATTGCGCGAGTCCGTCCGTCACCTCTACTGGGACGCCAGCCGCCGTCTGTTCGCCGACACGCCCGAAAAACACGAATATTCGCAGCAGGCCAACGCCCTGGCGGTGTTGGCCGGAGTGAGCGAAGGAGCTCACGCCCGCGATTTGATAGACCGCGTCGCCGGTGACGAAAGCTTAGTCCAGTGCTCCATCTACTTCCGCCACTACCTGCACGCCGCCATGAACAAAGCGGGCGCGGGCGACCGCTACCTCGAGATGCTGGGGCCCTGGCGCACCATGCTCGGCCGCGGTCTGACCACGTGGGCGGAATCAGCCGACCCCACGCGTTCCGACTGCCACGCCTGGGGCGCCAGCCCCAATTACGAGCTCTTCCGCACGGTGCTGGGTATCGATTCCGCGGCCCCCGGCTTCGCGCGCGTCACGATCCGGCCATTCTTAGGCAAGTTGACACACGTATCGGGCGCGATCCCGCATCCCAAGGGTGAAATTGCCGTGACTCTGACGCTCGTTAACGGTAAACTGGAAGCCGGTGTGACACTGCCGGCCGGCGTGGAAGGCCGTTTCGATTGGCACGGCCAGACGCGGGATCTGCATCCCGGCAAGAACCATTTGACGCTATGAACCTAATCGTAGGAGCTACAGGCCTGGTGGGCGGCGAGATCTGCCGCCGGCTGGCCGCCCAACAAAAACCGGTCCGCGCGCTGGTACGGCCGACCGGGGATGCGTCCCGCATCGAGGAACTGCGCGCTTCGGGCGCTGAACTGGCTGCGGGAGATTTGAAAGATCCCGCTTCGATTCAATCCGCCTGCTTGGGGGCGGCCGCAGTCTTGTCGACGGCGTCATCGGTGCTGTCGCGCCAGCCGGGCGACACCATCGACGGCGTGGACCGGCTCGGCCAGTTGCAATTGATCGAGGCCGCGAAAGCCGCCGGCGTGAAACATTTCGTGTACGTTTCGTTTTCGCCGATGGCCGAGGATTTCGCGCTGCAGCGCGCCAAGCGCGAAGTGGAGCAGGCGTTGATGGCGAGCGGCATGACGTATACGATTCTGCGCCCCACGTTCTTCATGGAGGTCTGGCTCAGCCCGGTGTTGGGCTTCGACGTGGCCGCGCGGCGCGCCCGCATCTACGGCACTGGCGAGAATCCCATCAGTTGGATCTCGTTCCCCAACGTCGCGGAGTTCGCCGTGCGCTCGCTCGATACCGCGGCGGCGCGCAACGCCATGCTCACGCTGGGCGGCCCGGAAGCCCTCACCCCGCTGCAGGTGGTGGGCATCTTCGAGGAACTGGGAGGCGCGCACTTTACCCTCGAATACGTGCTGGAATCGGTTTTGCGCGCGGGCAAGGCGTCCGCGCGCAGGTCGCTCGATGAAGCCTTCGCGGCGCTTTCGCTGGCCTACGCGCACGGCGACGCCATCGACATGCGCGGCACCTTGGAAGCCCTGCCGGTGCGGCTGGTCGGCGTGCGCGAGTATGCCCGGTGGTTGTTGAACGAGACCGCCCCCAAAGGATGAGAGCTTGTTAGAAACGCGGCAGCGCACGCAATAGCGGTTCGGCGGCGCCGCCCGCGGGGAGCCGCACCGAGTGGACCGGATTCCAGTTCGCGTCCAGCGCGCCGATGTAGGTGGCGGGCTGGCCATCGGCAGCCTTAAGGACGATGGTGCACGCGCGGTCCGGATACCAAAGCGCGCGGTATCGCGTGGCTCCGGCCGCACCCTGCCAACGGTCGCGCGCGGGCGCGCCGAGCTTGCGCACCACCGCGTCGTAATCGTCCAGCGCCGTCAGGGACAGGTAGGCGCGGTCCCTGGCCATGTAAGCTGCGCGGGGACGCGGCACGCTATCGCGGTAGAAGTTCACCGCCACATACGCCGCCACAATTCCCAGCACCAGCGCGCCGCCGACGATGCGGAAGATGTGTGACTCGGTGTTGGATTCCAGGCGTATGCCGACCACGGGTGCAGGCCCCATTCGCGCGACTGGCGATGGCCGCGGCGCGGACGCGCCCACCGCGATGGGCATCTCGATCACCCGCCGCTGATACGGCCAAACCGCGCCCTCTTTGTACTCCAGTTCCCGCAGCAGGCCGACGATCACGACCGGGTCTTCGATGCGAGAGATCTCGCCCAAAAAGCGGCGCGGAATCCAGATTTCCTGGCCGGTGCGGGCGTTGACCACCAGCACGTCGGTCCAAGTGGCTTTGCGGTATTGCCACTTGTTGTGCTCGATGTTCAGGATGGCCGGATAGAAGGAAAAAGGCCGGTTGCGCAGCGCTTCGAGCGGCGGCGGAATGACGGGCGACGACATGTGCCGAATACTATGGTAGCATCGGCGTTTTGGTGTATGCTATGGAAGGAGCCGCGGACCGGCTTGCCGATCCGCGGGTTTTCCTTTACTTCGGCTACTTCCGCTTCACGCGGATGGTAACCGTGATCGCAAAGGCCAGTGCGATCGTAATGGTCAGCGTTTATGACAAGCATGCGCTGCCTCCTTTCCGTCCAAACGTAGATTGGCCGGCCCGGTGCCACCGGGCCGGTCGGCGTTTGGGACGCCGAAAACGCCCCAGCCCCCAACATTCAGCGGAAATCTCAATTGAGATAGTGCGGCGCGGCGGGGAAAGTCTCCGATATGCGCTCTAGAGGGCGCCAGCGTTTGGTGTATGCTATAGAAGGAGCCGCGGACCGGCTTTCCGATCCGCGGGTTTTCCTTTACTTCGGTGGTTTCCGCGTAATGCGGATCTTAACCGTGATCGCGACAGCTAGCGCGATCGTAACGGTCAGCGTTATGAGAATCATACGCTGCCTCCTTTCCGTCCGAACGCAGATTGGCCGGCCCGGCCGCTAACCGG
The DNA here is from genome assembly GCA_050008575.1 of Bryobacteraceae bacterium. Lineage (GTDB taxonomy): Bacteria > Acidobacteriota > Terriglobia > Bryobacterales > Bryobacteraceae > Bog-159. The sequence continues at coordinate 80,754 of JBEKMJ010000001.1, forward strand.
GCCGGTCGGCGTTTGGGACGCCAAAAACGCCCCAGCCCCCAACATTCAGCGGAAATTCCAAATGAGATAGTGCGCAGCGGCGGGAAAAGTCTCTTGCCAGGCGTCCGGGCTTAGATCATGCCCAGCAGGGCGTTGACCACAATGGCCGCCATGCCCACGGGGATCATCACTTTCCACCCGATGTTCATGAGTTGATCGTAGCGGAAACGCGGGAAGGTGCCGCGGAACCAGATCATCAGATAGATGATCGTGGATACCTTGAAGAGGAACCAGAAGACGCCGATGGCGGCGGCGTTGAAGGCAGGCCACATGTAAATCGCGCCAATCAGAATCAGCAGCAACGCTGCGCCGATCAGTACTTTCTGCTGCAGAGTATCTTTCAACTTACGCACCAAAGTCAAGCTGGCGAGGCCGGAGCCGGCGAACACCACCAGCGGCACAATATAATTCAGCGCAGCCAGCCAAGCTACGCTGGGAAATGGCCGCAGCCATCCGCCCCAGAACAGCGTTACGGCCACCGACGAGATCACGAAAATATTGGCGTATTCCGCCAGAAAGTAGAGCGCCCAGCGGAAGCCGCTGTACTCCGTGTGAAAGCCGGCCACTAACTCGGACTCCGCCTCGGGCAAATCGAACGGCGCGCGGTTGGTTTCCGCCGTAGCGGCGATGACATACACCACAAATGGCACGATCATGAAGCCATAGTTGGAGAAGACGAACCAGATACCGCGGGTCTGCTGCGCCTGAATGATTCCCTGCATACTTAGCGTGCCGGCCACCATCACGCCCGAAAGCAGCGCGAACGACAGGGCTACTTCGTAGCTCACCAACTGCGCCGCGCTACGCAGGGCACCCAGCAGTGGATAGTGACTGTTGGAAGCCCATCCGCCTAAAATGATTCCGAGAATACCTACCGCCGACATAGCCGAAATCACCAGCAGGCCAACATTCACGTCGGCCACATACAAATACTTGCTGAACGGAATTACGGCAAACGCAGTCAGCCCGGTAAAGGTCGATATCACGGGCGCCAGCCAGAAAATGGACTGATCCGCGTCGGTGGGGATGATATCTTCCTTGATCAGCAGTTTCAAAGCATCGGCGATGGGCTGCAACAGGCCGTGCGGGCCGACGCGCATGGGCCCCAGCCGCACCTGAAAATCCGCCAGCACTTTGCGCTCGATCAATACGATATAGCCGGCCACCAGCGGGAACAGCGCGATGATCACCAGTGTAACGATCAGCGGCGTGAATAGCGGATGATGGATGATCGCGTCCATATATTCCTAATGCAGCAATGAAGTCCCCGCCAGGCGCAGGAAAGGCTCCGGATAGATTCCGATACCCAGCGTAAGAACGCCTGTCACGGCCAGTGCCACGCGCAGTCCGAGGCTGGTGGAAAGCGGGGCCGGTTCGGTCAGGTCGCGTGCGAATATACTGCGCACGATACGGAAGTAATAGTAGATCGCCACAGCCACGTAGAGCGTGGCAATCACCGCCAGCGTGTAATGGTGAGTCTCGATCAACGACAGGAAGATGTAATACTTGCCCAGGAAGCCCGCGGTCGGCGGAATTCCGGCCAGCGACAACAGGAAGAGCAGCATCAGCAGCGCATAGCCCGGACTCTTGTGCATCAGGCCCGCGATATCGTCCATATCTTCGCCGATAATACCTTTGCGGCGCAGCGTCACCAGCACCAGAAACGCGCCCAGGTTCATGAAGGTGTAGACCATCACATACACGGCGATACCTTTGATGCCGGTGGCATTTCCGGCAATCAATCCAAGCAGCATGTAACCGGCGTGTGAGATAGAACTGTAGGCCAACAGCCGCTTGATGTTGCTCTGGTTAATGGCGGCCAGGTTTCCGACCGTCATGGTAGCGACGGCGACAAAGCTCAGGATCGGCTCCCAGGCCTCCCTGGCAGCCGCCAGCGGCGCAAGCTCGCCGTAAAACATACGCAGCAGAAACGCGATGGAAGCCGCCTTGGAGGCAACCGAAAGATAGGCCGTGACGGTAGTCGGCGCGCCTTCGTAGGCGTCCGGAGCCCACATGTGAAACGGGACCGCGGAGATCTTGAAGAGCAGGCCCACGGAGGTCGTTGCCAGCGCCAGTAGAACCAGCGGATCGAACGCCCCGCGCGCGCCAATGGCCGCGGCGATTTCCGCCAGCTTGGTCGATCCGGAGATGCCATACATCACCGAGAAGCCGTAAGCCAGGAATCCGCTCGAAAAGGCGCCCAGCAGCAGATACTTCATGGCCGCCTCATTGGAGCGTTTGCTGGTACGCAGGAATCCCACCATCACATAGAACGACAGGGCCATCAATTCCAGACCGATAAATAGAGTGACTAAGTCCGTACCGGAGGCCAGAAAGAACATGCCGCACTGGGCGAACATCATCAGTGAGTAATACTCAGCGTGGTGTTCCCCTTCGATCTCGAGATACCGGTAAGACACAATCGCGACAATTACCGTTGCGGCGAGGAAGATCCAGTTAAAGAAGATGGAGAAGCCGTCCATGACGAGTGAGCCGTGGAAAGCCTGGAGCGAGCCGTTGGCCGCCAGGTTCACCTGCTGGTTCCACAAGCCAAAGCCGGCGAACCCTTCGCCCAGGATAAGGAAGAACAGCAGGTACTTACGCTGCCGCGGATCGGGAAAAACCACGAAGTCGAACAGCAGGATGGCGCATCCGAACAAAGCCAGCATCACCGCTGGAACCAGGACGAAATGATCGTAGCCGGTATAGAACTGGTTCATTGGCCACCTGCCTGGGGACCGCTCCCTGACGGTCGCGGCTCGGTAAGTCGCGGCTCGGTAAGTCGCGGCTCGATAAGTCGCGGCTCGATAAGTCGCTGGTGGGCCACCGTGCCTTGATAGTATCCCGGCCGCACGCGCTCCACAATCTGCTGCACAGGTTTCTCCAATATGTCAAAATACGGCTTCGGATAAACGCCGATCCAGATAGCCCAGGCGATCAGCGGCAAAAACACGGCAATCTCGCGCAGGCTCAGATCGTGCAAATGCAAATTCTTTCCGTTGGTAATCTGGCCCAGCATGGTGCGCTGGTAGAGCCATAGCAGATACGCCGCGCCAAAGACCACGCCTGTAACCGCGAACGCCGCCCACGCCCGATTGGCTTCAAATGCGCCCTGCAGAATGGTAAATTCGCCCACAAATCCATTCAACAAAGGCAGTCCGGCGGAACTCAGCATGGCAATGGCGAAGATCACTGCGTACTTCGGCATCACGTGCGCCAAGCCGCCGTACTCCGAAATCTCGCGCGTGTGCCGCCGTTCGTATATTACCCCGATGATTAAGAAGAGCATTCCGGTCGAGATCCCGTGATTGATCTGCTGCAACACGCTGCCGGCCAGGCCGTTCGGGTTCATGGCAAAGATGCCCAACGTGCAGAAACCCAAGTGGCTCACCGAAGAGTACGCCACCAGCTTCTTCCAATCCTTCTGCATCAGGCTCACCAGCGCGCCGTAGACAATCCCGATGATCGACAGCACCGCCAGGATCTGCACGATGGTTTGGTCCATCGAAGCCTTCGGCAGCAGGGGCAGGGAGAAGCGGATGAAGCCATAGGTCCCCATTTTCAGCAGCACGCTGGCCAGGATCACGGATCCCGCGGTGGGCGCCTCCACGTGCGCGTCGGGCAACCAGGTGTGGAACGGGAACATCGGCACCTTGATGGCGAATCCCAGGAAGAACGCCCAGAAGACCCACTGTTGCAGGCCGAGCGGCAAGCTCAGCTTCATCAACTCGGAGATTTCGAACGTGTACCTGCCGAACTGGCTGGCGTACTGGAAGTAGAGCGTCAGTATGCCTAGCAGCATCAGCACCGAGCCGGCCAGCGTGTAGAGGAAAAACTTAATGGCCGCGTAGAGTTTGCGCGGGCCGCCCCACACGCCGATGATGAAGTACATGGGAACCAGCACGAGTTCCCAGAACACGTAGAACAGGAAGAAATCGAGCGACATGAATACGCCCAGCATGCCCACTTGCAGCAGCAGAAACATGCAGTAGTATTCCTTGAGGCGGTCCTGGACGGCGTTCCACGAGGAGAGGATGGCGATAAAACCGATCACCGTGGTCAGCATGATCAGCAGCAGGCTGATGCCGTCGATGCCGATCAGATATTGCGCGCCGAGGCTGGGTATCCAGTTGGCGCGCTCCACGAACTGAAAACCGGAAACGCCTTTGTCGAAGCGCGAAACCAGCGGCAGCGAAATCAGGAAGCCGGCGAAGCTGGCCACGTTCGCCCAAACCTTGATCAGTTCTTTCTGGCGCGCAGGTATCAACAGCAGGACCAACAGTCCCGCCAGCGGCGTGAACAGCACCAGGCTGAGTAAGTGGTCGTTCATTATTTGCCCGCCAGGTAATATCCAAAGAAGATCAGCACACCTACCACGACGAATAGCGCGTAGGCCTGCACCCGCCCGGTTTGCAGGATGCACACCGGATAGGAGAGCAGCTTGACCGTAAAGGATCCCAAGCGTACCGCGCCATCCACGATCCAGGTATCCCACCACATCGAGACGGTCGAGGAAAAGCGCGTCAGCCATCCCGCGCCGTTCACCGCGCCATCCACTACGTTGCGATCGAATGCGCCCAATGCTTCGCCGCCGCCTTTGCACAGGCCGTTGACGAACAGGAAATCGTAGATCTCATCCACGTAATACTTGTGGTAGAGCAGCCCGTGCAGCGGCTTCAAAGACTTTTCAAGCGTGTCGGGAACCTGAGGCTTGTGGTGGTAGAAGTAGCGCGCCACCACGATCCCGATGATAGCGACCGCCACCGAGATCCCCATCAGAATCCATTCGAGCGAGGCGTCGTGCGCGCCGCCTTTCGCCGCTTCGTTGGCCGCCGATGCGAAGGCCGGCTCCAACCAGCGCTCAAACCCGTGGAAGCGCTCCGACAGGCCCCACGCGCCGGGTACCGCCAGCCAGCCGGCGAACACGCCGCCCACGGCCAGCAGCATCAGCGGAATCGTCATGGCGGGGGGCGACTCATGAATGTGCGCGGCCACTTCCGGCGCCACACGCGACTTACCGTAGAACGTCATGTTCATCAGACGCCACATGTAGAAGGCGGTCAGTCCGGCGGTGGCCAAGCCCACGAACCATAACGCCTTCGATCCCGAGGGCGAGCTATACGTCTGCCAAAGGATTTCGTCCTTTGAGAAGAAGCCGGCGAAACCCGGAATGCCGGCGATGGCCACCGAGCCGACCCACATGGTCCAATGCGTGATCGGAATCTTGTCCTTCAGGCCGCCCATGTGGCGCATGTCCTGCTCGCCGCCCATGGCGTGAATCACCGAGCCGGAACCCAGGAAGAGCAGGGCCTTGAAGAAAGCGTGCGTGAACAAGTGGAATATGGCCACCCAATACGCGCCCACGCCCAGCGCCAAGAACATATAGCCGAGCTGGCTGACGGTCGAATACGCCAGGACGCGCTTGATATCGTTCTGTACCAGACCGATGGTGGCCGCGAAAATCGCCGTGAACGCGCCGATAAAGGCGACAATATTCAGAGTCTGCGGCGTCAGTTGGAACAGCGCCGCCGAACGCGCCACCATGTAAACGCCCGCGGTGACCATGGTCGCCGCGTGGATCAAAGCGGAAACCGGCGTGGGACCTTCCATGGCGTCCGGCAGCCAGACATACAGAGGAAACTGCGCGGACTTCCCCGTCGCGCCGACGAAGAACAGCACGGCGATGGCGCTTAACACGCCGAATCCAGCCGTCTCCGCGTGGAAGTGCCCGCCGCGCAGGGCCGTGTTCACATCCAGGAATCTGACGGTACCCAGCAGGCTGAACATCAGCAGCATGCCGAGGATGAACCCGGCGTCGCCCACCCGGTTAACGATGAATGCCTTTTTGCCCGCATCGCCCGCCGACTTCTTTTGGAAGTAGAAGCCGATCAGCAGGTAGCTGCACAACCCCACGCCCTCCCAGCCCACGAAAAGCAGAGTATAGTTGTTCGCCAGCACCAGCATCAGCATGAAAAAGATGAACAGGTTCAGGTAGCCGAAGAACCGGTAGTAGCCGTTATCGTGGGCCATGTAGCCGATGGAATACACGTGGATCAGGAAGCCGATTCCAGTGACTACCAGGATCATCACGGCGCTCAACGGGTCGAGCAGGAAGCCCCAATCGGCGCTGAACGTGGCAAGACGTCCATCCATCATATGAAACGGCAGCCCCGCCAGCCAGGTGAACTGGATCACTTGGTGGACCCTTTCGGTCTGTTGCGCCAACTGCCAGACCGCGCCTACCGAAAGTAGAAACGAGATCAGCACCATGCCGGGGCAGATTAGGCTCACCAGCACTTTCAGCGGCGAGCCATGATGATGATCGTGCGTGTGGCCGTGGCCGTGATCGTGATGATGATCGTGCTCGTCGTGCGTGTGCTCCACGCCGGCAGCCACCGCCACGTCGGATGCGGGTTGCGGATCGAGCAGCCTTCCGAACAGCAGCATCAGCAGCGCGCCACACAGCGGGAATAGCGGGATGAGCCAAATCAGGTCCAGGAAATTCACAAAACCACTCCTGGAGTGACTTCCACGCCGCGCCAAATTGTGGGGCAGGCTCGCAGCCTGCGGCGGCCTCGTAGGCCGCCTCTTCCGACCGGCAGTCGACCTGACATGGCGGCCTGCGAGGCCGCCGCAGGCTGCGAGCCTGCCCCACAAACTGCTCCTACCATTTGAGTAAGTCCACCTCGTCCGCCAGCACCGTCTCTTTATTGCGGAACAGCGCGATCAGAATCCCCAGGCCCACGGCCGCTTCGGCCACCGCGTCGGTGATCACGAAGATGGCGAACACCTGCCCATTCAAATTGTGCAGCGCCTGCGAAAAGGCTACCAGATTGATATTCACCGCGTTCAGGATCAGCTCGATGGACATCAGAATAATGACAATGTTCCGCCGGGTGAGCACGCCTACCGTCCCGATCAACAGGAGAGCGGCGCTTAAAGCGATGTAATGCGCTGTGGTAATCGGATACATTTTCAAATCCGCTTCTTGGCCATCACCACCGACCCCACCACCGCCACCAGCAGCAGGATGGAAGCGATCTCGAACGGCAGCAAATAGTCTTTGAACAACACGTCCGCCAGTTGCTCGGTATTTCCGAGAGCGGAGGCTGTGGGCAGGATGCCGGGCTGCGCAATCTTAAACGGGGCGGCGCCCTTCCGCAGGAACCAGAATACCTGCAAACCGACCAGGACCACACAGACCAAGGCGATGATCCATTGCCCGTTGAACTGCTTTTCCTTGGCTGCCTGATCCAGATTCACCAGCATAATCACGAACAGGAACAGCACCATGATGCCGCCGATATACAGCACAATCTGCACGGCGAACAGGAATTCCGCCTGCTGCAGCAGGTATAGGCCCGCTACGCCCATCAGCGAAACAATCAGGAACATGGCGCTGTGCACGGCGTTCCTGCGGGTGATCGTGAGGATTCCGCCGGCCAGCACCATGGCCGCGAAGATGTAAAAGGAGATGGCCTGCGTCAGTTCCGGAGTCAGCATTTGTATTGGGTCGGCTTGGGACCTTCTTCGAGCATCTGGCGATCCCAGATGGCGCCTTCGCGGGTGTAGCTGGCCAGTTCGAAATCCTGCGTCAGCTCGAGCGCGTCCACCGGACAAGCGTCCTCGCACAGCCCGCAGAACATGCAACGGGATGTGTCGTAAATAAAGGTAGTCAGCTCCTTGCGCTTAGTCTGCTCGTTGCGCTGGCTGGTGACCACGATCAGATTCTCAGGGCAGGCCAGCGCGCACAAATTGCAGGAGATGCACAGCGTCTCGCCGTTATCCGGGTTGATATTGAGCCGTGGCGCGCCGCGATACCGCTCGCCCACTTTGGGCCGCTCGGCCGGATACTGTTCGGTATAAATGCGCTTGGGGTCCTGGTTGCGAAAAGTCACCCAAAGACCCTGGAAGAGGTCTACGAGAAAGACGGTGCGAAAAACCTTCGAAATCATTTCCAACCCTCGATGGACTTGGGGGGCAGGACTCCAGTCCTGCGGCCGGTCTTGCATAAAAGACGCACGCCGGCCCGAGCGGGTCCTGGAGGACCCGCGCAGACCTGGAGGTCTGCCCCACAGGGTCTCATCTATCTACCTCGCCCAGCACGATATCCAGCGTACCAATAATCGCCACCACGTCTGCCACCAGACCGCCCCGCACCATCCGGTCGAGCGCCTGCAAATTCACGAACGAAGGCGGCCGCACCCGCATGCGGTACGGCTGCGTCGAATTGTCGCTCACGATGAAATAGCCTAACTCGCCTTTGGGCGCTTCGATCGAAACATAAGCTTCGCCCACCGGCGGCTTCACCACCTTGGGCACCTTGCCCATGATCGGCCCGCTGGGGATGCGATCCACCGCCTGCCGAATGATGCGCGTGGATTGCCGCATCTCCTCCATCCGCACCGTGTACCGGTCGTACGTGTCGCCGTTCTCGGCAATTGGGATTTCGAATTCATACTGCTCATAGCCGGAATATGGCTGCGCCTTGCGCAGGTCCCACTGCACGCCGGCCGCGCGCAGCACCGGCCCGGTGACCCCATATTCCTTGCATTCGTCGGCCGAAAGAATACCCACGCCCTTCAGCCGCCCCACCCAGATCCGATTGTTGGTCAGCAGTTCCTCGTATTCATCCACCTTGGGAATGAACCAGTCGCAAAATTTTTTGACCTCCTCTTCGAAACCGTCGTAGGTCTCGTATTGCAGCCCGCCGATGCGGAAGGCGTGCGTGGTCAGCCGCGCGCCGCAGTAATTCTCGAAGATCTTGAGTACTTCTTCGCGCTCGCGCAGGCAGTAGAACACCGGCGTGATGGCGCCGATATCCAATGCGTGCGTGCCCAGCCACAACAAATGGCTGGCGATGCGGTTCAGCTCCGTCAGGATCACGCGCACGGCCTGCGCGCGCGGCGGCGCTTCGATATTCAGCAGCTTCTCCACGGCCAGGCAGTAACCCAGACCGTTGGAAACCGCGGCCACGTAATCCATGCGGTCCACATAGGGCGCGAATTGCTGATAGGTGCGGTGCTCGCCGATCTTCTCCACGCCTCTGTGCAAATAGCCGATCACACACTCGGTGCCGTTCACCTTCTCACCATCGAGCTTCAGGATCACGCGCAGCACCCCATGCGTGGATGGGTGCTGCGGACCCATGTTGATGACCAGCTCGGTCGCGTCTAGAAAGGTGGCTTCCGGCATAGGTTACTGCCCGCTCTCGATACCCATGTTCTCCCGCACCCACGCGTCGTCCTGCTGCAGGATCCCGTACTCCTTGCGCAACGGGTAGCCTTGCCATTCCTCGGGCAGCAGGATGCGCCGCATGTCGGGGTGGCCGGCGAACTGGATGCCGAACATGTCGAACACTTCGCGCTCCAGCCAATTGGCCGCCAGGTGCACGGTGACCGCGGTGGCCGGAGTATAGCCATCCGGGATCATGGTCTTGACGCGCACACGCTCGTTCCGCGCGAAACTATATAGAATGTAGACCACGTCGAAGCGTTCGGGCCGCTTGGGATAATCGACAGCGGTCACGTCCACAAGGTAATCGAAATCCAGCTCCAACTTGAGCGTTTCCAGAATGGGGATCGCGGCATCCGGTTTTGCCACCAGGAAGTTCTGTCCGAGGTAGGTCGAGAATTCCGTGATTTCGCCGCCGAACCGCTCTTTCAGGAGTTGCGTGATCTCGCTTTCCCAAGGCGTGGTGACCATGACGGCGGGGGGCTTGGGAGGCGCGGCATGGGCGGCTGCGGCGGGCTTGGGAGCGGCAGGTTTCGGCGCGGCAGCAGCCGGCGGTTCGGCCGGCTTGGCCGCCTCTCCCCCAGTGGGAGGAGGCGTCGCCGAGCCCTCGGGCTTTTGCTCGTCAGCCATTTGATTTCCTAGCGAAGATCACTACACATATCACTTGCCCCTAGGGAGTGTCAAACGCGGCGGACGATGGGGGCGACCACTCCCTTACGGTCGCGGCTCTGGGTCAATACGGCCAGATGGGATGGGTGAACAGCCCGCCGTCCACGAACAGCGTTTGCCCCGTGATATAGTCCGCTGCGTCGCTCACCAGGAACGCTACCGCGCGCGCCACATCCAACGGCTGGCCCACGCGCCCCAGCGGCGTTACCCCTGCCCAGGTCTTCCCGTAATCGGGCGCTTCCTGCATGGTGCGTTCGATCTCGATGGCTCCCGGCGCCACGCAGTTCACGCGGATTCCGTATTTCGCCAGCTCGATCGCGGCGGATTTGGTGAACATCTCGATGCCGCCCTTGCTCGCGGTGTAGTTCGAAAGATTGGGAAACGGAATCTTGTTGCAACCCGACCCGATGTTCACAATGCTGCCGCCGCCCTGGTCGCGCATGTGCCGCCCGGCGCGCTGCGTACACAGGAAACATCCCTTCAGGTTAGTGCGGATGACGCGGTCCCACTCGGCTTCCTCCAGGTCGAGCAGCGCCTTCCAGGTTTGCGTGCCGGCGTTGTTCACCAGGATGTCGAGGCGTGGGAACGCGCGCAGCACCTCGGCAAACATGCGGTCCACATCGGCCGCCAGACCCGCATCGGCTTGCACCGTCACCGCCTGCCGGCCCAGCGCGCGCACTTCGGCGGCGGTGGCCTCCGCGCCGCCCGCGTCGCTGTTATAGTTCACCGCGACGTGGCATCCGCAGCGCGCCAGTTCGAGCGCGATGCCCTTCCCCACACCTTTACTGGCGCCAGTGACTAATGCGGTCTTGGATTCGAGAGTCGGCGGCATGACCGCGATTGTAGCTGGTTTGGCGGCCCCGGTTTGACAAGCGGGATCGATACATGTCAGTTTCGTTTCATGCCCGAAGTTCTTTCATCGCAGGACATCGTCCGCTGGACCCGTGAGTTGAATTACGGCACCTGGCGCTACCAGAAAAACTGGAACCCGCTGCACATAGTCGACGCGGAAGGCTGCTACTTCATCGACGTGGATGGCAAGCGTTATCTGGATTTTTCGGCGCAGTTGATGTGCGTCAACCTGGGCCACAAAAACGCCGCCGTGATCCGCGCCATTCAGGAGCAGGCCCGCACGCTGCCCTACATCGCCCCCGGCTACGCCACCGACGTGCGCGTGGAACTGAGCCGGTTGTTGCTCGAAGTGCTGCCGCGCGGACTCACGAAGTTCTTCTTCACCACCTCCGGGACGGAAGCTAACGAAGCCGCTTTCAAGATCGCGCGCATGTATACCGGCCGCACCAAGATTATCACCCGATACCGGTCGTATCACGGTTCCACCATGGCGTCCATCGGAGCTACGGGCGATCCGCGGCGCTGGCCGGCCGAGCCGGGCGCCAAGGGGCAGGGCTTCATCTTCGCGCCGGAGGTGAACTGTTACGACTGCCCTATCAAGCACACCTACCCGGGTTGCGATATCGCGTGCGCCGATTACGTGGGGCACATGATCGAAAACGAGAGCGATGTGGCCGCGGTGCTGGTGGAACCGATTGCCGGGACAAACGGCGTGCTGGTGCCGCCGCCCGAGTACATGCCGCGCCTGCGCCGCATTTGCGACGATCGCGGCGTGCTGCTGATCGCGGACGAAGTGATGACCGGCTGGGGCCGCACCGGCAAGTGGTTCGCCGTCGATCATTGGGATGTGCAGCCGGATATCCTGGTGACCGCGAAAGGCATCACGTCGGCATATATGCCGCTGGGGCTGTGCGCCACCACGCAGAAGATCGCCGCGCATTTCGACGATCACTTCTTCGCGCATGGGCACACCTATGAAGCGCATCCCATGACGCTGGCGCCGGGCGTGGCGGCCATCCACGAGATGCAGCGGCTCGGACTGGTGGACCGCGCACGGGAGATGGGCGAGTATCTCGGCGCGCGGCTGCGAGCACTCAAGGATAAGCACCCGTCGGTCGGGGATGTGCGCGGGCTGGGCCTGTTCTGGTGCGTCGAACTGGTGAAGAACCGGCAAACGAAGCAGCCGTTCAATACGAAGGCCGACAAAATGGCCGGCAAACCGCTGGTGGTCGATCAGGTGGCCGCGGCCATGATGAAGAGCGGGGTGGCCATCAATTCGTGGCTGAGCCATTTCGTGATTGCGCCGCCGCTGATCATCGAGCGCGAGCAGATCGACGCCGGGGTGGCGGCGCTGGACGACGCGCTGGCCTTCGCCGATGGCCAAGTAGGGTGAAACCCAAAGCCTTGGGGACGGGATTTACTCGCGAATGGGTTTCTGGTGTCACGTGGGGCGGCGCCATGCGCCGCCGCGGGGCTTTTAGCCCCGCTGGGGCGAGCTTCGCTCGCCGAAACACAGGCTGCAGGTGCTACCAGCGGGCCTGCGAGGCCCGCGCAGGCTGCGAGCCTGCCCCACGGCGGGGACAGAATGTAGAAACGCGGTGGGTTTTCGACCGTGCGCGGGTCCTCCTGGATCCGCTTTTCGAGGTTGTGCGGTTTCGGTGCAATGGCGACTGATTTTCATCTCTTCGGACCACCGCACCTGGCCATCATCGCGGCTGTTCCCGCAGCCTCGGCGGGCCTGGCTTCCATCGCGCGGCGAAGCGATCGTGCGGCGCGTCGAGTGCGCATCGGCTTGGGCGTGTTCCTTCTGGTAAACGAACTGATCTGGTACGGCTACAAACTACACTTCGAAGGATGGCGATTTCCCGAGGGGCTGCCTTTGCAGCTTTGCGATTTCACCTTGTGGTTCACCGTGGCGGCCACTCTGTGGCAGATACAGTGGTGTTTCGAATTCGCTTACTTCGGCGCGATCGCCGGCAGCGGGATGGCCGTGCTGACGCCCGACCTTTGGGCGCCCTTGCTTTCGTACCCGAGTATCTATTTCTTTTTAGCGCACGGCGGCGTGATCGTGGCAGTGCTGACGCTGATCTGGGGGAGGCAGGCGCGGTTGCGTCCCGGATCGGTCTGGAAAGCGTTCGCGGTGCTCAACGCAATCGCCATTGCGGTGGGAACGTTCGACGCCATTTTCAAAACCAATTACATGTATCTGCGGGAGAAGCCGCATGCGTCGCTGCTGACTTATCTGGGGCCCTGGCCGCTGTATATCCTGGCCGGGGATGCGGTGGCGCTGGGGTTGTTTGTGATCCTGGCTTTGCCGTTCCGGCGAAGGTGACGGTCGGTTCCGATGTTCGCCTCGGCCTGTCGATCGTGAAACAGGGTCCCGGTTTACGATAGTACTGCCAGAAGCCGAGGCGCCCGGATCTTCCTTGACATTGGCCGTCCCTCACCCCAGAATTGAACCAGCGAGGGGACCATATGACCACACCTGCCGCGCTTTTGCCGGCACTGCTCGTCTTCACAGTGTACGCCGCGGCTCAGCCGTCCGGCACGGGATTCACCACGCTCCACGATTTCAAAGGTACCCCCTCCGACGGGGCCAACCCGTGGGCCAACCTTGCCATCGGCGCCAGCGGCGTCTTATACGGCACCACGTTTTATGGCGGATCTTCCTCCGCGGGCACGGTGTTCTCGTTGACGCCACCCGAGTCCCCAGGGGGCGTCTGGACCGAGGCCGTACTCTACAACTTCAGCTTCGTCAGCAACGGCGGCGCATATGGTCCCACGGATCTGGTGATTTCGAGCGCGCCCGGCGGGTACCCCGTCCTCTACGGCGTCACCGAAGGGGGAAGGGGTGAGAAAGGCGGTGGTCCTTGCTGCGGAACGGTGTTCTCGCTGACCCCGCCGGTGCCCGGGACCGGGCCCGCCTGGACCTACAAAACGCTTTACCGTTTCAACAACGCAGATGGGTACGGACCAAAGGGTGTCGCCTTCGGAAATGACGGCGTGCTCTACGGCGCGACCGCGTTCGGCGGGGCATCGAACAATGGTACGGTGTTCTCGCTGACGCCACCGGCAACTTCACAGGAGCCGTGGACCGAGACCGTGCTCTACAGCTTCACGGGCGGCAGCGATGGTGGCGATCCCTTCTCGGGCGTGGCGGTCGGTCAAGGTCCCGGCGGCCAGACCGTGCTCTACGGTACTACCGCTCACGGCGGAATCAATGGCAACGGCACAGTGTTTTCGTTGACACCACCGGCGGCATCCGGCGGGCCTTGGACCGAGACCGTGCTGCACGCCTTCACCGGCGGCGCAGACGGCATCGGCCCCGGCGCGGGCGTCGCGATCGGCCAGAACGGGTCTCTTTACGGCACCACGTATTTCGGTGGCGCCGGTCCATGCACTGCCCCGGAGAGTCCGGGCTGTGGCACCGTGTACGCGCTAAAACCGCCCGCATCGCCCGATGGCGCGTGGATAGAAACCGTGCTCTATAGCTTCATGTATACCGACGGGAGCAATCCGCGCGCAGGCGTGGCGCTGCAATCCGCTCCCGGCGGCGAGGTGCTCTATGGCACTACCTCGGAAGGTGGAATCCACTCCTGCGTCGGACTCTCGGGATGTGGCACGGTGTTTTCCCTGACGCCACCGGCCAGCGGGACCGGCGCGCTTTGGACCGACACCGTGCTCCACTACTTCACGGGCAACAGCGACGGCAGTGGTCCCTCGGCGGGCATCATGATCGGTACGGGGCCCGGCGGCCACACCACGCTCTACGGCACCGCCTACGCCGGAACTTCGCAGCATGACGGGACGGTGTTCCAGTTGACGCCGTAAGCCCCACCGGCGGCGGAGGATTTTCGCCATCGCCGGTCCTCTGGCCGCGTCACCGGGGAACAGACGCGCTTTTCCGCGGGCAGTACCAGTTTCCCAGTACGAAAGTCCGACATCCGCATGGAAAAACTTCTATCAAATCGATGGATAATACTTGACAAGGTGTGCCTAGTTGAGTAATTCTATCTGAAATAGACCGAGAGAACAGATTCGGCCAAATGGACTGAAAGGGTGCTACTTGAGGCAGGGCGGTTGGTCTGCCTCCGGGTCGGGGCTTAAGATTTCACGTTAAGTCAACTATTCAGATCGTAAATAGTATGTTAGCCTTGTCTCAAGCCGGTCTCAAGGCGGTCTCGAACTTATTCATGGAGGAAACAATGACGGATTTTGTGAAGGCCGGGACCAAGACTCTGGCGGTCCTGATGGTTTTTGGGGTACTCGCGGCAGGAGCTTACGGGCAGCAAGCGGCTGCGACGGGCAATCCGGCCACTACCAAGAACGATGTGCAATCGGCCGGCGGCGGCTACGCGGTGGACCAAAATGGCCAGCCGCCCACTCCCATTTCCACGACGCCGCTGTTATACCCCAGGCTGACTGGAACCTGGGCCGGAACAAACCCATCGCCATCGCTCTCCGAGAAGTTCAACGAGTTGCTGCCCAAGTGGCTGCAATTCTCGGGCGAGTTGCGCGAGCGGTACGAGGGCTACAGCGGGGGGAGCTTCAAACATAAATCCACGAACGATTACGACCTGCAGCGCATCCGGCTCGGCATGCAGATCAAACCCACTAACTGGGTGAAATTCTATATCGAGATGCAGGACGCGCGCGTCTTTGGCATCACGCCGGCGCTGCCGCCGTACGAGAACACCGCCGACATCCGGCAAGCCTACGTGCAATTCGGCCCCGGCGAAGGAAACGGCTTTAGCCTGCAGGGTGGCCGTTTCGATATGACTTATGGCAACAACCGGCTGATCGGCGATTCCTGGTGGACGAACGTGTCCCGCAGCTTCGATGGCGTTCGCGCCGCCTACCAGCAGGGCAGATTCCGGGTGGATGCCTTTGCCACCTCCGTGGTCATCATTCGCAATGGCGTGATTGACCACCACCTGGAAGGCAACAACCTGTATGGCCTGTATGCCACCGCCAAGAACGTGATTCCGCACGCCACTTTCGACGTTTACCAATTCTGGAATCTGCGCCCCAGCTTTGCGCTGGAAAACCTGAAGGCCGGCAAGCTGGATGAGTGGACCACCGGCTTCCGCTGGGTGGGAGCGCTGCCGCACAGCTTCGATTACCGCACCGAGATGGCCTACCAGCTCGGCACGCTGGCGGTGGATAGAATCCGCGCCTGGATGGGCCACTGGGTGCTCGGCTACACTTTCCAACAAGTGCGGGTCAGACCGCGCCTGTTCGTCGAATTCGACTACGGCTCGGGGAGCAACAACGACAAGAGCGGCGTCGACGGCACGTTCGATCCCATCTATCCCAGCACGCACGATAAGTTGGGCCTGGCGGACCAGTTCGGCTGGCGCAACATTCAGGACTTGCGGTTTGGACAGGAATTCCACATCGCCCGCAAATGGACCGCCGCCACCAGCTTCCACGATTTCTGGCTGGCCAACGCGCATGACGCCTTGTATCCCGCGCGCGGATCGGTTATCGCGGATAGCGCCACCGGCGTGGACGGCACGCACGTGGGCGAGGAGTTGGACGCGCAGTTGATCTATACTCCGACTCGGCAGACGCAGGTCGATTTCGGTTATGGCCGCGTCATCCCAGGCTATTTCCTGAAAAAGACCACGCAAGGGGTCACCTACAGCTATCCGTATATGTCGGTCGAATACGTGTTCTAAAAGCTGTCGGCTATCGGCTTTCAGCGATCAGCCAGAGCGTTTGGGCTGAAAGCTGAAAGCTGAGTGCTGAAAGCCCCTCACCGCAGCATTCCCGTCGCATACTGCAGGCCCGCGTACGCCTTCTGGTAGTCGTACTTCGCCCCGAGATTTTCCACTTCCGCCTGCGTCAGATTCAACTGCGCTTGCGTCAGTTCCACGATGGAACTGAGTCCCAGGTTATAACGGCCCTGCGCCAGATCGAGGGCCATGGTGGCTTGCCGCAGCAGTTCTGCCGTCACGTCCAGTTGATGGTATGCCGTCTGAGAATCGCTCCACGCCACGCGCACGTCGCGCGCGACGCCCTCTTCCAGATCCCGCACCCTCTGATCCGCCGCCTGTGCCTTGAACCGCGCAGCTTCCCGGCGCGCGGCAAACAATCCCCCGTTGAATATGGGGATCTGCACGTTCACCGCCGCGCTTTCATACTCGGGGGAGACCGGCACCGCCGTCTGTTGATGGATAAGAGGGATAAAGCCGCCCACCCCGACCAGGCTCACGGTGGGATAGGAGAGGTCGTGCTCGGCGCGTTCGAACCGGTAGGCCGAATCTCGCTCCAACCGCACGCCCGCGAGTTCGGGCCGTTGTTGGAAGGCTTGCGCCACCATCTTCGCGGAATCCGCGGCGGGACTGGGTGGCAGGGGTTCCTCGTTCAACTTGTAGGTTTGCTGCTGGTCGAGGCCCAGCGCGCGCGTCAGCTCCGCAAACGCCTGCTGGACGCCGTCCTGCGCGCGGATCAGCATTAACTTCGCCTGCGCCAGGTTGACGGAGGCGAAGCTCACGTCCAGTTGCGAGCGCAGCTTGTTCTGCGCCAGCGCCGTTACCTGGTCCACCAGAAGCTGGCGCGCGGCCACGGTCCCTTCCGCCACTTTCACCAGCGCTTCCGCCTGCAGCGCCTGGAAGTACGCCTGATTTACCCGCAGGAGCACGTCGTAGCGGGTGGCCTGAGCCTGCTGCGAACTGGCCTGCGATTGCAGCCTGGAGCTGGCGACCAGGTTGCGCGTACGCCCCGAATCGGTAATGAGCTGGCTAAGCGTGATGCCCTGGCCAAACCGGTCCCACAGGCGCGACGCCGACAGATACCCCGCGCCGATGCGGGACTGCGGATTGGCTTGCGAGCCGGTGACGTCGCCCTCCAGCGTCGGGAAATAGGCCGCGCGCGCTTCCGCCACAGCTTGCTGTGACGCCTGATAATTCAGTTGGGCCGCCTGTACTTGCGGATGATTCTTGACGGCTATCGCTTCGGCTTCCGGCAGTGTCAGCGGCGGCGGGGTGGGGGCGGTCTGCGCCACGAGGCCGCGGACTGCTGCCAGCGCCACCAGGCAGGGGCGCAAAAGTGGTCTGGTCATGCTGCCTCCTTACGTTTTCTTCCATAGACCAGCAAGTACGCGGCCGGGACGATGAACACGGTCAACAGTACCGACGACGTCAATCCGCCGATGATGGCGCGCGCCATGGGGGTGTATTGCTCGGCCCCCGTCCCTAGCTTCAGAGCCATGGGAATCATGCCGATGATCGTGGCGAGCGAGGTCATCAAAATCGGACGCAAGCGCACGCGGCAGGCGGTAACGATGGCGTCCATGACCGGCAATCCCTGCTCTTCCAGATTGTGCGCGAAATCCACGATCAGGATGCTGTTGGAATCCGCGATGCCCACCAGCATCAGCACCCCCATCAGCGACATGACGTTCAGCGTGGTGTGCGTCAAGGGCAGAATCACCAGCACACCCACAAACCCCATCGGAATCGCCAGCATGATCAGCACCGGATCTACAAAGGACTTGAACTGCGCCACCAGGATGAGATAGAGCAGCAGAAAAGACAGCATAAAGCCGTAGCCGAAGCTCTTGAATGACGCCTGCATACCTTCCACCATGCCGTGCAAATCAACACGCACATTCTCGGGACGTTGGGCCTGCGCCAGGATATTCTGAATGGCGCTCGTGACATGCCCCAGATCCTCTCCGGCTGGAGTCACATATACGTCCGTCACGCGCTGGATCTGGCGATGATCGATCTCCGTGGGACTCTGGATGCGCGTGAGCTTGACCACCGAATCCAACGTGGTCGGAAGAGTGACGTTGGGCGCGCGCAGCGGAATGTTGCGCAGATCCAGCATGTCGTGTATGGCGGGCAGCCCGTGTTCGTAATACTGGACGGTAAGATAGTAATCGTTCCCGCTTTTGTCGTCGACCCAGTAGTTGGGCGCAATCATGTAATTGGAATTGAGCGCGGTGATCACATTATCCACCACGTCTTTTTGGGTAAGACCCAACTCGCCCGCGTGCACCCGGTCCACATCCAGCCGGATGCCAGGGTAGTTCATGTCCTGGGGGATGTAGACTTCGCCCACGTTCGGAAGAGTCCGGATGCGGGTAGCCAGGTCTTGCGCAAAAGCGAAGTTCCTCTTCAAGTTCGAGCCGCTGACCTGCACGTCGATGGGAGCGGGCATTCCCGAGTTGATGACAGCGTCCACCATCGAGCCGCTTTGGAAAAAAGTGCGCACGTCCGGCAGTTGCGCGGCGATGGCCTTTCTTACCCGCGCGATGTATTCGAAGCTGCTCGTCTCATGATCGTCGTTCAGCGCCACTTGCACCGTGCTGGTATACTCGCCGGCGTTGTCGGTATAGAGCGACGAGAAATCGTTCACCACGCCGATGTTGGAAACCACCATTTTGAAGTCGCGGGGACTCACGATCCTATGAATCAGATCCTCCACTTTCTTGACGTATTGTTCGGTGATTTCGATCCGCGTGCCCGTGGGGACCTTCATGTCGATGGTGAATTGGCCGGCGTCGGTCCGCGGAAAGAATGCCACGCCCAGAAACGGATAGATTCCCAGGCTGAGGAGAAACACGCCCGCCAAAGCAACTACCGTCCAGCCGGGCCGGACCAAGGCGCGGCGCACCGAGCGCTCGTAGAAATCCAGAACCTTTCCGAATCCGCGGTTGAATCCGGCGTTGAACCTATCCCAGAGCGAGTGACTGCCTGGATGCACCGGGATCGGGTGTTCGGCCCCGCCTTCGGCCGGCGTGTGCTGTTTCAGAAACCGCGAGCAGAATAGCGGGATTACCGTCATGGCCACCACGAAGGATGCCAGCAGAGACAGGGAGAAGGCCAGCGCCAGCGCCGAAAAGAGGAACTTGCTCACGCCGTAAAGGAAGACTACCGGAAAGAAATCCACCACGTCCACCAGCGTGGCCGCCAACACGGCCAGGCTCACCTCCGCGCCGCCGACCTCCGCCGCGATCCGCGGCAGCGCACCCATCTCCAGATGCCGGTAGATATTCTCCAGCGAGATCACGGAGTTGTCGATAACCCGCGAGAAGGCCAGCGCCATGCCGCCCAGGATCATGGTGTTCACCGTGCCGCCCATCACGGCCAGCACCACGAATGCGGCCACGGCCGAGAGCGGGATCGAAAGCAGGACGGCCGAAGTGGCCCGCACACTGCCCAGAAAGACCAGGATCATGATGCTGGTCAGCACCAGACCTATAGCCCCCTCGTGCAGCACTGTTTCAAGCGCGGCTTTCACATAAACCGACTGATCGAACACTACCTTGGTGACTAACTGTTTGGGAAGATCGAACAGGTGGGACGTCAGCTCGCGGACGCCATTCACCACTTCAATCGTATTGGTATCGCCGCCCTGCTTCATGATTGGAATATATGCCGACCGCTGGCCGTTGACGCGCACGATGTTGTACTGGAGCTGGTTGGCGTCCTCCGCCTTGCCCACGTCGGATATGGTCACCCAGGATTTGCCGGAAGTCTTGATCGGCAGGCTGTTCAGCTCGGCCATGTCCTTGACCATGCTGTTTGAGTAGACGTAGTAGTCGGTTGGCCCGACCTTCACGTCTCCCGCGGGAATGATCAGGTTCGAGTTATTCACGGCGGTGACCACATCCATGGGACTGAGTTGGCGGGAGGCCATTTTGTACGGGTCCACATACACCATGATCTGGCGGTACTTGCCGCCGAACGGCGGCGGAATTTCGGCGCCTTTCAGCACGGCGATCTGGTTGCGGATCTGGAATTGGGCGTAGTCGTGAAGCTGCGTCTCGTTCAGTCCTTCGCCCGATACGGTCACCAGGCACACCGGCAAACTGGAGGCGTCGAACTTCAGCACCACGGGCGGCAGGGTGCCGGGCGGCAGGCGTTTCAAGTCCGCCAGCGCCAGATTGGAGAGTTGCGTGACATCGGCGTCGGCGCTGGTCCCCGGCTGGAAGTGTACCTTGATGATGCTCACGCCCAGCAACGAGCGCGACTCGGAATGATCCACGCCGCTGGCCAGGGTAAAGAAGCGCTCCAGCGGGTTGGTAATATCGAACTCGATATCTTCCGGGGGCATGCCCGAGTAGAAGGTGGCGACCACCACCTCGGGTATGTCGATTTCGGGAAACAGATCCACCGGCATGCGTTCCAGGCTGACTATGCCGATAGCTGTCAGCGCCAGGCAGATGACAATGATGAAATAGGGGTTGCGAATCGAGAAGCCGGACATGGAAGCCTAGTTCTTGCCTTCGTAATTCAAAAGGTCGACGGTCTTGGGCCGTACCGCCTCGCCGGGCTTCAGAGCGCCGCGATCGCTCACTACCACTTGCTCGCCGTCCGTCAGGCCCGCCAGCGCCTCCGCAAAGCCGGCATTCTGCACCCCCAGCGTCAGGGTACGCTCCTCGATCTGGTTCGCCGGATTCACCACCAGCACGCTGCTGCGGTCGCCCTGGTGATCCACAGCCTGCAGCGGCACCACCAGCGCGGCGTTCTTGTGCTCCAGCTTAAGAGTGACTTCCGCGTACATGCCTTCGACCAGGGCGCGGTTCGGATTCGGCACATCCACTTCCGTATGCATGGTGCGAGTGTCCGATTTCACGTCCACCGAAAACCGCGCGACCTTGCCTGCGAAGGTTTTGTTCAACGAAGGAATCCGCACCTCCAACGGATCGCCTACGTGAATGTAAGTCACGTCGGACTCCGGCACGGGGATTACCAGACGAAACTTCTCGTCTTCAGAGAGCTTCACCAGCGGCATGGCCTGTGTGCTGGAACTGGTGCCGGCCTGCATCAACGTGCCCAAATTGGCGTAACGCTCCGTGACCACCCCGGCAAACGGCGCCGTGATGCGCGAGTAGTCGTACAGCACCTGGTCGTGCACCAGCCGGGCCCGCGCGCCGGCCAGTACGCTTTGCGCCGACTGCAATCCGGACTTGGAGGCCTCCACCTGTGCCTCCAACGCCAGGTCCTTTCCCTGCCAATCGTCCACTTCCTGCTGGGCCACCAGCCCGGGCTTGGAGTCCGCCACGGTCTTTAGACGGTCATACTGCAGATGCGCGACGTTGTGTTGTGCCTCCACTCGGCTCAACTCCTTCTCCGCGTGAGTGACCTGCTCGGCCATGTTCTTGATGGCCTCTTTGTCCTGTTCCAACTGCGCCTGCAACTCCGGAATCTCGAGCACCGCCATCAATTGCCCTTGCGCGACGCGCGTGCCGTAGTCCACGTTGAGTTCCTTCACGTAACCGGATTCCTTCGCGTAAACGTCGATTTCCTGGAAGGGCACGAGTTCGGACGAAAGCGTCAACTGCCGCTCCAGCGGCATGCGGATGGCCCTGGTGACCCCCACCGGGACCGCCGCCGGCGCCTCCGCGGTTTCCGCCCGGCCGCGGCGGGAGCAAGCCGCCATGCCGGCCGTCGCGATAACGGCCATCGCGAGTCCCAGCACCTTGTGGGGCAGGTTGCTAACCTGCTGGCCGATTGTTAACCGGCCGCTTTGCGGCCTACTTGTTAACATCTCTCATCCGTTCGATCTGGGTGCGCAGCTTTTCCATGGAGAAGCTCCCCGGCTGGCACAACCGGATCAGTTCCCCCTCTTCAGCCAGCAACTCGGCCGCGATGCGCGGGATCTGTGGAGCCACACCGGCGGGCACCGCAACCACTCCATGCAGGTCCCCGTGCAGCAAGTCTCCCGGCTTTACCGTCAGTCCCCCGATTTCGACCGGCCCACCGAAGTCCACCACATGCGCGTACGCGTGCGACACCGCGGTACCCCCGGCATAAAGATGAAAGCCGGTCTTACCGATGCTAGGCACGTCCCGCACGGCGCCGTTGGTGACGTACCCTATGGCTCCCAGCGCGCGGCCGATCTGCGCATGGATTTCGCCGAACATCGCGCCGAATCCCGGCCTTGTATCCATGTCTTCGAAAACGATTACACGCGGCGCCGGGATGGTCGCGAGGTACTCCCACCAATCCATGTGGTCGTAATAACAATTCCGCGCCGTGGGAGCGGCCGCCGTGCGAATCCGGCCTGTCGCGGCATAGCCCGCCATGGGAGGCAAACCGGGCGTCAGGCAGCGCACCGAAATATCGGTAAACCCTTCATTGCGCAGCCGGACGTCCAAGCGCTCGATGGCATTGGATACGGTGCATGAATCCAAGTTACGTAGCTGGTCCAGGATTCCAGGGGGAACCTGCCTGATCGTCTGGTCGATACTCACCTATAACAGATCATAGGGTGTGCCAGCCGCTTCAGGATATACCCCGCCACCGGTATTTTGAGTCGGGATGTACCGTACCGCACAGCGCTACTTCGCCGGACAGCGGTTGAGAAACACACTGACATTGCCACTGTCGAGATTGGGAAGTGCCAGGTCGGCGCCGCCATTTCCAAGTAAATCGGCGAGGACCGGCGCGAACGGCGCCATTCCAGTAAAGGTGTTAGTCGGTGGACCGAAGGTGCCGTCGCCGTTGCCCGGAAACATCTGCAGAAAGCTGTCGTAGGTGGACGAACTGACTATGTCCGCTTTGCCATCGCCATTGAAGTCCGCCGCCACCAACCCACCCGCTCCGGGCATCGTGGGCACTGCGGCGCCTGGCCGGAAGGCGCCATTGCCTTTGCCCAGCATAATCTGGATCACCGAAGTGGACAGATTGGCCGCCACATCCGGCACACCGTCGCCATTGAAGTCCGCCACCACGATCTGGTATGCTTCGGCGGGAAGAGACGATTGCAGCGGCGATTGGAAAGTGCCGTCGCCGTTGCCCAGAAACACCTGCAGAGACTGATCGGTGAGTTGATAACTAATGCGCGTCACCGCCAAATCCAGTTTGCCGTCGCCGTTGAAGTCGGCAGCCGCCAGGCCCAGGAAGTAGAATTGGCCCCCTCCGTAACCCACCGGGCGGCGGAAAGTGCCGTCCCCATTCCCGAGCAGTACATTCAGCACCGCCGGTTCACTACACGCGACCGCGATGTCGAGGATCCCGTCGCCGTTGAAATCCGCCAGCACTATCGCATACGGATTCTGTGCCCCGGGGGAGAATTCCGGCCCGACAGTAAAACCTCCGCCGCCGTCGCCGAACAGAACCTGCAGCTTGCCGCCGTCGCTATCGATCAGCACCAGGTCGGGCTTGCCGTCGCCGTTCACATCGCCAACCGCGATAGCGGAGGGCTGCGCCAGCGAGTACAGAGTTTCGTTTTGCCAGTTGGAAAATCGCCCATTCCCGGTGCCCAACAGAATACCTAGCGCGCCCGTGTCCTGGCTTGCCACCGCCAAATCCGGTATGCCGTCGCCATTGAAATCTCCCACGGCCGTAACTGACGGCGATCCCAGCACGGGATAAGCCGTCGAAGTGGGAAACACTCCATGTCCCTTGCCCAGCAGCACGGCGAGGCTCGATTCGTACACGCCCTCGTTGTCCGCGGCGGCCACCAGCGCCAGATCGGCAATCCCATCGCCGTTGAAATCGGCCGTCACCAACTGAAAGGCCGCCGGATCGTATCCTTGCGCCGCCTGGAATCTGCCATTGCCCTGGTTCAGCAGGATGAACGTGCCGGTCACGTTTGTCACGGCTAAACCGGGCAATTCATCCCCGTCGAATCGGACTGCGACGATATTGGCAGGCGCCTCTTCGGGGAGACCCGCCGGATAGGTATTGGACAGCCGGAAGGTGCCATCCCCGCGGCCTACCAGAACCGAGACCGTGCCATCCACGCCGTTCGCCGTGGCCAAATCCATCTTGCCGTCGCCGTTGAAGTCGGCCGCGGCGATCCCCTGCGGCCCGTATCCTGTCGGATACTTCCTTTCGGCTTGAAATGTGCCATCGCCGTTTCCCAGCAGCACACTCACCGTGTTGCCTGGATCCGCATAAATCCCGATGTTCGCGACTGCCAGATCGAGATTGCCATCGCCGTTGAAATCCGCCACCGCGATCTCGCCCGGGCTATTGCTGGCCGCATCGCCCAGACTGTAATTTACGGATGGCTGGAAAGTGCCATCGCCATTGCCGAGCAATACCTGCACCGCATAAGGGTCCGACTGTTGATACGAGACCGCCGCCAGATCCGGGTTTCCATCATGGTTGAAGTCGCCTACCGCGAGAAAGGAAGTGTAGGCGTAAATGGTCGAACTGATCGGCGCTTGAAAGGTACCATCGCCGTTTCCCAACAAGACGTTGACGGTTTCAGTGGTTTGTGTCTGGGGGGCTCCCACAGCCACGTCCAGCTTGCCGTCATGGTTGAAATCTCCGACCGCTATGTTGGAGTACCAGGCGCCTCCGGTGGGAAAAACCATGGGTGGCTGGAACTGGCCGTCGCCTTTTCCCAGGAAGACGTTCAAACTTAGTTCGCTCAGCGCCACCAGGTCGGGGATGCCGTCGCCGTTAAAATCGCCGGTTGCGATGGTGACGCCCTGCTGGGGCAGCGCGATGGTGTTGGAGAAGAAGGGCGTGCAAGCCGGCTTCACCTGCGCCGCAACCGGATGGGATACCAACGAAAACAGGGCCGTGAAGAGCGCGGCGAGGCTGACGCCCCGGGTTGGGAGTCGCATGAATTACCTCCGGCCGGTGAAGGCACCTCATTTTAGCAACTCCAGCGAACGGTGTTAAGCGGCCGTCGGAATCAATCGCCTAGTACCCACTCCGTAACCGGAACTTAACAATTCCGTCATCAACCCATAATCGCGCTCCGTTACCTTGGTTAGGCCGAGGTGTGCAAGCTGTCACCGTTGTGTTTTTGAGGACCTTCGGCCATAATTTCCAAATCTCACAAGGAGCTTCAATGAAGAGAAGAGTACTTGCGACGCTCGGCGGAGTCCTGCTCCTTTCCGGCGCCTTCATGGCGCCCGCGCGCGCCCAGGAACCCGCTGCCTCCAACCCGGAGATCGAGCGCCTAAAAGCGCAATTGGCGGCTCAGCAGGAGCAAATCGATCAGCTTCGCCATGTGTTGGATGAACAGAAGAAGATCTTAGAGCGGGCCAGCCAACCGAAACCGCCCAGTTTGGGCCAAGTGGCCAGTACCGCGCCCATGGTTCCGGCGGGCGAAGCCGAGCCCGTGCTGCATCCCGGCGTAGCGGCCGCGTTGGCCCCCCCGCAGTTGGACACCGAGCCGGCCTCGCCCTTACAACTAAAGATTGGAACCGCGACCATCACGCCCCTGGGCTTTATGGATATGACCGCCGTCTTCCGCTCGGCGGATGGCGGCAGCGGCATCGGCACCAGCTTCGGCAGCATCCCCTACAACAACGTTTCGACCGGTTTGGGAAAGTTGAGCGAGACGCGCTTCAGCGCGCAGAACTCCCGTATCGGCGCACGCATCGACGCGCTGGTGCATGGGGTGAAGGTGTTGGGCTACTGGGAGTCTGACTTCCTGGGTACCCAGTCCACCAACGCGGGCATCACTTCGAACAGCAACAGTTTCCGCATGCGCCTCTATTTCGTGGACCTGAGGAGTGGGAAGTGGGAAATCCTGGGCGGACAATCCTGGAGCATGATGACGCCGGGCCGCGTAGGCATCTCTCCGTTGCCTGCCGACCTCTTTTATTCCCAGGATATGGACACGAATTACCAGGTTGGCCTTACCTGGACACGCGCTCCCCAGTTCCGCGCCGTGTATCACGCCAGCGACATCGTGACCTTGGGATTCGCCCTGGAGACCGCCGAACAATACGGCGGCGGCGGGTCGGGCGGTGGGGCGATCGTTTTGCCCAGCACGCTGGCCACTCCTTACACCAACACACAGATCGATCTGGGCGCCGCCACTTTCACCCCGCCGAACCTGATGCCCGATATTCAGGCCAAGATTGCGTTCGATCCGAAGGTGAACGGCAACCTGATGCACATCGAGTTTGGAGGCGTCCTCAGCGCATTTAAGACCTTCAATCCCCTCACCAGTACAAGTTTCACCAAAGAAGGCGGCGGCGGCGAAGCCAACTTCAACCTGGAGATGGTGAAGGGCTTCCACCTGATTGTCAACACATTCCTCAGCGACGGCGGCGGCCGGTACCTTTTCGGCCAGGCGCCCGACTTGGCCATCGAGGCGAACGGCGCTCCTTCTCCGCTGCATGCCGATTCCGCCATTGGTGGGTTCGAGTACACGACGCATAACACCACGCTATTCGCCTATTACGGCGCCGACTACATCGGGAAGGACGTAATCATCGACACCACCAACAAGAATGCGTTCATCGGTTACGGCTATCCGAAATCGGCCAACAGCCAGAACCGGACCATCCAGGAAGCTACGTTCGGCTTAAACCAGACTTTCTGGAAGAACCCGAACTACGGAGCGTTGAGCTTCATCTTCCAATACTCTTACCTGTTCCGCGATCCGTGGTATGTAGCCGCGGGAGCGCCGCGGGATGCGCACGCCAGCATGGTTTGGGTGGACTTGCGGTACACGCTGCCGGGACAGGCGCCCCACTACTAAGATCCGTGGGGCGGACCTCCAGGTCTGCGCGGGTCCTCCAGGGCCCGCTCCGAACGGCCGGCGCCGGACTGGAGCCCGCCCCACAAGACAATTTAAGTGAGAACCTGAAGAAGGAGTAATACATGAAAAAGAGTAGCTTCTGGCTGGGAGTCCTTGGCGCGCTGGCCATCCTGCTGATGGTGGCGCAGGCCAAGGTGCTGATCAACGCCGCGGGGGCCACATTCCCCTATCCGATCTACGGCAAGTGGTTCCAGGAGTTTGGCAAGATCGATGCAGACGCCCAGATCAACTACCAGTCGGTTGGCTCCGGCGGCGGAATCCGAATGTTCAGCGAAGGCACCGTGGATTTCGGCGCATCGGACATGCCCATGACCGACGAGCAGATCGGTAAGTTCAAGACCAAGCCGTTCCATTTTCCCACGGTGCTGGGCGGAATTGTGCTCACCTACAACATCCCGCACGTCACCCAGGATATGAAGTTCACGCCCGAAGCGCTGGCGGGAATCTACCTCGGCAAGATAACGAAGTGGAACGATCCCGAACTGGGCAAGGCCAATGCCGGCGTGAAACTGCCGGACGCCGAAATCGTCGTCGCACATCGGTCCGACGGTAGCGGTACCAGTTTCGTATTCACCGATTACCTATCCAAAGTCAGCCCCGAATGGAAGTCCAAGGTGGGTTCCAGCACTTCTGTACAATGGCCCGTGGGTATTGGAGGCAAGGGCAACGAAGGCGTCACTGGAATCGTGAAGCAGACCCCCAACTCCATCGGCTATGTGGAACTGATCTACGCGCTGCAGCAGAAAATGCCCTACGGCTACCTGCGCAACGCCGCTGGAACGTTCCTGAAGGCGGACCTGGAGAGCGTCACCGAGGCCGCGGCTGCGGCCGCCAACAGCATGCCCGCCGACTTCAGGGTTTCCATCACGAATCAGCCGGGCAAGAAGGCCTACCCCATCGCCACCTTCACCTACCTTTTGATACCATCCAAGATCGACGACGCGGCAAAGAAGAAGGCCATCACCGGCTTCCTGCATTGGATGCTGACTGACGGCCAGAAGGACGCAGCGGGGCTCGGCTATGCTCCTCTACCTAAGAACGTGGTAACGCAGGAAGAAAAGCAGATTGCGTTGATCAAGTAATTATGGCAACTTCGTCGCCAGTGAGCGCGCCGCCACCCAGGGGCGCGCGCGTGTGGTTTGGACGCCTGCGCAACGGTGACGAAGTGGCGCGCCTGGTCACCTTGGCTTTCGCCTGCACCATTCTGGTGGTCACTGTCGGCCTGATCTTCCAACTCTGGGCCACTTCGGCGTTGCCGAGACATAAATTCGGATTCGGTTTTCTCACCTCCTCGCAATGGAATCCGGTTACCGGCGAGTTCGGCGCGTTGCCGTTCATCTATGGCACCGTCGTTACATCGGTGCTCGCCCTGCTGATCGCCGTACCCTTGGGCGTGGGAGCTGCGATTTTTCTCGCGGAATTGGCGCCGCCGCGCATCTCCAGCACCTTTACGTTTTTCATCGAATTGCTGGCTGCCGTGCCCAGCGTCATCTACGGCCTTCTCGCTTTTTTCGCGCTCGTGCCCATAATGCGGGACTATGTGGAGCCTTTCTTGAAAAGGACGCTGGGCTTCCTCGGGATCTTCTCAGGCACGATTTTCGGTCTCGGGTACCTTACGGCCGGGGTGATCCTGGCCATCATGACCTTGCCGTTCATTATTTCCATTTCCCGCGAAGCGTTGCTGGAAGTGCCCACCGAACAGCGCGAAGCCGCGCTGGCGCTGGGCGCGACGCGTTGGGAGTCCACTTGGCAGGCAGTTGTGCCTTACGCTCGGTTGGGGATATTCGGATCGGTGTTTCTGGGACTGGCGCGCGCCCTGGGCGAAACCATGGCGGTCACCATGGTCATCGGGAACGACCCCAAAGTCCACGAGTCGCTATTCGCCCTGGGATATTCGATTGCCGCCATCGTCGCCAACGAGTTTTCCGAGGCTACCACCGACCTGCACGTGCAATCGCTGGTGCTGCTCGGGCTGGTGCTGTTTCTCCTTACGATCGTAATTAACGCCCTGGCGCGGTTGCTCATCATCGCCACTGCGCGGCGCGGGAGCTCCTAGCCATGACCCTGCGGAACCGTTGGCGAAAGATTCTGAGCTACATGATGCTGAGCCTCACCGGCGTCTGTGCCGTGGTCGCGGTGGCCACCTTGTTTCTGATCCTCGGCTACCTGGTCTACAATGGTTGGAGATCGATCGATTGGAACTTTTTCACGCAACTGTCCAAACCGGCCGGCGAAGCCGGTGGCGGCATGAAAAACGCGATTGTGGGCAGTTTCCAGATCATTCTGCTGGCCACTGCGATCGGCTTGCCGGTGGGATTTTTGGCGGGCGTCTACCTGGCGGAATTCGGCGGCAAAACCTTCGCTTTTCTGGTGCGATACATGGCCGATTTGCTGAATGGCGTACCCTCCATCGTGATCGGCATCTTCGCCTACGCCGTGGTGGTGGTTCCCATGCATGGCAACTCCGCCTGGGCCGGCGGACTGGCCTTGTCCCTAATCCTCATTCCGATCACCGCCCGCAGTACCGAGCAGTTCATGACGTCAGTGCCCCAAACCTTGCGCGAAGGAGCCCTGGCCCTCGGGGCGAGCAAATGGAAAACCATCGCCACCGTAGTGGTGCCGGCTGCCTATCGAGGAATCGCCACCGGCATGATCCTGGGCGTGGCCCGTATCGCCGGCGAAACGGCCCCTTTGCTCTTCACCAGTGGAAACAGCGATAACATGAACGGCCTCAATCAGCCCACCGCTTCGCTTCCCGTGATGATCTTCTATCGCGCGCTGTCGCCGTACGACGACTGGCATCGCCAGGCGTGGGCAGCCGGGATGGTCCTCCTGCTGCTTGTCTTGTTCGCGAATATTGCCGCCCGCTTGATCCTGTCGCGGGGAATTGCAGTTCAAAAATGAACGATATAACCATGGGCACCGCTAATCTACCCTCCGCGAGTCACGCCGCCGGCAAGCCGGCGCCGCACTCGGGCAAGCTCAAGGCCGTCAATCTGAACTTCTATTACGGCGCCTATCAGGCCCTGCACGGCATCACGCTGGAGGTTCCGGCCAACCGGATTACGGCGCTCATCGGGCCTTCCGGCTGCGGAAAATCCACATTCCTGCGCACGCTGAATCGCATCAGCGAAACCATCGGCAACACACGCGTCGAAGGCCAGGTGCTGCTCGACGACGAGGACGTGCTGAGTGTCGACGTCACCACGCTCCGGCGACGCGTGGGAATGGTCTTCCAGAAATCCAACCCGTTTCCAAAATCCATCTTCGACAACGTGGCTTATGGATTAAAGGTCAACGGATTCCGCGGGTCGTTGAAGGATGCGGTGGAGCACAGCCTGAAGCGCGCGGCCCTGTGGGAAGAGGTGAAAGACAAGCTGCACAAGTCCGCCTATGCTATCTCCGGCGGACAGCAGCAGCGGCTCTGCATCGCGCGCGCGCTGGCTGTCGATCCCGAGGTGCTGTTGCTCGACGAGCCTTGCTCCGCGCTCGACCCCATAGCCACCGCCAAGATCGAGGATTTGCTGTTCACTTTGAAAGACCAGTGCACCATCGTGATCGTGACGCACAACATGCAACAGGCGGCGCGGGTCGCCGATCGCACCGGCTTCTTCCTGCTGGGAAAGCTCATCGAGTACAATACGACTGAGGTTATTTTTAAGAATCCCACCAAGCAGGAAACCGAAGACTACATCACGGGCAGATTCGGGTAAGTGGGACGGGCCTCCCGGCCTATCCGCCGCGGGCAGAGGAGGCCGAAGGATTCAGGGGGTTGAATTTGCGACAGTTTTCCGTTGAGCTTGAGGAACTGCACGAAAAAGTCTTGCGAATGGGCGGCTACGTCGAGTCGGCCATTCACCGCAGTGTGCGTGCGCTGGTGGATCGCGATCCGGAGTTGGCCCGCCAGGTGTTGCGCGACGAAGCCCGTATCAACCAGATGGAGATCGAGATCGACAACCTGACTACCCGTCTGTTCGCGCTGCGGCAGCCCATGGCCCGGGACCTGCGGTTCCTGACCGCGGCCATGAAAATCAATACCGATCTGGAGCGCATGGGAGACCTGGCGGTGAACATCGCCCAGCGGGCGCTTTCTTTGATCGCGCAATCGCCCGTGAAGCCCTTGATCGATATTCCGCGCATGGCGCAGTTGGTCGAATCCATGTTGCTGCGCACGCTGGACGCCTTCGTGAAAAGCGACGCCGAGGAAGCGACTGGCGTGTTGACGGCCGACGATGAAGTGGACGCGTTGCGCGATTCGGTTTACCAGGAACTGGTGGCTTACATGCAGCGCGATCCCACGACAGTGCCGGCCGCGGTGGACCTGATTTTCGTCGCGCGCAATCTGGAGCGCATCGCGGATCATGCCACCAACATCGCCGAGGATGTGGTCTTCCTGGTGAAGGGCGTGGACGTCCGGCATCATGCCGCGGAAGCCAGGGACGCGTAATTTCTTCAATGTGAGTGGGTGCGGGTGTGTAAAGCGTTCCCGCCGGGCCGCGCGGCCGGCGCTAAGTCGTTTTGATTCCCTGGCTGGTGGAGTGGCACGAACCGTGCAAGTAAGGATATCAACTGAAGTGGCGCGAACCGGCGGACGGGAGCTGTTCCAAGGAATTGGCCCCCGCTCCGCCGGTTACTATTTTGGGGCCACTGGGATGCCTGCGCGGGTGAGCGCCGCGTGCACCTCGGCGGGCCGCAGACGCGTGGCATCGTATTCCACCGTGAGGCCGTCTTGGGACGGCGCCAGTGTGATCTTCTGAATCCCGTAAATCGAATAAGCGCCGGCGATGCGCGTCATCAGTGCGTCGTCGAGCGGGTGCTGCAGTTGGAAGCCAATCTGAACTTTGGTCATCTCAGTTCAGGATAGCTTGTTGTGCGGGCAGCGATGGACTCGATTCTGCATGAATTGGAGGGCGGGCAATTATGCCCGCAGCCGGCTAAGGCGAGCTTCGCTCGCCTGTGTCGGCAGGAGTGCCGACACGGCACGCACGAGTGCGTGCGCCAAGAGGGCTACCCGACTGAAATGGCCAATCTCCAGAGCCGGCTTTTAGCCGGCTTTTAGCCAGGCTCTAGTGGCCAGGATTGGCCGCCCTCCAATCGAGCCCAGAGTACCATCGCCCGCCTGGACGATTTGGACCGCCGTGACGAGGAACTCACGCCAGAAGAGCGCGAACTTGCCGAGTTGTACGCTCGATCCCCAATTAGGCCTCGGCGCCTTCGACTTCATCATCGCGTGTGCGCTTCGACGTGAATCCGATCGCGGGGTCGAGCGTCGTGCTCACCGCAGTGGGAAACGAAGCCGCCGCGGAATTGGTGTGCGGGCTCGTCCGGCAGACGCTGGAGAAGAGGGGCATCCGGCAGGCGCTGGACATCGTCCGGAGTAACCTGCCGGATGGGGGGCGGGAAATTCTGGTGACGGCTTAGCGCGGACCGCCGAACCGGCCGTGCGGCATGCCTTCCGGTCCGAACCCGCCGTGGCCTTCCGATCCCTCCGGCGGCGTCAGCAGGTTCAAGCCGGCCGCTTCATGGATCGCGGGCATCAGGGCGGCGGCGCTCTGCAGCGCGGCCAACTGCGTCTTCTGAGCCACCGTCAGCACGGCCAGCGCTTGCTGCTGGTAACTGGTGCGGATGGGGGCCGCTTGCTGCTCCAAGGCCTGGATACTCAGCACCAGTTTCCCGACCGCGGTGGCGTCCGCGCCGGAGCTTTCCTGCTGGGTCCGCAAGCTGTCGCGCAGCGGGCCGATCTGTTGAAAGATCGGCTTCAGGGCCGCCATCTCAGACTGGCGCAACTGCTGCAGCGAAGCGACCTGCGCATCGGTCAGGTTCAGATAGCTTTGTACTTCAGTGGTTTTCGCCGGCGCGGACATGCCGCGCATGTGCGGACCGCCCGGCCCTTGCGCGAACAGAGCGGTGGCAGCCAGTGCGATACCAATGAGACGTAATTTCATGTTTTTGAGTTCTCCTCTACCATTCATTATGCGGGGAAAAGCCGCCTGAGGCTGTTAAACCTTTGATAAATCTCATCTCATGGGCAGCCGCGGCCAAGCCGGCAGGCGGGCCGTACCCCATGCCCGCCGCATTCGAGTATCCTATGTATGGACCTTCCGCGCGGCGTCCGCCGTGCAAGGAGACGACACATGGACAAAGAAGTCCTCAATATCGTGGACCGGCGCAACGGCGCCGCCTACGATCTTCCCTTTTATAAAGGCGCCATCCGGGCCATGGATTTGCGCCAGATCAAGACCGGACCCGAAGACTTCGGCGTGATGACTTACGATCCGGCGTTCTTGAATACGGCGTCTTGCCAAAGCGCCATTACGTTCATCGACGGCGACCAAGGTATCCTGCGGTATCGCGGATATCCCGTCGAGCAGTTGGCCGAGAATTGCACGTTCCTGGAAGTCGCGTACCTGCTTCTCAACGGCGAGCTGCCCACCGCGCCGGAACTCAAGCAATGGGTGGAGAGTATTATCAACCACACCATGCTTCACGAGACCACTAAGAAATTCCTGGAAGGCTTCCGCTACAACGCGCATCCCATGGGTATGTTCATCAGCACGGTGGCGGCGCTGTCGACTGTGTACCCCGAGGCGCGCCACGTGCTCGACCCGGCCATCCGCCAATTGCAGATCCGCAGGCTGATCGGCAAGGTTCCTACGATCGCAGCCTACACTTACCGCCACAGCCTGGGTTTTCCGTACGTCTATCCGGACAACGACCTCAGCTACGCCGAAAACTTCATGAACATGCTGTGGAAGATGGTTGAGCCGAAGTACACCGCCAACCCGGTGCTGGCGCGCGCGTTGGACATCCTGTTCATCTTGCACGCGGACCATGAACAGAATTGCAGCACTAATGTCATGCGCGCGGTGGGCAGCTCGCACGCCGATCCGTTTCTGGCCACGGCGGCCGCGGCGGCGGCGCTATCCGGGCCGCTGCATGGCGGCGCTAACGAGGAGGTGCTGCGCATGCTCGATGAGATCGGATCCAAGGACCGCGTGCCCGCCTATATCGACAGCGTCAAGGCCGGCAAGGGTAAGTTGATGGGATTCGGACACCGGGTCTACAAGAACTACGACCCGCGCGCCCGCATCATCAAGTGGGCGGCGGGCAAGGTCTTCGAAGTCACCGGCCGAAATCCCAAGCTGGAGATCGCGTTGGAGTTGGAGCGCATCGCACTTGAAGACGAATACTTCGTCAAGCGCAAGCTTTACCCCAACGTGGACTTCTACTCCGGCATCATGTATCAGGCCATGGGCTTCCGTCCGGAGATGTTCACGGTGTTGTTCGCGATTCCACGCACGGTCGGCTGGCTGGCGCAATGGCAGGAGATGCTGGAAGACCCCGAGCAGAAGATCGCGCGTCCGCGGCAGATCTATACGGGGTATGCGGCGCGCGACTTCGTGCCGTTGGAGCGGCGCGGCGTCGCAGTCACCGCATAGGTAGGAACGTCATATCGAGCCATGTCTGAGCGTGGCGCACTCTTGTTTCGTACTTCGGCGAACGGGATAGCGCTCATTTGGAGGGCGGGCAATTCTGCCCGCAGCCGGGTGAGCCGTGGTGGGGCAGGACTCCGGTCCTGCGCGGGTTCTCCAGAACCCGCTCCTGGCGAGCGTAGCTCGCACTCGGGCGTGTCGAGAGACCCGCCGCAGGCGTAGACGCCTGCCCCACCAAATGGCCAATCTCCAGCTACTTCACATTCCAGCCTTCCACCTGGACGGCCGGCGGTTTCTTGTCCGCGCGGGCTGCTTTGTAAGCCGCCGCTACGGTGCGCTTCTCTCCGGGCATCAGCGGGAAATAGTTATCTTCCCAAATTACCGGCAGGATCTCGTCTTCCTCGCGCACATCCTCCTCATCGCGTCTAACGGTTTTCACCATCAGGTGCACCGCGAACGCCAGGTTGCGCGATGGGTTCTCCACCGTGACGCGCGTGATGCCGTCGTCGCCCTTCACTTCGGATTCGGCCGAGTATTGCAGATGCACGGGCGGCAGGCTG
The DNA here is from genome assembly GCA_050008575.1 of Bryobacteraceae bacterium. Taxonomy (GTDB): domain Bacteria; phylum Acidobacteriota; class Terriglobia; order Bryobacterales; family Bryobacteraceae; genus Bog-159. The sequence goes on from JBEKMJ010000001.1 coordinate 116,017, forward strand.
TTCAATGCGGTATAGTCGGCGTAGCTCTTCTCCGGTGTGTAGAACCACGTGGACTGCTCCCAATCCAGAGCGTCAGGCTTGGTCGAAAGCCAGTAGAAGTTCGTGCTTACGGTCTTACCCGAAGCGTCCTCCAGAGCCAGCCGCACGAAGTAAGTGGGAGATAGGCCATCGATCGCGGGAATCGCAAAAACCCGCGTGGCGCTGTCCTCACCCACATCCAACGCGGCGTCTTTGGAGAACTTCTCACTCATATCGATGTTATAGACCCAGGCGCGCGCCTTCATGCCCGGATAAGCCCGATACATGGAATTCACGACCACCACCGACGCATCGTCATAACTATATTGAATGTGCAGAGGCTCGTTGGCCTTCTTGGCGCCGAAGTAGGACCCGCCGGGCCGCATGTACCAGTCGTACAGATGCCAGATCATGGACGGCCAGGCGTTGTTCAGCATCCATTGAATTACGCCCGTGGAGGTGTACTTATTCCGTCCGAAGGCCTCGAACATGGCGCGGTGCCCTTCGTAAGCCATCACTTGCGCCTTGCGCGCGAACTCCTCGACGCCAGCGGACGGGCCGTAGCGCGCGTCGAGCGCGGTGGTGAAGCTCTTCAGATCCTTGAACGCACCGCCTCCCGCGTGGTAGTCCCACCAGGAGTTGACCGGCCAAAGGCGATCCTCGGGCAGCATTTTGCGCAGGCTCTCGATGGGCGGAATCGCCGGTCCCGGACCGGTCTCCGTGTTGAAACCATGCGCGCCGCCGCGCGTCTTATCGAGCAGCCAGTAATTGGGCGGAACCCAATCGTACGGCCCAGTCATCTTCACGCCCGTTTTGCCGCTGACCTCGGTCGGTCTTTCAGTCGCCGACGACTCAAACGGATTCGGCCAGTCCAACTCCTTCACGATCTCGATGTATTTCTTCTCGACTTCGGCCGGCGGCGGGTTGTCGCTGCCGTTCATCCAATTGAAAACCGAAGGGTGGCTGCGCAGCCGGCGGAGCTGGTCGCGCAGGGATGCCGCCGCGATGGAATGATCGGCGTCTTTCCAGTTGTCCCATTTCTCCCAGTGATCGCAGCAGCACCAGCCCGGCGTGACCAGGATGCCCATCTGGTCGGTCAGGTCGAAGAAGCGATCGTCTTCGATCTTGCCCTCCAGGCGCACGGTATTCAGGTTCATGTCGCGCACATATTTCAGTTCGGCTTCCTGTTTCTCCGGCGAAGTGCGCAGCATCATATCGAACGTATAGCCGGCGCCGCGGATCAGGATGTTCTTGCCATTGATGCGGAACACACGGTGATCCTTCTCGTCGAGTATGGAAGTCACTTCGCGAATGCCGAATCGCGTGGAGCTTTCGTCGGACACGGCACCGCCGGTTTCAAACTGCAGCTTCAGCGTGTAGAGGTTGGGCGTGCCGACTTGGATGGGCCACCACAAGCGCGGATTGTCGATCTTGAGTTGCGCGAATTTGTCAGGGGTGAATTTCACCACCTTTGTCTCGTTCGCCGCCAGGCGCACTTCCTGTGAGAAGGCAATGCCTTCGATCTCGCCCTTCAGCGTACCGTTCACCGCATGCTTCGTTCCGTTCACCAGTTCCGCGCCGATGGTCAGTTCGGCTTTGTCGATCGCGGGCAGGTTCAAATGCGTGATCGCCTGCGGGAAGCGGATGGCCACCGGCCCCGTTGCGTCCAAGTGCACGTCGCGCCACAGGCCCATGTCCTTGTCGGGCATCCCCGGATTCCAATCCACGAAGGTAATCGAAAGGTCGTCGGGCAGCGGCGCAGACACCTCCACCGCCAGCGCGTTCACTGCGCCCGGCCTGACCGCCTCCGTGACGTTGTATTCGAACAAGCGCCAGGCCCCGGCCATGCTGCTGGAATCCGCGATGCGCTTGCCGTTCAGCCAAACGTTGGCGCGATAGTTGATGCCGTCGAAGCGCAGCCAGAGCGTCTTGCCCTTGTGCTCCGCGGGCGCTTGAAACTCCGTGCGAAACCACCAGGGAACGCGATAAGGGCTGTCCGGCGGCATGTGGATGTTTGAGAAGTTCGCCCCGATGGGATAGCTCTCGCCTGCGAACTGGCGCAGGTTCATTCCGAAGCCAGGGTCGGGATAGACGTGGTCCTTGACCAGCGCGGCAACTACGGTGGATGGCATGGTGGCGGGGTACCAGCCTGTGGTCTTGTAGCCGGGCTTGGAGATGACGTCGCCCGAGTGCTCATCCAGTTCGGATGATTGGATCGCCCAATGCTCGCGCAGCGCGAGCGGGGCGGCGGGCTGTGCGTGCAGCGCGGCGCATGCCAGCGCCAGTGCGGAGAAAAATGTCTTCATAGAGAGTTCCGGATCAAAAGATTACTATATATGTATGCGCACCATGCTAGCGACCGCATGCGCGGTCGTGCTGATCGCGATCTTTGTCCCGGCACAGCCCGCACTGGCGCAACCCGCCCCGCCACAAACGTCCTGGCAGCTTGTCTGGAGCGACGAGTTCAACGGGCCCGCCGGCTCGCAGCCGAACCCCACCTACTGGACCTACGATTTGGGCACCGACTGCTGCGGCAATCAGGAGCTCGAAACCTACACAAATGCCGCCGAAAACGCGCACATGGACGGCCTCGGCCACCTGGACATCCATGTGGAAAACCCCAACCCCGGCGTCTACACTTCCGGCCGCATCAAGACCGAGGGACTCTACGCGGCCGAGTATGGACGCATTGAGGCGCGCATCAAAGTACCGTTCGGCCAGGGGATGTGGCCGGCTTTCTGGATGCTGGGCAACAACATTACGACCGTGGGTTGGCCGGCTTGCGGCGAGATCGACATCATGGAGAACGTGGGCTTCACGCCCTCGATCGCGTATGGCAGCCTGCATGGTCCGGACAATTACAATGTGACGGCGCAGTACCAGTTGCCTAACGGCAACCTGGCGGACGATTTTCATGTCTTCGCCGTGGAATGGTCGCCGCAGCAGATTACGTTCTACGTGGATGGCAATCTCTATGAAACCCAGTCGAACACTGGAAACGGTTGGGTGTTCAACGTACCCGGCAACCCTTTCTTCATCATTCTGAACGTAGCGGTCGGCGGCGATTGGCCGGGATCTCCCGACGCGACGACCCAGTTCCCCCAGGACATGCTGGTCGATTATGTGCGCGTTTACCAGGCCACCAGCACCCCCGGACCGGCGATCAACACGGGCGGCATCGTGGATGCGGCAACCAGTGCGCCGGCATTGGCGCCCGGCAGCCTGGCAAGCATCTACGGGACTGGCCTGGCGGCCGGCACGAACGGCGCAACGTTCGACTCCACCACCGGAGCATTCCCGGAGAACGCTTCCGGTGTGCAGGTATTCGTGAACGGGGCGGCCTCTCCGCTCACCTTTCTGTCGCCGGAACAGATCAATTTCGCGATTCCATGGGATAGCCTGCTGATCGCGCCGCTTAACGTCGAAGTGATGCTCAACGGCGTGCTAAGCAATGCGGTGCCCATCACTCTGGCGAGCAGCGCTCCGTCGTTGTTCGGCGTGAATGGCGCGGCGATCCTCTCATGCGCCAACGGGGCGCCGCAGCCTGGCTCGAACTGCACGCTATGGGGAAATGGCTTCGGCCCCACAAATCCGCCGTTGATCGATGGCACACTGGCGCCCGCGTCGCCGCTGCCGTGGACAGTGAACACATGCGCACTCAGCATCGGCGGCATTACGGCGGATGTCACTTATTGCGGAGCCGCGCCCGGCGAGGTCATCTATCAGTTGAATTTCGTCTACCCGCCAGGCATAGCGTCCACCGGCGGCATGGCGGCGGGGAAGATCGCCATCAATGGCGACAGCGGCAGCTTCATGCTCGTGGTAGGGCCGACCGATTAAGATAAACGTATGCGCACCGTAATTGCGATTGCATGTGCGGCCCTGTCTGCCGCGACCTTAGCCCAGGCACAGACCGCCTGGAAGCTCGTTTGGAGCGATGAATTCAATGGGGCCGCCGGAGCGGCGCCGAACCCCCTCAACTGGAACTACGATCTGGGTGGGGGCGGCTGGGGCAACAATGAGTTGGAGACCTACACCAATTCCCCGAGCAACGTCTTTCAGGACGGCCTCGGCAACCTGGTGATTCAGGCCATCCGCGACTCCAGCGGCAATTTCACATCTACCCGCCTGCAGACCGGTCTCCCCGGCTCTTCCCAAGGCACGACGGATCTGAGCTGGCAATACGGGCTGATCGTGGCGCGCATCAAGCTGCCGTTCGGCCAGGGCGTGTGGCCGGCATTCTGGATGCTGGGCGAAGACATCGGCACGGTTTCGTGGCCTACCTGTGGCGAGCTCGACATCATGGAGAACTTCGGGACATTCAATAACAACGCGTCGATCAACAACGGCACCGCGCACGGGCCCGGTTATTCCGGCGGGGATGGCATCTCGAAGTCCATTACGCTGCCGTTTGGCGAGACCGTTTACGACGACTATCACGTCTATTCGCTGCTGTGGTCCGAGAACTCGATTCAGTTCCTGGTCGACGGCGTGGCATACAACACTGTGACGCCGGCCTCGATCCCAACGGGCGATCAGTGGGTCTACAACGCGCCGTTTTTCATCCTGTTGAATCTGGCCATTGGCAGCTCCAGCACTTTTCTGGGAACGCCCGATCCGAGTGCTCCCTTTCCCAACCAGGATTTGGTAGTGGACTACGTACGCGTCTACCAGTCTGTGGCAGCCACAACCGCAACACCCATCATCACCCCTGGAAGCGTGGTGAACGCGGCTTCGTACCTAGGAGGGGTGGCGCCGGGCGCGCTGGCGGTGCTGTATGGCGCGAACCTGGCGGACAACACCTATCAGAACGTCATCGACGCCAACGGCGATTTCGTTAAGACGTTGGCTGGCGTCACCGTGACCGTCGATGGCGTGGCGGCGCCGCTGGTATATCTTTCGCCAACCCAGATCAATTTCCAGATGCCGTGGGAGACGGTTCCCGGCGTGGCGGTGAGCGTACAGGTGACGCGCAACACCGTTGCCAGCGCGGTCGAGACGATTACGGTGGCGGCCAGCGCATCCCCTTCGATGTTTTTCGCGGACTTCACCAACGGCGTCGCGTGGATGACCGCGCCCGGATGTCCGGCGACGCAATGCACGGCGCAGACCGGCGGGGTTTACCAGCTCTGGGCCAACGGACTGGGCCCCAAGAACGCGCCGGAACAGGATGGCGTGCCGGTGGTATTCAACGGGGGATCGCTCGATCCGCTGCAAGTGGCTGGCGGTCCAACGAATTGCCAACTCACCATCGGCGGCGAGCCGGCGACTGTGGTTTATTGCGGTGCGGCGCCAGGGGAGATCATCGATCAGTTGAACTTCATGTACCCGGCGGGCGTGTCGAGCAGCGCGCCATACACCGACGCGGTTCTCACCATTAACGGCGCCACGGGCCGGTTCCGCGTGCCCGCCCCGGGCAGTAGTTGAAGGGCGCTTCGATCGGGTCGCCGGCCCGCGGGGCTCGCCTCTGGAGTTTCTAGATTTTGTCCTCTCGTGGTGGGGCAGGCTCGCAGCCTGCGCGGGCCTCGTAGGCCCGCTCTTCGGTGCGCGGAGCTCGCCTCCACAGGCTAAAGTCTATGCCAAACTCCGCAAGAAGCCGGCAGAGTTTCGCGGCAGGCGGCCTACGAGGCCGCCGCAGGCTGCGAGCCTGCCCCACAAGAGGCCAAAGGCCAGTGGCGAGCGGCTTATTGGAGAAATGTGAGCTGGCTGTGAGTGGGCATGCGCTTCACCCACGAGTTCATCTCGCCTTCGCTGCGGAGCAAGTCCTGCAGCGTCGTCTTACTCAGAACATCGTCCACGGCGGATTGCACGGCATGCCAGAGGGAGCGGACGGAGCAATCCACCGAGCGGGTGCAGACCTGGATTTGGCCGGCGTGCTCGTGGCAGAAGTGCTTGGATTCGAAAAGGCGGCCGCCGAGCACGCCGATCACGTCGCCGATCGCGATCTTCTCGGCCGGGCGCGAAAGCGTATAGCCACCCACTTTGCCGCGCGCGCTGGTGATGAAACCGCCGCGGCGCAAAATGCGCAGCAGCTTGGCGGCGTAGGCGGGCGAAAGCGCTTCCGCCTGGCTGATTTCGGGAATGGTCAAGCTCTCATCCTGGCCCGCCAAGCCGATGCGCAGCAGGCAGCGTAATCCGTATTCTTCGTGTGCGCTGAGTTTCATGGTCTTATGCGTGACAGGTTACCGACTGGAATGATATCGTCCAGGCCGAGTAACAGGCGAGCCTCCGGCGACATGCGGCTCTTATCCCAGGGCGGATCGAACGTCAGTTCGAGCTTCACGTCTTTTACCCCAGGAACGGCGCGCGCCTTGCGCTCGACTTCCGCCGGGAGAGTGCCCGCTACCGGACAGTTGGGCGCGGTGAGGGTCATCTTGATGTGCGCTTCGCCCGCGGCGTTAACCTTGACGTCGTAAATCAAGCCGAGATTGTAGATATCCATGGGGATCTCCGGATCGAAGATTTTGCTCAACGCGGCGATGATCTTCTCCCTCATTCGGTGGACACTACCTCTTCCGCGCTGGTCAGCGCCGACTTCAGCGTATGCCATGCCAGCGTGGCGCATTTGACGCGCACGGGGAATTCGCGCACGCCGGAGAAGACCGCCAGCTTGCCGAGATTGGCGGCTGGTGGCTTGTCGGTGGTCAACAAGTCGTGGAAGCGCTCCATCATCTGCACGGCTTCCTGGCGCGATTTGCCTTTGACCGTCTCGGTCATCAGCGACGCGGAAGATGTGGAAATAGCGCAGCCCGCGCCGACGAAGCTGATATCCTGAATCGTGTCGCCATCCAGCTTCACGAACAGCGCCAGTTTGTCGCCGCACAGCGGGTTGTAGCCCTCCACGCGGCGCGTGGCGTCCGGCATCTGGTGGAAATTGCGCGGCCGCTTGCTGTGGTCGAGAATGACTTCCTGGTAAAGGTCTTGGAGCATTAGACCACCCCTCTATGGCGGAGCTGCGAGCCCCGCGCAGGCTGCCAGCCTGCCCCACTCATGCGAAGATCTCCTTCACCTTATGGATGCCGGCTACCAGGGCGTCGATATCGGCTTTAGTATTGTAAAACGCAAGGGACGCTCTTGTTGTGGCGGGGACTCCGAACCATTCGAGCACCGGCTGCGCGCAGTGGTGGCCGGTGCGTACCGCGACGCCTTCGCGGTCGAGGATGGTGCCGACATCGTGCGGGTGCACGCCTTCCAGTACGAATGAGAGCACGCTGGCCTTCTCGCGCGCGGTGCCGATCAAGCGCAGGCCCGGAATGCGCTCGAGTTGGGCGGTGCCATAGGCCAGCAAATCGTGTTCGTAAGTTTGGATACGATCGAGGCCGATTTCGTCGATGTAATCGACGGCGGCCCCCAGCCCAATGGTGCCGGCTATATTCGGTGTGCCGGCTTCGAATTTGTAAGGCAAGTCGTTGTAAGTGGTCTTAGCGAAGCTTACCGAACGGATCATGTCGCCCCCGCCTTGGTAAGGCGGCATCTTATTCAACAGATCGGCTTTTCCGTACAGCACGCCGATGCCGGTGGGCCCGAACATCTTGTGGCCCGAGAGCGAGTAGAAGTCGCAATCGAGCGCCTGCACATCCACCTTCATGTGAGCCACGGCCTGCGCGCCGTCGATGAATACGGGCACGCCGTGTTGGTGCGCGATGCGGGTAATTTCTGCCACCGGGTTAATCGTTCCCAACGCGTTCGAAACGTGCACCATGGAAACCAGCTTGGTGCGGGGGCCCAGCAGTTTCTCGTACTCGTCGAGCAGCAGTTCGCCGCGCTGGTTGATGGGCGCGATGCGCAGGATGGCCTGTTTTTCCTCGCACAGGATCTGCCAAGGCACGATGTTGGAATGGTGCTCCATGGCGGAGATGACGATCTCATCGCCGGCCTGGACGTGCCGGCGGCCGTAAGTGTAAGCCACCAGATTGATGCCCTCGGTGACCCCGCGGACAAAGATAATCTCACGCCAGTCTCCGGCGTTGATGAAGCGCTGCAGCTTGACGCGCGCCTCTTCGTAGTGTCGCGTGGAACGCTCGCTCAGTTCATGTACGCCGCGATGGATGTTGGAATTATCCATCTGGTAGAACTGGTTCATGGCGTCCAGAACCATTTGCGGCTTCTGCGTGGTGGCGGCGTTATCCAGGTACACCAGAGCCTTGCCGTGGACACGCTGGTCCAGCAAGGGAAAATGCTCACGCGACGCCTGATCTTGCCAGGTTTTAATTGCGAGTCCCATGGAGTTTCTCCAGCAACAGTTTCTCCAACTGTGCGCGCAGCGATGCGACTTTGATGCGGTCCACGATGTCGCGCGCGAAGGCGTAGATCAGCAGGTTGCGGGCATCCGCGAGGCCGATGCCGCGCGACTGCAGGTAGAAAATCGCTTCGGTATCCAGCTGGCCGATAGTCGCGCCATGCGTACAGCGCACATCGTCGGCAAGGATCTGCAGTTCGGGCTTGGTGTTGATGACCGCGTCTTCGGAAAGCACCAGGTTCTTGTTGGTCTGCTTGGCGTCGGTCTTCTGGGCGTCTTTGCGGACCAGGATTTTGCCATTGAAGACCGCGGTGGAGTGGCCCTCCAGGATGCCCTTGTACAACTCGTGGCTGGCAGCGTGCGGCTTGGCGTGGTCGATGGAGGTGTGATTGTCGATGTGTTGGCCGCCGTTGACCAGGTACAAGCCGTTGAGCGTGCATTCGCAGCCTTCCGAGAGCACGGCGTTCACGTCGTTACGGACCAGCCCGCCGCCGAAGGATAGGGAGTGCGAGCGGAAGTTGGTATCGCGGCCGAGTTGGATTTGGAGCGTGGAGACATGGAAGGCGCGGGCGCTTTCGGTTTGCAGCTTGTAATGATCGATGACGGCGTGGTCGGCGGCTACGATTTCTGTTACGGAGTTCGTGAGATAGGCGCTTCCGTTGCCGGTGTAGGTTTCAAGGATGGTGGCCTGGCTATTGGGTTCCGCTACGATCAGTATGCGCGGATGGGAGACGGTGGGATGACCGTTGGCGGACGACTGGATGACTAGTTCGATGGGTTCTTCGATCACCGCTCCTTTGGCTATGTGGATGAAGAGACCGTCTTCGAAATTGGCGGTGTTTAGGGCTACGAAGGCGTTGTTCGCATAACTCGCGTAGCGCGCGAGATAGGGCTCGACGTTCGCTTGGGAGAGCCGGGAGATTTCGACGCCGGAAGCGGCCTGCGAGGCCGCCGCAGGCAACGTGCCTGCCCCACTTGGCTCAAAGTGTGTGCGGGAAATGGGGGCCACGCTGGTGAAGCGCCAGTCTTCGTCGTGGGTGGTCGGAAAACCAAGCTCACTGAAGCGCTGGCGAGCTTCTTCTCGGATTCTTTCGATCATGCGGCCTCACCCTCGAGACCGACGTAGCCGGATTCTTCCAGCTCGAGCGCGAGTTCTTTGCCGCCCGATTTCACGATGCGCCCTTCGGCCAGCACGTGGACGTAGTCCGGCACGATGTAGTTCAGCAGGCGCTGATAGTGGGTCACCACGATCATCGCCCGTTCGGGACTATGCAGCGCATTGACGCCCGCGGCCACGATTTTCAAGGCGTCGATATCCAGGCCGGAATCGGTTTCATCCAGGATGGCGAGCTTGGGCTCCAGCACAGCCATCTGAAAGATTTCGTTGCGCTTCTTCTCGCCGCCGGAAAATCCGGTGTTGACGGCGCGGTTCAGCAGGCTCTGATCCATCTCCATCAGCGCCATGCGATCCTTCACGATCGCCAGGAAATCCATGGCGTCCAGATCGGCCAGGCCCTGGTGCTTGCGGACGGCGTTGAGCGCGGCCTTCAGGAAATAGAGATTGCTGACCCCGGGAATTTCCACCGGGTATTGGAACGCCATAAAGATGCCTTCGCGGGCGCGATCTTCGGGCGACATCTCCAGCAGGTCTTTGCCGTTGTAAACGACCTCGCCGGCGGTGACCTGGTATAGATCGCGGCCGGAGAGGACTTGCGCGAGCGTGCTTTTGCCCGATCCATTGGGGCCCATGATGGCGTGCACTTCGCCCGAGTTGATGGATAGATCGATGCCCTTGAGGATTTCACGTCCCGCGACGTTGGCATGCAGGTTTTTGATTTCGAGTAATGACATGGCTAAAGACTTGGTTAACTTATCCGACGCTTCCTTCGAGACTGACTCCCAGCAGTTTTTGGGCTTCCACGGCAAACTCCATGGGCAACTCGCGAAAGACTTCTTTGCAGAAGCCGTGCACGATCATGGAAACCGCGTCTTCGGTGGAAATACCGCGCTGCCGGCAATAGAAAATCTGGTCTTCGCCGATCTTGGAGGTGGATGCCTCGTGCTCCACCTGCGACGACGTGTTCTTCACTTCCAAATAAGGGAACGTGTGCGCGCCGCACTTGTCGCCCAGCAGCATGGAATCGCACTGGGAATAGTTGCGCGCGTTGGCGGCGCTTTTCAGAATCTTTACCGCGCCGCGATAAGTGTTCTGCCCGCGGCCCGCCGAGATGCCCTTGGACACGATGGTGCTCCGGGTGTTCTTGCCGATGTGGACCATCTTGGTGCCCGTATCGGCCTGCTGGTAGTGATTGGTAAGCGCCACCGAGTAAAATTCGCCGACCGAGTTGTCGCCGATCAGCAGGCAGCTCGGATATTTCCAGGTGATGGCGGAGCCGGTTTCCACTTGCGTCCAGGAGATCTTGGAGTTGACGCCGCGGCACGCGCCGCGCTTGGTGACGAAATTGTAGATCCCGCCGCGGCCTTCCTTGTCGCCCGGATACCAATTCTGCACCGTTGAATATTTAATCTGGGCGTTGTCCAGCGCCACCAGTTCGACCACTGCCGCATGCAACTGGTTGGTGTCGCGCATGGGGGCGGTGCAGCCTTCCAGGTAGCTGACGTATGCGCCCTCGTCGGCGATGATCAGGGTGCGCTCGAACTGGCCTGTGTTCTTCGCGTTGATGCGGAAGTAGGTGGACAGTTCCATGGGGCAGCGGACGCCCTTGGGCACGTAGCAGAAAGACCCGTCGGTGAAGACCGCGGAATTCAGGGCGGCGAAGAAGTTGTCGGAGGTGGGGACCACGGAGCCCAGGTACTTTTTGACCAGATCGGGGTGCTCCTGGACGGCTTCGGAGAACGATCCGAAAATGATGCCCAGTTCGCCCAGCTTTTCCTTGAAGGTGGTGGCTACCGAGACGCTGTCGAACACCGCGTCGACCGCCACGCCTGCGAGCAACTCGCGCTCCTGCAACGGGATGCCGAGCTTTTCATAGGTGCGGAGCAGTTCCGGATCGACGTCGTCGAGGCTTTTGGGCCGGTCGGCATTGGTCTTCGGAGCGGCGTAGTAGGAGATGGCTTGGTAATCGATAGGCGGGTAGTGGATGTTGGCCCAGGTCGGCTCGGTCATGGTAAGCCAGTGCCGGTAGGCCTTCAGGCGCCACTCCAGCATGAACTCGGGCTCATTTTTCTTCTTTGAAATCAACCGGATAACGTCCTCGTTCAGGCCGGGCGGGACGGTATCGGAACCGATCTCGGTGACGAAACCCCACTTGTATTCCTGGTTGGCGAAGGTTTCGATGGTGTTGGCTGAGGTGCTCACGCAGTTCTCCTGGAAATCTATGCTCATCTATAGGATGCTAAATCTGTACTAAAGTGTCAAGATTGGGACGGTGGGTGGGGGCTTGGCGGGGTTGGACGGCGGAAACTTTCACGCAAAGGCGCAAAGGGGCTGCGAAGGGCATGGCCGTACTGGCGGGTCGGTAAGACCCTTCGCTTCACTATTTCGCGAACCGTCGAACGCTAAAGGAAATTGGCGGCCCGACCACGACCATGTGCACGAGCAGCCCTTGAATTAAGCTGTGAAGCTGGTAAGGGCCCCTGGCGTGAAGGGCGGAAAGCGGCAAAACGACAAGCCTCATCACCAGTTCAACCGCAACTCCATAGCACAGACCAAAACCAGTGCGTGTTCCCTCAAGCAGCCCAGACTGCGGCTTGCCGTGTAGTAGATAGCCGCTGCCGAGAACGCTATAAAGAAGTGCAAAAAGACACCCAGAACATAAGTGCCGGCGCCGCCCTGGAAAGCCGCCGGCCCAAGCAAGCCGCCGGCAATCGAGAGCGGAATGTCCGCTCCAAACAGTATGCAAGCTTGTGCCAGGTCCAAAGCCCCGGCAATCAGGCCGCCCACTGCGATGGCCAGTAGGGCGTGCCGCTTCCCCATCGGTTCCCGTACGGAATCTCCAATCATCCGATATCCTCTCTTTCGCCTCAAGCTAAATTAGGTTTACGATACTCTGGCGAGACCGGAGAAGTCCTGAGCCGGGTCTGAAACACCCTGAATACTTCTGAAATGACTGGTACAATAGCCGATCCTGCATGGAACGCGCAACCACGGCAGTGCTTCGCATCGGCGCCTGGTGCGTCAATCCGGCGTCCGGCGAGATTTCACGAGATGGAGAGACCGCGCGGGTAGATATGCGGTCGATGCGGTTGCTGCTTATGCCTCGCCCAGCACGCTGGCGAGGTCGTCAGCATCGACGACTTACTCAACCAGGTTTGGTCCGAGACCAGCGTCGCTCCGGACTCCGTCTATCAGGCTGTGGCATCGCTCCGGCGTTTGCTTGGCGACGACCCCAAGCAGCCCACTTACATTGCGACGGTGCCGCGGCTGGGGTATCGGATGGTGGCGCCGGTCAGTCCTTGGGTGGATCAGTCTGCTCCAACCGCGACCGCCCCCGACGCGCCGTTGCCCGGCCGGAGTCGCAAAGCAGCCTTCCTACGGGCCGCCGTGGCAGCGCTGGGCCTGGCGCTCGCCGGGACTTTCCTGTTCCACGGCAAGGTGGCGAACACGGCTCCGCCCTTACGGAAATCCATCGCCGTGCTGCCGTTTCTCGACCTGACAGCAAAGATGAACCAGGAGGCATTCGCCGACGGCATGACCGAGGAACTGATTGACAAACTCAGCAAGATCCCGGGCCTTCGGGTTCCGGCTCCCACGTCCTCGTTCTATTTCAAGGGCAAACAAATAACCGTCGCCGAGATCGCCAAGACGCTGGGTGTGGCATATATACTCGATGGGAGCGTGCGCAAATCGGGCGCCCGGCTGCGGGTGGCCGCGCGATTGATTCGTGCGGACAACGGGTACGTGGTCTGGTCCGAAACCTACGACCGGCGATCGGACGATATCCTGATGGTCCAAGACGACATCGCCGGCGAGGTAACGAAGGCGCTGAGGGCATCCATCGAGGATGTTCCGTAAATGGGAGGAAGGCGATGAGCCAAGCCATTCCGGAAACGGGGAGCCGGGTCGCCCCGGCGCTATTTCGCGCGGATGCGATTTCCGAAGAAACGCGCCGCTTCAATGCGGAGATCGTTAAGCTGTTTACGCCGTTGCCCAACTGGTGGGAGGTGGGTGCGCAGGCTGTCCGGGACTCCCGCGCGCGCGGGGAAGGCCCTTTTCCCGTGGCGCCGAAGTCGGCCCGGGCGCGCACCATCGCCATCGAGGGAAAGGGAGGCGGTAAGATCCCCCTCCGAATCGTCGCGCCGCGGAATCCGAGAGGCGTCTATTTTCACATACACGGTGGGGGAATGGCGCTCGGAGCGGCGGACTTGCAGGACCCGATGCTCGAACGTGTGAACGAAAAGGCGGCCCTCGCGTGCGTGAGCGTCGAATACCGTCTGGCGCCCGAGTACCCTTACCCGGCCGGGCCGGACGATTGCGAATCGGCCGCTTTGTGGCTCGCGAAAAATGCCAAGGCGGAATTTGGTTCCGATGTGCTCGCTATTGGCGGCGAATCGGCCGGCGCCACGCTGGCCGCCGTCACGCTGTTGCGCATGCGCGACCGCCACGGCTTCACCGGCTTCCGCGCCGCGAACCTCGTTTATGGCGCGTACGATCTTTCGATGACGCCCAGCCAAAAACGGTTCGGCGCCGAGCGCTTGGTGCTGCGCACCGTGGATATCGAGAAGTTCATGGAGGCATATCTTCCGGGCGCAAAGGATATGCGCCATCCGGACATCTCGCCGCTCTACGCCGACCTGCAGGGGCTTCCACCCGCGCTGTTCACGGTTGGAACCTGCGACGGCTTGCTCGACGATTCCCTCTTCATGTACGCGCGCTATATCGCCGCGGGCAACCGGGCGGAACTGGCGGTCTATCCAGGGGGAGCTCACGCGTTTAACGTTTTTCCGATTGAAATTGCCGGGCAAGCGAATGCCCGAATGGACGCCTTCCTCGCGCGCGAAACCAGTGCGGCTTTGCCCGCGGACCTTCGGTAATGAGCTAAGCTTCGGATTCTCTGAAGTACCGCGAACAGATGCGGATATCCGGGTTCCCGCGCCATTGAATCGGCAGGAGTCACCTGGAAATCCATCTCATCGTTTGGAAATAGTACAGTAGGGGTGGAAGCCAGGAATCGGCAGACGGAATACCCGGAATGGGGCAGCGAACCTAACCTAAGTATGTTCCGACGGGATCGGAAGCGCGCCAGCCTCCGAACCCGTGCTGGGCGGCGCGGCCTCTATTACGGATATCAGTTGGGTCACGGCGGTGGCCCGCATCGAGTAAACATTGCAGTCCTCGGAATACCCTTTCAATTGAACCTGGCTCGCAGAAGCCAGACCTTCGATGGGCAGGCCGCCCAGCGCCTGACGCACCTCGTCACCGAAGGCCAAGTCGGCGTCCAGGACTGCCGGCCGGGGAAATCGATCGGCGCCGATTCGAGTTCATGGTTTCGCAGACCCCCAACTTTGCCCTTGCCGTGATGAAGGTCATGGCGGACCGTTTGCGCCAATCTAACGCGCATTTAGCCAGTACTTACGGATATGATCTCGGACAAAGTGCGCCGCTTGCGGGGAGCGAGTTCTGGCTGAGAGAAACCGTTCCTTGACGCTAGGCCAAGGGAATATCCGGCGCACATGTGGCAGAGCGTCTTCAACGGAGCGGTTTCCCCAACGGTTAATAAGCCCAGTGGCGGCTTGCAATCGGCGCTGCGCCGTGATACTGCTTTGATCGGAGGTATGTCCATGATCGATATGGCTAACCGAAGCATGGCCCTGTGGGCCCTGATTTCAGTTATTCTGATCCTGTTGTCCTGTTCCGTCAACAACGCGCCCCAGCCCGGCACGCCGGCGTTCTATTGGGGCGCCGCCAAGGAAACCTATGCCGCGGGCGACTACCAGAAAACCGTCGAGCACCTGGGCAACATTCTGTCCAGCCAAAACGATTACGTCGCGCGCGCCCAACCTTGGATGTTGATCTTGACCTCTGGCATGGCGCAAGGTTACATCGATCTGGCAGAAGCGTATGATGCCGGAGGGCACGCCAATCGCGCGCAGGCCTCGAATTTTCGCCGCCAGGTGAATACTTACCGTGGCGCCGCCAACACTCTGGCGCTCCAGTTTGCCGATACCTTCTCGAGATTTCAGAGCAAGGAAGAATTCGTCACGCTGGCTTTTGCGTATCCCACCGGCAGCCCCACCGAGGTCGTATTGCTGAACAGGATCTATGGCGGCGCCTGGCTACCCGATGGCGAGATTGAGACCGCCCAGAAACGCGCCATCGAGCACGCTTTGCTGCTGGCCACGTGCCGGGCGGCGGGCGCGAAA
The DNA here is from genome assembly GCA_050008575.1 of Bryobacteraceae bacterium. Classification (GTDB taxonomy): domain Bacteria; phylum Acidobacteriota; class Terriglobia; order Bryobacterales; family Bryobacteraceae; genus Bog-159. The sequence continues at coordinate 131,597 of JBEKMJ010000001.1, forward strand.
AACGATCCGGCCAAGGCCCAGGATCTGCTGAAGACCGGCGAGGCCAAGGTCCCGCGAGCCGCCTTCGTGCAGGCCATGGCGGCCTCCCTGTTTGATGAGTCCCTGCTATACGGTCGCAACAAGCTGGATAAGCCGGACACCATGAAGATCTTCTGCAGCCGCGCCGAGGAGGCGCTAAAAACGGTGCCGTCATCCAAAGACAGCGCGGACCTGAGCAAGAAGATCCAAGCGGCATTGAAGAAGGCCAAAGCCTAAACCGGCCGCGTTCACTCGCGCGCAGTTACCAACCGGATGCAAATCAGGTGACCGCTCTCGGCCAAGACCCGATGGCGCAGTTGGCCCGCCACATATGTGCGGTAGCTATCCTTATCCATCACGAAAACGCGCGCGCGGCCTCCGCGCAACACTTCCACCAGCGCTTCGGGAGTGAATAGGCGGATCAGGAAACGGTCGCCGTACCACTGCATCTGGTTATCTTCGTCGAATCGGGGTTGGCCGGCATCGTAAAACGCGACTCGTTCGCCGAGGACGGTCGCGGCGGTCGCCGCCTTGGCTATGGGACGGATTTCGGCGGCTTCGAGGTGCGTCCGCGGGAACGCCGCCACGGCCACCACCGCCAGCGCCATTACCGGGGTCGCCACGCGCAGGCCCATGCGCAGATAGCGATCCGGCACGAACTTCCTGAGGCCCAGCGCCGCCAGTATCGCAAAGGCGGGATACGCGGGAAGCATGTATCGCAGCACGCGGCTGCGCGCGGCCGCGCACAGGGCAAAGACCACGCCGGCCCACACGAGCAGCAGCCACAATCTGCGGTCCCGTCCCCGGAAGACCGCGGCCAAGCCGGCAATCGTCGCGGGCAACCACGGCCAGTAGGACCTTGCCAGCATCCACCCATATTCGAACGCGCCGGTGTACCGCCGCCACGCTGGAGACAAACCTCCGTAAAGCTCGTTCCGCAGCCACGTGGAGTGGACCTGCAAGAACCACCAGCCGAACAAGTGAATCAGATAGGCATACCAAGCCGCCAATGGCAAATAGGCCACCACCAAACCCGGTATAGCGTAGCGCCAAGGCGGCCGGCGGCGGCTCACGATCAGGTGCAGCACGAACACGAACGGCAGCGCCAGCCCCATCATGCTGCGCGTCATCTGGGCCAGGGCCGTGCAGGCCCCCGCGGCCAGGTACCAGCGCGGATCGTCTTCCGTGAGCGACCACGCGCAAACCGCGCACAGCACGAGGAAGGTGAACGGCACATCGGTCATGCCGCGCGCCGTGTACTTCAGGAAATACAGGCTGGTCGCCATGACAAACATGGCCAGCACGGCCGTCCACGGGTCGCCCGTCAGCTTGCGCGCCAGCCAGTAGACCAGCAGGATGACGCCCAGCCCGCACAAGGCGGAAGGCAGCCGGGCGAGCGCATCCGAGAATCCGAAGACCGCGAAAAGCGACGCTTCCATCCACTCGATCAGCGGCGGATTCTCCAGCGCCGGCTCGCCGTTGCTGTGAAGCACCAGCCAGTCTCCGGTGCGCAGGATGTCTTTGGCGATGTGCGCGTACTGCGCGTCGTCATAGCCGGTGAGGTCTCCAGTGCGGAGCGGCGCGAGAACCAGGATGGCGGACAGAATTGCGAGGATCGCGAAGTACCGGCGGGTGTCCAACAAGCCAAGTATATCGCGCGGATCGGGGCTTACCTCAGTAATTCGTCGAGGCTCCGGGCATCCAGCACGCGGTCGGTCAGGTCTTCCAGCCCGGATGGCGACAGCATCGCGAGTTTTTCGGCGGCCCAATTCGGAAGTGCGCCAAAGCGCCTCTCAATTAGCCGCCGAAGGATGGTCAGTTCGCCTTCCTGGCGGCCTTCTTGACGGCCTTCCTGCCGCGCTTCCTGACGCGCTTCCTTAAGTAATGGCCCCAAGAACTCGTGCTCCCGAATATCGACATCGATCGGCATTTTCGACTTGTTGCGGCGTTACGTCAGCAATTCTTCCACGCTCTTGGCGTCCAGTACGCTCACGCTCAAATCTTCAAGCTCGGACGCCGCCAAGGATGCCAGTTTTTCGGTGGCCCAATTCGGGAGAGCGCCGAAGCGCTTCTCAATTAGCCGCCGAAGGATGGTCAGTTCGCCTTCGTGGCGCCCTTCTTGACGGCCTTCCTGGCGGCCTTCTTGACGGCCTTCCTGCCGGCCTTCCTGTCGTTCCGCTCTAAACATCGGTCCCAAAAACTCGTGTTCCCGAATATCGACATCAATCGGCATTTTCCGTGTCTCCTGCTCCACCGTTCCCCACAAGTGCCTCAATCCAGCCAGGATAGTCAACTGGGCCAGAGCGGTTTCCCTTTCCGCTGCCGCCAAACCCGCGATCCGGTCCACAATCCTGTGGACTGCCTTTTTATCGTCCCGCAATCGCGCCAGGATGGCAATCACATTGTCGCCCACCCCGTCGCTTTCCAGCAGCCGGTCGCCATCTAACTCGCGATGTCGACCAGACGGTAGTCGAACGACAGCCCTGGGCCACGCAGTGCGCTCTCCATTTGCAGCGGACGTTCGCCCACGTACAAGACCACCTGTTGCGGCAATTGTCCAAACAACCGGAATATGCCCAGGCAGTATTCCGCCATCCGTAGCGGCATGGCTGCGTCATTGCTGCTTTGCAATTCCAGGTGGATCAGCCCGCCGTCCACCGTCTCGCCGAGGAGGTCCAGCCGCAGGTTCCGGACATTGGGCAGTTCCACGTTGAGCCACTGCGCCACGGCTGTGCCGGTCAACTCGCGCACGGTGAGCCTGGCTGAACCTTGCAATAACAGCTTCAAGGTTGCGTCGTATTCCTGCATGTGGAGAATCCGCTGACTTGTACCTACGGAAAAGGGTGGATAAGCCGAGGCCTTTTTCTCCGGGGAAACTGCGTGGGCAGGTATCTTTGCCTGCCCACGTTGGGGAGGGACAGTTACTTCTGAGGGGTGCTGGCAGTGCCGGTCGTCTTCGTGGTGCTGTGCTTCGAGGGCTTTGAGGTCTTCTTGGCCTTCTTCGCCGGTGCCGTGCTCTTCTGGTCCGGCGCCGGCTGGCTCTGAGCGGCCGGCGCGGGAGTCTGCGCAAAAGTCAAAGGCAGGCTGGCGGCGGCGAAAACGATCGCGATTAAACTTTTCTTCATGGTGATCTCTCCTTGCGGGATTCATTTCTCCCGTCAATTCCATCTTCCGCCATCGCCGTGTTTAGTACGATAGACTCGAAAGGCTAACTTGCGGACGAAACAACACGCCGGAATCGCCCCACCATAGCCCCTGTCAGGGCCCTCGATTAGCCCCGATACGGGATATCCGCCGGGCCCGCCGTAGCGCCATCATGGACTTGGAGGACCGTGAAGGAACATTCACCTGCGCCTGCCCGCCGCATCACGCACCGCAGCCTGCTGCGCGTGTTGATCGCCGGATTCAGCCTGGTCATCCTCCTGCTGCTGGCAGGCGCTTTCATCGGTATCGGCAATATCCACACCATCAAAGAGAGCGCCGCGCGCCTGGTCGAGGAGCAGCAGTCCACCAACCGCCTGCTCGAAGAGGTGCACCGGCAGCAGGCCAGCCTCAGCGAAGTCTTCTCCATCCTGGCGCGCGATCCGGATTCGCTGGACGCCGCCAAGATCCTGTCCCAGTTGGACCAGGCGGATGGCAACATCGACCGCATCGCCGCGGAGGGTGCGCAAACTCCCCAGCGGCGCGTCTACGATCAGCTCCGCCAAACCTCCGCGGCCTTCTCGGCAGAAGCGCGGCGGTTGCTGGCCGTAGAAGAGCCTGAAACATTTTCGTCGCAGGATCTTTTCCGCGACCACGAAGCGTTCATCTCCGTGGTCGCCAGGCTCATCGAGTCCAGCTACCGCAGGGCCGTCGCGGCGCAGAATCAGATCGACCGGCGTTCCGAACGCCTGGTCAAGCAATCCGCCGCCTTCTTGGCTGCGTTTCTGGCGTTGGCGCTGGCTTGCTCGGTGCTGACCGTTCGCCTGACCGCGCAACTGCTGCGCAAAATGGACTGGCAGGAAAGCGAATTGAGCCGGGTTTCCTGGCACATGTTGGAAGACCAGGAAAGCACCGCGCGCCGCTTTTCCCATGAACTGCACGACGAGCTCGGACAGTCGCTGACCGCCGTCAAAGCCAACCTGGCGGCTCTGCAAGCGGAGGGCGCTCCCGATCCCTCGCGCTTGGACGACTGCTTGCGGCTGGTCGACGAATCCATCGGCAACGTACGGCAGATGTCGCAATTGCTGCGTCCCACAATTCTGGACGACTTTGGCTTGGAAGCCGCGCTGCGTTGGCTTTGCGAAGGCTTCTCGCATCGCACGGGCATCCGGACGGAATTCCAGTCCGGTATCTCCGGCCGCCTACCCGACGAAACCGAAACGCACCTGTTTCGTTTGGCGCAGGAGGCGCTCACCAACGTGGCGCGGCATTCCGGCGCGCACAACGCCGCGGTTACGCTGGATTCGCAGGGCGGGGAGGTGCGCCTTTCCATTCGCGACGATGGGCGCGGTCTGCCGGCCACTGGCGATTCGCCGCGCGGCATGGGTATGATCGGGATGCGGGCCCGCGCGCGCAGCGTCGGTGGCGACCTGAGCGTGCGCTCTAAAGAAGGACAGGGCGTCGAGATTGAAGTCCGCGTGCCGGCCGGCGGCGCAGAACATGAGAGAGAAGATCCACATTTTGTTGGCTGACGACCATGCGGTGGTGCGGCAGGGATTTAAAATGATCCTAGCCGCGCAACCCGATATGGAGATCGTGGGCGAGGCCGGCAATGGACGCGAAGCCCTCGATCTGGCTGGCCAGTTGCAGCCCGACGTGATCGTGATGGACGTGGCCATGCCGGAGTTGAACGGCATCGAAGCTACCCGCCGCATCGCCGATCTGTCTCCCCGATCGCGCGTGCTGGCGCTGAGCATGCATAAGGACTCCGTGTACGTTCGCGAAATCCTGCGCGCCGGCGCCCGCGGCTACCTGCTGAAAGACTCCATCTCGAGCGACCTGCTGGCGGCCGTGCGCGCCATCGCCCGCGGCGAAGGCTATCTGAGCCCCGGGGTATCCGACGCGGTGCTCAACGATTACCGCCGCCATGTGACCGACCCCATCGATCTGCTCAGCAGCCGCGAGCGGGAGGTGCTGCAGATGATCGCGGAAGGCAAAACCAACAAGGAAATCGCCACCGTGCTGAACCTCAGCGTTTACACGGTGGATGCGCATCGCGGCCGCATCATGGAGAAGCTCAACTTGCACAGCGTCACCGACTTGGTGCGTTTCGCCGTGCGAGCCGGCTTGGTGGATTAGGTTATCCTACCAACTGATGAAACCCATGCGCGAGTGTGCTCTCTTGCTAGCGGCCTTACCCCTAATCGCCGCCCCACCCGACGACCTCGGCACGCTCGTCGGCCCACAAGTCCCCGCTCTTTTCACGATCTATAAAGACCTGCACGCCCATCCCGAGATCTCGATGCATGAAGAGCGCACCTCCGCGCTGCTGGCGGCAGAATTGCGCAAGGCGGGCTACACCGTCACCGAACACATCGGCAAATATCCCGACGGCAGCGCCGCATTTGGTGTTGTCGCGATTCTCAAAAATGGCGCGGGACCCACGGTGCTGGTGCGCACGGACATGGACGCCTTGCCCGTCGAGGAAAAAACGGGCCTGCCTTATGCCAGCACCATTGTCGGCGCCATGCATGCCTGCGGGCACGATCTCCACATGGCGTCCTTTCTGGGCGCTGCGCGCACGCTGGCCGGCATGCGGGACCGCTGGCACGGCACCCTCATGCTGATCGGACAGCCTTCCGAGGAGCGCGTCAACGGCGCCCGCGCCATGCTCGCCGACCGGCTCTACGAGCGCTTTGGCCGGCCCGATTATTGCATCGCGCAGCATGATACTCCGGAGATTGCCGCGGGACAGGTAGGCGTCGTCGCGGGGCCGATGCTCGCCGGCGCCAGCACCGTGGACGTGATCGTGCGCGGCGTCGGCGGCCACGGCGCCCGCCCCGAAACCACCAAGGATCCCGTGGTGATGGCGGCGCAGTTCGTGCTGGCATTGCAAACTATCGTCAGCCGCCAGACCGCGCCGCAAGACCCGGCCGTGGTCACAGTCGGCTCCATTCACGGCGGCACTCGTCCCAACATCATTCCCGACGAGGTGAAACTCCAGATCTCCGCGCGCGCTTTCAGCGAGGAGGCGCGAAGGAATATTCTGGCCGCCATCGAGCGCACCGCGCGCGGCGTGGCGCTGGCCGCGGGTGTCCCGGATGATCGCACGCCGCTTGTCCAAGTCAACGAGGCCGAGTCCGTGCCGGTCACCTACAACGATCCGGCGCTGGCCGGACGGTTGAAGAGCGCTCTGAGCGCCGCGTTGGGCGGCCCGAATGTGCTGGATGGCAAGTCCACCATGGTCAGCGAGGACTTCGGTCTCTTCGGATTGGAAGGCCGCCGGATTCCTTGCGTCATGCTCTGGCTGGGAGCCGCCGATCCCGCCAAACTCAACGAGAGCCTGCGCGCCGGGCACGCCCTGCCTTCACTGCACTCCAGCCTCTTCGCGCCCCTGCCCGAACCGGCGATTCGCACCGGCGTCGTCGCCCTGACATCCGCCGTCCTGGAACTGGCCAGGTAGCACGGGCTTCAGCCTGTGTTGCATTCTCCCGCATGTTCCTCTATAATACAAAGTACTCTCCATCTGAAAGGATAAATGCGTGAGCATATTCGATCTCCTCTTCATCGTCGTATTCCTGGCAACCGTTGCCATCCTGTTGAGCGCCGCGTTTCTCGCGATTCGCGGCCGCGGCAGCCGCGCGCTCGTACTTCTGCGCAAACTGTGCATCGGCGCCGGAGCTTATCTCGGCATCGTCGTTCTCGCGTCGTTGTTCTGGCCGCGCACCGTGTTGCAAGTGGGAGAGCGGCAATGTTTCGACGATTGGTGCATCGCCGTCGAAAACGCCGGCCGGCAGCCGGCAAGCGGCCCGCCCACCTATCTGGTCACGCTGCGATTATCCAGCACCGCCCGCCGCGTTTCGCAACGCGAGCTCGGTGTGGCCGTCTACCTGACCGACAGCAGCGGCCGCCGTTACGACCCCATTCCGAATAACTCGGATGTCCCTTTCAACGTCCAACTCGGACCCCAGGAATCCATTGCCGCCACTCGCGCTTTCGACGTGCCCGGCGATGCGCGCCAACTCGGACTCGTCATCGCGCACGAGGGCGGGTTCCAAATTGGCTGGTTCATCGTCGGTTATGAAACGTGGTTTCACAAACCCGCTATCGTGCGCCTTCCAGGAACTTAGAGATATGCGGCCCCATGACCTCCAACTTCAGGCACTTCTCCAATCACCCAGCCTGTCCCGAAGTGCTTCGAGCGAAGACGCCGAGGCCAATGGAGATGCCGTGGGCGGTTTCGACGGTGAAAACCCATCATGGCTTCGTAGACCGAACCGATTTGTTCCGTCGAGGGCGCGGTAGGAGATGCGCTCGCCGTCGAGGTAGAGCAGATCCTGGAGGATGAAGAGTATGCCGTCGGAAACCAGCGGCGTTTCGATCACGGACGTTGCGCTGCGCTTCGATTCCCAGGGCTGGCCTTCGAGGAAGGGGTAAAGCGTCCGCGTCGAAGAGTCCGCCATGCCGCGGGGGCAGGCACCGCGAACCGTAACCGCCGCCATCGTAAAGCAGCCGGGTTAGGGTGACGATTTGCGCCCATGCGCCGTAGCGGCTGTCGATGATGTCTGGATACTGGCCGGCGTCCGCATGAAGCCAGGTTTCGTCGAACCCATCCGGCTGCGGTCTTCGGTGTAGAGAACGAAGACCATGCGCATCAGCGTAGTGAGCATGCCGCCGTAGATGTGGCTGGGGTTGTGCCGGAGGGCTTCGGCGAGGACGGCGGGGTGCGCCGCCCGGTCCGCTTCCTGAAAGCCACGGACGAGCACGTTCAGTGCGCGCAGCACGATGGCCAGGCGAGCCGAGCACCATGCGATACTAAGGACGGTTCCGAGAGGTACGCGATGGCTGGTCACGTATTCCTTTGTTACGCCCACGAGGACGCGGAGTTTGGCGCTTGCCGAGAATCTAAAGAGGTTTGGTGCTCCCGTTTGGCTGGACAAACTCGACATCCCACCTGGTGAAGATTGGGACCGCGCCATCGACTACGCACTTGAACACTGCGATAGTTTCATGATTGTCCTCTCTGCTGAATCAGTCGCTTCTGATGAGGTTCGCGCGAAGTTACGGACGGCGCTCGACGCAAGGAAGCGCATTATTCCCGTGCTTCATAAGCAGGTTGAGATCCCACGCCAATTGCGGCTCATCCCGACAGGAACGGGAAAAGACCGAGAATGCGCCAATGGGACAATGGAGTGGACCCCGATTTTGAGACACTCAGAGTGCTTCCGCCTGCGCCCGGAAATGTCCGCGATGGGAAGATCGAAGTTCATTACGGCAAAACCGATAACGCCCGCCGCAGGATTCCGATGACGCCAAGGGTGCAACCGATTCTGGATATGCGCCTCTCTAAGGCCGCTGGTGTCGAGTGGGTCTTTCCATCTCCCACCATAAGCGGACACATGGAGCCTTCCTCCCTCAAGAAGCAACGCGCTAAGGCGATTCAGCAGGCAACAGCCCTTTTCGTCGGCAGACCGGGCGGGAAGACGTTGAGTTCCAGGGCTTCGAGCTTTACACCTTTGCGGCACACATGCCTAGCCCGATGGGCACCGCACATGGACCCTAGGACCCTGGCATACCTCGCTGGGCACGCGACATGAACATCACGAAGCGTTACGTTCACCCTCAAGAGCAGACCATCCGTGCGGCGATGGCTCGCGCGCAAGTGGCGAACAGTGGGCATACTTCTGGGCATACTGCCCAAAAAGAAGACTTGGAGGATACCCCAATCATGACGCCAACTATTTGATTTTGTTGTGGTTAAATGGTGCGCCCGGAGGGACTCGAACCCCCGGCCTACTGGTTCGAAGCCAGCCGCTCTATCCAACTGAGCTACGGGCGCGCACCTTGGTATTCACAAAACGGGCCGGCGTACACGCCGGCAGCAGGAGTGGAGTCCTGCCCCACGACTATCGATTTTACCGCGAACAGACCGCCAGCAGATAACGCCCATCGGGGCTGCGGATCTCGTCCAGGATGCGCAGGCCGCCGTGCTCCGCCAGCAATTCGCGCAGCGCTTCCGGAGTGAACCTATAGCTGAAGTTCAGGTTGATGTGCTCAACCCGCTCGATCAGCACTTCGCGATCGGGTGTGGCGATGCGCAGATCGCTGTCCGGGCGGAAGTGCGCGGCCGTCACGTGCAGGCCGGCAATGCTTTTATCGCGCTTGTCTTCGAAGCGCACTTCTCCGTCGTCGGCGGAGACGCCCAGCGCGGCCAGCGGGGCGAATGCGAACTGGCGCAGCACGTCCGGGTGCGGAGCGCTTCCATTGGTCCGATAGATCTCGGCGTCCAGGATCAGGCGGTCGTCGCCGTGCAGGCATTGGGCCATATGCTTGATGTGATCGAGCGGATCGAATCCGCCCAGGGTGTTGCCGGACATCAGCAGCAGCTTGGGCGATTCGGCGGCATCGGAGGCGAAGACCAGGTGCATGGGGCTGGAGATATCGGCCTTGATGCCGGCGGTTTCGATATCCAGATCCTCGGCCCCGGCGCAGGCCATTTCGAGCAGCGCCTGGCTGGCATCCACGGGATAATACTTCAGGTCGCGGCCGGCGTACCGGACGACGTCGAGCAGCACGCGGTCGGTGGCGCCATCGCCGGCGCCGAAGCTGATCACCGGCAAACGTTCGGCAAAGGGTTCCAGCAACCACTTCGTTTTGGCGGCGAGTTCCTTCCAGCATCGGCACAGGCCGTCACCTGCGGGATCGGCCGCGCGCGCCAGCCAGGCACGCACCGCGAGCGGGCTCCAATAGAAGAATTTCTCGGGGAGGTCGCGCGCCTCCACGGCCTCGGTAAGCTCTTGGACGATTTCCGATTCCGTCAGGACCACTTCAATCTTCATGGGTCTACTTAACTATAAACCCATGATCTGAATTCCGGCGTCGACGAAGATGGTGTTGCCGGTGACGCCGCGGCCCAGATCGCTGGCCAGGAAGACGGCGGTATCGGCAACCTCGGCGGGATCGGTGTTGCGGCGCAGCGGCGCGCGGGTGGCCACGTAGTCGAGGATGGTGGTGAAATCCTTGATGGCGCGCGCGGAGGCGGTTTTGACCGGTCCGGCGGAGATGGCGTTGACGCGAATGCGCCGCGGGCCGAGATCGCTGGCGAGGTATCGGACGGAAGCTTCGAGGGACGCTTTGGCCACGCCCATGGCGTTGTAGTTGGGAACGACGCGCGTGGAGCCGAGGTAGGTGAGGGTCATCAGCGCCCCGCCGTCCGTCATCAGGGGCGTGGTGGCGCGAGCGACGGCGACGATGGAATACGCACTCACCTCCTGCGCCAGCAGGAAGCCGGCGCGGCCGGTCTCGACGAAAGGGCGCGACAGATCTTCGCGATTGGCGAAAGCCAGGCAGTGTACCACGGCATCGAGCGGACGGCCGAGGGCGCCTAGAGATTCAGTGAGAGCGAGCAGATCTTCTTCCTTCGTGACGTCGCAGGGCCAGATGCCCGCCACCGGCAGTCCTTGCGACAATTCTTCGATGGCGATCTTCTGGCGGTCGCCCAAGTAGGTGAGCGCCAGGGTTGCGCCTTCCCGCCAGAAGGCTTGCGCGATGGCGTACGCCAGGCTCCATTTGTTGGCGATTCCGAGGATGAGGGCGGTTTTGCCCTCCAGCAGATTTGGCATGAGCGTAAGCTTCTATCCTAACCGCATAGCTATCGTAACCGCATGGGCCGGCCGCCTTCGTCCTTGCTGCGCTGGGCGGCGTCCATGAAGGCGAAAATCTCGAGCGTCTCCCGGTTGGGCACGGGCGGTTGTCCGGTTTCGAAGAACTTCATCACCTCCACCAGCAGCGGGCGGTAACTATCGGCGGGGCGGGAGGGGCTTTCGACAATCCGCTTGGGGCGAAAGACCACCGCGCCATAGTCGCTGTAGGGGCGCAGCGCGCGCACGGTGCCGATGCGGCCGTCCTTCCAGCGGCCCACGATGACATCGGCATCGGGCGAATAAGTGCGGCTGACTTCTTCGCAGCCCGGGCCCATGAGCGCATAGAGCAACTCGATAGGATGGATGGCGTACCAGGCGAGATCGAGCTGGTGGTGCGGCTCGAGTGGACCGGGACCCCAGGTTTCCACGCCGGTGGCGTCGGCGAACTTCATGGTCTCGGCGATTTCGCCGAAGCGGAGGCTGGACGAACTGAACCACGGGACGCCGGCGGCGGCGGCCAAGCGGGCGATCTCGCGGGCCTCCTCCAGCGTGGACGCCAGGGGTTTATCGATGAACAGCGGCTTATGCGCGGCGATCACGGCGCGGGCCTGCGCCAGATGCACGCGGCCGTCCACGCTTTCGAGCAGTACGGCGTCCACGTGTTGGCACATCTCCGGGATACTCGTGTAGAAGCGCACCTTCCACTTGGTGCGGAGCTCGTCGGCAAATTGGTCGACGCGGGAGGCGCTCGATTCGATGTCGGGGCTGCCGCCTTTGTAGGCCGCTACGATTTGGCCGCCGGGCACGTGATCGGGCGAGGATTCGTCGTTCAGGATTTCGGTGAACGCGGTAACGTGGGAAGTGTCGGTGCCGACGATGCCCAGGCGTAGCGCGGCGGCGGCCGGGAGCGCGCTAAATAGCGTGCACAAGAACGCGCACAAGAATAAGATGGCGGTTGGCTTCACTTCCGGCATTGTACACTGAAAGCGCAGATGGGCGGCCTGCGAGGCCGCCGCATCGTGATGAAACCCTGTGGGGCAGGCGTCTACGCCTGCGGCGGGTCTCCAGACCCGCCCGTTCGCCCCGGCCGAGGGTTGGCTTTCGACCGTGACGAGAAGAGCGGGTCCTGGAGGACCCGCGCAGGACTGGAGTCCTGCCCCACTAGAATGGATCTGACTACTTCGCTCACCTACATTAAAGGCGTCGGGCCGGCGCGCGCGGCCATGCTGGAGGCCAAGGGCCTGAGCACGGTGGAGGATTTGCTCGCCTACGTGCCGTTCCGCTACGAGGACCGCAGCAATGTGAAGGCGGTGAACGAACTGGCGCCGGGCGAGATGGCGACCGTGATTGCGGAGGTGCGCTCGGCGAGCCTCTCGGGATTCAAGCGGCGGAACCTGGGACTGTTCGAAGCGTCATTCACGGACCGGTCGCGCGGCATTCTGGTAGGCAAGTGGTTTCACGGCGGATATCTGGCGAACGTGTTGGCGCCGGGGCAGAAGGTGGCGCTCTACGGCAAGGTGGAGTTCGACAGCTATGCCGGGCAGCTCACGATGCTGCATCCGGAATTCGAGATTCTGTCGGAAGACGACGATGCAGCGGAAGCGGCGCTGCATCTGGGGCGCGTGGTGCCGGTTTATGAGGCCGTGTCGAAGATCAGCACGCGCGTGCTGCGGGCAATGGTGCATCGCGTTTTGGAATCGCTGCCGCCCGTGGAGGATCAACTTCCCGATGAAGTGCGGCGCCGGTTGAAACTGCCGGACCGCTGGACGGCCATCCGGGAGACGCACTTTCCGCCGCAGGATTCGGACATGCGGCTGCTAAACGCTTTCCGATCGCAGGCACAATTCCGGCTGATCTTCGAGGAGTTCTTTTGGCTGGAATGCGGCGTGGCGTTGAAGCGCAGCAAGGCGCGCACCATGCCGGGCATTTCGTTCGAGCTCACGGACGGCGTGCGGGAGAAGGTGAAGGCCATGCTGCCGTTCAAGCCCACCGGCGCGCAGAAGCGGGTGCTGGGCGAGATCGCGCAGGATATGAAAGCGCCGCGGCCGATGAACCGGCTGCTGCAAGGCGACGTGGGCAGCGGCAAGACCATCGTGGCGGCGGAGGCGGCGGTGATCGCGATCGAGAACGGGTATCAGGTAGCGGTGCTGGCGCCTACCGAGATCCTGGCGGCGCAACATTACTTCTATTTCAAGCAACTGCTGGCGCGGCTGGACTACGTGGTGGTGCAGCTTACCGGATCGTTCACCAGCCGGGAAAAGGGGCAGTTGAAGAAGCTCATCGCGGCGGGCCTGGCGCACGTGGCGATCGGAACGCACGCCCTGCTGGAGAAGGACGTGGAGTTCGCGAAGCTGGGGCTGGCGATCGTGGACGAGCAGCATCGCTTCGGCGTGATGCAGAGGTTCGAACTGCTGCGGAAGGGCGTGCATCCGGACGTGCTGGTGATGACCGCGACTCCGATTCCGCGCACGCTGGCATTGACTTTGTACGGCGACCTGGATGTGTCGGTGATCGACGAGATGCCCCCGGGACGCAAGCCGATCGTGACGAAGCATGTGACATCCGATCATGCGGAGCGGATCTATAGCTTCCTGAAAAAGCAGATCGACGAGGGGCGGCAGGCGTACGTGGTGTATCCGGTGATCGAGGAATCGGAGACCGGCGCCATGAAGGCGGCCGAGAAAATGCACGAACATTTGTCCCAGGAAGTGTTTCCGGGGATTACGGTGGGGCTGATGCACGGGCGGCTTCCGTCGGATGAGAAAGAGTCGACCATGGAGCGGTTCAAGAAGGGCGAGATCAAGATTCTGGTTTCGACCACCGTAATCGAAGTGGGGGTGGATGTGCCGAATGCCACGGTGATGGTGGTGGAGCAGGCGGAGCGGTTTGGGCTGGCGCAGCTTCACCAGCTTCGCGGGCGCGTGGGACGCGGCGCGGCGCAGAGTTACTGCATCCTGATCACGGAGCGGATGAGCGATCAGGCGAAGGAACGCATCCGCACACTGGTGGACTCGAACGACGGATTTCTGATCGCGGAGATGGATTTGAAGCTGCGCGGGCCGGGCGAGTTTTTCGGGACGAAGCAGTCGGGGCTGCCGTCGCTGCGGGTGGCGAACATTCTGCGCGACAAAGAGATTCTGGAAGCGGCGCGGCGGGAGGCGCTGGATTTCGTGAGCCATCCGCCGGGGGAGGAAGAACTGCGGTTGGCGGTGGCTTACATTCGCGACCATTGGCAGCGGCGCTATGGCCTGGTGACGGTGGGCTGATGCGGGTGATTGGGGGCGAATTCCGGTCGCGGCGGTTGAAGAGCATTCCGGGGTTGGCGACGCGTCCGACCCCGGACCGGCTGCGGGAGACGTTGTTCAATATCCTGGCGCCGCGGATCGAACGCGCGGTATTCGTGGATGCATACGCGGGGACGGGTGCGGTGGGGATCGAAGCGCTCAGCCGCGGGGCGGCGCGATGTGTGTTTATAGAGAGCGGCCGGCGGGCCGTGGAGGCGATCCGGGAGAATCTGCACGCGCTGGGGATTGAAGGGCGGGCCAGCGTGGTGGCGGGGAAGGTGGCGGCGGCGCTGGGGCGGCAGGCCGCGGACATCGTGTTTATGGATCCGCCGTATGAGATGGAAGGGGAGTATGCGGCGGCGTTGGAGCAGTCCCGTGCGGGGCTGGTGATCGCGCAACATTCGGTGCGGTTCGATCCGGGCGAGGTGCATGGCGCGCTGCGGAGGGTGCGGATACTCAAGCAGGGGGATAATGCTCTGAGTTTTTACGAGTCAGGGACAGGCCAGGAGGCCTGTCCCGCGCGCCACATGACTTACTGAACGTCGGCAACCTTGCCGTTGACGAATGTGACCTTGAGATCCTGATAGTAATAGATCTGCTTGGCGCCGAGTCTGACAATCGTCTTAGGTTGTCCGAAACTGGATACCACCTGGTCGTTCGTCTGGCCGGACGATATCGACACAGGGTCCGCGGGAGGCGGAGGTGGAGGCGCGATGGGCTCCGGAGCTTTCTCCGCCGGGGTCGCCGGGCGGGCCGCGGACGGCGCAGGTTGGGTATTGGCGGCGGACTCGTTGGCTCCGTCCACGGCGATAACTTGCCCGACCAAATTCTCGATCTGGTCGATCGGCGGCGGCGATCCCTTGGGGAACGGGAAGCGGAGCGTACCTTTATACCGCACGTCGTCAAAGGGATCGCTGAGGAACTCGAGAACCACGCCGTCGTTCTTGATGTCGACTTTCTCCAGCCAGAACTTTTCGTCCCGAGCGAAAACCCGGTTGCCGGTCACGCCGGGCAGCCGGTTGAGTTTGCCGAACAGGCCTTGCGTGATTCTGCCATCCTTGTACGTGTTAGGGACCATGTTCGGGATGCCGGTGGTAACCATTACGAGATTGTCTTTCTTTAACACCAGGACGGCGCCGGCGGTCACGATATCGGACTTGTCGGCGGAAGCCTTGGTGAGAGTGTACTTGGCCTCCAGCCGATCTTGAATCGGGGCGCGCCAGTCCTGGGACTGGGCGTTCATCCAAGTGGCTCCCGGAACCAGCAGGATTGCCAGCACCGGCGTGCATTTTAGGTTGGTTGTCATTTCGTTTGGCCTCCTATTAGTAATGCGGAAAATGGAGGGAAAACTAGTCATGCGGGCAAGAACCGCGCCCGGCGAACGGGCGGCTCGCCGATACTCGCGTCGATTGCGCGCGGATTACTGAGCCGCGACCGTCAGGGAGCGGTTCCTGTCAGGGAGCGGTTCCGGGTGGGCGCCATTTCAGGGTGATATACTCTGTGGGATGAAAAAGAGGCTCGGAATACTCGTATTGGCCGCGACGGCCGCAGCGGCGCAGACCTACACGACCTTGTACAGCTTCCCCAGCTATAGCGGCGACGGGCAGAATCCGCTGGGTGTAGCGGTGGCCTCCAGCGGCGTGATCTACGGCGCGACACAGGGCGGCGGAACCGGACAGTGCATGCAAGTCACTTTCGGTGGCAGCGGATGCGGCACGGTATTCGCACTGACGCCGCCGGTTACGCCTGGGGGCGCCTATACGGAGACCATACTACATAATTTCACGGGCCAGGACGGCGATGGAGCTTTCCCTTCGGCCGGTGTGGTCGTCGGCCCGAGCGGGGAACTCTACGGCGCTACCGGTTTGGGTGGCAATTTGGGCTATGGCACGGTATTCGAGCTAATGCCGCCGGCGGCCGCGGGCGGCGCGTGGACTGAACAAGTCCTCTACAATCTCAGCAGCGTGCTCGGATACGGACAGATCCCACTGGGTGTCGTTCTCGCTGAAAACGGAACGCTCTACGTCGCAACAGTGACGGGCGGGGTTGGTTACGGCTCGATCTTGCAGTTAACGCCACCGGCGGCAGCGGGGGGCGCATGGACCGAAACGGACCTTTACGACTTCAACGGCGATACCCTGTATCCGCTCGGCAATTTGATCGTTGGCCCAGGCGGCGTCCTCATCGGCGCGATCCAGGAAGGTCCCCTTGGCGAATTTGGCTCGATATTCGAGTTAACGCCACCGGCGACGTCCGGCGGTGCGTGGACCTTGTCGCTGCTGTACAACTTCCCGGGAGGAAGGGCGCATGGCGGGACGCCGGCCGGCGGCATGGCGCTCGGAACGGGTGGAACCCTCTACGGAACGACCGGCTATAGCGGGACATCCAGCAATGGCAATGTTTTCAAACTAAAGCCGCCAGGCGCGGGGAGCACGCAATGGACGGAGGCCGTGCTGTACCGATTCACCGGAGGCAGCAATGGCGACGACCCGATGGCTCCCCTGACCTTCGCCAAAGACGGGTCGCTGTATGGCACAACTTCCGAGGGAGGAGACATGAGTTGCGATCCGGACCAGGGCAGCGGCGGTTGCGGTACGGTGTTCGTAGTGCGGAACGACGGGGGAATTTGGAGCCAGAAAGTGCTTCATACCTTTACCGGACCGGACGGAGCACAGCCTAATGGCGCTCTATCGCTCGGCGCGAAAGGAGTGATCTTTGGCGCGACCAATCTCGGGGGGAGCGGGCCGGGTTGTGCGACGGTCAGCGCCGACTATCCTTGTGGCACAGTGTTCCGGTTGGAGCCTTGAGGCTGTTTGTGGGGCAGGCTCGCAGCCTGCGGCGGCCTCGTAGGCCGCCTGCCTCTTGGTGGCTTAGGCTTTAGCCTCTGGAGGCCAGCGAAGCCCTCGCATTAGCCCCTGAAATACAGATAGCCGCCTAGAATGCACAAAAGCACGACGCCGGAAGCGGCCACTTCTCTCCAACTCCAGCCGGCGCGCGTCTTGCGGCGATCAGCCTCGGTGGCGGTGCCAAAGGTCAGGCTCTGTATCTTCCGCAGGTCCGGCGCGGCGGTCATATAACTGACCGCTACCATGACTATGGCCGAGACAATCGTAATCAACACGCTGAAGTACTGGAAATAGATGTTATTGACGATCCACAGGAACGTTCCCTCCGGGTATCCCGAACCGCCGAGCGTCACGGGAGTGTCCACCATCATGCGGAAGATTCCCAGCGCGAAGCCCACGATCATGGCCCACAGCGCCCCCGCCCCATTCATGCGCTTGAAAAAGACGCCCAGGAAGAACACCACAAAGATGGGCGGCGCCAAATAGCCCTGCACGGATTGCAAGTACGTGTACAAGCCCTTCGCGTTTTTGATCACGGGAATCCAGGCCAGGGCGATCAACACCATGACGATGGTCGCGGTGCGCCCCATGCGCACGAGTTGATGCTGCGAAGCTTGCGGCCTCCACTTCTGATACAGGTCGACGGTAAACAGCGTGGAGCAGGCGTTGAATACACCGGCGAGCGAGCCCATCAGGGCGGAAAGCAGCCCCGCCACTACGATGCCGCGAATCCCGGCGGGCAAAAGGTATTGGACCATCATCGGGAAAGCCGCGTTGGAGAGCGCGGGAATGGACTTGCCGTCGGGACCGACCATGGCGGTCAACTCGGGAACCTTGCCGCTCTTAGCCAGCGCATAACAGATGAGACCGGGGATGATGAAGAGATAAACCGGGAACAGCTTGAGAAACGCGGCGAAGATACTGCCGCGGCGCGCGACCGTCTCATTGGGCGCGCCCAACGCGCGCTGCACGATGTATTGGTCGGTACACCAATACCACAGCCCGATGATAGGCGCACAGAAAAGCATGCCGAGCCACGGGAAGTTATCGTTGAAATACCAAGCTTGCTTGACGACCTGGCCGGCGGCGTTGGTCTGCATTATGGGAGACCAGGTACTCTGCACGCCGTGGGGGATGAGCGGCTTCCACAGGTTGAACATATCGGAACCGCACAGGTGGCGCAACTCGGCCCAGCCTCCCAGGCGGACGAGCCCGTAGGCGGTCAGGAGAAACGAACCGAGGATGAGGACGGTAACCTGGACGGCGTCGTTATAAGCTACCGCGCGCATGCCACCGAGAGTGGTGTAAAGACCAGTGAGCACGATGACCAGCACGGAGCCGATCCAGAAGCTGTCGATAGTGACGCCGCCGATGTCGACGCTCATCTGCGGGAATAGCGTACCGAAGACCACGCCGCCGGCGAAGATACCGACCGCGATCTTGGAGATGATAAAAGTGATGATGGAAACGATGGAGAGCACGTAGCGGGATTTTTCGTTGAAGCGGCGTTCCAGAAATTCCGGCATGGTGAACACCATGGAACGCATGTAGAACGGCACGAAGACCCAGCCCAAGACCAGCAGGCACCAGGCGTGCAACTCGTAATGCGCCATGGCCACGCCGCTGGTGGCGCCGGAGCCGGCCAGGCCGACGATGTGCTCCGAGCCGATGTTGGAAGCGAAAATGGATGCGCCGATCACCCACCAGCCCAGGTTGCGGCCCGCCAGGAAGTAATCGGTGGCGGAGTCCTTTCCCTTGCGGACCACCCAGGTGGCCACGCCCAGCAGGATGCCGAAGTAGAGCGCGATCGTGAGCCAGTCGAGCGCGGTGATGCGCGACTCGCGGGTTGCGGCAAGCAGCAACAGGGCTGGTGTCAACATCGTTGGGAGCTTCCTCTCTAATTGGTTGAATATCTATTTTGGCAGGTTTGCGCCGATTGGCAATCGGCGCGGAGGATGTCATCTTGGATGTCATCCTGCCCTACGAGAACCCTCATTTAGCGCGCTCCAGGCGGCCGCCTTCGCGGCGATCGGCGCGCAGCAGCAGCAGCGAAAAGATCAGACCGCAGAAGCCCAGCCCGGCGAACATGATCTGGCTGGCGGTGTAGCCGTGTGTGGCGTCGCGCAGCGCGCCGTTGGCCACAGGGTAGGCGGCCAAACCCAGATTCTGGATGGCGGTCATCAGACCGAAGGCGGTGCCGACGCAGCGGGCGTCCACGATGAGCGGCACGGTGGGCCATATGCAGGCGGGCACCAGCACGAAAGCCGCGCCCAGCACGATCATGGATAAAACCGGGGAGATGTGCGTCAGACCCAGTAGCAGATGCGCGGGAACAATGAGCAGGGAGCCCGCCACCATGAGTGTGGCGCGGCGGCCCACGCGATCCACGAAGTTGCCGGCGAAGGGGGCCAGCACCATGGACGCCGCGATGATGATCGACGTGACGCCCTGGGCGGTGGTGAACATATGGGTCAGGTTGTAGAACACGCCGGCGAGAAAGCCATGGCCTTCGCCGGAAGCCATGGGCATGTTCCACTTGTCGTGGAAGAAATCGGTCGCCAGCGCGGTGAAGGGAAAGATGGCGGAGTAGAATGTCACGCAGATGCCCACGGCGAACCAGTACGACGGGCGGAACTTGCCCACGTCGCTCCAGGCGATCTTGTCGCCGGCGCCGGCTTCGGGCAGTTTCAGGATAGGCTCGGCGTGACGATCCATCAGGGTGTAGATCCAGTTGCAGAGCAGGCTGAACACGCACAGCGCGGCGGCGATCCAGAGCGCTCCGCGCCAACCCACGCGGCTGGCAAGCAGTTCTTCCGTGTTAAAGGAAAACAGAGTGCCTAGACGCGCGATGGTGAGCGTGATGCCGAAGGCCATGGCCAGTTCCTTGCCGGTGAACCAGCGCGCGGTGATGGCGCTTTGCGCAACGATCATCGTTTCGGAGCCGATGCCGAAGATGACGCGGCCGGCATACAGCACGGGAAGGCTGGGCGCGGAGGCGACCATGGCGGCGCCGGCTACCACGAAGGCGGAGAAGATCAGGCTGGCGCGGCGCACGCCTACGCGATCGATGAGAAAGCCGCCTCCCAAGACCGCCAGGACGGCGGCCACGCTGTACATGGTGTACATAGTGCCGATGGCGGCGCGGTCTGTATGGAAAACTTGAATGAGGGTGGTCTCGATGGCGCCGACGCTGTCGTAGGCGAAGTAGCTGCCGAAGGCCATCAGGGCGGCGAAGGCCAGCACGATGAAGCGGTAAGGCCGTGCGGCGGGGTGGAAAAAGCCGTGTTCCGATGGAGACATGGATAGGGGAGTATAGCATCAAGCGGAAGGCGGGAGTCAGCGGAAATCGAGAGGCAAAACGTTAGTGGGAGCGGAGAACGTCCGCCACTGGAAGGAAGCCGACGCCGGCCCAGCCGGCCTCCGGATTGAAAACGACGATGCGGTAGTTTGCGTTGGTTTGGCTGGTGGACGGAAGATCGACACAGATCTCGGCGGCGCCCTGGCCCGTTTCCCGCAATAAGACCGGTTTCGGCGTCGATCGGGTGCGGAACTGCGTCTGTTCGCCGAGCGCTTCCACGTGGGCACGCAGTCCGGGCACGAACGCGTCCGGCACGATCGCGGTCATCGCCGGTTTCGGTAGCTCACTCCCTGTGCCGGCATCACAGCCGGCTTTGCCGGGCAGGCTCATGCTGTCGAAAAGGGGCACGGATGGCGGAGTTCCGCGCAGGGGCAGGAGGCGTTTGAGCCCGACCCTCCGCTTCAGAGTCCACGCCTTCGGCTGATTGAGTCTCACAAAGGGCCGTTTCAGGTCCAGCACGGCGCGATTTGGCGCGTACCACAGGTGCAAGAGCTTTGCGGCGCCGTTGGTCCAGTCGACCTGCGGGCCCGCGATGCGGATAATCCATGCGTCATGGCTGGAGGCCTCCAGCGCGCTTTTCAAGCAACCGGCCAGATCGCTGACGCAAACGTTGGCTTGCCCGCCCAGATATCGCGCCAAATCCGAGGCCGGATGCAGATCGAGCCGAAGGTTCTGGTCCGGTTCGTGCTGCCCGTCAAGCCACACCATAGGCCAGAGATCGACCCCGGCTTGGGTGAACGCATCCAGCAGCGCAAACGGCGAATCAAATGGGATCTGTGCCTGCGGCGGCGTGCCCGCAAGAGGATCGGCAGGGCGGTACGGAGGGGCGGCCCAAGCGAAGCTTCGCCCAATCCAGAGCACCCTGAGGGGGCCTTGCTCGCCGCGCAGGACTTCCGCGAGACCTCGAAACGACTCCAAGGAAGGACCCGCGCCAACCACGCGAGCTCGCCGGAATAAAGCGAAGGGCCGCCGCGATCCACGTTGGCCAATTGCGTCTCGGGCAAGAAAAATTCATATGTTTGGCGCGGCCCAAACTCAAACATTTGATGGAACCGCGTCCACACATACGAATCGACGAATAAGGAGATATTGCGCATTTGCCGGAATTCGGGTTGCATGGTCCGCGCCTGATCGATGAGCGCCGATTGGCCGTCGCGCGCGATGGATGCCAAGTCGAAGACGATCGCGGTTTTCAAGTTGGTTGAAACGGCGGCCCGCGCCACGGCCCGGACTTGATATTGCACCTTGCCAACCGTGGCTCGAAAATCGGATGGCGGGGGAACTTCGCCCACGCCGGTAACCGAGGGTTTATGAAACACTAATAAGCTGGTTTCGAGGATGTGTTTTGGCGTGGCCTGCGCAGGCATGGTCAGGGCGCCCGCCCACACGGCGCAGGATAGGGCCGGCTGGAAAGCTCTCCAAAGCATCGTCGCACCGCGCGCCGTGTATCTTAGAACGAGGGACAGCATCTTGAATATACTCGAACTCACCGCCCTGGTCGGCCTGGTTTCCGTGGCGGCGGGCTTCCTGGGCGCGCTCACGGGATTGGGCGGCGGCGTGGTGATCACCCCCGCCATGGTACTGCTGCTGGGCATCGATCTGCACTACGCCATGGGCGCCACGCTGATTTCGGTGATCGCCACGTCGTCGGGCGCGGCCGCGGCGTACGTGCGCGAAGGCTTCTCGAATATCCGCATCGGCATGTTTCTGGAGATCGCCACCACGGTGGGCGCGGTGTGCGGGGCGTTCGCCGCGGCGAAAATCTCGCCCTCGATTCTGGGAGTAATTTTCGGCCTGGTGCTGCTGCACTCCGCCTGGGTTTCCACGCGCGCCCGTCCCGCGCCGCGGCCCGGCGAGACGGACGATCCGCTGGCCACGCGCTTGCGGCTGAACGGCAGCTTTCCGACGCCGGAGGGACTCAGATCCTACAAAGTCAGCCACGTGAAAACCGGTTTCAGCCTGATGTTTGTGGCGGGCGCGCTTTCCGGACTCCTGGGCATCGGCTCAGGCGCATTGAAAGTCGTCGCCATGGACCGCGCCATGCGCATTCCGTTCAAAGTCTCGACCACCACCAGCAACTTCATGATCGGAGTGACTGCCGCGGCCAGCGCGGGCGTCTATCTGAATCGCGGATACATCGACCCCGGACTCACGATGCCGGTGGTGCTGGGCGTGCTCGGCGGATCGGTGCTGGGAGCGCGCCTGCTACCGGGCGCGCCTACCATGACGCTGCGGCGGATCTTCGGAGTGGTGGTCGGCGTACTGGCCATCGAGATGATTTATAACGCCATCGCGGGGAAATTATAATGCGCCCACCGCTCACCGATCGGGAGGTGGACGAGATCATCGGCGGGTTGCTGCGATATGGCGTGATGCTGGCCGCCTCGGTGGTGGCCGCGGGCGGAATCTGGTATCTGATTCAGTACGGAACCAGTTTACCGGGCTATCACGTCTTTCGCGGCGAGCCCGAGTACCTGCGGCACCTGCGCGGCATTGTCAGCGGCGTTCCGGGTTTCCATTGCCGCCGCGTGATTCAATTCGGGCTGGTGCTGTTGATCGCCACGCCGGTGGCACGGGTGGCGTTCTCGGTGGTGGCGTTTGTGTTGCAGAGGGACCGCACTTATGTGGCGATCACGGCGATCGTGCTGGCCGTGCTGTTGTTTAGTCTCACGGGAAGGATGAGCGGTTAACGTCGCTAGTTGGGACAGGCGCCCACATCGAAGAGCGCATCGACTCCGCAAGCGGAAGCGATCATCTTGTGGCCGGAGTGGGCCACCCCGGGCACAAACCACATGCGCTGGTTCCAGCCTGACGCGTGACGGGCGTGCAGATAGGCGAAGTACGCCTGCCCGCGGGCGAAGCGGGTGGGGCCCTGGGCTTCGGCGGCGCAGGAAGTATCGAGATCCTTCTCATGGGGATCGACGTCGGCGGTGCCCAACAGGTATACGACGTCGCGCTGGGCGTAGTCCGCCTCACGCCGCAGCCACGTATCGGCGGCATCCGGCTTGACGTAAACGGGCGGATCGATGGGGCCGTACTTCCAACGATGGAAATCGTGGCAACGCCCGCCAGGCGCCGCCGGTCTGTCTTCCGAGAAGTACACATACGACGAAGGATTAGCGACGACGTAGCGGAGATGGATACCGGCGCTCGCCAGCGCAGCCGCGGCTTTGCCCACCACGGCGTATCGCTGGACCAACTGACCGCCGCCCGAGTGTCCTACGAGGACCACGGTCTTGAGACTGGGAAAAACCGAGCGGTCGGCCAGCCGCGTGAGAAGGGCATCGACGACCTCATACGAACCGATAGTCGATGGCGCGAGCGCGGGCGCGCCGGATTCCCAAGAGGCTCCCCGCCAACGCAGTACATCCCGCGGAAGATGGTGCTCGCGGATGTCTTTTTCATCCAGGAATTGCGGCGCGATGAGGATAGCGTCGCGGGCGGCTGGGCCGGCCTGTTGCGCGGCGTCCTGGAGCGCGCGGTAGTAGCCGTTCACGTCGCGTCCGATGCCGTGAAAGACGATTACCGCGCGGCCGACGCCTGGCTGGGGCTTGGACCAATCGAGAGAGATGTCAACAGGCTCGCTGGCCGAGCCATGCGGGGCGGATACACGGAAGGTGTAGGTGGCGACGGCAGTCGGATGGCGTTCGGCGGCAGGGGCGACGAAGTGAAGGCTGCAGATGGCGCTGGCGAAGATCAAGTGTTTAAGCAAGGGGCCTCGCTACTGAGCGGATAGAGTGGGGCAGGATTCCAGTCCAGCGGGCCGACGTCCACGTCGGCCTTAAGAGCGGGTCCTGGAGGACCCGCGCAGGACTGGAGTCCTGCCCCACTTAATCCGCGGGCACGCGATCGGGCTTCGCGCTCCAGGACCACCGCCAGCCCCTCACGTAGGCCGCGATATCCTTGCGATACGTCTTGGCCGTGGCCAGCATCAGCATCAGCGCGATCAAGACCGCCGCCGCCAACACCGTCTGCCCAACGTCCAGATTATTCTTGCACCATGGCAGCCAGCGCCCGTAGACCAGCTCGATATGCACCCAGTAAACCAGCAGCGACGTGGTGCCGAATTGCCGCACCCAGCTCCAACCAGGGGCCGCGCCGTATTGTGTCCAAACGTACGCGGCCGCCAGGATCGCCAACATCACGCCCAGCTTGACCAGCACCTGCGCCGGGCTATCCAGCCAGAAATCGGATTTCGGATAAATGGAGAAAGGGAGGTTCGCGAAATAGCGCGCCGCCAGAATCAGGGCGACTCCCAGCAATGCGGCCCACTGCATGGCCCGGTCATAGTGCTCATGTTTCAGCAGACGGATCAGGCTGCCGGAGCTCATCCCGAAGGCCAGGTAGGCGGCCCATGGAAAGAAGCTGAATGAGTTGTAGTCCGGAGCGATATAGGCTTTCACAATAGCAGGCGCGCCCGCCCAGCTCATTTGCGAAACCAGCGGCGAGAGGCCGGCAATCAGCAGCCCCAACGCCGCGCAGATGCGCACCCGCTGCGCCGTAGTGAACAGCGCCATGGCCGACATCGACGCGATCCCGAATCCCATGCAGTTCAGGATGTCCACCTTCAGCAGGTTGGTCCAGGGGCTGGGCCAACTGAACAGCCAGAGCTGCAATCGCAAGAGCATGGCGATGCCGAAGAGGTAGCCGGCGCGCCGCAGGGTGCCGGTAATGCGGCTGCGGGGCGAAACGCCTTTGCGCTCGAAGCTGTACATCAGGAACGCCAGCGTAATGCCGGTCAGAAAAAGGAAGATGGCGGGCGGCATGCCGCCGAAAAACTGCGACAGCATGTAAGCCGCGCCGCCGCGCAGGTCCGGCTTCAGGAAAGAATGGAAGGCATGGCCTTGCAGCATGATAATGCCCGCCACGCCGCGCAGCCAATCCAAAAACCTAAGCCTGTTTCTGGTTCCGCTCGATTCCATGCGCCCGGTCTTCATCCTGTGGGGCGGCCGAGGCCGGCTGAAAGCCGGCTGCGGGCAGAATTGCCCGCCCTCCAAGCCCACTCTACTTCTGCGGGTACTCCCGCTTCACGTTCCTCGGCAGTTTCAATTTCAGCGCTGAGTCCGGCGGATCCGGGTTGATTTTCATGTCCGAATACGTCGCCAGTTGATAGTCGCCGCCCTTCAGGTAGAACTTCTGCTGAATCGGGTAGCCGTTTTCCGCCACCCACATCTCTAATTTAACTAGATGCTGCAAAACCTCTTTTGATTTCGGGATTAGCTCCAGCAGTTCGGTTTTCTGGCCGCCGACTGTATCCGGACCCACCAACCGCAGAGTGTAGGAAGCCTGCAATTCGGCGCGCGAGGTGCCAAATCCGAGCATGAAGAACTGTTCCAACAATTCCCTGAACTTGCTCACATCGAATTCGTCCACGGTCAGCATTTTCGGGTAGTAGATCTCCACCGTGTGGTCCGAAAACGCGACCGTTTTCCGGTCGGGATCGGTCAGGTCGATGAGCATGCGCAAATCCCGGCGATGGCCCCGTTTCAGCAGGACGGTTCCCGAATCCACGTTGTCGTCATCGGGGATGGCCGCCGTATGCTGCACCCGGCGCAACTTGGCCGACATGCTCCGGAATGCCGCGGCAGCCTTATCGATGCGGTCCAGGACGGCTTCCGGATCGCCCGCGGGGTGGGGCCCGGCGAGCACAGGCACACTTAAGGCGATTCCCACAACAATCACGCTGCGAATGGGAGGACGATGCATTTCGGCGGCCGCTCAGGGCTTGGCAAAGACCATGTAGCCCTTGGTTTCTCCGTCCGAGTCGGCAATCGGTTCAACCCTGGTCACGGTCACTTGTTTCCGGTGCGTGAAATTCTTGAGGAGCCCCGACAGCCTTTGCGCCTGCTGGTCTTTGGTCATGTCGGCCAACAACTCCGGCTCAACCCAATAGACGTTGCTGCCGTGCTCCGCGGGCAGCACGGCGATGGAGCTGACCAGCGGAGTGCGCGGCTGGTCGCGAAACCATCCGCGCGGAGTCGCCATCACGAAGATCAGAATGATGCCGACCATCACGTCGTACTGCCAGCTCGCGCGCGGGTAATCCCAGAAAATGAAACGCTTCAACACTTGCAATCCCAGTCTATCAAATGCGCGGGGAGATGCGGGATACTGGCAGTTGGCATATGTCTGAAATTTTGAAAGTGGCGGTGGTGGGCCTGGGTCGAATGGGCGTGGTGCATGCGTTGCATCTGGGCGAACTCGCGGCCGATGGCGTACCCTGCGCACTGGCCGCGCTGGTGGATGCCGACCGCGACCGGGCCGGGCGCGTCGCGGCGGAGATGCGTCTGAAAATCCCGGTATTCTCCAGCGTGGAGGAACTCGCCGCGGCCGGCGTCTGCCATGCGACGGTGGTGGTGACGCCAACCGATACCCATCGCGAAACCGCGTCGGCTTTGATCTCCGCCGGACA
The DNA here is from genome assembly GCA_050008575.1 of Bryobacteraceae bacterium. Taxonomy (GTDB): domain Bacteria; phylum Acidobacteriota; class Terriglobia; order Bryobacterales; family Bryobacteraceae; genus Bog-159. The sequence goes on from JBEKMJ010000001.1 coordinate 158,299, forward strand.
CCGCGTGCTGCTGGAGAAGCCTCTGACCGGGGTGGTGGAATCGGATCGCGAATTCGCCGCCGAACTGGATCGGAATGCGCCGCACAGCGTGATGCTGGCGTTCCAGCGGCGCTTCGACGCACCGCTGGCATGCGCGAAAGGCCTGATCGTTAGCGGAGCGATCGGCCGCGTTTTCAAAATCTACTCGTGCATGGAAGACTCCAATCCCGCGCCCGATGGTTATAAGAGCGGCGGGCTCCTGGCGGACATGGCCATCCACAACGTGGATGAGATTCTGTGGCTGAGCGGACAGATGCCGCGTACGGCCCTGGCATTGGGGTCCAGCATTTATAGCCATCGCCTGACCACCTGCCTGGAGGACTTCGACGATGCGCTGCTCTATCTTTGGTTCACCGGCGGGATGGTGGCGCAAGTGCAGGTGGGGCGAAATCATGTCTCCGGGTATCGGGTGGAAACGCTGATTTTCGGCGAGGAGGGGCACATCCATGTAGGGCACTTCGACCAGAAGCCTCTCGAGATCGTAGTGGAAGCCTACGGCCGCCGCGGCCGGCGGGAACCGCTGGCATATCGCACGTTCCCGATGCGCGACTACGGGCGCCCGCTGCCCGAATTTGTGGACCGTTTCGGGCCGGCGTACAAGGCCGAACTGGCCGCCTTTATCGATTGTTGCAGGACCGGCTCGCCCTTCCCCGCCAGCCACCGGGACGGTCTCCATGCGCAAGAAGTAATTGCGGCGGGGATGCAGGCGGCGATCGCCGAGGAGCGCGGATCGCCGGTGCGGCCGGCCTGACGGCGTCATCATGCCTTCCACCCAACGCGCCGTTCACATTCCGCGGCGTCAAGTGGCCCTGGGGGGGCTGGTTTTTTTGTGGGGCGCATGCCGGCGGCCGCCAGGCATGGTGATCGGTGTGGTTCCGAAGGCTACGTCGCACCTGTTTTTTGTATCGGTGCATGCCGGCGTCGAGCAAGCGGCACATGACCTGAAGGTGAGCGTATTGTGGAATGGGCCCGCCGATGAAACCGACTACACCCGCCAGATCCAGATCGTGGATGCGATGGTTGCACGCCAGGTTGACGGCCTGGCCATCTCCGCGACAGACGAGCGCGCCCTGGTGGCTCCGGTCGAACGGGCCGTCAGGGCGGGTATACCAGTAACTATCTTCGATTCCGGAGTGAATATCCAGGATTACGTCAGCTTCATTGCCACGGATAACTACCGGGCGGGTTGCACAGCGGCGGAGATGCTCGCCTCGCTCATAGGCGGAAAGGGGGCGGTAGCCATGTTGATGCAGAAGCCGGGTGGAACGTCGACGGTTCTGCGCGAGCGGGGTTTTGAGGAGACGATCGCGAAGACGTTACCGGACGTCAGGATCGTGGCGCGGCAATTCGGTATGGGCGATCCGGCCAAATCCAGGGCGGCCGCCGAGAATATTCTCACTGCGCAGCCGGCGCTGGCGGGCATTTTCGCATCCAGCGAGGCAAGTTCGATTGGAGCGATCCACGCCATTCGAAGCCGTGGTTTATCCGGCAGGATCCGGTTGATTACTTTCGACACGAGCGAGGATCACCTGCAGGGGCTTAAGGATGGGACGGTGGACGCGATGTTGGTGCAAGATCCTTTCCGTCTGGGATATGAAGCCGTAAAATCGCTGGCTGTGAAGCTCAGAGGCGGAACTCCAATGAAGCGTCTGGACCTGCCGGTGCGAGTCGTCGTCCGGCGGGACCTGGACAAACCCGAGGTGCGGGCATTAATTTCGCCGGAGTGGTTAAAGGCGAAATAAGCCTACTTCATAACCGAGCCCAAGGGGCGGCCTCGCGGCGGCCGTCCGCCGTGCTTGCGCCCTCCCCGATGGCCCATCTCGGACATGATCCTGCCGAGGCTGGCGCGTTCCTGTTCCTCCGGGGAGAGTTGCTGCCCGGCGGACTCGCTGGGGGCTTCCGTCACCTTCTGGAAGGGCTGCCGTCTTTTCTTGTTCGACCGCTTTCGCACAGAACCAGCATGGCACGTTTCGAGGCGAAAGGATACAGCCGAATCTCGCGCTGGCGACGGGCGGTCAACCGGGAGATGGTGCGAACGGGGGGAGTTGAACCCCCACGGAGTTTCCCCCGCCAGATCCTAAGTCTGGTGCGTCTGCCAATTCCGCCACGTTCGCTTGGGCAGGCTTCTCCCCGATTATATCGCGCCCTCTGGAGTCTGGACAATTTCAGCGACGGAAAGGCCTTCGTGGGGCACCGTCGAAACGAATTGGAGGGCGGCCAATCTTGGCCGCAGCCGCCTTTCAGCGGCCGAGCCGGCTGACAGCCGGCTGCGGGCAGAATTGCCCGCGCTCCACTTGGTTTCGTCGTCTTTGGTGGCCCGCAGGCACCCGCCCTGTGTCGAGCGAAGCTAACCGCGGGGTGGCGCATGGCGCCGCCCCACATTGCGCTACAGTAGTTGAGGCTTGCGATTTGCAATTTTGTTCCTCATGGCGCTATCGACCTTGGCGGCGGCCGATCCCCGGACGATGCGCCTGGACTGTTTCCACGGCGGCACGGCCACCGAAGAGCAGATGTCCCTGGACGGCGTGGTGCTGGAGGGGCCGTGGCCCGGCCGCCTGGATCGCACAATAGACGACACCAACCTGGGCAAGTATTACTTCGAAGTACTGGACCGCCAGACCAACCGCGTGCTGTATTCGCGCGGGTTCGCCAGCGTTTTCGGGGAGTGGCAGGAAACGCCCGAAGCCGCCGAGGTCCGCCGGCAGTTTCATGAGTCGCTACGGTTTCCGGCGCCCACGGCTCCGGTGCAGGTGGTAGTGAAGCGGCGCGACCGGCAGAACGCGTTTCGGGAGTTCTGGTCCGTGGCGGTGGATCCGGCCGACCCAGCTATCGACCGCTCGCCGCCGCCGGCCAACGTAAAGGTTTGGGCGGTGATGCAGAATGGCGAACCGCGCGACAAGGTGGACCTGCTGCTGATGGGCGACGGGTACACCGCCGCCGAGATGGAAAAGTGGCACAAAGACGCGCGGCGCATGGTGGATCTGCTGTTCGCCGCCTCGCCCTTCAAGGAACGCCGCGGCGATTTCAACGTGTGGGCGGTGGACACGCCGGCGGACGAAAGCGGCGTGTCCCGCGTTTCCGATGGCATCCACCGCAGATCGCCGCTGCGCGCCGCTTACGACGCCTTCGGTTCCGAGCGCTACGTGCTGACGTTCGACAACAAGCGCATGCGCGAAGCGGCATCGGCCGCGCCCTACGAGTTCATCGAAATCGTGGTGAACGACCGCAAATACGGCGGCGGAGGAATCTTCAACCTGTACGCCACGGTGGCGGCGGACAACGCCTTTACGCCGTACGTGTTCGTGCATGAATTCGGCCATCACTTCGCCGGCCTGGCGGACGAATACTACACATCCGACGTGGCGTATGAAGCGTCCACCGCGCGGCCGGAGCCGTGGGAGCCGAACGTGACGGCCGATCCGCACGCGGCCAAGTGGAACGGGCTGGTCGCCGGGGGTACGCCATTGCCAACGCCGTGGCCCAAGGATCGATTTGAATCGTCCGAGAGGGAGATTCAAGTGCGCCGCCGGCAGATTCGCGCCGAACATCGGCCCGAAGACATCATGGAAGCGCTGTTCCGCGAAGAGCGCGAAAAGAGCACGGCGCTGCTGGCCTCCGGACCCTACGGGCATGCGGTGGGCGCGTTCGAAGGCGCCATGTACGAAGGGCGCGGCTACTACCGGCCGCAGTCGGATTGCATCATGTTCACACGCGATGAAACCGGCTTCTGCGCGGTGTGCCGGCGGGCCATCGAGCGGATCGTCGATCTTTATTCACGGCCTTCACCTCGATGAAGAGCATTTCCATGGGGTGCGCGCCCGAGTTGCAAATGGAGCGCGTATCGCCACGGAACCAGCGGTTCTCGCCGTGCCTCGTTCGCCCTTAGCGCGAGCCGGATGGCGCGCACATGCTCGTTTTCGAAATCCAGGCGGTAATGCGCGGGATCCACCGCCACTGGGTCGCGGCGGTCGAGCCACCCCCGCGGCACGATTTCCGGATGCCGGGTTTGTCCAAATGCGCTCGCCGCCGGCACTGCCAGCAGAAGCAAACACAGGCGCGGCCGCATACCGTCACCTATCGTTATGCGGCGCCTTCACTTCGATGAAAAGCATTTCCATCGGGTTCGTATTCAGGTTTCGGGCCGAGTGTGTGTCGCCATAGAGCCAGCGAGTTTCGCCGGATTCCATGTGAACGTCCTGTATGTGGCCGTCGGGTTCGGTGAAGCGCAGGTGGCACTCCACAATGCAGACGGCCAGCGCGTCGACGTCGTCGTGCATGGGCACGGCTTCGTCGGCTTTTAGCGTGAGCCGGATGGCGCGCACGCGCTCGTTTTCGTAATCCAAGCGGTAATGCCTGGTATCGATTTTCAGCGGGTCGCGGCGGGCCATGGCCTCCGGCGAAACGATGTCCGGCGGAAAGTTCAAGTTCGGACTGAATGGCTGTTGCCCGTATGCGCCCAGGGCGAATGCTGCAATCGGGAGGAGACGCATACCCTAATCTTACAACCGGACGCCCAACCTAGATTTTCGGCTTGGGCGGCGGCAGTTCGCGCGCCACGCAGATATCCTGGAAACCGGTGCGGGCGTGGGAGCCGTCGCAAAAGGGCTTGTTGGCGGACTGGCCGCAGCGGCAAAGTGAGATCACAGTGCGGCCGGCCAGGCCAAACGCATCGCCCTGCTGGTCGTGAATGGTGAATTCGCCTTCGATGCGGATGGGGCCGTTGCCGATTGCAGTGATTTTAGTCATCTCCCGAATCGTAACACGGGACAGGTGAGCGAACATAGGCTGTATTTTTAGTGACTTACGGGAACAGGTAGAGTTCAGCCGCGGACTATTGCAAATTCGCGGCGGCTGGCGGAGAATTAGTCCCAGAGCATCGTCTTTTGATGCAGGAGGGCTGCCCAGAGGATGCTGTATGGCCATACGGTGCGGCCGGTCGCCGGGGGAACTGCGCGATCGTCGCGAGCCATACAGCACCACCCTCCGATTTCGAACCGAAAAATACCATGCATACTATTAATTACGCCATGAAACATCTATACTGCCTCGCCGCTTGGTCCGCGTGTCTGAGCGCGGCGACAACCACGGCCTACGTTCCAGTCTGTTGCAATGCGAACTCGACCGTGTCTATTGTGAGCACCGCGCACAACCGGGTGGCCACGAACTTCAGCGCGGGGCCGGGGAGCTACGCGGTGGCTCTGCCGAATTCGCAGACGGCCTGGGTTACGAACCAGGCAAACAGCACCATCTCGATCGTTTCGCTTCAAACCGGCGCGGTTCTCAAGACGGTCCAGCTTAAGCTGCAGCCGTGGCTGATCCAGTCCAGCCCGGATGGCGCCAAGGTTTACGTGGTGACTGGCATGTTCACGGGCAACCTGAACCACTACTCGTCCAACTTGCAAGCCTTCAACGCCCAAACCGGCGCGTTGGCCGGCAGCGTCGCGCTGCCCAACGACGGCCTGGCGAATCCGGGGCTGGCGGTATCGCCGGACTCCAGCCGCGTGTATGCCACCTTCGATAGCCAGACCGTGGTGGTCTACGACGTGGCGACAGGCACTGCCGCGGCCACCTGGCAGACCACGCGAGCCGAGACCTGGACTGCCTCGGGCACACTGACGCTGTCCCCCGACGGCAGCACGCTCTATACAGCCGGCGACGTGCTCACGGCCTTCGATACGGCGAGCGGCAGCATTAAGGGCACGGTTAACCCGCCGGGCCCCTCGCGCACTTATTCTTTCGTGGGCAGCGCCATAAGCGGCGACGGGGCCACTCTATATGCCAGCTATGCGATTCAAATCGGGGTGGGCGCCGGGCTGGCGACGATCGATACCGCCTCACTCACTATCGCAGCCAGCGCCAATCTTGGCAGCGAGCTGCAGCAGCCTGTGCTATCCAAGGACGGTTCCACGCTCTATGTGCCGGATGCGGAAGACTCGCTGTTGTACGTGGTGAGCGCATCGAGCCTGACCGCGACCGCTTCCGTCGCCCTGCAAGGGCCTATCGCCGCCGCGACGCTGAGCGCGGATGGCAGCGCTTTGTACGTTGCCAATTCCTCCACGGCTAGCACCTTGGCGGTGGACATTACGTCGTTTGCGGTGATTGACACCATCGGAGTGAGTGGCACCGGGAACCCGCAAATCGGGCTCACCGGGACCACCAACGCCGCGGGGACGAGCAACGGCAGCCGGGTCTTCGTGGCGGGCATCCAGTCGAACAGTATTTCCGAAATCGACACGGCTACCAACAAAGTGGCGCGCAGCTACACGGCGGGATCCCAGAGTCCTTCAGTGACGGGCAGTAATCCGCCCGCCATTATGGCGACACCGAATGGCAAGCAAGTTTACCTGGCCGGCAGCGACTTTCAGACAGAGCTGACGGAGATCGATGTGGCTACGGGCGGCGTGAACGGCGTGCCGTGTGGAATTGGAACGGGATGCGAGGTGACTGAGATGGCCGCGCTGCCGGACAGCAGCCGGGTTTATCTGGCGGGGTTTGGGTTTGCGTTCGATGCACCGGCGCCGATTTTCTTCTATGTGGTGGACACGGCCACGCTGCAGGTTGTGGCGTCGGTGAAGATGGGTAATGCCGGCGCCATGGCGGCGTCGCCCACGGGCAAGTTCTTATATATCGCGACTGGCTCCACGCTATCGATTTTCGATACTACGCAGAACGTGGTGACCGGTTCGCTGCCGATCGGCGGTGTAGCGGCGATCGCGTTTTCGCCCGACGGCTCCACCGCCTACGCGGCCACCGGCTCCACGCTGGATGCGATCGACACGGCCAGCGGACAGGTGACTGGGACCTTCAGCCTGGGCACAGCTACTGCCACGGCGGTATCGGTGACGCCGGATGGCAGCCAGGTTTGGGTGACGCTGGCGAAAAGCACGTCGGTAGTGGTGGTGACCACGCAGAGCGGCACGACGCAGACGGTCGACTTCGGGCTTACGGTTAGCGGGGTGACTTTCGGGGGGCAGTAGGCCGGGGCCTGAGCAGGCATGCGTGCCCTATCGGTGATAGGATACGTCTATGCCGTTTGTGGATACGAGCAGCCTGCGGGTGATTGAGCGCCTGCCGGGGTGGTTTGGAAGATACTTTCACTCGCCGAGCATGACGTTCGCACATTACGATTTCGTGCGCGGCGCTTCCATTCACGAGCACTTCCATGCGCAGGAAGAAGTCTATGAGGTGATCGAGGGCGAGTTGGAGGTGACTGTGGACGGCGTCACTCAGGTTGCCGGGGTGGGGATTGTTGCGATTGTGCCGGCGAACGCGCGCCATTCGGTTAAGGCACTTAGCGACGGACGAGTTATTGTCGTCGATTACCCGGTGAGGCGCGAGGACGCCGGCTAAAGCCTGCGCTACCTATGGCTTCTTAGGCTTGTCGTCCACGATGTCGCCGAACTGAATGGTCGACTTACCCACAAACTTTTTATAATCCTTGTAAGTCACCAACATACGGATTTTTTGGTCGTTCTGCTTGAAGTGCAGCGTATCGTCGGCATGCGTATAAGTGGGGAACCAGTACTTGCCATCGATCTGTTCACGCAGGGTTTCGAACATGGGAAACTGCTGGTCGTCGCTTTTCTTTTGGTAACCTACCGCCTTGCCGTAGGTTTTCACAATCTGGAAGTCGTGATCGTCCACCCAGATCTGTCCTTCGAAGTAACGCTTGCCCGGAGCGAGTTTCTTGGGTTTCACCGAGAAGACGTAGCAAGGGATTTCGTCGGCTTTCTGCTTGCCCAGGTAGCGGACGTCGTACTCCGGAATCTGATCGGTGGTTAAGACGAACGGCTGCACGTTGCGTAAGTCCTGTTCGTCTTCGGGCGTCAGAAGAAGATAGTCGGAGAGCGTGGAGACGGGCGCATAGACGACGCGTTCGGTACGCTTCCCGTCGCCCGTGAAAATAATATCGGAGACCAGCTCGTACTTACCCACCGGCGAGCCGGATTCATCCAAGGCCTGTACCTTGACGGTCTGGCGGTAGGTATAATTCTGACGCGCCTCGGAAAACTCTTTTTCCTTGGCGGCGAATTTTCGGACGATCTCATCCGGGTTGACCTCGGGCGCGGAGGTGGTGGCGGCCACTGGAGTTGCCGCCGGCTTATCGTCGGCGGCAGTGCAGACGGGCAGAGACAGCGCCGAAAACAACGCCATTTGGACAAATCGATACATCTTCCCCTCGCAAAAGAGACGTTCGGCGAAACCCGCCGGTTTCTTCCGGCGGGTCCAGAGACCCGCCGCAGGCGTAGACGCCTGCCCCACTTCACAGGCTGAAGCCTGTGCTACCTTATTTATTTGCCCAGCAGCTTCTTGGCGATGGTCAGCAACTGAATGTTGCTGGTGCCCTCGTAGATCCTGCCGATTTTGGCGTCGCGGTAGAGTTTCTCCACCGGATAATCCTTGGTAATTCCGACGCCGCCGTGCACTTCGATGGCCTTGGACGCCACTCTTTCGGCGATCTCCGAGCTATAGTACTTAGCCATGGCCGCTTCGGTTTGGAACGGCAGCCCCGCGTCGCGTAATCGCGCGGCGTTATACACCAGCAGGCGGGCGGCTTCCACTTCGGTGGCCATCACCGCAAGCTGAAACTGAACTCCTTGAAACTCGCCGATGGTCTTGCCGAATTGCTTGCGCTCGCGCGCATAGGCGACCGCATGATCGAGCGCGCCGCGCGCCAGGCCAATCATCTGCGAGCCGATGGCAATGCGTCCTTCGTTCAGCGTCTCAATGGCGATCTTGTAGCCCTTGCCCACATCGCCGATCACGTTCTCCTTCGGCACGCGGCAATTGTCCAGGACCAACTCGCAGGTCGACGACGCGCGGATACCCAGCTTGTCTTCTTTCTTGCCGACCTGGAAACCGGGAAACTCGCGCTCGATCAGAAACGCGGTGATGCCGCGGTATCCCGCATCGGGATTGGCGTTGGCGAAGAGCAGGAACAGCCCCGCTTCGGCGGCGTTGGTGATCCAGAGTTTGCGGCCGGTCACCAGGAAATGGTCGCCCGCGTCCACGGCACGCGTGGCCAGGGCGAAGGCGTCCGATCCCGAGCCGGCTTCGGAGAGCGCATAAGACGCGACCGTGTCGGTGGCCAGGCGCGGCAGATACTTCTTCTTCTGCGCGGCGTTGGCCCACTTCAGAATAGCGTTGTTGACGATGGTGTTCTGCACGTCGGCGATAACGCCGGCCGACGGATCCACCGCGGATAATTCTTCCACAGCCAGGATGCACTGGAAGAAGCTGCCGCCCGAGCCGCCGTATTCTTCGGGGATCTCGATACCCATCAGGCCCAGCTCGAAAAACTGGCGGATGAGGTCTTTGCGGAAGACGCCGGCCTCGTCCATTTCGCGGACGTAAGGGCCGATCTGTTCGCGCGCGAACTGGCGCACGGTGGTTTGAAAGAGCTTCTCTTCTTCCGTCAACGCGGTGAGAGGCTGTGGGGGGATCTCGGCTTGCTGCGCGATGGCTGGCATAGCGTTGTTTCCTATTCTACACCCGCCCTATACTACGCCGGCCAGTTCGCGGTACGGGCGGCCTTGCGATTCAGCCACCGCGGCATGCGTCACGAAGCCGTTGTAGGTATTGACGCCTTCGCGCAATCCGGGGTGCTCGGTGCAGGCGCGTTCCAGGCCCTTGTTCGCCAGTTCCAGAAGGTAGGGGAAAGTGGCGTTGGTGAGGGCGAAAGTGGAAGTGTGCGGCACGGCGGCGGGCATGTTGGAGACGCAATAGTGCAGCACGTCATCGACAAAGTAGATGGGCTCGGTGTGGGTGGTGGCGTGCGACGTTTCGAAGCAGCCGCCCTGGTCGATGGCTACATCCACGACCACGGCACCGGGTTTCATGTGTGAGATCATTTCGCGGCGCACGAGTTTGGGGGCGGAGGCGCCTGGAATCAGCACGGCGCCGACCACCAGGTCCGCGGTCTTGAGCGTCTCGCGGATGGTATACAAGTTGGAGGCCAGCGTAACGATCTGGCCGCCGAAGATATCGTCGAGTTGGCGGAGGCGGTTGAGATTGCGATCGATCATGGCCACGTGCGCGCCCATGCCCAGCGCGATCTTGGCCGCATTGGTGCCGACCACGCCGCCGCCGATGATGACGCAGTTGGCCGGGGCTACGCCGGGTACGCCACCGAGCAACACGCCGCGCCCGCCATTGGGCTTCTCCAGATATTGCGCGCCCACCTGCACGGACATGCGGCCGGCCACCTCGCTCATGGGTGTGAGCAAGGGCAGGGAACCATCGGCGTCGTGGATGGTTTCATACGCCACGCCGCTGACCTTGGCCTCGAGCATGCGGTTGGTGAGGTCCGGGAGGGGCGCCAGGTGCAGATAGGTGAACAGGATCAGGCCGGGGCGGAGGTGATCGTATTCGGCCGGCTGCGGCTCTTTGACCTTGACGACCAGGTCGGCGCGGCGCCAGACTTCGGCCGCGGTGGGCAGGATGACGGCACCCGCGTCGAGGTACTCGGCGTCGGTGAGCGCGCTGCCTGCGCCCGCGGTGGACTGGACGAGAACTTCGTGGCCGGCCTCGCGCAGGGCGGTGACGCCGCTGGGCACGAGGCCTACGCGGGTTTCGTGATCTTTGACTTCTTTGGGAACGCCGATGATCATCCGGAGATGCTCCTGTATGTGCCGATTAGCGTATCACACGGGCTGGGAGGGAGGTAAGCTATCAGGTATCGGGTATCAGCCTTCAGCCAATGTCCCAGTTGCGGCGCATTCCTCGTTCTTGGTCGGAACTAAGCCAATAAGTTTCTTATTTACTTTTATTTACAAAAAAGAACCAAACCGAGGCTCGGAGCGTTGGCCGGGAAGGGAAGGTCGTCTTCGGGGTCATGGTTTGCTCGATTTCCAATCTCCGATTTCTCCATTACACAGTAGCATGGGGTTGCTCGATAAACGGGCTGGCGGGAGTTGGCGGTGGAGGCGGAAAGCACAGCCGCTTTGGAACCGCGGATTCAGGAGCATGCCACAGTGAATTTCACCAGCTACGTTGGCGGGGAGCCGCATGAAACCCCGAACATCAGTGACATTGCAGGAGAGACGAACGATAATGTCAGCATGGGTCCCGGCATTCGAGACCGCATCCGAAGACTGCCATTTTGCGACAGGCTGCTGCTCCTCCTGGTAGCCGGCTGGAGCATTGCCGGCATCCCAGCTAACTACTTTCGTGTGCGCGGCGCGATGGGTGGGGGGCAACAATTGGCGGCCATAACCCTGTGGGCGACCATCGCTGGGGTGATTGCCTATTCGCTGGTGCGGCGGGAGCGCAGGCTTGCAGACTACGGCTTTTCATTCAGATCGGAGGGGTGGCCTCGCTGGCCATAATCGGCGCCGTTCACGTGTACCTCGCGATGAGCGGCAAATTCGTCTTATCCGCAAGCGAAAGCTTGGTATGGGTTGCGCTGGGCGCTCTCATGGAAGAAATTGCCTTCAGGGCGATCGCGATCGACAGGTTTATCGCGCTAATGGATGGGATAAAAGGTAAGGCGTTTTGGGCAATACTGGCGAGTTCCGTGCTTTTTTCTATTCCTCATATACCGTCCAAATCCCCCGCCGAACTTCAAGGTATCTTCCTTTCATCCTTGATCGTGGGATATGTTTACTATGCATCCAGGTCCATTCTCCTGCCTGCCTGGATTCACGGCATCTCAAACGCGGGATATCCGGGCGGCATATTAATCGTAGCCATATACGGCCTCCTTGGCGCCGCCGACTGCGCCATCCGATCTCGAAAGAGGCATACTCCGCTGGCTTCAGCCGCGTGGCGGAACTGACGAGTGCGAGACTGCCGCGCAAGCCTGGAATCGGTTGGGGCAGTCGATCGGAACGCGCTACGCGACGGCATTGCGGCGCTGCTCATGCGATCGACGGCGCAACCGGCGGGGCGCAACCGGGCGGTGTTTTTGGACAACCAGGGTCCCTTGTGCCGGGCGATTGAGCGTGGTGACAAATCGGCGCGGGTTGTGGGAGAATCAGGGAAGTCCCGATGCGGTGAGGTGCGAGAGCGGTTGAATCGGGCGGTCTCGAAAACCGTTGAACCTTTGCGGGTTCCGTGGGTTCGAATCCCACCCTCACCGCCAGATATCAAAATCGCGTTTGTCAGCCTTTAAGTGGCTATCTTTTGTATGACTTTCATGGTTCGATCGTCTTAATTGCGAAAAGGGCTCCCGGAAGGACATCCGCAACTCACCGCCCTTCCAGGTCGCCTTATCGAGTACCAGCCGAAGGAGTTTGCGTTGCTCGGCCCCCGGTTGTTTGAGGAAAACTCGGCAGCTTTGGCGGCGACCGCTATCGGGTCCACTGCCTGACTTACGGATGGCAGCGCGGGAACCTCTGCCAGTCGGCGGCGCACTCGATCCTGTTGCTGACGCACCTCTGCCGCTTTTTGCTGACGCACCTCTGCCGCTTTCCGGTCGTAAATGGCGGCGTCGATGCGCCCGTCGAGCCGGTCTTCGTAGAGCACATCCAAACGGTCTTGGAGTCGATCCCGTTCAGCCTGATCGCGCCGTAGCGCCTGCTCACGGGCGGCGCGCTCGCTGATGTCGCTGGCCACCAATTCCTCCTGCAACCAGTCCAGAATGGTGCGGGGAATCGCGAGTTCACCCAGCCCCTGCGCGAACTGTTGTTCCAGGTCCGCTTCGCGCGTATACGGCTCCGCGCATTTGCCGCGGTACCCGGTGCAGTGATAGTAAACGTAGCGTTTTTTCTTGATCTCACCCACCAGAGAACATCCGCAGTGCCCGCAGTCCACTAGCCCGGAGAAGGCAAAGTCGTGGGTGACCTCTCGTGTCGGCCATCCAGAATTTCCTGCACGCGCTCCCAAGTCTCGCGCGTGACGAGTGGCGCATGGCTCCCCTGGTAAGTCATTCCAGCATAGTCAAACTCGCCCATGTAGATGCGCTTCCGCAAAATCTTGTGCAAGGTTGTGATCGGGATCTTATTCCGTGTTCGCCGAAAGCGAAACCCCTCCGCATAGGCCATCCAAAGCCGCCCGCTCCGTGAATGGCGGTTAGCGCTTCCTGCTTGAGTAGGCATGGCCTGATAACGCCGGTATCAGGCCCTGATACGCCGGACGCGACGCCACCAAAGTTGGCTCCTATCGGCGGAACCAGTCGAAGAGGCGCGTGGACCGGTCGAAGCCGCGCATGAGCACAATTTGCGAGCGCCCTTTCGCGACGGACGTAAGGAAGCTCTTGCCATCGGGGTGGAGGCTGAACCCACGAATGGGAAACTTGCCGATGTAATTGCCGTAGTCAAACGCCGCGGGCGCGGGCCCCAGATCGCTCACCTGCAACTCTTTCCCGTCGGCGAGTTCGATCCGCCCAAGAACCAGATGGTGCTTCGAATTCACCTGGAGCCCGTAGAGCGACTGTCCATCTTTAGACCACCCGTAGGTCTCCCACACCGTGGAATTCAGGGCGCGCTTCTCGCGACCGTCAGGCGAGACGATGCGTAACGCCTTATTGTCGCGGTAGGCGATCCAGTCCCCGCGCGGCGACCAACGCACGGGCTTGGGCTCGGAGGTCTCCACCAGCAGTTCGGGCGGGCGGTTGGAGCCGATCCGGTACTTCATGATCGCTGGCTTGCCGTTATGCACTGAGTAGAAGGCGATCCAGTTCCCATCGGGAGACCAGGACGGGCCTCTCTGAATCGCACCGTCCTCCGGCGACATGCGGACCGGCGCCTCGGCACCAAGCAGAGAGATCCAAATTCTGGGAGGGCTGGTGTCGCCCTCGGCGCGATATGCTACGCGGCTTCCGTCCGGCGAGAAATCGCAGTCGAAAATCGCCTCGTAGGCCGACGCATGAGGCGTCGGCTGGAGACGTTCCGTTCCGTCAATCCGATTCCGAATCCACATCTCCTGCGAGCTGCCGCGACGATCCGCCACATATAGAAAATGGACCCCATCCGGCGACCACGAAGGTGCAAGCTCTGGACGCGATGTCGCTACCAAGGGGCTGGGCGAAGAACCATCGAGCGGAAACTCCACAATGTCGTAATCATATTCGCCTAACTCGTACGCGAGCGTAAGCCCGTCGGGTGAAAGGCTTGGGAAGTTCGCGATGCCCGTGACTACGCCAAGCTGACGTGACTCTCCAGTTATGAGATGCAAGGTGGTCAACCCGCTGAGCACGATGGTTTGGTTGTCCCGGTACCAACCGAAGCCGCCCTGAATGAAGCTGGGAGAGGAGGAGCTGTGCCGGACAGAACCACCGTTCAACGGAAGCTGCCAGAATCCCTGGTTCTCCAAGTACAGACCGAGCATGGTGGCGTCATTGGTGAAGCGCATGTGCGGCACGTTGATGAAGGCAATTCCCCGATCAAAGGGTGGCTTGTCATAACGTTGGGCGGGGGCGCCCGGCGGCGTCGAAAATGCCACGCTCAAATGGCCACGCTGATCGGTCTGCGCAACCGCCACCGTATTGCCGATGGGCGAGACCGCAAAACCGGCCACGTGGTCGGATAGCTTTTCCGGCTCTCCGCCGGCCACGGCCACAGACCACAGCTCGTAGTCCGGGACGGCACCGCCAGCCTCGTAGTAAACCCGTGTACCATCGGCCGACCATTGCGGGCCGAGACATGACTGCGCGTGCCGCGTCAGTTGCACAGGAGAGGCGGATTGCAGAGTACGGCTGAAAACTTGGAACACTCCGCCCACCGAGGCCACATAAGCGATACCGTCGCCTTTGGGAGACCATGCCGGCATGGTCTGCATCTCCGCCTCGGTCGCAATCGGCGTCACCGAAGGAGGCTCGACTGGCGGCGCGGGCAGGAATGCGGCGGCAGCGGCGATGCCAAGGGCCAAGAGTGCGGCAAGGACCACCGAGGTCCCACGTGCTCGTAAAGGCTTCGGGGCAACGGCAGCGGGCGGCGCCCCCCACGCCTCGGAAAGCCTTTCGCGAATCTGCCGCAACTCGCGGTAGAGATCACGGGTGGAATCGTACCGTTCGGAGGGTTCCTTCGCCAAGCAGCGCTCAATGGCCCAACGCAGCGGAACCGGCACGGTTGCCGGCAGAGGTTCGGGCTGCTCTCGCATAATCGCCATCATGATTTCAGCGGAGTTTTCGCCGTGAAAAGCGCGCTTGCCGCTGGCCAGTTCATAGAGCACGAGGCCGAAGGAGAACTGGTCGCTGCGTGCGTCCAATTCCTGGCCGCGCGCTTGTTCGGGGCTCATATATGCTACGGTGCCCAGAAGCGTGCCGGGGGCAGTGTAGGCGACGGCGAGGGTGGCATCCCCTGCCCCTGGAGCGGGGATCTGCTTGGCGATGCCGAAGTCCAGCACCTTGGCTTTTCCATCACGTGTGAACAGGATGTTGTCCGGCTTGAGATCGCGGTGGACAATCCCGGTTTCATGGGCCGCGGCGAGGGCGTCGGCAATCTGCACGGCCGTATCCAGCAGCTTGCGCATGTCGCCGGGCGGAGCGACAGGCGTGCCGTCCACCAGTTCCATCACCAGGTAGTCGGGGCCGACGTCGTAGATCTGGCAGATGTTGGGATGGTTCAGCGCGGCGACCGCGCGGGCTTCGCGCTCGAAACGGGCGATACGATCCGGATCGCGCGCCAGCCCGACGGGCAGCACCTTGAGCGCCACGTCTCGCTTCAAACGCAGATCGCGCGCGCGCCAGACTTCGCCCATCCCGCCCCGGCCCAAAACGCGCACGATGCGGAATCGGCCCAGAATCACTTCGCCTTCCCGGAAGGCTCCTAGCGGGGCTAGCTGCGGGAGCTGGACCTGCGGATCGCCAATCGTACCGGTTGCCCGGTCGTTGGCCTTCAAGAGGGCCGCCAATTGGTCCGCCATCCCGTCGCCCTCATTCCGGCGCAGTTCTTCAACCAAAGCTGCCCGCTGAGGGCCGGGTAGAGTCACAGCCTGGTCGAACCGTTCGTTCAGGCGTGCAAATTGCTCGGGCGTTAGGTCCATCACGGTTGCATCCGCTCTTGTGACGCGCGGCACGCCGAGATCAGTCTTCTGCGAAGTCTCCCGCGTTCGCCCCTGGCACGAGTCGGACTAAGCGTAATTTCTAGTGTCGAGGGAAGACAGACCAGGATTTCCATTCTGGAACCCAGATTGGAAGAATTATACCCCAACCGTTCCCTCGGGATGTATGGCTCCGATGCCTTGCGCCCTCCTGGATGCAGCAGGCGAGCAGGAGGACTTTCGTCCGTTCTTCGCCTACGTGCTCGCTCTTCGCCTTGAGATAGTAAGGGCAGGTGCGCGAAGCCGAACGGCTCGGCATAGCGATAGGCAATCCTTTGCGCATCGGTGCTGATCGCAGGTCCCGACGCAGTGCTGGTGGCAGGACCGATGCGCAGAGGATTGCGTATTGCCAAGTGGCATGTCGGCTCGGCCTCCCGGCGCCGTCTCCGCTGGGAGCGCACGGCCGCCCAGCAGGAGGTCTTGCTTGTTGCCCCACGGAGCGATACGCAAAGGATTGCGCATCGCTAGGTAACAGGCCGTCTGAAACAGGCTAAGTTAAACATTCCAGAATAGTTGTGATCCAAAAACGCCATGGAATATCGGGAAATGACGGCGCCTGATCAGGGCGTTATCAGGCCCTGTTACGCCCCTGTTCCGGCCCTGTTATTTCCTGTTCTTGTTTGGCGATCTCTGGCAAATAAGCGCCTTATAATGTGTAGCTTAGCTCGTATAGATCAGCCCCAGATTTTCCTGTTCCGTCCCTGTTTAACAGGGCGGGCGGCCGCGGCCGCAAATCTTTTCCCGCCGGGAGATCGATAGCTTGATTAGTCCCGCCGCTGGCGGGATGTTCTGGAGTCCTCTTGCAAACGCTCGCTGCTGTTCAGTATACAAAGCTAAACTGCCGTGCGGCCCATCGCGCGCGCGGCGGATGAAGGCCTACGTCTTGCACAGCGTCCCCTCGCCCCTCGCGTCGCCCACCCGCCCGCTGGCGGTCGGGGCGACGGACAACGGAGGTGGCGCCAGCGACGCACATGGGCTGCGGGCTGCGCCGGTCCGACGCCACGGCGCTCACGATGGGCCACGCCCATGCGGCGCGATGGCCGGACAGTCGTCAAATGGGCACCGCTGCCGGGCAGGCGGCTTCGCGCCCGGCCTACTGCTCGGATAGTTGGGCGCAACATACGCTGTCGTGGTACTATCGCGGATCGCAATGCGACGCGGCGAATACGGCTACGATGCGCGGCCGCAACAAGCTTTGCCTTCCTGCCGATGGGCGCGGATGGGAAGCGTTCCACGGCAAGTTCGGGGTAGTGGATTTCTGGGCCACCTGGTGCGGACCCTGCCTGACGGGCCTGGACAAGATGGGCGCTATCACCCTGCGGAAGCAGTCGACGGCAGCTGGCGGAGACTTTGCCCAACTGGCTGCGGAAAATAGTGGCGGATGAGACTGGGCTAGACGGAAACTGACTATTCGAGCAAATGCGCGTACTCGGCGGGGTCCAGCCCGAAGCGCTCCATCTGCCGCGGCAGGTCGGAGCGCACCGCCTCCGGCGTATTGGCGACCCAGGCCGCGATCACGGTCTCCACGCCCACCCGGCTCTTGCCATCGTCGTCAGCCAGGCGCTCGGCGGCCTCGCGAAGCTGGGCCTCGGCCGATTCTCTCACGGGGCGCGGCGTTTGCGCCAGGATTTGTTGCAACAGGTCTTCGGCGGCGTCATTCCAGTTCATTTTCGCTATAGTAACAGGCAGGACCATGCTGCGCGACCCCAGCCTCATCCCGCTCTCGCACCAACATCACAACGGACTCGCCATGTGCGTGCTGACGCGCCGCTCGCTCGGTGAGGACGCCTCGCCGGCGAATGTGGCCCAACTCGCGCGGCGCGCCGTAGATCGCTACGATCTGGAACTTACCAACCACTTCGAAATCGAAGAGCAAATTCTGTTCCCGGGCATCGAAAAGGCGCTTGGTAAGCTCTCTCTGGTGGCGGACCTGATCGCGCAGCATCGCGCAGTAGAGGAGCTGATCGGAGAGTTGCGCGCGGCGCCCACCGAAGCGCTGCTGGAGCGGCTATGCGGGTTACTCACGGAGCATATCCGGCGCGAGGAGAGCGACCTGTTCCAAATGGCGCAATCGCGGCTGCCGGAACCCATCCTCCGGAAATTGGGCGAGGCCATTGAGCGCAAAGTCGTGCGAATATGTCTTTGAAGACGGCCATGCAAACCCTTCCTGGTCCCACCCTGCGCGGTTGCGGGGTGACCGGCGTAAGCATAAAGGGCGCGAGAGAAGATGCGGAATCGGATTCGAAGCACGGTCGTGCCGTACAGAGTCTCTCCAGCGGGGGCGGCGCGACGGCGGCGCCGGGAGGCTCCGGCACGGTCTTTGAGATCTCCGCGGGGACCTGACGCTCGAATGGATAACTGGCCGCGCAAGCGCTTGCCCGGGAATCGTCTGGCCTATCTGTGCCTGCTGTTTCTATGCCCGCGTCTCCCGCTGGCCGCGCAAGCGCTTGCCACGGTTCCGCGGCTTGAGTCTGCCGCCCGCGAACGCCTCGCCGCGAACGATGCCAATGGAGCGCTCGCCGCATACGAAAAGTTAGCCGCATTAGTGCCGAAATCCGCCGCTTATCAGGATGAAATCGGCTTTTTGCTGGCGGCTACAAACCGATCGCCGGAGGCCATTGCGCATTTTCAGCGCGCGACGGAGTTGGATCCCCAGATGGCGCCGGCCTGGTACCATCTGGGAGTGGCGCTCTGGTTGGCGCAACGCCCCGATCCCGCTGTGCGCGCCTTGCAAAAGGCTGTGGCCCTGGCGCCCGACCATGGCGATTATCACTACCGCCTGGGCGTGGCGTGCGCGCAAACGGCCCACTACCGGGAAGCTATTGCCGAGTTGGTTCGGGCCAGCAAGCAGCTACCGGCGAATGCCGAGGTCTGGGCAGCGTTGGGCGACGCCTACCAACAGACGACCCGCTACAAAGATGCGCGCGATGCCTACCGGCAGGCGCTTCGATTCGACCCAAAGAACGACACGGCGCGTAACAGTTATGGAAACGCGCTGGTAAGATCGGGCGACCCTAGCGCGGGGTTGAAGGAATTTCGCAGTATCCTGGAGCACGACCCGGCTAACTTCCACGTACAGGTGAACGTTGGCTATGCTTACATCGCGGCAGGGAACTTACAAGGCGCCATCAAACATCTTACGGCGTTGATCCGCGACCATCCGAATGACGCCGGCGCGCACTACGACTTAGGAATCGCCTACAAGCAGAGCGACGATCTGGCGCATGCCCGGACGGAGCTCGAGCGGGCGGTGGCGCTCGATCCGGCGCTGGCCGAGGCGCACTACAGCCTGGGTCTTACTTACATAGACGCCGGACTTCCGGACAAAGCCATCGAACAATTGCGCGCAGCCGTAGCCCAGCGCCCCGATTATAACGATGCCTGGTACATCCTGGGCACCACTCTGAAGCAGCAGGGCGATGCGGATGGGGCCATCGAAGCGTTGCGCCGATCGGTGGCGCTGGATGGCTTGAACGCGGCCGCCTGGAACAATCTGGGGCTGCTGCTGCGGCGCAAGGGCGACACGGAGGGCGCGGCGGAGGCTTTCGCCAAGGCGGCGGAAATCAGAAAAGCCGAAGAACGGGAGAAGGAGAGAAAGCTGAAGCAGGGGAGTTAGAACAGGCCAGTGGGCCGTTAGTTAGGCGAGCGAAGCTCGCCGCTGCACTTTCTACATTCTGTCCGCCTTAGTGGGGCAGGCTCGCAGCCTGCGCGGGCCTCGCTGGCCCGCTCTCCGGCGAGCGAAGCTCGGCTTACACAGGCTAAAGCCTGTGCTACCGGCGGGGACTTACCTGATCTATGACGAATCCGTATCGCTTGATGAACTGCAAGCGCCAGTCATGCACTCTTCGGCGGAAATTCTGGCAGGAAGACGTGGAAGGTAATCGAGCCGCTTGCGAAGGAATGACAGGCTGCGTTCAAAACAGAATTCCCGCGACCTGCTCCGCGACCTTGCGGGCTTTTTCGCGGAGTGCGCCGGACTGAGCGGAACGATCGTTTGTGCTTATCCGAACTACAAAGGCCCGGTCGCGCACACGGCCCACCACCCGCTCTGCGTTGTCATCGCTGCAAGCCATCGCTTCGTTGCCGACGGCTTTCAACGGCACTGCGGCCGCGTGGCAACGCGCCGCGTACGAGGCGAAATCCTTGGCTGGGGAGAGCATCGTTTCTACTTCGATGCGCAGTTCGAACACCCGAGAGCCGTCGCGCCGGATGAACGCGCAGGCCGCGTCGTCGCCGGTCTTTGCCCGTGTCACGGTCATGGCGACGGGACCGTCCAGTACTCCGCCGGCCGTGGCCGCGTTCAGCCACGGACAGTTTTCCGCGGCTGCGGCGATGGATGGCAGGAAAAGCAGAACAAATAACCGGCTCAAGCCTGTTCTACCCATCAGGCTCCTCGCTTGGCGGCCGGCTGCAACACTTCGCTCTTCAGGATTTTGCCGCCTTCCTGAATGACATACAGCCGGTTGACTTCCAGATCCTCTAACCGATCCACCTGGCCGCTCAGCCACTTGATCTCGACCATGTCTACCTTAGTGGCCTGGTCGAGTCCGAAGTGCATGCGCAGATCGTTCTGCGAAAAATAGCTGCCGCCGCTGCGCAACTCGTCCATTTGCGCCAGGGGCTTCGGTGCGTCCGGTTTGGTTTTGGCGGTCACCGTGACCCGGCTGCCGATGCCGCTGCGGTTGGACTTCACGCCGGATAGCTTGATCTTGATCCAGTTCCGTTTCAGCGTGGAGTCACAGCGCAGAAGCTGCGGAATCGCGTTGACGCAGTTCACGGCCACGTCGATATCCCCGTCGTTGTCGTAGTCGCCGAAAGCGCACCCCCGCGCCGGCGCGTTCTCCAGAATGCCCGGCCCGCCTTTGTCGGTGACCTCTTCAAAACGGCCGTTTTGCAAGTTGCGATACAGGTACTTGTGCTCGGCGTACTTCAAATCGGCGTTGGACTTATCCACTTCCGGATACACATGGCCGTTGGACATCAGAATGTCCAGCCATCCGTCGTTATCCATGTCGAAGAAGCCGACGCCCCATCCCAGCAGGCGTGTGTTAACTCCCAGACCGCTGGGATAGGTGCGATCCTCGAAGTTCGCGTCACCCAGGTTTGTATACAGTGAATCGGTGTCGCCCGCGAAATTCGTCTTGACCACATCCAGGTTGCCGTCGCGATTGTAGTCGCCGATCGAGACGCCCATGCCGGCCTGCGGTTTTCCTTCGGGAGACAGCGCGGCCCCGGATTCGATGGCGATGTCCTTAAATGTGCCGTCCTTTTGATTCTGGTAGAGCGTCGCCGTGCTGGAATCGTTGGCCACATATATGTCGGGCCAGCCGTCGTTGTCCAGATCCGAGGCGGCCACGCTCAAGCCATAAGTGCCTTGGGTCTTCCACATGCCCGATCTCTCACTGACGTCGCTGAATGTGCCGTCGCCGTTATTGTGATAGAGGATGTTCTTGCCGCCGCGAAGCCCCGGCGGTCCACAGGCCACCAGAAGTCCCTTGTAAGTGCAAGGGCCGGCCTCCGGTGGCGGAGCGGTTTTCAGATCGAAATCGACGTAGTTGGCGACAAACAGGTCGAGGTGGCCGTCCTTGTCGTAATCCACGAAAGTGCAGCCGGTGTTCCAGCGTATCTTAGGTCCGGGCTGGCCCAAGCCCGCCTCCTTGGTAACGTCCGTGAAGGTGCCATTCCCATTATTCCGGTACAGCGCGTTCTGTCCGTAGTAAGTCACGAACAGATCGTCGTCGCCGTCGTTATTGTAATCGCCCACGCAACAGGCTTGTCCCCATCCCGTGCGGTGCTCGAGGCCGGAACCCTTGGTCACGTCGGTGAAGGTGCCGTCGCGATTGTTCTTGAACAGGTGGCAGCGCGGCGCTTTGTCTTCCGGGAAACCTTCCAGGCGCCAGCCGTTGACCAGGAAAACATCCAGCCAGCCGTCGTTGTCGTAATCGTAGAAAGCCAGGCCGCAGCCGGTAGTTTCCAGAAGGTATTTGTTCTTACCCTCGCCGCCATAGATAGTTTTGACGGCCAAGCCCGACTCTTTGACCACATCCACGAAAGTGAGTCCGAGCGGGGTACCCTCAATCGGCGACTTGGGTCCCTTGGGGGCGGGCATGGCCTTCGCATCGTAACTGCGTTCGATCGGTCCCGGCAGCTTTTGCGCCACTGCCATCAGGTCTGCAAAAGGAAGCACCAGCGCGGAGCGGCTTAGCGAGCGGATGAAGCGGCGTCGCGATGCGCGCATTACTGTCCTCCGCCGGCAACCGCAGCGGCCGGCATGTCGGTATGCATGTGCCAGGGTACGCTTTCGTTCGAAATCTCGGGATGTTTCCCCAAAAACTCCAGCGAGTAAGTCGGTGCGCCGGGGTCCACCTGCTTGGTGGCAAACATGGCGGCCTGCTCGGCGGCTTTGTCTTTCATTCCCATCCGGCGGTATAAGACCGCGAGGTTGTAATGCGCGGCCAAGTCGTCGGGATCGATCTTCTGCAAGGCTTCGAACTGCTCCTTGGCATCCTCATAGCCATGCCGTTGATAGTATGCGATCCCCAGCTCGCGCCGCGGGTCGCGGGCCTGCGGATATTGCATTACCACTCGCTGCAGGTCGGCCACTTCTTCGTCGTAATGTCCCTCGCGCCTTTCCACCAGCCCGAGATAGTAAAGCGCGCGCGCGTTGTTCGGACTGAGCGCCAGCGCCTGTTCCAAGTGACTGCGCGCCTCGGAATATTTTTCCCACTCGATGTAAGTAAGGCCGATATTGATGTGACCGTCGGCATAATCCGGGCGCAGCTTCACGACTTGCTCGAACGCGTGCATGGAATCGGCGTACTGGAGCTGATCCAAATAGGCGATGCCGAGATTGTTCCAGCGCATCCAGTCGGCGTTATCCTGTTTGTCCGGAGGCGTGGCGGGGTTGTCCCCGATATTCAGGGTGCGAGTGCGCGAGGCCAGTTCTACCACGGGATAGGCCGGGTGATCGTTTCCGAAGATGTTATTCAGATAATTCTGGCGCAGGTGGCGATAGTTGACGCGCGCGGTAACTTTGAGCGGCCCCTGCGCGGCGGCCGGAACCTGGAATTCATAACGCACCAGGGCGGAACGGCCGGACTGGATGGTGTTGTCATAGGCGACCGAGTGAATGGTCCAAACCTTATGATTATCTACAAAGCCGCCATCGATGTTCACGGGCCGGTTGGTAAAGCTGTGGGCGCGCTCATCGAGCGAGCCGTCGGGCTTCAAGAAGCCGCTGTGGTAGATCTCTTTGCCGGCGCTATCCTGGACCACAAACTCCACCCATGGCTCGTATAAGTCGCGCACTTCGGGAACCAGCGAGTGGCCAATGTTCTTATTCTGGATTACCACCATCATTTGCACGGTTTCATTGGGGGCCAGATGGAAGGGCGTCGAACCCAGGGGCGCTGTCATGTCCCCTTCGCCGGCTTTCTTGATCGCGAACAGATCCACGTTTAAGTACATCCCCGACTGCAGAAACTCAACGGTCTTCTGCATCTGTTCGTCGAAGCCGTAATAAAACGGGACGGCGGTGTTGCCGGCCGGCCAGCGATGCGAAGCGAACGTACCGTGCTTCGCGCCAGGGTCTTCGAATTTCAATTGCGCGCGCTGCATGTGACAGTCCTGGCAAGTGGTGAATCCGGTGGAGTAGAAAGTCAACGGGTTTCGTTGCGAAAACTTCGAGTTCTGCCACTCATCGTACACCGTGAAAGCGCGGATGAACTTGTAGTCGTTCAGCGGCTCCGGCAGATTGGCCTTGTGGCAGGCCGCGCAAAACTCCGGCGTCCGGTAGAAGCCCTGCATGACCGCTCTGGAGTGCCGGTCCGGGTGGTTCTTGATCTCTTCATCGGGCACCATGCCGGGGATGCGGTTGCCTTCTTCGTCGACCATTGCGGAGGGAACGCCGAAGACAAAGCCGCCATTGCCGTTGGTGGATTGCAGTTGTTGAATGGAGTGACAAGTGGTGCAGGTGAGGCCGTCTTCGTCGAAGCTGCGATCCACCTGGGAGTCCTGCGTCAGCGCGCCGGAGAGCACACCTATGGGGTTGTGGCAGCTATCGCAGTGCCGGGTGAACTCGATGCCCTTGGTGCGGAGCAGAATGTTCACACTGGTACGATAGAAGGGCGTGCGAAAAGCGTTCGAGTGTAGCGCCTGGCGCCACTGACTGTAGGCTTCCTTGTGACAGCCTCCGCAATAGGAAGCGGGCAGGAACGCCTGTGGTTCGATGAAATCGTGGCCCTCGACGGCCGCGTTGCCCGGCGTCGAGATTTTGTCGGTCCCGAAGCGGAAATTGTAGGTCGAGCGTATTTTGGCGGCGTAGTTTTTGCGGTCGGTGTTCTCATCCTGTTGGGCCCAGGATGTGACCAGCGAGATCCCACACGCGCACGCCAGAACAGCTATCGTAAGCCGGCGCCGTGTCCCAAACATGGGGTACCCCCTTTTACGCAATGGATCTTCGCATTAGTATACCACTGGCGGCTCGTTTCGCTCGCGGAGGAGCGGGCCTGCGAGGCCCGCGCAGGCTGCGAGCCTGCCCCACTACCGATTGGTTCTCGATGAGGCCGATTATAGCCTTCGCCGATTCAGGCCGCTGCGAAGGTTTCCGCGAGAGGGCTCGGGCGACCGCGCAGTCCCACGCGCTTGGCGCCCACGGCGCCGCCGCAGAGACACGCGGGGCGTCTTCCGTCGTCCGTCGAATCACGGCGGGCAACAGTTCCTCAGTCGGGAAGGGCCGTGCGCCCGCGATCATTTCAAACAGAATGACACCAAAGGCGTAGATATCGGCCGATTTTGCGGCGGCAGCAGTGCGAAACTGCTCCGGAGCCATGTAGCCGGGCGAGCCCGAGATTGGCGCGGGAGCGCCGGAACCCGGGTGGCTGGCCAGTCCGAAATCCATGATGACCGGAGCGACCGCTCCATCGCGCGCGGCGGCCAGCATGATGTTAGCCGGCTTCAGGTCGCGGTGGACGATTCCTTCAGCGTGCAGCGCGTCGATGCCCGCGGCGATCCCGCGCGCGATGGGAAGCGCCGCGGCGATGGGGATGGCGCCAAGGGAGAGCCGGCACGCCAGCGTCGCCCCGCGAAGGTATTTCATGGTGAATGCGACCACCGGGCCGCCGCGGGCGCGGTCGAACGTGAAGAGGTCGAAAACCGGGCAAATATTGGGGTGGCGAATGGCGCGCGCAGTTCGGATCTCCGCCCGAAAGCGCTGCAGGGCGCGCGGGTCGTCGCGCATCTCCGGGTGCAGGGTCTTAAGCGCGACTTCCCCCAGTTGCCGGTCTTCGGCGAGGAAGACCGAACCCATCGCGCCCGCGCCGAGTTCCGCGACGATACGGAAGCGTCCGCCCAATACATCGCCCGGGCGAATTTCGGTGATCGGGGCTGGCGGGGAATCCAGGAAGCCGTCCATCGAATCGGAGAGTGCGAGGAGCCTTTGCACTTTGGCGAGCAAATCCGCATCCGATCCGCAGCGCGCCGGTACAAACGCTTCCCGTTCGGCGGAGGGAAGATCGAGCGCTTCTTCCACCACGCCATTGACCAGTTCGAAGCGGTCGTTCATTGGATGCTCCCCGGCTCGCCGGCCGAATGCAGGATTTCAAGCAACCGAAGCCGCGCCACGCGCCACTGGCGGCGCACTGTACGGGTGGAGACGCCTATGATTTGCGCTACCTCGGTTTCGGTGAAGCCGCCGAAGTAACGCAGCTCGACGATCGCGGCCAAGCCGGGAGATTGGACCGCCAGATCTTCGAGGGCGGCTGCGACCGCCAGCGTCAGGCTGCTGTCGTCCTCCGGCGCAGCCATCGCGTCGTTCCATTCGATCCGCTGCATGGCGCCGCCGTTAGCCGCGGCCCGTTTGCGCCGCGCGCGATCGATGAGGAGATTCTTCATCACGCGGCTGACCAGCCTGACATAGTGAGAGCTGTCGTTGACGTGCAGCCGCCGCGCGCGGGCGAGCGAAATCCAGGCTTCGTGCACCAATACGGTGGGGCTCATGGAATAGGCATTTTGTTCGCGGCGGAGATACTGTCGCGCTTGGGCGCGCAATGCGCCATAGATGGATTCGAAAGTGTCATTCCCGGTTAGTAAGTGGGTTGGGTTGGGAGCGGGCATCCGGTTTCCTCTGTATGCAGATGGAGACGGGATTGGGGCGGGAAGTCCTTCAGAAAAGCGCGGGAAGCGGCGTTGTGGGCGCTTCCCGCGGGTGGGAGTTAGCGACCACCGGTGGCGGGCCCACAGTTGTTTGAGGGACCTGCGGTCACCGTCAGGGGGTCGAAGAAATCCGGGTGGCTCTCCAAGAACGCCGAAGTGCATGGGTCTCCGCAGGCGATTTTGAAGAAGAAAAAGTTGACTTGCTGCGGAGAGAGCCCGGCCGGGGGCGTGGCCGGTATTGAGCTGAATGGGTAGTCATCCGGCCAGTCAATCGTCGCGTCCGAGCCGAGCAGCGCGGCCGCCGCCCGAAAGGCGCTCTTGGCGTGAGCGGAGTTTTCGTCTTCTTCGGGGCTCGAGGCGAAGATATGGAGTGACAGGAAATCGTCGGGGCCTCCAGGGCACAATACCCGCCCGTGGTGATCGCAATCGCAGCTATCGCTGAGGAAAGGCCGGCGATCGCCATACCACTCATAGAGCAGAATCGGAATTAACGTAGCGGGATTTGGGACAGCCGGACAGATGGGCTGGCCATTTTCCAAAACTGTGATCACGACGTTGTCCGTCGTTTCCGATAGTCCTGGCAAGATTGCCAACGGCATGGGAGCCCGGATATCCAGGCGGGCGCACTCCGGGTGGAGGGTTTCCTTTCCCAGATGCATAATTATGTCGTCATTGTATTCCGGAATCGCGCGCGGGGAGTGCCC
>JBEKMJ010000010.1:0-107702 GCA_050008575.1 Bryobacteraceae bacterium
GCTCCGCGCGGGTCTGGAAGATGGCACGCATCTGCTGGTGGTAGTGGATCAGTTCGAGGAGATTTTCCGGTACCGGACAGACCAGTCGGCCAGATTCGTCCGCCTGCTTTTGGATGCCACCGCGGAGAACCAGAAGTGGGCGCGGATTTACGTGCTGATCACGATGCGTTCGGACTTTCTGGGCGATTGCGCGGAATTCCACGATCTTCCGGAAGCCTTGAACAGGGGCCAGTACCTGGTGCCGCGCATGACCCGCGACGAACGGCGGGAGGCCATCGAGAGGCCGGCCCGCGCGGCGGGCGCCGAGATCGAGCCAAGCCTCGTGGAAATGCTGCTGAACGACGCAGGGGACGACGCGGGCCAGCTTCCGGTGCTGCAGCACACTCTGCGCCGGACGTTCGCGGAATTCGAAAAGGCGGGCGGGACGGGTGAGATCGGCCTCGGGCATTACGAGACCGCCGGAAAGCTGAAGGATGCGCTGAACAGGCACGCCGAGGCGTTGTTGGACGATCCGGCGGACCCGACCGGCGGTTGGACCGGAAAAGTGTTCCGGTGCCTGACCACGGTACAGGGCGTAAGCAAGGTGCGGCGGCAGACGGAACTGGGCCTCCTTTACGATGTAGTGGGCGCACGGGACGATGCGAAGAAGGAACTGGTGCGGAAGGTCATCGAAAGGTACTCCGATCCGGACTGCTCGATGGTGGCGCTGAAGGGGCCGGATGACGCGGGTAAGATTATCGCCGATATCTCGCACGAGAGCCTGATCGCGATGTGGACGCGCCTCGGGGGGTGGGTGGACGCAGAGGCCGTGGCGGTCCGGGTGTATCGGATGGCTATAGACGATGTATCGCACTATCGCGAAAAGGGGGCGCAATGGCGCGGCGCGAAACTGGAAGAAGCCTTGGGTTACATGGACCCCGAGCGCGGAATCTGGAATGAGGCTTGGGCGGGGCGTCTGAAGGCCGGCGCGTCGTACCAACAGGTGTGCGACTTTCTGAAAGGCCAGAAAGCCGACCAGGAGAAGGAGGAGAGGGATAAGGAAGCGCGGCATGCCAAGGATCTGGCGGTCGCGCGGGCGGTCCTCGGGGCCGGAGTGCTCGTGCTGGCCCTCGCCACGGGTGTGCTCGGCCTATACTTGAAATCGCGAAACGCGCAACTGGCGCTGCAAGCATTGCAGAAGAAGAGCGACGATTTGCAAGCGCGGCTTAGCCTGGCAACCGACCTGGTTCCAGCGCTGCGCCGGCAAATCGAAGTCTCCGACGAGATATTAGAGCAGATCCCCGCCCAGGAACGCGATTTGCGGTACCGGATCGCCCACGAATCCGATGGCGCCGCGAAAGGTAAGCTCGAACAGAAGCTACGCGAATTGCTGAGGATACGCAACGAGACGCAAGGGTCGAGAGCCGCCGCGGAAACGAGGCTCACCGCCGAGTCGAAACAAAGGAGCCGCATAAACCCGCTCGACGGTCTCACCTACGTCTACATTTCCCCGGGCGCGTGCACTATGGGCTGCTCGCCGGGGGACAACGAATGCTTCGACAACGAAAAGCCTCCCCGCGCGTGGCAGACCGCGAGCGGCTTCTGGCTCGCGCAAACGGAAGTCACGCAAGCTGCCTGGAAGAAGGTGATGAACGACTACCCAGACCCAAGCCACTTCAAGGGCGATCAGCTGCCCGTCGAACAGGTGGACTGGAACCAAGCCGGCGCGTACTGCAAGGCCATCGGCGGGCGGCTGCCCACGGAAAGGGAGTGGGAGTACGCGGCGCGCGCCGGCACCACCGGAGCGCGCTACGGACCACTCGATGCGGTGGCGTGGTTCAACGAGAATAGCGGGGGAACCACTCATCCCGTCGGCCTGAAACGGGCGAATGCGTTCGGACTTTATGACATGCTTGGGAACGTGTTCGAGTGGACAGCAGACAACTACGACCCGGCTGGACAGTTCAAGGTAATTCGTGGGGGTTCTTGGAGCGACTATTCCGGGTACGTCCGCGCCTCGAACCGTGTCAGGAACGGGCCTACGAATCGGGACTTCAGTATTGGGTTCCGATGCGTGGGGGAATTCCGTTAGGAGTTTAGTATTTTGTGTTTAACGGGGGATTCCAAAGGGGGCTGGCCCCCTTTGGGGAAAATTTTTGGACGGGACGGCCAAATGACAGAGATGGCGGCAGCGGTTCGGAAAGCTTGCGCAGGCCAAGCATAGAGGCGACGACCCGGAGGGCTCGCTTGCCGCACTCTCCAACCAGGTGCGGGCATCTCGGGCGTGGCGGACGTTCCCGCGTCGCGGACGGGATGAATCCGGTGGCCCAGCATGGCATAGGGCGGACCCCTTTCTCTACCCGTTGGCTGGCATGGCTGAAATGGGAGAGCCCGCCAACGCGTTCACGGACGTTTTTGATTCACTAGATCGCGCAAACTCAGGATGCGTGCGGCGAGCGTAGCTCGCCGGCGACCGCAAGAGTGCGGTCGCGACAGGCACGAGCGCCTGCGCCACGGAGTTGCGATGCGGAGGGCGCCCAGCATGGGATACACTGGCTGGGTGCGCGTGCGTCCACCCGATCCGGAGTACGTCGAACTCCTCCTGCCTTACGGCGAAGCGATTCAGAAGCTGGCACTGGCCGTGCGAAAACTGATCCTGGAAGAGGCTCCCGAAGCCAGCGAGTTCGTTTACGAGGTGTACACCATCGCCGACCACTTCAGCTTCACCGAGCGACCCAGCGATGCGTTCGTCTTCAGCACCACGCATGCCAATTGGGTGAATCTCGGGCTTAATTTTGGCGCGCTGTTGTCCGATCCGGACGGCTTGCTGCGTGGCGAGGGCAAATTGATCCGGCACGTCCGGATCGCGCAGGCGGCGGATCTGGACGCTCGAGGCGTGCGGGAGTTGGTAAGAGCCGCCATCGCGCTCGCGGAGCGGCCCGAAGGCAAGGTGGGTAAGCCTCGGACCGTTGTACGCAGGGCGCAATCGGCCAGGAAGCGCTAGACAGCGGGACGCCAGAATGGCGCGGGCACTTTTGCCTTGGCGTGCCCGCCAAGCGCCGGCAGGAGTGCCGGCGCGGCAGACTGAGAGTCTGCGCCACGGCGTTTCGATTAGTATTGTGATCCAGTGGTACTAGAGGCTATTCTTTACTCATGCCATCCAATTTGGAATACCGCTCCCGCGCCGTTGGCGCCCTGGTGCTTTTGCACGAGCAGCATCTGCGCCGATTCGTCCAGACCTGGAGGCTGGCCTTGGCGGGTTCAGTGAGCCTGCCAGCGACCGACGACCCCGCCTACATATCGCTCGGAGCATTGGGACGGCACGTGCTGTCCGCGGCCGGCGGCTACATGATCTGGATGTGCGAGGTGTTGGCGCTGCCGGACCCTGGAATCCGTTCCGCCCCGGACGCGGCTACGATAGTCCGCGAGGCGGACGATTACATGGAGCACGTATTGGAGCGGTGGCGGGCTCCGCTGAGCGAAGTGTCCGACGGAAGATTGGAGACTCCCGAGTATCCATCGCGATGGGGGACGCGCTACTCGATCGACTCGATGCTGGAGCACGCGGTGATGCATCCCATCCGCCACGCCTTCCAATTGGATGGGCTGCTGAAAGGTCTCTAAAGGCTCATGCGCCGCGCTATGTTTTTCCTTCTGCTGGTTGCGAGCCCGACCGTTGCGCAACAGCCCTTATTCCGGGTGGTGGATTTGGACGTTGGCACGACGGATCGGGTCCAGTTCGCGGATGGCAAGAGCGCGACGGTGAAGCTGCTTTCGACCGGCGAGACGCGCGACCGGGTCCGTTCGGCCATCCGCGACGCGCGCGTGGAGGTGGAGGTTAATGGCGCTCGCGCGGCGCTTTCCTGCGGCAATTACCGCCTTCCGGTGGCCGTGGGCGGCGCGCAAGTGGACTGCGCGGTTACCAAGGCCTACTACGGCGACAGCAACGCCGACCACTGGGCGCTGGTGAAAGACGCGCGCCTGCGGCTCTGGCCCGCCGGATCGCCATACATGCCGGCAGGCTCTTTTGTCTATCCGGTGCGGCAGCGCTGGTTCGCCACGCGTACGCAAATGGCCAACGAGCCGACCTACGTGGATGGCGGCGAGAGGATGGGCGCGCGCCAGGTTTACTATCACGCAGGCCTGGATATCGGGGGGGCGGAGGGCATGGTGGATGTGGTGGCTGCGACCGGCGGACTGGTGGTGGGAGTTGGAAGCGCCGTGCTCGACAGCGAGAAAGGCAACGCCAGTCTTATTCCGCAGCACAACGACACCATTTGGGTATTGGATGAGCGGGGCTGGTACCATCGCTACACGCACCTGTACTCGTTCGATCCGGCGGTGAAGCTGGGCGGACAGGTGGAGATGGGGCAGAAGGTTGGCACGCTAGGGAAGGAGGGCGGGAGCGGCGGCTGGTCGCACCTGCACTACGAGATCCTCAGCCGGCAAGCATCCGGCAGATTGGGGACGCTCGAAGGCTATGCGTTCTTATGGGAGGCCTACCTGCGGCAGTACCAGCCGCACCTGATTGCGGTGGCGCGGCCGCACCAGGCTGCACTGGTTGGGGAGAAAGTGCGGCTGGATGGCTCGCGGTCGTATAGCGACTCGCGCATCGCACGGTTTGAGTGGACTTTCACGGATGGCGGGAAGGCGTCGGGACAGAGTGTCGAGCGGATCTACTCCCAGCCCGGCACGTACAGCGAGATCCTGAAGATCACCGACGGCGGGGGCCGCACGGACTACGATTTCGAGACGGTGAACGTGCTCGATGCGCAACATCCGGAGCAGACGCCTCCGTCGATTGAGGCGGCCTACTGGCCAACCACGGGCATTGCTCCCGGAGCCTCGGTAACCTTCAAAGTCCGGACGTTTGGCACTACCGATGGGGAGGAGGCCTGGTCGTTTGGCGACGGCGGCACGGCGCGGACGAAGTCGGATGGTAATGTAGTGCCTCTGGCGAAGGACGGGTTCGCCGCCACGACGCACGTTTTCCAAAAGCAGGGCGATTACATCGTGCGTGTGGAGCGCGACAACCGGTTGGGCCAGAAGGCCATTGCGCATCTGTTGGTGCGAGTGGGCGACGCCGAAGCAACGAAGGCTTCAAATTCAAAGAGGTAGTGTGCCTTGGACCGAGGCTGTGAGGCGCCCGCACGCCTCCTGAGTTTCTACATTTTGTTCGCTGTAGTGGGGCAGGCTCGCAGCCTGCGCGGGCCTCGCAGGCCCGCTCTTCGGCGAGCTGCGCTCGCCTCCATAGGCTAAAGCCTATGCCACCACGCCCTGCAAAAAAGCCTGCCAGATCCAGAGCTTCGCGGCAGGCGGCCTACGAGGCCGCCGCAGGCTGCGAGCCTGCCCCACCAAAAGGCCAAGCGGGGCCAAGCGCGATGGCGGCCTAAGAGGCGGCGTGGTTAGTAGTTCAGATTGGAACTGAAGTCTGGTGTGACACCGGCACGAATGGCGCCGATCCACTCGTCGAGCTTGCCGTAATCGAGTTTCCAAAAACTCTTGCACGCGGCCAGGTATTCGAGCACCGGTTGGGCCTGGCCTTGCGCGAGGAGGTCTTTGGCGAGTGTCAGGTTGGGGCCGAAACTGTTCAACTGTGGCGACCCCGGCGTGGCGCCCGCGGCCAACAGTTGGCTGGCCGCGTCGTTTGTATTGCCCTGCCGTAGCGCCACCCGGCCCAGCACGAAGTGGCCGTAGTAGATGGCGTTGCCGTAATTCCAATCTTTAGGAAACTGCGGCGCCATCCGCAATAGTTCCTGGGCATGAGCGGTAGCCTTGGCCAGGTTGCCGGTTTCAAACGCCACCTTGGCCAGATTCACCAGTGCGTAGAATCGTTCGAGACCGCTCTTTGCGGCGGCGGCCGATACCAGCGCCGCGTAGCGGTCCGCGGCGGTGGCGGGCGGCAGGTTCATACGCGCCAAAAGCTGGTACAAATCGTGCGCGGTCCGGGCTTCGGCGTCCTCATCCGACGACCCGGCCGGTGCCTCCAGGCTGGCGCACAGAGTTTCGGCGGTTTTGTAACCGCCATTGGCATCCGACGGTTGGCGTGCGCGCACCATCTTAACGATTCCGCATTCCTTTTTAAGCGCCGGAATCAGTTCGCTGTCGTCCCGCACTTTATATTCCGCGGGGACTTGAAACATCTTCTCATCGGGTTCGTCACGGCTCAACTGGGTGAGAGTTACGAACTGGGTTCCGTACCGCGGATCGGTGTGCCGCAAGGTGATGTTCATGTGCAGTTCGTCGGAATACCAATACTCGTCCGTAATTGTCAGCGGCCGATCGTTCCGGTCCGCGCCTTGCGGAATCGTTCGGGATTCAAGGAAACCGTGCACTATCAGGCCGTCGATAGAGGACCAGCCCAGGTCTTCCGGCCGATTCCCCGGCCGAGCGGCCCGCGCAGGGTCACGCGGTTGCGGTGGAGGGAGAGTGGAAACGGCTGCCTGCAGTGTGGCGGGGGTCAGCGTAGTCTTAATGCGTGCCGTGGGATCGAAAATGGTGATGTCGCGGATACGCCCCTGGCCGTTATCGGACGGCGTCAGATAATAGCGATTCTCATTGTGCGTGCGGCCTTTCGAGTCGCGGGCAATCGTGGTCATCGTTTTGGTGGTCACCGTGGCGCCATCCGCCAGCGTTTGCGTATTGTCCATCATGGTGGTTGCGCTAAACGGAGCATTTGGAACGGCGGGGATGTTGACAAGCGAAAACCACATGGATAGGCCCGCTGGGGCGGCAGGGACGTTCTGGCCGGCCGTTTGCTGGGCTGATGCGGCGGCAGGGATCAGCAAGATTGCAGCGCAGGCAGGAAACCAAATATAGCGAAGCATCGGCGTTACCCTTATCAAGTATAGTGATTTCTTTTGGCTGGGCGTTACAGGTCCTTTGCGCCGGTTAAGCACGACATAAAAATGGAAGGGCGGGAAAGGCTCAAGGAAGGCTGCTGGTATATCGTCCGGTTAGTTCCTTAAAGATTGGCGGCGCAGCCAAAATGCCAGATCCGCGCTGGCCCGCAAGCGAGCACGACCTTGCCCGCTCACTTTTCCCAACCTGGAATGCCGCATAATTTGTGGGGCAGACCTCCAGGTCTGCGCGGGTCCTCCAGGACCCGCTCTTCCCCTCCGAGCACAAAGAGGGCCGGCGTTGCACGCCGGCCGCAGGACTGGAGTCTGCCGCACAATTGATGCAGATGTTCCGGAGTGGGAAAGTAAGAGGTATTGGGCAATCCTGCCTTGACGGTAGGCGCCGTAGAAACAAGAGCCGCCTGAAAGGTGGCTGCGGCCACGATTGGCCGCCCTCCGGTGCAACTGAACCACCTTTATTCTATAGAGGATTCGGAGAGATCAGTTGGCGCCGCCCAGCGTTTCGTACTCCTGGCTGTCCAGAATATATTCCACCAGCGTTACGCTGGATAAGCCACGATCGAGTTGCCGCGTCCAAAAAGCCGCTTCTCGCGGCACTGGAGGACGGCCCAACAGATATAGGTACATCAATCCGATGGCCGTTCGGTTACCCCGCGGGCCAGACTCGATTTCACCGGCAATTTCGGCCGGGCTCGCGAAGTGCGGGAGAGAGCCGCCCGGAAGCGCGCTTCTGTTCCGATATTCTTCGCTACGCAGGATGCCGCCCGCCACGTCCTGCTCCGTGATGCGGCCGCTGGCAAGCTGCGGCGACAAAGACCGCCATGCATCTTTGTCCGCATCCCGATCCAACAGACTCAAATAGGCCTTCTCGGCAAACGCTCCCCGCCGGGCTTCGGGCGTTTGGATGAGACTGAGGATTAAGCGCGCCCGGCCGCCGTCCCGGCCATCGAGGGCGGCTTGGGCGGAGGCCGCTTCATCGGGCCGCGGCAAACGTCCCAGAATGCCGACATAGGACCAGCGGACGAACTTCTCGACCGGCGAAGGCGTGCCGGGCGAGACGATCTCCAGCCGCAGCGGAGCGGACGACCCGGCCTGCGCGCCAGGGTCTGGCCGGAGCCAACAAGTGAGTAACTCGGCCGGGCTGCGTTTTTGCCATTTGGAGATCCCATCGAGTGTGTGGGCATAATCCACGCCGGTGGCTACGGGGGCAAGAAATGGATACCCTTCGGGGAAGTATCCGGAATAGCCATTGACCGTGGCCACGCCGGAGACGAGTTGCGCCCACATGGAGGCAACTTGCAATTCCATGATTTCCGACGGACGGTCGGAGGCGCCGCTAACCAGGAAAGAGTTGCATTGCGGCTTCAGTTGGGCGATGTAATTCAGCGCGCGGCGCTGAAAGGCTTGAAAGTCATAGTGCTGTATGAAGTTGAACTGCTCCAGCACGACCACCGCGCCCAGCAGTGCCGCGGGCGCCCACCCGCGGCTTGCGTAGATTCTGTCCAGGCAGGCGGCCAGCGCGATGCTGAATGGGAAGAGAAGAAATACACCCCATCGCGCGACGACCCGCACGGCAGGGGCTGCTGGAACGGAGCGGTATACGGCCTGCCAAAGGGTCCAGCCGCCGGGGAGCGTGAAAGTGAGTGCAAGCACGACGACGGATGCCAGAAAGATGGGGCGAAACACGGGACGGCGGCGGAACCAAATGGCCCCCGCCAGCACCAGAATTCCGGTGATTACGCCTACGCCATTGGCCCGCTCCCAGTACCTTCCGACGCGCGAGATTCGCGGAAACCAGCGGATCCAGGAATACAGAAGATTGTTATCGCCTGCATAGATCCAGGAACCCAGGGTGGGCATAATCATAGCGTCCGGGCCGGCGCCCCGCAGGTTGAGTTTA
Organism: Bryobacteraceae bacterium; assembly: GCA_050008575.1. Taxonomy (GTDB): domain Bacteria; phylum Acidobacteriota; class Terriglobia; order Bryobacterales; family Bryobacteraceae; genus Bog-159. Next base: position 8,740 of record JBEKMJ010000010.1, read on the forward strand.
CCGGCGGCGGCGAGGTAATGTTCCAGGGTAAAACCGGTGAGACAAATGAACACGGCGGCGGCGGCGATCAGGGCAGGCCAGAAGCGGCGGACTTGCCCAAACAAAGCCTGGCGCGGCCCGCGCGCGATCAGGCTCACCCCCAGTGCCACCATCAGCGAGAAACAAAGGAACCAGCCAAAATAGAAGCACGAAATCAATTGGAGTGCGACCGCGGCGCTGGCCAAAGAAAGCCACAGCACTGCCTTTCCGCGCGGCGCGTCTGTGCGCAGTTGCAGGAAACGGATCAGGAACCACACGGCCAGCACCACATAAAACTGAAACCAGAGTTGGGCGTGCTCAGCCTGCAGTTCGTTCACCCGGGGGCTTCCGAAGGCGAAGAAGTAAGCGCCTAACGCCGACGGCAGCCCGCGCAGCTCCATGACCTTGCGCAGGAACCCGTACATGGCGAGGAAGTTCAGGATGGAGAGCGAAACGAACCAGAGTTGGTAGGAACCGCCGGGATCGAAGCCCAGAGCGCGCCAGACGGCGTAAAAGGGGAGCACGCCAATCAGGAGTTCCGAGTAAGCCAGCGAGTTTCTTTGGGGATAGAAGAAGGCAGGGTCCCAAAAGCTCTGGTGCACAATGCCTCCATGCAGCCATTGGTATTCGTGTTCCAGCACGTAGTGGAGGAAGGCCGTGTCAATGCGGCCGCCGGGAATCTGTGTGCCGCGTCCCAAAACAAAGCGGTAATGCACCAGGGCAAGCCCGAGGAGAAGTATGCCGAGGGGAATCGCGGCGCCGATCATTCCTCGCGGCCGGCGGGCGGCGGCGGCCCGCGCTCCAATTCGGGATGTCGGGGTCATGATAGAGCCGGCCACCGGTCCTTCAGCCCCGCCAGAGGCTCGGCGCAGGGCGGGAACCCGCCCCATGTTCTTGTGGCCGGAATAGTCACCGTATTAGGCGAGGCTGCAAAGTCCTGCTCTCGGGTAAGTTCATTGCTTGTCCAAAAATTGAAGTATATCGCTTACGGCCGCACTGTGCGGGCGCCGCTGTGGGTGTACTCTGGTCAGCATCCGGCCAACTTGTGTGTGAGTGTTTTATCCGCGTGCCGCGATCCGTCGCCCCAAGCCCTTCGGCGTCTCCACTCTTATGTCGCAACGCGGCGCGGAGGGTATATCGGGTTTCATGAATTGACGCGCTTGTCTCAGCTATGAGATCGGCGGCGTGTACATACTAGTCATCCGCCACGCGCGGTATGCGATGGTGCCCTCCAGGCTGAATACCTGGGTGCCGGTGATGGTGCCGGGCGTGGGCAGAATCTCGATGGCATAGCCGGTTGTGTTTTGTAGGAACCCCGCCAGGAAGAAGTAGTTGGCGTCGCCCAGCAATTGAGCGCTTCCCAACGCAAACGAATATACCCCCAGGTCCACACTCAACACGGGGGTAACCTGCATGCCGGATTCGTCAACGGTCAGTGCCATGCCCCGGCTGTCGCAGTCACTCGGCCCGCAGTCGCTGCCTAACTGAGCGAGCCGCGTATTGCCGTTGTCGAACAGGTCGAAGACGCCTGTGCTTTCAAAGGCCGCCTCGTGTTGGTGCGAGAACCACGGCCAGGGATCGTTATAGAGGTTGTTGAAGCCGAAGTCGCCGTCCAGGCCCATCCGCCACAGAATATTCCCGGCGCCAGTCCCGTCTTGATAATCGACACGCATCACCCAGTCCTGGTGACGCGACGACCAGACCAAATCCCCCTTCGTACCGGCGTCCTGCGGGGCCGGCCAGTAGTACAGACTGTTGCCATGCAGCCAGTCGCGGGCTAAAGGCGCGATGCCGTTGCCCAGGAGCGACACGGGCGGACAGCCGGATTGGTTCACCGCGCAAGTCTCCCCCAGCACGGCCGCCCGGTTGATATCCAATTGAGGCGGTCCATTCGCGTGCTCAAACGCGTCAAAATACCAGACAGCCTGCCAATTCTCATCGAGCACTACGATCATGTTCCCTATAATGTCGACTGGTAGGCCGCTGGTGTCGCCCTGGGTTCCCGCCGGGTAGATTTTTTCAACGTCCGCGATCACCGCGCTGTAACCGTTGGGCAGAGTTTGGATGAAATCATGATCGAAATCGTCCAGGCAAGCCGAACCCACTGGGGCCGGCTTGGAGATGGCTGTGCACGGTTGCGCATCCGTCGCTCCCAGCGCCAGCAATTGCTGCTGGATTACACCCGTGTTGGTTTCCCTTACGAGGTTACCCGCCCAGTCGACCTCGCGCAGCAATTGCAGGAGCTGCGTGGCCGGATTCCAAGCGGGACCGCCCTGAATGGTCAGAATCGTGTTTTCGAGGGGGCGGGTGAATAGGTCCGACTTGGTTGCGGGGTAGTAGTACCAAAGAATCTGGCCCGAAAAGTCCGTCGCGACCTCCGGGTAACCAATCGATTGGCCGGGCAATGTGGGGCCTTCGAGAAGTATATGATCGCTCGTATCCGCCCCGGAGCCGGCCGGTACGGCTACAGTGAATTCAGGGAAAGGACTGTTGGTTGGAAGAGCTCCGGTCTTGAATCCTATGATTGGTCCATCCGTCACTTTGCCGGCCACGTCTGTCTGGCTGAACATGTGGTACCAGGAACTCTGGTGCATCCCGGCAATTTCGAAAGTCGTCGTATTGGAGGCGTTGCAAGGAGTCCAGGGTGTCGTTGTCCCCGTGGTGGCCTTGCTTTCCGTAAACTTGACACGCATTTTGCCGCCCGCCGGACACGGTGGCGCACTGAACAATGCCACCAGCGGGTTAGCCGTCGCTACCGCCACTGGCCGCGTGCCGGTCACCAGCGGATTCACCTGGAAGCTGGCGATGGACGTAGCTGTTTCCCCGGAAACGAAGTCCTTGGCGACCACCTGGATCTGGTAGGCGCCTTCGATCCCGGTTGGCGTCCAGACGAATGTCTGCGCAGTCCATGTGCCGGAACTATAAGTCCCCAGGTTGAAATCCTTAACCATGGCCATCTGTCCACCTGGCGGAGCTGCGTTGAACTGGAAAGTTAACGGCCCTGCATTAGTATCCGTGGCCGCGACTGTCCACTGGATCGTGGTACCGATCACTTGGGGCGGCGTGGGCGAAGATGTCACAGATTGAATTTGCACCGCGGCGAAAGCCGGCATCGACAGCGCAAACGTCCCTATTGCGGTTAGCACATGGATCCTGGCCATCCGATTTCATCTCCTTTCTCTATTCCGAACGGGGGCTCGCAAGAGGCAGTATAGCGACGCCGTCCCGGTGAGGTCCGGCCATGAACGCGTGCGGTTAGGGCGCATACGTTTTGTCGATGATATCACGGCGCGACGGGTTTCCGGTTGGCGTTCCGCGGCCGCAACGGCGCATGAAAAGACACGCGCTGGCGCGTGGGCGGCCCGAGAGGCCGCCGGCCGGCCACGGGCCTGCGCCACGACTGCCGATCACTGAAAAAAATGGCCAAAGTCCAGTGAGAGGCCGGGGAGCCTGTCCCACTGGTAGAATCGTTGCAGGATGTCCACCGCCGCGCCCTCGCCCTCCCTGCGTAGCTTGTTCTCCGAGCTCGAGCAGTTGTTCCAAACCGAAACGGAAGCGCGCGTCTCCACCAGCGTGCAAGCCGCGGAGCGGGCCTTGGCCGAACATTTGAACCAGGCGGTGCGGCGCTTGCGCCAGGCCGCGGCCTTCCCCGAGATGGCCGCCATCTTATGCGACGCTTCGGTCCCGTTCGCCAATGCTTGCGGCGTCTTTCACGTCAGAGAGAACACCATCGGCGGAGAGCGCCTGCGCGGCGCGGCCAGCGATGCGGCAGCGCGCTTTCGCGAGATTCGTTTTCCCGCAGCCGAAGCGGCGGCCTTTGCCGGCGGCATTGATTCACGTGAGCCGGTTGTGGCGCTTTGCTCCGCCGCCGAGGTCTCGCCAGCCGTGGTGGAAGCGTTCGGCCACGCGCCGGGCGATAAGGCCTACCTATTCCCGCTGACGGTGGATCAAACCACGGTCGGGATGCTGTACGCCACGGGCGCGGTCGACGCCGCGGCTCTGGAGTTGTTGGCGCAGGTGACAGCCGCGGTGATGGAGGCGCGACAACGTCCCGCCAGGCGACGCGACAGGCCAGAAAGCCTATCCCACCTGCCTCCGGATTTGGTGCACATTGAGCCGGCCTCCGCTGTCTCCGCCAGCGCCGCCCCGGATTGGGACGATCTGAGCCCGGCCGACCGCCAACTGCATCTGCGCGCGCAGCGCTTCGCCCGCGTTAAGGTCGCGGAAATGCGCTTGTACCGGCCCGATGCCGTGAAAGCCGGACGCGCGCAGGTAGATCTGTACTCCGCCTTGCGAGAGCCCATCGATGAAGGCCGCGAGGCGTTCCGGCAAACGTTCGTCACGGCCAGCAAGACCATGGTCGATTATCTTCATTTGGAACTGGTGCGCACATTGGCGAATGACAATCCTGCCTGGTTGGGAGGAGAATATCCTGGGCGTCTGGTTTGACAGACCGCTTCCTTACGGGCGCGGCTCGGTAGACGGGCGGGGCTCGGTAGCCGTGCGCGGCTCAGTAGCCATCTGCCTCCTGGCGGCCGCGGCCTTTGCGCAAACCGCCGAATCCCTCGGCCGCGCCTACCGCGAATCCCCCACCCCCGCCCACGCCAAGATGCTGCAAAGGTTCGCGGCCACTCACAAAGACGTCAACGGCGCATTGGCGTATCTCACCCTGGGCGTGGTTTCATTCGAGCAGAAGCGCTTCCCGGATGCCATTCTGCATCTGGCCGCGGCCCAGCCGCGCCTTCCCAAGCTGGCGGACTACACCGCGTATTACCTGGCCGCGGCACATGCGGAAACCCAAGACAACGCCGCCGCGGCGCGCGAAGCGGCCGTGGTGCGGAGCGTGCCGCTGCGCTCCCCGTTCGACGCCAAATCCATCGTGCTGCAGGCGCGTGGCCTGGCAGCTTCCGGCGCCGCCCAGGAAGCCGTGCGCATGCTGCGGGAACGCTACTTCGACCTTCCGCAGCCGGATGCCGACCTCGCGCTGGCCATAGCCTACGAAGCCGCCCGCGACCTGCCGCACGCCGCGCAATACTATCAGCGGGTCTACTACGAATACCCCACTGGCGATCCGGCCACGCGCGCCGCCGCCGCGCTCATCACCCTGCGCGACGGCATGGGAGCGGCCTATCCCGCACCGGCGCCGCAAGCCATGATCGAGCGCGGCCACAAGCTGCTGGCCCAGCGTGAATACACGCGCGCGCGATCGGAGTTCGAAGCGCTGGTGCCGCAGCTCAGCGGCCCGGAACGCGACCAAGCCCGCGTGGCCATAGGCGCCGCCCAATATCTTGCAGGCGACGTTTCCGGCGCCTATTCGCGACTGCGCGGCTTGGAAATCTCCGACCCGGAACCGCATCCGGAGGCAAACGCCGGGCGCCTTTATTACATCGCCGAATGCGCCCGCAAGCTGAACGACGAAGACCAGATGATGGAGGCGGTCAAGAAACTCGCCAAGTACGGCGATTCCCTGTGGCGCTATAAGGCGCTGACGGCCGCGGCGAATCGGTTCCTGGTGACCAACCAGCCCGAAAAATACGTACCGCTGTACAAGGCCGTTTACGAGTCGTTTCCCGATCAGCCGCTAGCCGCATCCAGCCATTGGCGGGTCGCCTGGGCGGCCTACATCCGCCGCCGGCACGACGCGCGCGAATTGCTGCGCGAGCATTTGCAGAGGTACCCCGGGCACCCCTCGGCCAGTGCCGCGCTCTATTTTCTGGGCCGCCTGGCAGAAGCGGACGCCGACTATCCTGCCGCCCGCACCTTCTATACCCGGCTCTCGGCGCAGTTTCCGAACTACTATTACGGCATCCTGGCCCGCGAGCGGATGCACCAGCCGAACATCGTGGCGGCGGGTCCTTCGGATAAGACCGCCAAGTTCCTCCGGCCCATCGAATTCCCGCCGCACAAGCCTGGGGTGGCGAGCGCGCCGGATGCCGAAACCGCCTTGCGCATCGTCCGCGCGCGGCTGCTGGCATCCGCCGGATTGCCGGATCTGGCCCAAGCCGAGTTGCGCTTCGGAGTACGCAACGGCGGCCAGCCTTACCTATTGGCGATGGAACTCGCGCACAGCGGCAAAACGCCGCACGAACGGTTGCGGAATATCAAGAGCGCCGCGCCGGATTACCTCTCGCTATCCTTGGAAGACGCGCCGCCGGCGTTCTGGCAACTGCTGTTCCCTTTGCCTTACGAGCAGGACTTGGTGCGCGACGCCAAACAGCAGAACCTGGACCCTTACATGGTGGCGGCGCTCATCCGGCAGGAATCCGAATTCGACCCGCAGGCGCTTTCCCCCAAGCACGCTTACGGACTCACGCAGGTGGAGCCGGCCACCGGCCGAGCACTGGCTCGCCGCGCGGGGATCAAACATTTCAGCAATCGATCTCTGTTCCAGCCGGCTATCAACCTGAAGCTGGGCACAACCTACTTGCGTGGGCTGCTCGATCAGTGGGGCGGCAAATGGGAGGAGACGCTGGCGTCTTACAATGCGGGGAAGTCGCGCGTGAACGACTGGATTACGTGGAACCAGTACCAGGAGCCGGCTGAATTTGTGGAATCCATCCCATTTACGGAGACGCGGGAGTATGTGGAGGCGGTGTTGAGAAACGCTACGGTATATCGCCAACTCTATGCCAACAAAGCTCCCGCGAGCCGGACGCCCAGCGCACGGCGGAAGCGCCCGGTCCGTCAAACGGGCCAGCCCCCACCGCGTAACCGACAATTCACCCAATTCGCCTTCCTTTTTAACAAAAAATGTGCGAATCTTAATTTAGGCAACCCACTACATTAAGGAGCCGAAACTCTAGAAACACGACGATAGGAGTGCTGTATGCTGCCAGGTTTCCTACTTCCCGAAACGACCATCCGCGAGGCCGGCGCAGGCCCCGACGTGGACCTCGGCGATTCCCGGGGCGTTCCGATCCTTCTCACACTCGGCATCACTCGCATCATTGAGCAGGAAAGCCTGGATGTTTCCATCTGGGGTTCCGCGGACAATGTCGAGTGGGGAGCCAAACCCATCGTCTCCTTCCCGCAGAAATTCTATTGCGGCACGTATCAGATCCTGGTCGACCTGCGCGCTCACCCGGATGTTCGATTCCTGCGCGCGAAATATCAAGCCCAGCGCTGGGGCAAAGGCGAACCCAAGCCGCTCTTCGGCGCGTATGTTTTCGCACAGGGCGCGCAGCAAGTCCTCACCATGACCGCCTAGCCCGATAATGATCTCCTACCACGAAGCTCTCGACCTGTTCCGTTCCGACGACCTGATCGGTATCGGCATGGCTGCCGACGCCGTACGCAAGCGGCGCCATCCGGAAGGTGTGGTTTCGTACATCATCGACCGCAACATCAATTACACGAACTTCTGTACGGAATATTGCAGTTTTTGCGCGTTCTACCGGCCCATGGGCCACGCCGAAGGCTACGTCCACGACCACGAAACAATTTTTGCCAAGATCCAGGAAACGCTCGACCTGGGCGGCACCGGCGTGCTGATGCAGGGCGGCCTGCATCCGGACCTGAAGATCGAGTGGTACGAAGACCTGCTGCGCGCCATCAAGCAACGCTTCACGATTCACCTGCATTGCTTCTCGGCGCCGGAGATTACCAATATCGCCGAAGTCAGCGGTTTGAGCCTGCGCGATACCATCGCCCGGCTGCGCGATGCGGGTCTTGATTCGATCCCCGGCGGCGGCGCGGAGATTCTGGACGATGGCGTCCGCCACCGCATCAGCCGGCTGAAGTGCTCGACCTCGGAATGGATCGACGTGCATCGCACCGCCCACGCGCTGGGCATGCGCACCACGGCTACCATGATGTTCGGCTGCGGCGAGACGCTGGAACAGCGCATGAACCACCTGCGCATCGTGCGTGAGATACAGGAAGATACGGGCGGCTTCACAGCCTTCATTCCCTGGACGTTCCAGCGCGAGAATACCTCGCTCGGGCATTTCGTACATGAAGAAGCCACCGCCGTCGAGTACCTGCAGAACCTGGCGATTTCCCGCATTTATCTCGATAACATCGAGAACATCCAGTCGTCCTGGGTCACGCAAGGGCTGAAGACCTGTCAGCTAGGCCTGCGCTTCGGCGGTAACGATGTGGGCAGTATCATGATCGAGGAGAACGTGGTCTCCGCGGCCGGCGCGCATCACCAGGCCAGCGAAGAAGAACTGCGCCGCATCATCCGCGACGCGGGGTTCATTCCCAAGCAGCGCGACACGCTGTATCGCACTTACTTCTTGAATTGAGGTAGCACGGGCTTCAGCCTGTGAACTAGTAGATCGACCACGGCGTCTTCATCCGACGCCTATCGCCGGGCCAGAGGAAACGGCTCTCTTGAAGTTGGCCGTGGACAGCGTTCCGCGGGCAGAGCCTTTTCGGTTCGACCCGTCACCGGTGCGCGCCCAGGTCAAACCGCCGCACAATTTCCCGGTACGCCGCATCCCCCCTTACGCAGTCGAGGGCCTCGTCCACGCGCAGCGGAACCATCGCCGGCTCCATACGTTCCAGGGCCCTCCGCAACCAGGTCAGCGTTTCGGCCTTCCGCCCCAACCGGCCGTATGTTTCGGCCAGCGCGTAGGCCGGCAACCGATCTTTGGCGTAGAGTTGCCTTTCCACCGCCAGGATGCCTTCAAACATCCCCTCATAGCCGCCCGCCGCCAAGCCTTTTTCGCCCGCCGCCGCGACGGCCAACCCCTGGCTATCTTGTGTGAGCGTGTACAGCTCGCGCATGTCGGCCAGATACGCCGGATAGTCCTTCATCGAGAGATACACGGCGGCCAGATAGAAGTGGCTACTGGAAAACTGCGGCTCCTGGGCCTCAATCTGTTTCAGCAACGTCATCGCTTCACCGAAACGGCGCATGCGAAACAGCAGCAGTCCTTTGTCGGCCAGGATGGCGTGGGACGTAGGATCCAGCTTGCGGGCGATCTCGATCTCATCGAGAGCTTCCGGCAGGCGGCCGATGGTCATCAGGAAATTGGCCCGCCAGTGGTGCGCCAGAACGTAATTCGGGTTTAGTTGGATTGCGCGCTGGAATTCGCGGTCCGCCAGCGTGGCATCCCAGTTCCAATAGAACGAGACAAACGCCAGGGAATTGTGGGCTTCCGCCGAAGCGTCGTCCAGTTGCACCGCCCTGCGCGCCGCGTCCAGCGCCTTGGGATAGGCATCGTTGGCCGGCATGGCCGAAAACTCGCGCAGCAGGTTGTAACAATCCGCCAGGCCCACATACGCACTGGCATAGTTGGGGTCGCGCACGATCGCCTGCGCGAAATAATCCACTGCCGTGCGCAGGCTTTCCGGCGTGCGCTTGTTCCAATAGAACCGGCCTTGCAGGTAAAGATCTTCAGCGCCGGCTTTGGCCGGACGGACGCCGGCGATAGGCTGCTGGCGCCGGTTGAGTAACAGGACTACTGTAGCCAGGCTCAGCAACACAAGCGGACCCGCCACCCACCAGATGGAGCGGCGCGCCCGGATTGCCGGGAGAGGCACTGGAGCGGTCTCCGGCGGCTGCGAATCTGGCTCGCGTGCCGCTTGATCGGCCCCGCTGGCCTCCAACCACCGGCTAAGCTCGGCGGTATATGCGGATACCCGTCCCCGGCCGCTGCCGGGCATGCGATGGACGGGCAGGCCGCGTTCGGTTTCCCATCGCTTCACAGTCCGTTCGCCGCAATCCAGGAACGCGGCGATTTCCTTCCAGGAATCCAACCGCCGATTGGCCTCCGGACGGCGGTCGATGGGCTGCGGGTAACGATTTGGTCCCATAGGCCTGAAATGGCCCGTCATGGCCTGTCATGGCCTTTTGCACGGGGGGCTGACTGACCTCATTATAAACGATGACGGCGGCGGGATCCGGGTTCAAGAGGTACCGGACCGGCTACTGCTGCCGCGCGGCCACGCCGCAAAAAGAGGAGGCAATCTAATGAAGACGTTCCGGGTTATGACTCGCATCGCCGCCGTGACCGCGACGCTGTTACCCTTATGGACACCGAAGCTGCGCGCCGCGAGCGGCGCCCAGGATGCTGCGACTCGCGCCCACATCGACAACTCCTATGCGAAGCTTCCCTTGCAGTTTGAAGCCAACCAGGGACAACAGCCTGTCGAGGTGAAGTTTCTTTCGCGCGGCAAGGATTACACCGTCTTCCTCACCCCGGATGGCGCAACCCTCTCACTGCGGAAAGTGCGGCGCCAGATCCGCCTCGACAAGCCCGGGCCGCCCGTAACCGAGCCCGAACTGGAAGCCGCAGCCGACCTGCGCCTGCGTCTGGAAGGCGGCAATCCGACCGTCAAGATGACCGGAGGCGATCCGCTGCCGGGAGCAGTCAACTACTTCATAGGTAAAGACCGCGCCAAGTGGCGCGCCAACGTCGCCACGTATTCGACGGTACGGTACCAGCAGGTTTACCCGGGCATCGACCTGGTTTTTTACGGCAACCAGCGGCAGCTTGAATACGATTTCGTGCTCGCGCCGGGAGCCACTCCGGACGCCATCCGGTTGTCCGTCGAAGGGGCCGAACGCACTTCTGTCGATCCGGCTTCGGGCGATTTGGTGCTGCAGGCGGCAGGCGAGGAGATCCGATTTCACAAGCCGGTGGTCTACCAGCCCAAGGCTGCGGACGCTGCGCGCCAGGAAGTGAATGGCAGCTACCACGCGGACCACGGTCATGTAACCTTCGAGGTGGCATCTTACGATCACGCGCGCCCGCTGGTGGTCGATCCGGTATTGGCCTATTCCACCTTCCTGGGCGGCTCCAATGACGACTATGCCGCGGCCGTAACCACGGACAAATCCGGGAACGCATACGTCACGGGATACACGTGTTCGGCGAATTTCCCCACCACCAGCGGATCGTACCGTCCCACCCCGCCGGGTCACGGCGCGGGGACATACTGCGAGGGCGACGAATCCGGCTCCGGCGCGGATGTCTTCGTTTCGAAATTGAACCCCGCCGGCAGCGCCCTGATTTTCTCCACCTATCTGGGCGGAAGTTACGAGGATGCACCCAAGAGCGTCGCGGTCGACTCGGCCGGCAACGTGGTGGTGGCTGGCCAAACTCTATCTCCCGACTTTCCGGTTACAAACTCTTCGATTTGCGCGCCCATCAAAATCAATATGGGCAGTTGCGTCTTCGTCACCGAATCCACCTGTCAGGGCGGCCCGTACTTCGCCTCCGGGAACTACGGAAGTTTCATTACGAAACTGAATCCCACGGGATCCGCCTTAGTCTGGTCGACCTTCATCGGCGGCAGCGGAAACGATAACATCGCCGCCATGGCGCTGAATAGCGCCGGCGATGTGTACCTGGCCGTGAATACCACCTCCACGCCGCAATACGATACCCAATGCACAGGCAACCCTCAAGTCACCTTTACCTGGCCTGTGACCGGGACCGGTTATGAGACGGCGCCGCCCGCCAACGGCTGGCAGATTGCCACGCATCAGGCCTTCACCGTGGTCAGCGGCGCGGACGGAACCACCCTGCTGTACTCCACGCTATTCGGCGCGCCATACAACGTCGCGGGGACGGGCGGGGTCGAATACTTCTTCTCTCTTGCCGTAGATAGCGCGGGCCAGGCCTATATGGGCGGCGAAACCACTGCCAGCGACTTCCCTACCACCACGGGAGCCTATCAGACGGCCTGCGCAGCTTGTTTGAATCAAGACCGGCAGAACGGCGTCGTGGTAGGCTTCGATCCCAGCCAGAGCGGGGCCGCGTCGCTGCTTTTCTCCACATTTCTGGGCGGCAACGGTGACGGCCCCGACGGGATCGCATGCCCCCTGCAGGACGGCGTAAATGGGATTGCGCTGGATACTGCCGGCGACATCTACGTCACCGGGTCGGCCTGCTCCACGGACTTCCCGACCACCGCCGGCGCCTATCAGAAGGCCGACCCGAAGGCGACCGGCTGCAACACCTCAAACGCTTTCCTGGCCAAGCTCAATTCCACCGGCTCCTCACTCGAACATTCGACTTTCCTGAATGGCACGGCCTGCAACGGCGCGGCAACCGGTTATGGTGTAAGCGTGGATTCAGCCGGCAATGCGTATGTCACTGGAGCTACGAACGACGCCACATTTCCAACCGTCAATCCGATCCAGGTTCCCAGCGACGATAGTAGCGTCTTTGTCACCGAGTTCAACAAGACTGCGTCGGAAGTGCTGTTCTCGACCGGGCTCGGCGTCGGCAGCGGCGACGCAGGTTACTCGATTCACGCCGATAACTATGGCAACATCTATGCAGCCGGTCTTACCGGCGCATCGTTTCCGACCACCACGGGCGCCGTGGAAACCACTTATGGCGGCGGCTTGGAGGACGGCTTCGCGACCCGCATCGCACTTACCCAGGCAGACCTGGCCGTAACCGACTCGGCGCCGACGACGGTTCTTAGCGGGGCGCACCTGACTTACACCATCGCTGTCGCCAACAATGGGCCCAATACGGCGGAGGTAGTCACGCTCAGCGACAGCGTGCCCACGGGGACTACGTTCGTCAGCGCGGCTACCACGGCCGGCTCTTGCAAGAAGCCGGCTGCCGGCGCCGCCAGCGGCACGCTGACCTGTACGGTGCCGTCGCTCGCCAATGGCAGCGGGTTTACCGTAAGCATGGTGGTGAAGGTGGCCGCCAAATCCGGCAAGACCGTGACCGACACAGCCAGCGTCGGTTCATTGGTCTTCGACGCCAACACCACGAACAACTCAGCCACGGCTACTACGATGGTGAACTGAGCTTGTGCTACCAGCGGGGCTCAAGCCCCGCGCCGGCTAAAGCCCGCCCTCCAGTTGTCGATTCGGCAAATGTAGAAAGTCGAGAGACAGGCTGAAGCCTGTCCCACCCTGGCCTAAGCCTAAGGATTCTCGATCATCCACGCGTTGAAATCGTAGGTCTGAGCCTGAAACGCCAGGTACTTGCCATCAGGAGACGGAACCGGCCACGCAGGCCATTGGGCGCGATCGTTATGGCTCAAAACAGTCACCTTGCCTGCCGTGGTGACGTGCAATAAGTCGAGCGTGAAAGAGGTCACGAAGAAGCCGTCGCCATCCGCCGTCCAGGCTATATAGTCTGCCTGCCAGCGCGCGGCCACCGGAACTTCATGCCAAGCGCCATTCGCCAGGATCAGTATATCGTCACCGGAGCCCAGCACCGCCACGCGGGAACCGTCCGGCGAAACATCCCAGGCCCAGGTAAGCATCCGGGGAGCCCAGCGGTCGGTCTTCCCCAGCAGACGCCCTTTCCCGCGCACAGTATCCAGCGAGTAGAACAGCAACTCGCGCCCTTGTTTCTGACTCAATACGCAGGCGACGATCTTTACGGGACATCGATAGTCGAAGCTCTCGGCAGCCGGCAACGCGAGCACCTGCTCGGGTGATCCACCGGCCATCGGCAGGCGCATCAGACGCTGGGATGCGGAACCGGCGTGATCGTGGTACAGAATCCAGGCGCCATCCGGGGTTGGCAGGGCATCGCTCGGCTGATCTCCGGGAAGTTGCACTACGGCTTGGGCCAGGCTTTCGTGCGGAACCTGGCGGAATATCTCCTCCTTGCCGTTGCGATCGGAAGTAAAGAGGATGGCCCGGCTGTCGGCGGTCCAGGAGTCGGGGGTGCTGCCGAGGCCCCGATTGTCGAGCGTCAAGCGGCGGGGCGGGCCCAGGCTGTTGCCATCGCTGCCCAGCTCGCCTACGTACACGTCAAGCTGGATACGGCTTTTCAGGAAGGCCAGGCGCTTTCCGTCCGCGGTGAGTGTCAGGCAATTCGGATAGAAGTCCGCCCACTGCGCCAGCCGCGCCGGCTTCCCGGCCGCTTCGCCCTTGCGAACGTCGACCGGGATTGCCCAGATGCTGTATCCGTAGCGGGTCAGTTGGGTTCCGGTACGGTCGCTGGCGGGAAAAAAGAGGCGCCCATCCGGCGACCAACTCAGGCAGCCTCGACCGTGCATGCAATAGAGCGACGTCGCTGCGGGCAGACTCGCCCCAGAGACAAGGGTGCGGGCCGGCCCGCCGGCCGCCGGCCGGATTTCGATGGCCGCGGTACGGTCAAACTGGCCGCCTTCCGTCTTGCTTTCGCGACCTCTCAGGTAGGCGATCCAGCGTCCATCGGGGGACCAGACGGGGCTGAGGGCCTGCTCTCCGTCTTCGGCGTCGAGCAGCTTGCGCGGCGGCTCGCCGTTGATGGAGGATACCCACAAGTCCTTTCCGCGCAGTTGGGGATCGCCGTTCTGAAAAGCGATGGACCGTCCGTCCGGTGAGATGGCTGGCCAAAGTCCGGCGTGCTGGATGAGGCGCGGAGGGGCTTGGCCCACCGTGGTGATGGCCCAAATATCGTATTGTCGGGCAGCGCGTACGGCGGCGATCAGCTTGCCGCCATCGGGGAACCAGCGCAGCCCGGTAATGTTGCCGGGGATCCACTCCGGTGGCACGGCAAGGGGATGGGTTTCGCCGGAATCGATCGAACGCACCCACAGCCCAGTGCGGTCCAGGAAGGCCAGATGCTTGCCGTTTGGAGAAATGGCGGCGCCCGCCAGCCAGTTTTCGGTCGGATTGGCGGTGAGTTGCCGCAGGACCGGCTGGGTGGGAGTTCGTTCGGCCCAGCGTGTCCAGCGGTACGCCGCGACGATGGCGCCAAGCAGGCTCAGCAGGGCTACCGAGGCAACCAGCCGCGCGCGGCGCTGGGGCCGGGAGGAAATGACCGCCGGCGGCGGTGCGGCAGGATCCGGCCCGCCCGCCTCCAACCATCGGCTCAACTCGGCGGTGTAAGCGAATACCCTGCCGCGCCCGGTTCCAGGCATCCGATGGACGGGCAGGCCGCGCTCGGGTTCCCAACGTCTGACGGTCCGTTCGCCGGAGCGCAGGAATTCAGCGATCTCCTTCCAGGAATCCAGGCGCCGATTGGATTCCGGGGGGCGGTTGATGGGCTGGGGATATCGTTTGGGTCCCATTGGCCGTGAATGGCCGCTCGTGGCCGCTTATTGTTCTTTGCTCCGAAGGGCAACTCTGCTCATTATAAACGAGGAGCTCTCGGCAGACTCACTATTAGCGGGGAACCCGACGGTGGATGTTGGTAATGAGGGTACCGTTACTGCCGCGGGCGCCCACTGGAATGAAGTAGTGTAGATTCGTATGAATAAGCCTTTTCGAATGATGGCGGCATCTGTGGCCGCGGTGGTTGTGCTCGCCCTTGCCGGAGCGGCCATCCCGGCGCAGGCCCAAACCCCCACCACCCTTTACGATTTCCCTGGCGGTAATACCGGGTTTAACGATCCGGAGGCTTGGGCAACTGCCCAGGGACGCGATGGCAACCTGTACTCCACGTCCATTTCCGGGGCGTTATTCCAGGCTACGCCCTCGGGAACGGTGAATATCTTTGCCAACATTGGTTATGGCGTGATCAGTGGCGCGACGCTGGGCACCGATGGGAGCTTCTATGGCACAAATCAGGATGGTGGCCCCGGCGGTTGCGGAGATGCCGGCTGCGGACAGGTGTACAAGGTAACGCCGGCGGGCGTCGAGACCATACTTCACAGTTTCACGAATACTGGTGACGGGTCCGATCCCTACTCGGCGCCGATAGAGGCCGCGAACGGCGTCTTTTATGGGACGACACCCACCGAAAACAACGGTAGCAACCGTACGGTGTACACTGTCACCCCTAGCGGGGCGTTCACCACGATCCATACGTTCACCGGCGCCGACGGCCAGAACGTCACCGCGCCTCTGGTCCAAGGTACCGATGGAGACTTCTATGGCGTTACCGTTGCCGGGGGAACGAGCAATGTTGGAGTTATCTTCAAAATGACTCCGTCCGGCGCGGTGCACGTGCTCCACAACTTCGCGGGCACCGACGGGTCCGCGGCTTTTTACGCGCTGATCCAAGCCAACGACGGTAACTTCTACGGCACTACCTATAGAGGGGGTAGCATCGGCAACGGAGTGGTCTTCAAAATTACACCCGGCGGCGACTACAGCGTTGTCCACAATCTTAATCTATCTAACGGAGATGGGGACGGCCCCAGCTCCGGCCTGATTCAGGCCTCGAATGGGCTGTTGTACGGCGTGACAGGATCCGTAAACTCCGGAAACTATGGCACGATTTATAGCGTGGATGTAAACACCGGGATTTTCACTACGCTCTACAGTTTTACGGACACCACGGACGGCGACAATCCGCAGTCCCCTTTGAGACAACACACCAACGGCCTGCTCTATGGCTGCACCTTTAGCGGCGGCGACTTCAGCGTCTGCGCCGGTCATGGCTGCGGCGTTTTCTTCAGCCTGGACGTCGGCGCGCCGGCGCTTGCCGGTCTGGTATCCACGTCCGGCAAAGAGGGCGCCGAGATCGGCATCCTGGGCCAGGGCTTCAGCAGTTCTTCGGTGGTGAAGTTTGACGGAGTGGCAGCGTCATTCCCCCCCCAAGGTACGACGTTCATCAATGCCACGGTGCCCGCCGGAGCCCTGACGGGAAAAGTAACCGTGACTACAGGCGCGACGACGTTGAAAAGCAACGAGGCGTTCCGCGTCACGCCGACTTTCGCCAGCTTCAGTCCGCCCAGCGGTCCAGTGACAACGCCTGTCACGCTGACCGGAACCGGACTTGCGCAGACCACGAAAGTGACGTTTGGCGGAGTGAAGGCGACTACCGTCACGGTGAATTCCGATACGCAGGTGACGGCGGACGTACCGGCGGGCGCGTTGACCGGGAAGATCGAAATCACGACCAAGGGAGGACATGTCGGAAGTACGTCTGATTTCACGGTCAACTAGTGGGGCGGCGCCATGCGCCGCCAGGGCTCCTGTGCCGGCATGAGTGCCGGCACGGCACGCCTGGGGCGTGCGCCACGAGGCGCTTTCAACTGGCAGTCGAGCTTGGTATTGACGATCTGTTTCTCCAGCTCGGCGCGCGTCAGCCGGCGGCCGAACCGGTGTGGATCGTCAGCAGTGAGTGTGCCGTTACCGCCGCTGGATTGCCAGCTCGAATGAAGGGGAAATTCAAATGAAAACGCTACAGGTTATGACTCGCGCCGCCTCGCTGCTAATCGCGGCGTTCGTTCTGTTTGGAGCAGTTCTTGTGCGCGCCGATAATGGCACGCCGGACCCGGCTGCCCGCGCCCGCATCGACAGCTCCTATGGCAAGCTTCCCCTGCAGTTCGAAGCTAACCAGGGCCAGCAGCCCGCGCAGGTGAAGTTCCTATCGCGCGGCAAGGATTACACTGTCTTCCTTACGCCGGATGGCGCTGTAATTTCGCTGCGGAAACTGCGGAAGGAGACGCGCGTGGCTTGGCCGGCGCCGCCCGCCCGCGATGCCAAGCCGGTGGAAGCCGCGGCCGACCTGCGGCTGAAACTCGAAGGCGCCAACCCCGGCGTCACGCTGAGCGGCGCGGATCCGCTGCCGGGCGCAGTCAACTACTTCCTCGGCAAAGACCCCGCCAAGTGGCGCACCAACGTCGCTACTTACGCCAAAGTCCGGTATGCCCAAGTCTACCCGGGCATCGATCTGGTGTTTTACGGCAACCAGCGGCAGCTTGAATACGATTTCGTGCTGGCGCCGGGCGCACGGCCGGATGCCATCCGGCTGGCTGTGGAGGGCGCGGACCGCACCGCCGTGGATGACGCCACCGGCGACCTGGTGATCGCGGCCGCGGACCAGGAGATCCGCTTCCACAAGCCGGTGGTCTACCAGCCCGAGGCCGACGACGCCCCGCGGCAGGCAGTGGACGGACGCTTCCACGTAAACAAGAACGAAGTCACCTTCGAAGTGGCTTCCTATGACCATGCCCGCCCGCTGGTGGTCGACCCGGTGCTGGCGTACTCGACATTTCTGGGCGGCTCCGACTGGGATTATGCTATCTCGGTGGCCCTGGATAAGCAAGGCAACGCGTATGTCACGGGAATCACGTGCTCGCTGAACTTCCCCGTCACGGCCGGCGCCTACCAAACCTCGAAGAAAGGCGTCGGCAACTGCACGTATGGCGGCAACCCCGGCATGGATGTATTCGTGACGAAGTTGAACCCTTCGGGAACCGCCTTGGTCTTCTCCACCTTCCTGGGGGGCAGCTATCAGGATGTGCCGCGTAGCATCGCTGTGGACTCCGCCGGCGATGCGTATGTGGCTGGAGCTACGGATTCTTTCGATTTCCCGGTCACCAACGACTCGCTTTGCGCGCCGTACAATACGGTGGTTGGCGACTGCGGCTTGCAGCAAGTATCTACCTGCGAAGGAAGCCCTTATTACAACGACTCCACCTTTGGCAGCTTTGTCACGAAGCTCAATCCTACCGGCTCCGCTTTGATGTGGTCGACCTTTATCGGCGGGACCGGGAACGACAACATTGCCGCGATGGCCCTCGATAGCGGCGGCAATGTGTACGTGGCAGCCAACACGACGTCCACGCCGGGCTATGATAATGGCTGTCCCGGCAACCCCGAGGTAAACATTCCCTGGCCCGTGACTACCAGCCCGCTAACCGGATTTCAGACCGTCGAGCCCGCGGCCGGATGGCAGTCGACTTTCCACCAGGCCCTCACCAAATTCAACACGGACGGAGCGATGCTGTACTCCACGCTCTTTGGCCCGCAATACAACGCCACCAGCCCCGGTTATGGCGACACGTATGTTCTGGCGCTGGCCGTGGACAGCGCCGGCAAGGCCTATATGGCGGGCGAGACCGATGCCAGCGACTATCTCATCAATGCCAACACCGGCCTGACCCTCACTCCAGGCGCGTATCAAACCACCTGTCCCGCTTGCCTGAACCAGGCCACTTTCCCTGGAAATTATCCGCCAACCGACGGGTTCGTCGCGGTTTTCGATCCCAGCCAGAGCGGCGCTGCATCGTTCGTATACGCGACATTCCTGGGAGGCAACGGGGTCGGCAACTGGAGCGGGAACCCCAACTGCAACAATAACGCCGGCTTTGACGGCGGGGATGCCGTATATGGCATCGCCGTGGATTCCAACAGCAACGCTTACCTGACAGGCACGGCGTGTTCCATGGACTTCCCCACCAGCCGCCGGGCACTCCAGCCGACCGACCCCAAGCCGACTACCTGCACGAACCAATCCAGCGCAAACGCCTTTCTGTCCAAGCTGAATTCGACTGGCACAGCCCTCGATTACTCTACGTTTCTGAATGGAACGACCTGTCAGGCCACCGCCACGGGCTATGCGGTGAGCGTGGACTCCGCCGATGACGTATTTGTGACCGGAGCGACCAATGACAGTGCCTTCCCCACGGTAAATCCGATTGGTCCCTACAACCCGGACGGCTACCAGACGGTTTTCGTTACCGAATTCAACACTACCGGCTCGGCGTTGCTGTTCTCAACGCTTTTGGGCGAATGCTACGCGTGTGCGAACATAGGGAACGCCATCCACGCCGATAACTACGGCAACATATACGCGGCGGGGCAAGTCAACTCGAATACAAGTTTACCTATAACGCCGGGAGCTTTCCAAACCACCTACGGCGGCGGCCAGTACGATGGTTTCGTAACGCGGATCGCGCTCACTCAGGCCGATCTGTCGGTGACCAACTCGGCATCCGCCACCGTGTCCACCGGGACGGACCTGACCTATACCATCGTAGTCACCGACAACGGGCCCAACACCGCGAACCAAGTCACGCTAACAGACAGCGTACCCAAGGGCACTAAGTTCGTGAGCGCCTCGACCACGGACGGCTCGTGCAAGACCCCGGCTATCGGGGCCGCCACCGGCAAGGTGACCTGTACGGTGCCGTCGCTCGCCGACGGCGCCGGGTTTACCGTGACGATGGTGGTCGACGTGACCTACAAATCCGGCAAGACGGTGACCGATACCGCCAGCGTCAGTTCACTGGTCTTCGACCCCACCACCACGAACAACTCGGCCACCGCCACCACCATGGTGAACTGAGCGTGTGGCGCACGCACACGTGCGTGCCGTGTTCACGCGAACACGTCTTTTTGGGTGCACCATACGTCCTATGATGGTAGGACGACGCCACCACGCATGCCCATCGCTCACGAAAGCCGCGCAGCCAAGATGCTGCGTGAAGTCTTCGACTCCGGACGGCCGCTTACCTACATCCGCTCCTCCGAAGAGCAGCGCGTCGCGCGAGTGCTGCGCGAAGTGAGCCTATTGCTCGCATCCACGCCCACGCCCGTCTGGATCTGGAGCCTTACCGAAGGTATGCATCGCGATGGCGAAGGCGCCCAGGCCGGCACCGAGAGCCCGCGCGCCGCGCTCGACTTCATCGCCGCCTGCAAGGACGGCGGGATCTTCCACCTGAAGGACTTTCATGAGCCTCTGCGCGAATCTCCGGAAATCCGCCGCCGCCTGCGCGATCTCTACGAGAGTTGCCGCGACCAGCGCAAGTTCATCGTGATCAGTTCCCCGGTGCGCTCCATTCCGGAAGAGGTCGAGCGCAGCCTGCTGTATTTGGAACTCCGCCCGCCCGATCTGGTCGAACTGGTGGACTTCCTCCGCGAAGAGCTGGCGCAAACTCCCGCCGCCGGCCCCGCGCCCGATGCGAGTGAAGCGAACCTGCACCAACTGGCGCGCTCCCTGCAAGGGCTCACGCTCGATGAAGCCCGCTACGCGCTGCGCCGCGCCCTGAACGCCAGTCCCCAGCTTGGGCCGGAATCCATCCCCGCACTGCTGGAAGAAAAACGCCTGCTGGTCAACCGCAGCGGCACCGTGGAATTCATCGCCGAGGGCGGCAGCATGGGCCAGATCGGCGGGCTCGATGGACTGAAGAAGTGGCTGACCGAGCGCCGCAAGCTCTTTCGCATGCGCGATACGCTGAGCGCCGATATCGCGCCTAAGGGACTTCTGATGATGGGCATTCCGGGCTGCGGCAAGAGCCTGTCCGTCAAGGCCATCGCCTCTTACTTCGACTTGCCGCTGTACCGCATCGACATGATCGAGATCTTTTCCGGCCGGCACGGCAAGCCCGAAGGCGCGTTCGTGGCCGCCTGCAAAATGCTGGAAGATATGGCGCCCGCCGTGCTTTGGTTCGACGAGATCGAGATGGGCATTACGTCCACCGAATCCGGCGGCGAGCAGGGCCGCATCTTCGCTTTCTTCCTCACCTGGATGCAGGAGAAATCGCGCGGCTTGTTCGTGGCCGCCACCGCCAACCGCATCGACCTGCTGCCCGCCGAAATGATTCGCAAGGGACGCTTCGACGAAGTATTCTTCGTCGACCTGCCCCTCGACGATGAGCGCATTGAGATCTTCAAGATTCATCTGACCCGCCGGGGCGTCGATCCGGCGCGCTTCAACCTCGCGCAGTTGACGGAGTTCACCATCGGTTGGACTGGCGCCGAAATCGAGCAATGCGTGGTCTCCGCGTTGACCAAGGCCAAACTGGCGGACCGCGAGATCGGCGAGGACGATCTACTGAGCGTCGCGGTGAGTATCGTGCCCCTCTCGCGCACCATGAAGGAGCAGATTAATCACATCCGGAGCTGGGCGTTTGAGCGCGCCGTGCGGGCGTCTCCGCGTCAGGGCGGGCAGTGGTAAAGCGCCCAACCGCTTCAGCCGACAACTCTTGTATGTGATCTTCAGAGAGAAATGACGGGCTTTCATCGGCGCTATTTGACGTTCGCGTTCGCGCGGCGTCGCCGCCCCCGCAAGCGGCCTTTTACGCAACGGATAGTAGGGCGACGAGGATGGCAATCCTGGTTCTCTACGGGCGATGCCAAGCCAGTTCGAGACTTCATGCGCGATCTAGAAAGGGCAAATCGCGGCGAACCTTGAGCGAACAGCTTGCTCCATTCGAATCGACAGTTGTATAATCCACACATGCAAGGAATACCCTGGAGCACAATTGCGCTCGGCTCGCTGTTGCTCATCTCGGCCGGCTCAATAGGAGGACAAAAAGTGCAATCTCCGCAACCTGACGAGTCGAAGCCGCCTGTCAAAATGGAGCAGCGCGGGCGCATCCTTGGAATCGGCGGTGTCTTCTTCAAATCCGCTAATCGCGATCAGATGCGCGAATGGTATTCGAAGCATCTTGGACTCGCTGACAAAGGCCAAGGCGTGATGCTTCCGTGGCGCGAACACGACGACCCGCAAAAGGAACACGTTACAGTTTGGACTGTTTTTCCCGCCACCACTCACTATTTCGATCCCAGCCCCGCACCGTTCATGGTCAACTACATCGTGGACGATCTGGATGCTTTGCTCGACCGCTTAAAACAAGAGGGAGTAAAGATTGACGCCAAACGAATGAATGAATCCTACGGTCGCTTTGCCTGGATCTATGACCTGGATGGGAATAAGATTGAGCTCTGGCAGCCGGCGTCCGCAAAGCCCTAAGGGCCTTCCCCTGCACTTACTCAATCGGTTTTTTGCCGCTACGGTCCGGTAGTCGTAGAATGGCCGGAAATGCTTTGCGCCTGGTTATCTCAATATCCGCATCGGCCGACTCCGCCCGATCAGTCGCGCAGTGTAGAGGTTAAGGGACCGGCAGCGTCGTGGTTCCACCCCCGCCGTGTTACAGGGCTTGTCCGATCAATTTCGTCTTCTCCAGCGGCAGGGCTCGCGACAGCGTATGGCGACTGACCTCAAGCTCATCGGCGGCCTGCACTTTGCTGTACTCCCCAGACCGCAGCAGCGCCCGCGCCCTCTTCAAATCCGCTTCATCGAGCGCCTTGGGTCTGCCGCCCACGCGACCCCGGCGACGGGCGGCCTTGAGACCTGCGTTCACCCGTTGACGCAATATGTCACGCTCAAACTCCGCAAGCGCGGCGAAGATGTGAAATGTAAGCTTACCGCTCGGGGGCGTCATTTTGATCGGAATGCCAGGCATGGAAAAGCGCTTATCCCGCTATCCACAGTTTTACAGCCGCGTGGGTTTCGCCCATGACTATCGGCCCTTGCAAGGCGATGCACTCTCCTTCGTTCCGACCCGGCATTGGCGCAAGCCCGGTCTCACGCTCGACGAGGCTGACTTCACCGATACACGAGCCATCGCTTCGATTGCCCGGATCACGGGCGGCAACTGCCGCAATCTCCACCGCCTCTTCGCGCAAATCGAACTCATCCTTAAAATCGACGGCCTGTCGGTCATCACGGATGATGTTGTCGAAGCGGCCCGCAGCACCCTCGTCATTGGAGCAATATAGCGTCAAATACCGCTGAAGAAAGCCCGCCATTACCCTTTGTGAGACGCCGGTCGCAGCAGTAGGCCGGCGGCCTACGAGGCCGCTGCAGGCTGCGAGCCTGCCCCACTTACCAGGTACACCGCCACTTCCGCCCGCAAATTCGGCAGCGCATCCACCGTCCGCTGACCGTCCAGAAAGAATCTCCGCTCGACCGCCAGCCCCTCCTGCCGCGCGAGTTGCTCGAAATCGTCCACCGTCAAGAAGTGAATATTCGGCGAATCGTACCAGTTATACGGAAAGAGCCGCGTCTTAGGAGCGCGCCCGGTGGTCAGCATCGATAGCCGCACGCGCCAATGCCCGAAGTTGGGGAACGCCACGATGGCCCGCCGTCCCACGCGCAGCATCTCGCGCATCACCTGCAGCGGCTGCCGCGTCTCCTGCAGCGTCTGGCTCAGGATCACGTAATCGAACGCCTGGTCCGGATAATCCACCAACCCATGGTCGATATCGCCCTGATACACGGACACGCCGCGGGCGATGGCGCGCTGCACTTTGGCGCCCGAAATCTCCACGCCGCGCGCATCCACGCCCTTGTTCTCCGCCAGCCATTGCAGCAGTTCGCCCTCGCCGCAACCCAGGTCGAGCACCTTCGCGCCGGGCTCTACAATCTCACCGATGATGGCGTAGTCACTGCGCCCCAGTAACTCGCCCACAAACGGCTTGCCATGCGGATGGGAAGCGGCGCTGGCTATCCGGCTGGTCATCCGGCGACCTTCTCATAGGTGCTGGCCAGGAAGCCGCGCACCAATTCCGTCTGCTCGCCCACGTCCACCAGAAACGCGTCGTGACCGTAGTTGGACGGCAGTTCGCAATACGCCACATCCACGTTGCGGCTGCGCAGCGCGCGCACGATCTCCTGCGATTGATAGCTGGGATAGAGCCAGTCCGAGCTGAAGCTAATCACCAGGAACCGCGCCCGGGCGCGCTCGAACGCCGCGGCCAGCGAGCCGTTGCCGTTCGATAGATCGAAATAATCCATCGCCTTGGTGATATAGAGATAGGAGTTCGCATCGAAGCGGTTAACGAACTCGTTGCCCCGGTAGCGCAGATAGCTTTCCACTTCGAAATCCACTTCGAAATCGTAACCGAAGCTGTTCTTGCCGCGCAGCCGCCGGCCGAATTTTTCGCGCATGGAGTCATCGCTCATATAAGTGATGTGACCCACCATGCGCGCCACCGCCAACCCGCGCGCGGGCGGCTTGCCGGCGTAATAATTGCCATCGCTCCAGTCGGGATCGGCGATGATCGCCTGCCGGCCTACTTCGTTGAACGCGATCTGCTGCGCACTGTGCCGCGCCGTGGCTGCGATCGGAATCGTGGACACCACCGCGTCGGGATAGGACACCGCCCATTCCAGGGCCTGCATGCCTCCCATGGAGCCGCCCGAAAGGCTCAGCAGCCGCGCGATGCCTAGACGATCGATCAGCATCTTCTGCAGCCGCACCATGTCGCGAATGGTGATCACCGGAAACGACATGCCATACGGACAGCCGGTGGCCGGGTTAATGGAGGCGGGTCCGGTGGTGCCGCGGCAGCCGCCCAGCACATTCGAACAAATGACGAAATACCTGTTGGTGTCGAACGCCTTGCCCGGGCCGATCATGTTGTCCCACCAGCCCGGCTTGCCGCTTTCGGGACTGACACCGGCGGCGTGCGCGTCGCCGGAGAAGGCGTGCAGGATCAGGATGGCGTTGCTCTTCTCGGCGTTCAGTGCGCCGTACGCTTCGTATGCCACTTCCACTGGCGCGAGCGTAGCGCCGCCATCGAGCGAAATCGAGTCGAAGCGGACGACATGGGCCTCCACAATCATGGCGGGGAACTTTCATGATAGCGCGACTAGCGCGTGCCGAATCAACATTGATTGTGGGGCAGGCGTCTACGCCTGCGGCGGGTCTCCAGACCCGCCTCTCGGCCTGTCAAGTCCAGTTAAGAACGGGTGAGTCCTGCCCCACCGCCGGAGGCTACTCCACCGTAAAGCTCGCTTGGGTGGTAATAGTCCCACCCGGCGTGGTAATCGTGATCGGTCCCGTCGTAGCTCCCGCCGGCACGATCGCCCACACGTAATTGGGCCCGCTGCTCGAAACCGTTTCCGCCGGGACGCCATTGAACTGCACGGCGGCCGAGAGCAGGTTGTGTCCCCAGAGGCGCACCTCCGTTCCCGGCTGGCCCGCTGCCGGTGTGAAGTCCTGCGCCCACGGCTTGGGCTTCGGTAGCCCTGCATCCAGAGCGAATATCTCCCCGTATGCGACCCCGTACACGATGCCGTCGCTGCCCTGTGTCAGGCACACGTTAGTGCGGCCAGTGTGGAGCGGTGTATATTGCCCCGACTTAGTAAGGCTAAACAACTCACCGTGTATCACATCGGCCGTGCCGCCGTAGAGGTTGCCATCGCTAGCCTCAATCAGCGTGGTGGGACCGCCGGCATCCTTTGGGAACGTATGCAGTAGCGTGTACTGGCCGCCCAAGGTAAGTTGGTAAATAAACCCCGTTCCCTTGGCGCCTCCGGTTTCTACGGCTCCGTAGAGGTTCGCATCGTTGCCTTGCAGAAGCGGCGCCGAAAACGGCCCGGGGAAAGTGTTGGCCGGGAAGCTGTACAGTGTGGTGAAAGAGCCCGCGGGTGTCAAGCGAAAAACGTAGCCGGTAGAAGCGCCGGTGGCCTCCGCCACGCCGTAGTAATTGCCATCGTTTGCATAGATCACGTTGGTCGGACGGTCGGTGGAGGGGAATTGGGCAATTGACGTCACGGTACCGTGCAGGTCGCACTCGATTACGTGGAAAAGGAACGAGCTGTCAACGCCCAGGCCGAGTAGCTTGCCGTCCGGCAGATTTTGAGTCAGGGCTGGATCGATACTCTGTCCGGGATAGAATGTCCCGCTGTCCGGCGCGGACGTGACCGAAAAGACGTTGGCCGGATAGTCGCTGTACTCGACCACGGAATAAAACTGGCCGTTGGCGGCGCTCACCATCAGTCCGGACTCGATATTGTAACCACCCGGCCAGATCGCAAGGGTGGTTATGGTCCCCTGCGTCGTCACCGAGAAGGCGCTGCCGCCTCCTTGCTCGCTAGCCGCGGCCGTGTAAAGAACGCCCGGAGATCCCTCGGTCAACCCATTGGGCACATACTCGGGAAACGTCGCGACGACGCGAAAAGTGGTCTGTGCCGGGGCCATAACCGTGCTGACGGCCACCATTAGCGCGAACGCTGCGAACTTCATGGAACCAATATGGCACACGTTCATCGAAAGAGCCAAGCCGGTTTGTAAGTATTTGTAAATGTGTGCCCCGGATCCCGCCAGTCGATTGACTTTAGGGCAAGCCAGGCGCAGAATACCCTGGTATAGCCAACTCCGCGGGGTGTTTGACCGTTTCGAGGAAGTCTCAAAACGGTGAAGCGCCCCGCTCCGGACACTTCTGACGCTGGGGCTGGCAAGGATGGTGGCATGCTCCCAACACGCCGTTTGAAAACGCTGTGCGCGGCCTTTGTGCTCTGTACGGCAGCCGCGCTCGCCTTGCCCGCGCAGACGCTGACCACTATTGCGAGCTTTGGTGGCGCCAACGGCTCCGATCCGTTTTACACCACCCTCGTGCAGGGCCTCGACGGCGCCTTCTATGGGACCACCTCGGAGGGCGGCCCGAGCGGCTATTATGGCACGGTCTTCAAAGTCACCTCCGCTGGTAACCTGACCACCCTGCACAGCTTCGACTGGACCACCGGCGGCGCAGCGCCCTACGCCGGATTGCTGCTGGCCACCGACGGAAATTTCTATGGGACAACCTACATGGGCGCGGCCAACGACGACGGCACCATCTTCAAGATCGCTCCATCCGGCGCGCTGACCACCCTGCACACTTTCGACTGGGCCGACGGCGCCCACCCCCTGGGTGCGATGACTCAAGCCGCCAACGGCGGCCTTTACGGGACCACTTCGTTCGGAGGAACCATCAGCCCCGGCACCGTTTTCAACGTCACCGCGGACGGCGCGCTCACCACGCTGCATGACTTCGGCATTACCGATGGCGCCGAACCCTACGGGACGCTGGTGCAAGGCGCCACCCCCAACTTCTACGGAACTACAATTTTCGGCGGCGCCAACGACGACGGCGCCATATTCGAAATCACCCCCGAGGGCGCCTTAACCATCCTGCACAGCTTTGCCGGGAACGACGGCGCCAACCCTTACGCCGGACTGGTCCAGGCGGCCGACGGCACCCTGTTCGGCACCACTTACGCGGGCGGGGCGCACGGCGATGGCACGGTTTTCAAAATCGCCACGGATGGCGCTTTGACGACCTTGCATAGCTTTGACGGGACCGATGGCGAATTCCCCCGCGCCGGCCTCACCCTGGCCACCGACGGAAACTTCTATGGAACCACCTGGGAGGGCGGCGCCACCCAAAGCGGCACGATCTTCAGGATCACCCCGTCCGGCAAGCTGACCACTCTTTTCAGCTTGGGCTATCCGTACGGCGGAAACCCCTATGGCGGGCTGCTGCAGGGCACTGACGGGAGCTTCTACGGGACAACGTCGGGGGGCGGTCCGCAGAGCGATGGCACTGTCTTCCGGTTCGATGTGGGGCTGGGCCCATTCGTGAAAACCCTGCCTGCGTCCGGCGCGGTGGGGACGGCCGTCATCGTCCTGGGAACGGATCTGACCGGCACGCGGCGCGTCGCATTCGGTGGCACGCCCGCTACGTTCAGCGTCGTTTCAGCCACCGAAATCACGGCCACCGTGCCCGCCGGCGCGCTCTCCGGCAAGGTCTACGTGGCGTCGCCGGGCGGCACGCTTTCGAGCAACCAGGAATTCCGCGTGACGTCGAATTCGGCCAACTGATGTTTTCTTTGTCTTGCCGGCGTCAAATTTCGCTTAAACTAGAGGCAGCGCCGGGAAGACATCATGCGGATTCGCCTTGGATACGACATTCAGTTTGACGTGCCTGTCTCGGCTCCGGTGGTTGCCATGCTGCATGTGCATCCGTCGCGCGCCGGCGACCTGTTGGAGCCCGACCGGTTGCGCATCGAGCCGGATGTGAAACAGGAGCAATATACCGACGCCTTCGGAAACATCTGCTGCCGGTTTACCGCTCCCGCGGGGCGGATCCGGCTCTGGAATTCGACGCTCATCGAAGACTCCGGAGATGCCGATCCGCAGAATCCGGCCGCGCGCGAGATTCCGGTGGCGGATCTGCCGGCGGAGACATTGCAGTTTCTGTTGAACAGCCGCTATTGCGAAGTGGATCTGCTGTCCTACACGGCGGCCCAGTTGTTTGGCGGCATCCCGCCGGGCTGGCAGCGGGTGCAGGCCATCTGCGACTGGGTGCACCAGAATGTCACTTTCGGGTATGAATTCGCGAGCCCGAGGAAAACCGCGCTCGACGTGTACCGGGATCGCACGGGCGTGTGCCGGGACTTTCAGCACCTCGCTATAACCTTCTGCCGGTCTTTGAACATCCCCGCGCGCTACGCCACCGGATATCTGGGAGACATCTGCGTTCCACCGACCGATGCCGTCATGGACTTCAGTGCCTGGTTCGAGGTCTACCTGGAAGACCGCTGGTGGGCGTTCGATGCGAGAAATAATGAGCCGCGCGTGGGGCGGGTGCTGATGGCCACCGGCCGCGATGCCACGGACGTCGCCATCACCACGTCATTCGGCAACGCTCTGCTGGCGCATTTCGAGATTACTACGGATGAAGTGACTGAACAGCGGGAAGGCGCGGGAGGGTGAAGCCGATCCAAGGCGGACAGGGGAACGGGCAGATGCTCAACCAGGCAGAGCCAGGGCCCGGGTTACTTTGCTTTGTTACGCTCACTAACCGGCCAAGACCGAACCTGTTCCCCTAATTCTGCCCGCTTAACTGGCACTGCTCGCAGCGGTGCTCAACTCCACATTCGAATCGCTCCAGATCGAACTGATGCTCGCCCCGGAACTGATGAAGAGCGCCGCGGACGCCAGCGCGACGAACGCCATCAACAATGTGTACTCGATCAAGTCCTGGCCTTGCTGGTCCTGCCAAAGCCGCCTCATAACGTTTAGCATGGAGATCTCCCTCAATTTGAATTCAAGCCGGAATCCAAGTAGATGCCAGCCGATATCATTCTCCATACAACTCGCGTTAACACGCAACCCTCCTGTTGGATAACGCTAACCGCATAGTAAACCGTATGCACCGG
Source organism: Bryobacteraceae bacterium (assembly GCA_050008575.1). Taxonomy (GTDB): domain Bacteria; phylum Acidobacteriota; class Terriglobia; order Bryobacterales; family Bryobacteraceae; genus Bog-159. Next base: position 38,070 of record JBEKMJ010000010.1, read on the forward strand.
GCGTATGGCGCTACACGCGGTTGATGAGGCTGGCGACGTACCCCGCGCCAAAGCCGTTATCGATATTGACCACCGCCACGTTGCTGGCGCAGCTTGTAAGCATCCCCAGCAAGGCGGCCAGGCCCTGAAAGCTGGCGCCGTAACCGATACTGGTGGGCACCGCGATCACGGGGCATGAGACCATGCCGCCTACCACGCTGGGCAGGGCCCCTTCCATGCCGGCGCACACCACCACCACACGCGCTTCGGTCAGGCGCGCCGCATGGCTCATCAGGCGGTGTATGCCGGCTACGCCCACGTCGTGGATGGTGTCCACCTGGTTGCCCATCGCCTCGGCGGTCACCTGCGCTTCTTCCGCCACCGGAATATCGCTGGTGCCGGCGCACACCACGGCGATGGTGCCCTTGCCGCGCACGGTCTTGTCGCGCCAGAAACGGATGGCGCCCGACAGCGGAAAATACTCGGCGCCCTCTAAGCGCGCCTGCACGCGCGCGGCGGTCTCCGGGTCGGCGCGCGTGATCAGCACGTTACGCGCGTTCTCCAGCAGGCTCCCCGCAATGGCGATGATCTGCTCCGGCGACTTGCCTTTGCCGAAAATCACCTCCGGCATGCCGTGGCGCAGCGCGCGATGGTGGTCCACCTTGGCGAAGCCCAGATCTTCGAAAGGCATGTGGCGCAGGCGGTGCAGCGCGCCGTCCACATCCACCGCGCCCGCGCGCACCTGCTCGAACAACTGCCGAAGCTGCTCTTCGTCCATACGGCCAGAATAACAGGGTGGCGCGGACGGTCGCCTAGTGCCGTCTCTACCGAGCCGCGACCGTCAGGGAGCGGTGCGGCTAAAAAATAAACTTCATGCCGAGCTGCAGAATGCGCGGGTTATGCGCGCCGGCCGGGCGCAGGAAGTTGTTGTTGTTCCAGCAATCCGAACTGGACGAGAAATCGAAACAACTGGTTCCGCCGTTGACGCCGTTCCACTGCGTGTGATTGAAGACGTTGAAACCCTCCGCACGGAATTCGAGGGCGCGCGCTTCGTTAAAGGCGAAATGCTTGAACAGCCCCATATCGAAATTCGTGCGTTGCGGGTTGTTCAACGAATTGCGCCCGACCGTGCCGAAGCTGAGGCCTTGCGGCGCGGTGTAAGCCGCCGGATTAAACAACTGCGGCCCAACTACGCCGGTCACGCTGGCCGGCACGCTGGCTGGCGAATTGGGGTTGGCCACTTGATCGAGGTACGATCCGATTCCCGTGCCATTTCCGACGCCGGCGTTGAACAGGCCATCCGTCACGCTGAACGGCGTGCCGGTCTGGAAGGTGGTGATCCCGGAGAGTTGCCATCCGCCGAACAGCGTGTGGGCCAAACCTGGATTGGTGAACAACGGCAGGTCGTAGACGTAGCCGACATTGAGGAGCTGGCGCTGGTCGAAATTCGAACTGGCGCGGGTCAAGCCGATATTGTAGGCGTTCACGAAATTGTTGTCGTAGCGGTCCGACGAGTCGTCGAGAGAGTGGCTCCAGGTGTATGCCACGTCGAAACTAAGCCGGCCGACGTGACGGTGGGCTGAAACCTGGAGAGCGTTGTAAATCGAATTGGCCTGCGGCTCCAGGGAGGTGATGGAATCGTATCCCTGATAGGGGCGATAGAAATTCGGATCGCCGCCGCACGCGACATTGAACTGGTTGAGGGCGGCGCCGGTAGGCGCCACTCCGTTCACGGTGCCGTTGTTGCAATCGTTCTGGGTCATGGCCTGCCCCGGGGCATATGGATTCTGTCCTGGAGCGATGGGGTACAGTTGATTGATATCGCGCTGCAGCGAGAGGTGCGTGCCTTTACTGCCCACGTACGCCACGGTCATCACCGTTCCGTTCATGATCTCCCGTTGGATGTTGACATTCCATTGCTGCACGTACGGCCAGATGGCCTGTGTCGGAATCGCCGTGACGGCTAGCGGGAATAACACGCCGCCGCCGCCGATATTGGTGTAGCCGGAGATGTTGTATTGCGTGGAGCTCAGCACATAAGGCGCGCTGCCTTCGAGCGACTCCGAGTTACCCTCGTTGCCGTTAGTGTGTTCGTAGAATATGCCGTAACCGCCGCGGATAGCCGTCTTGCCGTTGCCGAACGGGTCGAACGCGAAGCCCACCCGCGGCGCGGGGTTGAATAAGTGGCCTTTCATGCAACCCGCGGGCTTGCCGTTCACGCCGCACTGCACTAAGCCGGTATAGGGATTGCCCGTGTTGGGAATAATGGCGCCCTGCTGCCCGGTAACGGATCCGTCGATATCGAGCTGCGGCGCCGCGGAAAGCTGGTAGGCGGACGGTTCGAAGTTATAGGCTTGATGGTACTTCTCGTAATAAGTTCCGAACATGCTCAGACGCAACCCCAGGTTCAAGGTGAGTTTCTTGGTGACATGCCAATCGTCCTGGAGATACGGCTCCACGATTTTATACCGGTTGTAATACTTGACCTTCTGATTCACCTGGTAGAAATTCGCAATCTGGCCGGTCAGCATGTCCGCGAATGCGTTGCCCGTAGTGACGGCCGTATCGGTATTGTCGAAACCCAGGATTCCCTGAACGTACGGACTGTTTTCTTCGTTCTTTTCCGCGGCCACCACGTAGACGCCGAAGTACAGGTTGTGCCCGCCAACGATCTTGGTCAACTGGTCCTTGTATGTATAGGTCGGATTCGCGTTGTTCCAGGGGAAGTAGCCGGTATCGAGCTGGAAGCCGGCGGTATCGTAGTTGATTCCGCCTGTGACTCCCACGGCCGGCAGGAGTCCGCCGAATCCGTTGTTGTACAGGCCGGTCATGTTAAAGTCGGACGGGCGGGCGACCGGGCCGACGGCGTTCAGAAAAATGTGGTCCGTCGTATAACTGAACGTGAATTCGTTCAGCAGGGTCGGCGATACATTCGCCGTGAGGTTGGCCACCAGGCTCACGCCCGGCCCCACGAAGTTGGTCTGAACCGTGGGAAATGACGCGCCATTCCCCCACTCGGGGGTAGGCTCGGTCTGGGTCCATGAATCGTGAATGAAGCGGAAGAACATGCGCAGCTTGTCGCTGAAGTTCTGATCTATGCGGAACAACTCTTCCCGCCAGTGGGTGGGCAAAGCCGGTGAGGAGTTGTAGTAGTTGTTGGCCTGATTAGGCAGCGGCAGCAGCGTGAGCAGATCCTTGGCGTTGTTGTCGACCGGAACCGTGTTGTTCGGATAGTACGACCCCGTCACCGGATTAACCGGACAATCCGGATAATTCGTGGCGTCCACCGCGGAGGACAGGCTGGCCGCCGGGCAAACGTCGGAGAAGTTGCCCGCGCGCTCCTGCGCGGACGGGACCTGCTGGTTAAATGTGCCCCCGGGAACGACGTCCCGGCGGAATTCCTCGGAGAAGAAAAAGAATGTCTTCTCCTTCTTCGTGTTGTAAACGTTCGGTATAAACACCGGGCCGCCGATGGTGCCGCCGAAGTCGTTTTTCTTATACTCGGGCACGGTCGGCTGGAAGAAGTTCCGCGCATTGAAGTCGTCGTTCCGTACGAATTCGAACAGGTCTCCATGGAAATCCTTGCCGCCCGATTTCGTCACCGTCTCGACGGTGCCCGATCCGTTTCTGCCATACTGGGCGCCATAGTTGGAGGTCAGCACTTTCACCTCCGCAATGGCATCCACGTTCGGGTAGACGTTCAGGGTGCCGTTGCTGCCGTTGTCCATGTTGTCGCCGCCATCGATCTCCCAATTGTTGTATTCGACGCGGCCGCCATTGATGCTCATGGAGACGCTGCCGGCGATCCCCACGGTCCCTTCGTCCTGTCCGGTTTGATTGCTGACGCCGGGAACCAGCGTGACCAGTTGCGAAAAATTGCGGCCGTTGAGCACGATCTGGCTGATCTCCTTGCCGGTGACCACACCCGAGAGTTCCGAGGACTGCGTTTCCACCTGCGCCACGGCCGTGCCTGCCACGCTGATTTCGCTGGTAATCTGGCCGACCTCCAGGGTGGCGTCGACGCGCGCCTTTTGGCCCACGCGCAGAACTACGCCGGTCGCATCGAAAGCCTTAAAGCCGTTGGCGGTGATCTTCAAATTGTAGGTGCCCGCCTGCAGGGCCGCCACCAGGTAGTCGCCGTCCGTATTGGTGGTCGTCTTTAGCGTGACTCCGGTGGCCACATCCGTCACGCCTACCTCGGCGTTGGGAAGTACGGCGCCGGTGGAATCCCGTACCGTGCCGGTCATCGAAGCTCGATTCTGGCCGTAAAGCGGGGCGGTGGCGGCGAGACATGCCGCGATCAGAAAAATACCGAATGCGATTGCCGTTCGAGAACGCATTTCAAGATTCCTCCATTCACCTGCGAGCTTTTCAAATTGCGAGTTTGCAACATTCTACTCTCTAGCACCCACGCGTGCAAGGCCCCGTGGGGCGGTCGAACTGGAATCCCAGCGCCTTTAGCTTCTTACGACGTCGCGGTAACGCAAACCTGCAAGCCGGCCCACCTGAGGCCGCCACCGCGATCGTGTTATTGCGACGCTGGGAGACGGAGGCAAGCGGGATGCGCCCTGCGCGTTCGGTGCGCGCCCCGATGATCTTCCAAAACCGCACGCAAGCAATGCGCGCTCGCAAGGCCCTGGTCGAAGCCGGCGTGGTTATGACCGACGAACTCCTGGCTGAGCTTCCAAGGCTTGGCGCAACGCGGTCCGGCCTTGCGGGAGGTGGCCGCTCAAGCGGTCCGCAGGATTCTGGCGATGAGCGCGTGACGGTTCACCCGCAGTCGCGCCATTCTTTCCTGGAAGAACTGGGATTGGACGAACAGCGCTCCGGCAAAGGCTATAACCAGGTAGATTGCGTGTCGATGACCACGATGCGCCGCCACGGGATCGCTGAAGTCCTGACGCGCGACCGCCATTTCATGCAGGGAGGCTTTGACGCCCTCATCCGACGATTCGCAAGGACACGTCGAGGATGAGAAAAAGTTCAACCCGAGACTCACCGGCGGCTGATAGGCCGCCTGCGTCGATCAATTTGGGAGCATTGAACGTAGGCGGTCCGGCGGCATTCAGGCTGAAAGTCCCCCAGGCGGAAACGGCGGACGCCAGCACCGCGTAAAGCAATCTTCTCGTCTTTTTCATGTGACTCTCGATTCTGCAAAAACTGTAGGGCGGGACTGCGGCGCTGACGGCCGGGGGCCGTCACCAAGGGCAGAAACCCAAAGCCTCGGGGGGCGGGATTTATCCCGCGCGGGGCTTTTGCCCCGCCAAGGCGAGCTACGCTCGCCTAACACAGGCTGAAGCCTGTGCTACACAGGCTGAAGCCTGTGCTACCAGCGGGCCTGCGAGGCCCCGCGCAGGCTGCGAGCCTGCCCCACTGCGGCGGACAAAATGTAGAAACTCCAGCGCGGGGCTTTTGCCCCGCCGCCGCGGCGCCTTCTATAGCTCGCGCTGGGTTTTCGGCCGTGCGGCCGGCGTTCACGTCAGCCTGTGCGCGCGGCCGTGGATTACCCTTTCGCCGAAGCAGCGGTTCCTCGATGACCGGCGCGGACCCGGAGGTCTGCCCCACTACCTGCCTTCAACGATAACTGTTGCGTTTTTATTGGGTGGATGCTATAGTTCTGTCGGTAGATCATGCGACTTCACGCCACACTCATTCTCAGCCTTACCGTCGCTGCCTCGGCACAAAGTCCAAATGCGGACGATGGGGCCTGGGAGAACGCCGTTCACAAGTTCGACGCCGCGCGCGCCGGGCTGCTCCGCCAGATCGATACGGGAGTACAGAACGGACCGTTCCGCCCCGATTGGGATTCCCTTAAGCGCTACCAGGTCCCCACCTGGTATCAGGACGCCAAGTTCGGGATCTTCCTCCACTGGGGAGTCTACTCGGTTCCAGCGTTCGGCAACGAATGGTACCCGCGGAACATGTACAAGCAAGGGACGCCGGAGTTCGCGCATCACCTCGCCACTTTTGGTCCGCAAACGAAATTCGGGTACAAGGATTTCATCCCCATGTTCAAGGCGGAACACTTCGACGCGAAAGCATGGGCCGATCTATTCCGGAGAGCGGGCGCGAAGTACGTCGTTCCCGTCGCGGAGCATCATGACGGATTCGCAATGTACGACTCGGACCTGAGCGACTGGTGCGCGGCCAAGATGGGTCCGCACAGAGACACCACCGGTGAACTGGCGCAGGCGGTGCGCGCCGCCGGTCTGCACTTCGGCGTCTCCAGCCACCGCGCCGAGCATTACTTCTTCCTCAATACCGGCCGGGAGATCGACTCCGACGTGCGCGACCCGCAATTCGCGGCCTTTTACGGCCCCGCGCACGCCGGGGTGACCGACAACAGCGGCGCGCATTGGCAGGCGCATCCCGACGCGGCATATCTTGACGATTGGATGGCGCGGGTGGCGGAGATGGTGGTCAAATACCAACCAGAGATCGTCTGGTTCGACTGGTGGATTGAGACCAAAGAGTTCGAGCCATACCGGCAACGTTTCGCGGCGTTCTATTACAACGACGCCGCGCGCCGCGGTTCCACCGCCGCGATCAACTACAAGGACGACGCCTTTCCGGAAAGCGCCGCCGTTTTGGATATCGAGCGGGGCCAGTCGGATCGGATCCTGCCGCGGTTTTGGCAGACGGACACTTCGGTGAGCATCAAGTCGTGGGGATACATCGACAACGATACTTTCCGCTCGCCGCAATCCCTGGTCCAGCAACTGGTCGATATCGTCAGCAAGAATGGCGCTCTGCTTCTCAACGTGGGGCCGAAGCCGGACGGCACCATTCCGGAGCAGGCCAAGGATGTGTTGCTGGCCATGGGCCATTGGCTTTCCATCAATGGCGAGGCGATTTACGGCACGCGGCCCTGGAAGATCTCGGGCGAGGGACCCACGAAGGTGGTGGGCGGGTCCTTCCACGACACGGCCACGAAACCCTATACCAGCCAGGATATCCGGTTCACCGCGCGCGACGGCCTGCTGTATGCCATGGCGCTGGCCTGGCCGCGGGATGGCAAAATCAAAATCGAGTCGCTGGCCCGCGGGTCCAAGATCATGCCCTCGGAAGTCGCCGGCGTGCAATTGCTCGGCTCCCATGACAAGTTGAAGTGGATGCGCGATAATGAGGGTCTGAAGATTGAGATGCCGGCTTCGCGCACCGGAGAATTTGCCTGGGTGTTCAAGATCGCAACGGCCAGCCCGAAATAGAGCACCCGCGGTCCGCCGGAAGATTGACAGAAGCGCGCGCTCCGGGTTACGATCATAACGATTACTTTAACGTTAATTAGGGAATTTGCGATCCCGCGCATACCCGGTGCCACAGCAACGGCGGGCTCGTTCCGCTGTAGTTTAAGAACCACCCATGAAAGATAACTCCGAAGTGAACATCGACCGCAGGATCGGCCGCGACGACTTGATTGTCATCGCGGGCGCGGGCGGCTTCATTGCCGGCGCGCTCACCAGATACTTTCACGATCTGGGCTACACCCGCATCCGCGCCATCGACCGCAAGCCCCTGCCGGAATGGTACCAGCGGGTACCTGGCGTGGAATGCCTCTCTCTGGACTTGAGCGAGAAACACCACGCGATTCAGGCCGTCGAAGGCGCCGCCGAGGTTTACAACATGGCCGCGGACATGGGCGGCATGGGTTTCATCGAGAACTTTCGCGTCGAGTGCCTGCGCAGCATTTTGGTCAATACGCACTTGATTGACGCGGCATGGCGCGCCGGCGCCCAGCGTTATTTCTTTTCCTCGTCCGCCTGCGCCTATAACACGGACCTGCAACGGGACCCGCACGTCCGCGCACTCAAGGAATCGGACGCGTATCCGGCGATGGCCGAAAGAGGTTACGGCTGGGAGAAACTCGTCTCGGAGATGTTCTGCCAGGAATATTGGGCGGAACGCGGCCTGGAAACCCACTTCGCCCGCTTCCATAACATCTACGGTCCCCACGGCACCTGGTTCGGAGGCCGCGAGAAGGCCCCGGCGGCGCTGAGCCGTAAAGTGATCGAAGCTCTCGACCGCGGGGAAACCACCATCGGCATCTGGGGCGACGGCTCCCAAACCCGCAGCTTCTGCTTCATCGACGATTGCGTGCTCGGTATCGACCAGATCATGCACTGCGACCGGCTGATTGCCACGCCCATCAACCTCGGTTCCAGCGAATTGATCGCGATCGACAACCTGGCGACTATGGTGGAAGAAATCGCCGGCGTCAAACTGCGGCACACTTACGACCTGGAGGCGCCGAAAGGCGTCGCCGGACGCAACAGCGACAACACGTTTATCGCCAGCGTGCTCGATTGGGAACCCCGCACACCGCTGCGTACCGGCATGGAAAAGACCTACGCATGGATCGCCCAACAATACGCGGATCGCAAAGCGGGAAAGCGAGTGGTGAAGGACTAGCCGTGCAGCCACCCACTACCGTCGCGACGCGTTCACCCGAGACGCTCAAGGACGGCCGGGATAACGGAAGCCACAGCGCCGATGTGGCCTTCGTCGCCAGTCGAATCCCGAATCGCATGGCGTTGGCGGGCGGGTGGATCGATCAGCCCTGCGTGTCCAAGCACAATCCGGATCCCCCCGGATCCATGGTGGTGGTCGCGTTGGAGCCGGCTTTCAGGTTCATGGATCGTTGCGGCATGGCCAGCAGCACACGCCGGATTGCGGCCAACTTGTGGAACGGCGCGCTCCCGGACCGGCCTCGGGCGGACTTGGTGCGCGAGTTGTACTGGGCCGAGAATGCCGGCAAGGACGAGCCATCCGGCTCGCAAGACATGATTGGCCTGCTCTATCCAGGCGTGAGCAGGCTCGATTACGATGCCGGCGTCGAGGGCGGAAGGTTTCCATCTCATGTCGAATCCAATTGCGACCCGGAGATTGCACGCTGGGTTGACCAGGTTTTCCATCTCGTCCCGATTAACCAGCGTCCCGCCGGCTACAGTCCCCTGGGTATCAGAAACCTGGATCCCCAGTGGATCGCACAATTGGGCCAGACGGGCAAGGACTGCTTCGACGCGATCGTAAACACGGACATCCACGGTCTGGGCGCGGCCCTGAACCATTGCATGCGCTGTTGGGAGGCGATTCTGCCGCAGACCGTGCAGCACCCGGCGATTAACCTGGACTTGAAGGGGATACTGTCCTGGTTTCAATCCCGCTATGCCGGCGCCATGTACTCAGGGTGCGGCGGCGGATACATGATTGTAGTTTCCGAAGAGCCGGTGCCGGGCTCGCTGCGCATACGGGTCCGGCTCGGGTAGCTCGCATTTATGCTGAAAACCGGTATTCTGAATCCGGCCATAAACTCCCTCCTCAGCCGCATCCGCCATACCAATACGCTGGTGATCGCCGATCGCGGTTTTCCGTTCTGGCCGCAAATAGAAACAATCGACATCTCGCTGGTGGACGATATCCCCAGGGTGCTCGATGTGGTGCGGGCGATTCGCGCTAACTTCGCGGCCGGCCAGGTCTTCATGGCCGAGGAATTCGTGGCCGCGAATGGCAGCGGTGTGCGACTGGAGTTCGAACAGGCGCTTCCCGGCGTCCCGCTGATCTTTGAGCCGCATGTCCAGTTTAAGAAGCGCGTTCCGCAGGCAGTCGGGCTGATCCGAACCGGAGATACGACTCCATACGCCAATATGATTGTCGAGTCGGGATGAGCGCAAGCAGGCGTGCGCCTGTGGTCCAAGCGCACGCCCACGGCGGCTTACTGCACCGCGATCACCGCGCCACCTGGCGAGGCTGTGGTTCCCACCATCGCCACTACCGGCACGTCTCCGCTCGGCGCGGAGGCCGGCACCGTGACATTGATCTGGTCCAAACCCACGGAAATCAGACCTCCAAACGCGACTTGGCTGTCGATCGCGCCGATAGTGACGGTCGGCAACGTAACCAGCGGCAGCGTGGTTGTAATCAGCTTGCCTTCCGGCGCGGCGGGATTTGTGACGCCGAAACCGGTGCCATACAGGGTGATGGTTTCGCCGGGCGCCGCCGGCGTGGCCCCGGTGGTCGTGCTGGTCGGTCCTACCAGCGAGCCATCCGGATGCGTGGCGACGATGTGCTTTTCGTCGCTTTGCAAGAAGAAAGCCGGCGCCACGGCCTGCACCTGGACAGTCACCGCGGCGCTGGCCAGGCCGAAGTTGTAAGTCTGCAAAGTTGCCTGCCCAACCGCCGTACCCACCGGCAGAAGAACGTTAAGCTGACCGGGACTTACATATTCCACATACGCGTATGTCCCGTTCACGGCCACGCTCACGCTGTCGATGTCGGTGGGGAGCGCCCCATTCACAAAGTCGTCGCTGTCCCACACGCGCGTGGTCCCCGAGAGATTCCCGCCCTTTATGCTCACCCATGTGTTCGGCGCGATACCGGGCTGAAAGCTCGCGCCGTTGATTACGCTTGCCGCGCTGACGATGGGCGCCGCCTGGAGCCTGCCCAGCAATCCATGCGTCATGTTGTCCGGCCCCGGAATTCCGGCCGTGAAATACACGGCGTTCGCGTCTCCGCCGCTGCCGCCGTTGCCGACCTGCAAGGCCCACAGATTCGGAATCACAATCGCGGCGCCATAAACGTCGTTTAGAGTAGCGATATAAGCGCCGGTAGTGGGATCGTACACATTGATCGTACCGTCGCCGAAACTTCCCACCAGCAGGTCGTTCGCGTATCCGCCGAAGCCGCCGGAAGCGATCGCCATTCCCCAGGGCGCATTCAGGTGTCCGCCCTGGATCAGCCGGGTCATCAGCGTTCCGGCCGTGCTGTAAACATCCACGTAGCCGTTGCCCGCGCCAGTTACCGCGAAATTCTTACCCGTGTCCTGCAGCGCATAGGCGACGTACAAGTTCCCCGCCAGATTCTGAATGTTGAATGGCGCGTAGCCCGCCGGCAGCTTGCTGTCCTGAAAGGCGCTCGGCAGTGTCACCGGGCTAAAGCTGGAGTCGAACACATCGATGTTTCCGCTGTTCAGGTTCGCGGCGTATAGGTATGTGTTGGAGCCGCTGGTCCCAATTGCCAGACCCGTATACACCGCACCGGACGCCGAGTTGTCTACCATCACCAGCGCCGCCGACGCGTTCACGATTTTGTTCCAGCCGGATACGGTGCCGTCCAATGTGTCGAAAATGAACGACGCTGGATTGCCGGCCGTGACGGCAAAACCCGTTGTGCCGTTGTACACGGTCCCAGTCGGTATACCTGCGGCGCCCGCCGCGGCCGCTTTAGAAGCCGGTATGGTCACCACCAGCGGAATCACGCTGCCGGTGCTCGAATACAGCGTTGACAGCCCCGACCCCGCGTCCGAGATCCAGAACGGACTGCCGCTCGATTCCGAGATGCCCCACGCGCCCTTCAGGTGCGGATCGGTGTAGTCGGCCAGGTCGGGGACATCCGACGCCAGATTACGAACTATATAAGCGTTCTGCGCCCGTAATGAGCCCGGCAATGCAGCCAGAAACAAGACGCACCCTGCCGGCATTACCCATCTGCGAACATTCTGCTTACTCACGATTGTTCCCTCCTTCGCCGCTTAACATGTGATAACTGTCACACTTACTGCGCGGGACAGTAAGTCGTGTAGCTCTAGTTAGCGTCAGTGTACACCCGATTCCCCAGGCCGCTGCCTTCCGCCGCGAAGTTTTACACTCATGAACCGGCGCGCGGAGCGGAGTCTCGCGGAGCGAGGCGGGAGCTTCGCGCGGACGAAAGCCCGGCCCCCATATGCTACGCTGTTGCTTACCACGCCCATGCCCCTCACCCGCACGAAAGGCCAACTCATGAGCGCCTCGGAAATCGACCGCACGCTGGTCCGCCTGGCGCACGAAATCCTGGAAAAGAATTCCGATCTCGGCCGCCTGGCGTTCATCGGCATTCGCCGCCGCGGCGTGCCCCTGGCCCAGCGCCTGGCCCGCAAAATCGAATCGCTTGAGCAGCGCGCCGTGCCCGTCGGCATTCTGGACATCAATCTATACCGCGACGACCTGACCACCGTCGATATCAAGCCCGTGGTCAGCGCCACCGAAATTTCCTTTTCCGTGCAAGGCAAAGACATTATCCTGATGGACGACGTACTCTACACCGGCCGCACCATCCGCGCCGCGCTGGACGCCCTGTTCGACCACGGCCGTCCGGCGCGCGTACACCTGCTGGTGCTGATCGACCGCGGCCACCGCGAGCTGCCCATCGAAGCCCAATTCGTGGGCCGCACCGTACAAACCACGGACAACGAAATCATCGAAGTCAAATTCCAGGAAATCGACCAGATGGAGAAGGTGCTGCTGGTCGAAAGAATCGCCGAAAGCGAAGCCGTTTAAACCATGCCGGCTGGATTGCTGGGAATCGAAGAACTGGATCGCGCCGAGATCGAAGCCATCCTGGCGCGCGCCAAGCAGTTTCAACCCGTTCAGGACCAATCCCAAAAGAAACTGGACACGCTCCGCGGGAAGATGATTGTCAATCTCTTCTTCGAAGCGTCCACGCGCACCCGCACCAGCTTCGAAATCGCCGCCAGACGTTTGGGCGCGGACGCCATTTCCATCGCGGCATCCGGCTCGAGCGTGTCGAAGGGCGAATCTCTGGTGGATACGCTGAACACCCTAGCGGCCATGCGCCCCAACGCCATTGTCATGCGGCATGCGGCGTCCGGCGCGCCACATTTTCTCGCGCGCCATCTGGCCATGCCCATCATCAACGCGGGCGACGGCACGCACGAACATCCCACACAAGCGCTGCTCGACGCGCGCACCATTCTCGATCGCCGCCCCAGCCTGGAGGGTCTGCGCGTGGCCATCATCGGCGACATCGCGCATAGCCGCGTGGCCCGGTCCAACGTCTATCTGCTTTCGAAATTCGGCTCCGAGATCGTGTTGTGCGGCCCCGCTTCGCTGCTGCCGCGGGAACTGGCGCACATCGCGCCCGGCGTCACGCTCACCAACGATATTCGCGAAGCGATTCGCGACGCCGATGTCATCATGATGCTGCGCGTGCAGCTCGAACGCCAGCACGAAGCGGCCTTTCCCGCCGCCGAGTATTTCCAATTCTACGGCCTGCGTCTGGAGCACCTGGCGCTGGCCAAACCGGACGTCATCGTGATGCACCCCGGCCCCATCAACCGCGGGCGCGAGTTGTCCTCGGAAGTGGCCGACTCGCAACGCTCCGTCATTCTCAACCAGGTGGAAAATGGCGTCGCCGTGCGCATGGCGGTGCTAGAGCGGGTAATTGGCTGATTGGTTAATTCGATGTCTCAACTCCTCATCAAGAACGGGCGCGTCATCGACCCGGCCTCGGCCACCGACATGCTGGCCGACATTCTGATTCGCGACGGCGCGATCGGCGCGGTGGGCGCGGACCTCGAAGTGGCCCGCGCTGAAACGTTCGATGCCACCGGCCTGATCGTGGCGCCCGGCTTCGTCGATATGCACGTGCACCTGCGGGAGCCGGGTTTCGAGCACGCCGAGACCATCGAATCCGGGGCGCGCGCCGCGGCCGCCGGCGGGTTCACGTCGATCTGCTGCATGCCCAACACGCTGCCGGTGAACGATAACGCCACCGTGACCAGCTACATCATCGAGCGCGCGCGCAAGCTCGCCGTGACGAACGTATTCCCCATCGGCGCCATCACCAAGAACAGCGCGGGCGAAGAGTTGTCGGCCATCGGCTCCATGAAAGCCGCGGGCGTAGTGGCCATATCCGACGATGGACGCCCCGTGATGAACGCCCGCGTCATGCGCCGCGCCATGGAATTCGCGCGGTCGTTCGATCTGCCGGTCATCGATCATTGCGAAGACTTAAACCTGAGCGCGGGCGGGGACATGCACGAGGGCTATGAGTCCGTGCGGCTGGGTCTGCGCGGAATTCCAGCCAGTTCCGAAGACGTGATGGTGGCGCGCGATATCCTGCTGGCGCAGCTCACCGGAGCGCGTTTCCACGTGGCGCATATCTCCACGCGCAACGCCATGGGCATGGTGGCCTATGCCAAGCAGTACGGACTGCCGGTCACCTGCGAAGCTACTCCGCACCACTTCGCCCTCACCGACGCCCAGATGCTGCCCTACGACAGCAATTACAAAATGAAGCCGCCGCTGCGCACCGCTTGCGACGCGGGCGCCGTAGTGGACGGCATCGTTTCCGGCGCCGTGGATGCCATCGCCACCGATCACGCCCCGCACCCGGGCAGCGAGAAGATGCAGGAATTCGAGAAGTGCCCGTTTGGCATTATTGGCCTCGAAACCGCGCTGGGGCTGGCGCTGGAACACCTGGTGCACACCGGCAAGATTCCGCTGGCGCGGCTGGTGGCGCTGCTCTCCACCGGTCCGGCGCGGGTGCTGCATCTGGATCGCGGCACGCTGGCCGTGGGCGCTCCGGCTGACGTGACGATCTTCAGTACGGATTTGCAGTGGACTTATGACGTGAACCAATCGTTCAGCAAGAGCCGCAATTCCCCGTTCGATGGCCACACGTTCCGGGGTGGTCCGGTGGCGACGATTGTGGACGGGGCGGTAGTGTGGCAGCGGGCGTGACCGCCCCGGCATCCGCCACAAGCGAAAAAAAAACGCTTCCAACGAGCCGGCTTATGGAGTATGCTAGTAACGGGACCGGGGGTAGCCGCCCCCGATCCCGCTCGGTCGTTAGCGCCTGCCCTTACGGGTCCAGGTGATCGTGACCGTGACTCTACCGAGAAGCAGTAGGCCAACTAGCAACAGGATCATAGATCCTCCTTTCTGCTTAAAGAGGAAGGCCCGGGCTAATACTCGGGCTTTTCCAATTGAAGCTCGGGTGCTTCTTTCGGAACTCGCTCTTCCAATTCTCCACAGGAAAGGTCTCCGCTTTCAGTAGTGCCCCGATCGGCGCGGAGTTCTCCGATCAAATGTAGTTCGCTCGCCAAGGAGCAGGCGCCGGACAACCCGCGCATGCTCCACTAGCGCTAGGCGCCGGCCTTAGGCGCACCGCGCCAAGCCGTCAGTTGACCCGTCAGCCGCTCGCGCATGCCCGCGAACTTCGTATTATCCGCCTGGTTCGTTTGCTCTTTCGGATCCGCGGTCTCGTCGTACAATTCGTTGGCTCCCTTGCCTTGATTGCGCAGGATCAGCTTATACCGGTCGTCGCGCGCCATCTCCGTTTCGCGAATCCGCCCCAGCGCCACATCCGGCCAGGATTGCTTCTTGCCCAAATGCCGTCCATAGACGAACGGCAGATAGCTCGGCACATGGCTGCCCGCCGGAGGGGCGGCGCCCGCCAGTTCGCACAGCGCCGGCATCAAATCGTAGGAGCTCACCACCTCGTTGCGTACGGTCTGCGGCGGAAATCGGCTAGGACACGTCCAGATCAATGGCGTCCGCACGACTTCTTCAAACATATTCACCGGTTCCGACGCCGTCGTATCGCCCCACAGCCCATGCCGGCCGAGCAGATACCCGCCGTTGCTGGTGAAAACAATGAGTGTGTTGTCCCACACGCCGCGCTTTTGCAACTTCGCCGTCAGCGTGGGAATTTGCTCGTCTAACGTAGTCAGCGCCGCCGCGTATTTACGCAGATTTCCGGGCACATCGCGCAACATCTCCTTCCGCGTGGCGTTGTCCGCCGCGGAATCCCAGCCGATGGTTTCAAAGCCGGTTTTCGCGTACAGATCCAGGTTCTTCCGCGGCGCCGTCACGGCGTTCGGACTGGGCCAAGCCATCGCCAGGAAGAACGGTTTGGCGGGAGCCTGCGCGTCCAGAAATTCGCCGGCCTGGGCCTCGGAGTTGCTCCGGCCGCAGTTGTAGCCCGCCGCGGCGAAAGCGGTCTGGTCGGGCGCCACCGGCGCACAGGAGAAGCTGTTATGAAAGCGCACGCCGGTCAGCGCCAGCCGGTCGATATTTGGCGTGTGCACCTCCGCATTCCCATAGCACCCAGCCATGTAAGCGCCGACTTCCTCGGCCACAATCAGAACAATATTGGGACGCTCCACAGCCGCGTGCTTCTTGGTTGCGGCGAGCACCGGCGCAGCTAGCGCCCCAAACAGAAAATGACGGCGTTTCAATGGCATTCAACCCAGTATAGGCGGTCGCGCGGGCGGTCTGCTAAACTCAAAAAGAAAGGCGGCGTAGCTCAGTCGGTTAGAGCGACGGTCTCATAATCCGTAGGTCGAGCGTTCGAGTCGCTCCGCCGCCACCATTACCTGAGCCTGGCAGACTCGGCTTGGGCTTGCCGCAGCGCAGGCAGATCCGGGTCGGCGTCCTTCCACACCGCAAGAAACCGTTGGTAGGCGGTGCGCGCTTTCTCGGTATCGCCCGTCAGCGTATAAGCTCTGGCAAGGCCCAAATGCGCCATCGTGCCTGCGACGAAATTCCGCGTCACACCGGGATGATCCAGGACCTTCCGGAACTGGACGGCCGCCGCGGCGCCCTGGTGCGCAGCCAACAAGACCTGGCCCCGCTCGTAGCCTGAAGACGCTGTGTCATCGCCCGAAAGATCGTATGGAGCAATTGCCGCCAGCACATCGATCGCCTTGCCGGCTTCTCCCTGGTTCAGAAGAATGGCCCCTTGGATCATGACCTTAGCGATCCCCACTTGCGTGTCCTCAGGAAACCGCTTCGACAGGTCGGCGGCCAGCCGGGCGGCGGCGCTCGACTCTCCCGCCATCGCCAGGGCTGTGCCTGCCAGCCGCTCGATATCCTTATTCTTATCCCTCGAGAGCGCGAGGGCCGCCAGGGCTTGCCGCTTTGCGAAATCCCGATTTCCGGCCACGGCCTCGGCCATGGCTGCGTCGGCCAGATAGCTGGCCGCGTCCTCATTGTTTTGGGCCCGCTGGGCGCCCTCCGCCGCTTGCCGCGTCAGATCCCGCGCGCGGACGAATTGTCCGGCGGATGCCGCGCTATACGATTCCACATCAAGCATAAGGTTCAGGTACCCAGGCTTGGCCCTGACAACCGCAGCCTCCCTGCTCATGCCCTCCGGATCGTGCCGCAGAAATTCGATTTGATACAGGTAAACGTGGAGGATCGGGAAATCCAGATTATGGGCTTTGGCCTCCCTCGCGGTAGCCTCGGCTTGGTCGAGACGATTCAGAAAAATGTTAGCGGTGACAACCCCCGTATAACCGGCGCCAGGCGCGAGTCTGAAGGCCTCGTTCGCGGCCGCGAGTTCCTTCTCGTGTTCGCCAAGGAAACTGTAGACCCTTGTCATGTTGCCAAATGGGCCGCTGTCGCGCGGATAGGTTTGAGCCCACAACTCCAATGTCTTGCGCGCCGCTTCCAGGTTGCCGGTGGTGAACATTTCGTAGTGCGACGTCAGATAGAACCTTTCGCGGTCGCTTACCCGGTCGCGCAACTCGTATGCCTTGCGAGCGCTCTCGGCCGCTCGCGCCGTATCGCCGATGGCGCCGTAGGAGACTGCCACGCGCCCATAGGCCATCGCGAAGCTCGGATCCAACCGGATGGCTTGTTCGAACCTCGAAATAGCTGCCCGGGCATCGGAGTACATCAAATGCGAGCCCAAACTGTAGGCTTCCAGAGCTTCCAGCGATCCGGTGGTCACACTCTCCGGCGGCGCGTCGTACTTCTCAATCGAACTAAGCGATTCGCCCAGTCTCCGGCGCAGTTTGGTGGCGGCCTCGCCCAGCGCCTTCAATACCTGTTCTTTGCCGGTCGCCGCGACCTGCTCTTCGGCCAGTAAATCGCCGCTGCGGCAGCTTACCGCCCGCAGCCCCAGCACGTACTGGCTCCCCAGGGTGCTAATGGAGCCCTCAATCGTGGCCGTACTGCCCGTACGCCGGCAAACATCCCGTGCCAGCCCCGCCGTGAGCTTCGCGTCCTTGGGCTGGGTCATCAGCGGCAGTGTTTGCGTAATGCGCGATTCCGAGAGCAGGCTCAGAAACGGCGACTGTTCCAGTTGCGCGGAGAGCCCTTGCCGCAGCGTACCGTCAAAGACGGCGTCGCCGGTAGTGTTGTCGAACTCCGCCAGCACCACTATATTCTTTCCGCTGAGCTTCGCAGAAGAGCGCGAGTAAAGGAAAACTCCCGCGGAGATGGCGGCCAGCGCCACTGCCCCCGCTGCGATGAACCAGCCTCGGCGCGGTCTAGCCGCACTACGCGGTTCCGCCAGGACCGATATGGGCGTCAGCCGGCCTGAATCGCTGTCGCGTTTCAGACGCTTCAGGTCCCCGCGGAGATCCGACGCGTGCTGGTACCGCACTTCCCTGTCCTGTTCCAGTGCCTTGGCGATAATTCGGTCCAACTCAACCGGAACCTGGGGATTTCGCTTGGAAGCCGGCTCCGGTATTTTTCCGGGCAGCGCCCCCGTGGACATTTCATAAAGCACGGCGCCAAAACTGTAAAGGTCCGTGCGCGCGTCTAATTCCTCGCCGCGTATCTGCTCCGGCGACATGTAGCCGGGAGTGCCGGCCACGCCCGATCCGGTAGCGCTCTCAGCGTGCGCCTCGCCGCGCAGCTTCGCCAAACCAAAATCGAGGATCTTAGCCTGTCCGCGCGCCGTAATGAACAGGTTGGCGGGCTTCAGGTCGCGATGCACGATTCCCGCTGAGTGCGCCGCCTCCAGCCCGTCCGCAATCTCGATGCCCCAGGTCAGCAAATCGTCGGCTGAAATACTCCCGGCTTCCAACCGGCGTTTGAGGGTGTCGCCCTCAAGCAGTTCCATGGCCAGGAACGGTCGCCCTTCCCGCTCGCCCATATCGTACACCGTGCAGATATTCGGATGACTGATGGCCGCCGCCGCGCGGGCTTCCCGTTCGAACAGCTCCACCGCGGCGCTGTCGTGAGTCAATTCCCCGGCGATGAACTTCACCGCAACGTCCCGATCCAGACGTGTGTCGCGCGCCTTCCAGACTTCTCCCATACCACCGCGGCCCAGCATTTCCACAAGCTGGAAGCGGTCGGCCCCGGTGGATGCGGCGTCGGCCGGAGGGCTGGCCGCGCTATCCAACCTGGTGCCGTCGAAGACTACCCGGTAGCCGCCCACCGGAATGCTGAAGCGCAGATCGTCGTGTGCGCCTTCCGACGCGTAGTAGCGTTCCAGGCGCGTTCGCAGACGGCCCACCTCCACCCGCACCGTGGAGTGTATCCGCGGGTCGAAGGAGACATTTCTGTCCCAGACCTCGGCGGCGATCACGAACTCCTTCAATCCGTCGGCCTCGCCTTTCAGGGTGGACTCGACCAGGAATGTCAACAGGCGGCGATGGCGCGCGCTGTCCCGGAACGCGCTGCTGGCCTCCAGCACACCCAATTGGGTGCGTATAGCGGACGAGTTGGATGTGGCGGCGCGCATCGGACCGAGTTGCTTCCCTATCATGCACCAGATCGCAAATCATTGCAAACAGGATGTAACGTGCCGGTGTGACCGTTGCAATAGCCGTTGAAACTTCACAGCGGCGGCGCAAAACCGTATTCTGCCTACTGAGACGTGGACGGCGCGGCGGAATCGCGGCTCCCACGCAAATTCAATCCAGAGAGCAAAGGAAACGAAAACAATGAAACAGACGATGAGCATCAAATTATTGGCGGCGGCAGGGCTTATGATCCATGGCGCGTTCGGCGCCACCAACCTTATCAAGAACGGCAGCTTCGAGAAGCCGGTTGTACCTGTCGGAAGCTTTTCGAACTTCGATACGGGCACCGCCGCCTTGACAGGGTGGCAGGTGGTGGGGGCCACAGGCAATGTGAGTGTCGTTAGCAGCGCCGACCTGGAAGGTGGCTTTACCTGGCCGGCGGCGGTTGGCCAGCAATGGCTCGACCTGACGGGAGATGGGAGCAACAGCGTTACGGGAGTCCAGCAGACCGTCGCCACAACCCCCGGTTCCACGTACACTCTGACTTTTTATGTCGGCAATCCCAACGATCCGGGAGGCCCCTCCGGCACCACCAGCACCCTCAACGTCTTCGTGAACGGCACCCAGACATTCTCGATCACCAACCTGGCTGGGGCGGGACTGGACTCGATATTCTGGCAGAAGTACACCACCACGATTGTGGCGGCTTCATCCGAGACCACCCTGGCGTTTATGAACGGCGATGGGCCAACCGACAACACCAATGGCCTGGACGGGATCACGCTGGTAGAACAGAAAGCCGCTGCAAATCAATAACTCTCGGCGGTTGGGGCACCGTCGAAAACCAACTGGAGGGCGGCCAATCATGGCCGCCCTCCGCATGGTTTTTCATCATCTCTATGTGGGGCGGGATTGATCCCGCGCGGGGCTTCAGCCCCGCTCGCCAATTCTGCGGTCTTGTGCGGGTTTGGCGCTTTTGTTCATCGTGGGCGCATTCAAAACAATTACGAAGCAAAGCCACCGGCGCCGCTAAGTGATTTAACTTCATAGGGCTGCGCGCCTGCACCACTCTGGTGTTTTGCATTACCGAAGACGTACAAACTCCGGAGCGAGGCTAAACGCCCCGCGGCGCCAGCTTACGCCTCGGCTTAATCCGGCCCCATCTTACCGCACCTCCGCCTCAATCCCTTCGAGTTCCTTCCCAGCCTCCGCCCACTTCCCTTGCGCCGCTAACTCCCGATAACGCCGCAAATGCGCGCGCACACGTTCCAGTCGTTGATCCGCGGTGCCCACCCCGGACGCCGCGGCCGGCGCTCCCCCTTTCGGCGCGGGCGTCTCCGCCTGCTGCACCAGCGCCTGCGCGCCCGTGGAGAGCTGCGCGATGGCCTGCTCGTAAGTGTCCGTATAGATCAGCCGGTTTCCCACCGCCAGCACAATCTTTTTCAGTTGTGGCATGCTCGTCGCGCTGGACGTGATGTAAATCGAATCCACATACAGGAACGTACTGTCCACCGGCAGCACCAACGTCTGCGCGCGCAGGACGTGCGACCCCTGCTGGTTCCACAGCGTCAAGTCCTTTGAAATAGTCTGCTCCTGATTGATGCGCGCCGCGATCTGCGCCGGCCCGAAAATCAGCTCCTGCTTCGATAACTGCAAAACCACCACTTCACCCAAGTGCGCGCCGTCGCAGCGCGCCAGCATCAGCCCGATTAGATTGTCCTTATTGCGCGGCGTGAACGGCAGCAACAGCATGAACTCCGCCTGGTTCTGCTCCGGCAGGCTGGCCACCACGTAGGTCGGACTCACCGACTCCGGTTGCCCCTCCTGCCCCGCCGTGTACCGCGCCAGATCCCACATGTCTTCCTTGTTGTAAAACGCCTGCGGATCGAGCATGTGATAAGTCCGGTAGATCTCCGCCTGTACCCGGAACAGCGTCTCGGGATACCGGGCGTGCCTGCGCAGATCGGCCGGCATCTCCGACGCCGCGTGGAATAGCGCCGGGAACAGACGCTGATACGCGCGCACGATAGGATCGTCAGGCGCGAAAATGTAGAGCCGGGTAGTGCCGTCGTACGCGTCGATGGTGGCCTTCACCGCGTTGCGCAAATAGTTGACGTCGCCCAAATCCGGCACCCCTACGGTGCGCGAATAAGGATGCGAGTTCGAATAGGTGTAGCCATCGTCCATCCACACCAGGCGCCCTTCGTCGGTAATCACCAGATACGGGTCGTGGTCCCACGCGATGAACCCGGCCAGCGTCTCCAGCCGTTCTTTGATGTTCCTGCGGATCATCATGCGGCTTTCGCTGGTGATCGGATTGCTGAGCAGGATGTTCATGTCCCCCTCGTGCACCGCCGCCGCCAGCCGCATCGGCCCGGAGGAGATCGGGAAACCGCCGGTGCCGTCATACCGGGAAAACTTGTTATCCTCGCCCGACGGATAGTTGAATTCCGACTGTGCCGTGCGCACGAAAACCGGCTCCTGCACCACCTCGCCGTAGTAAATCTCCGGCCGCGTCAGCTTCAAGCTCGGCGTCTTGATCTCAGGCGGCGCATTCTCGATCAGCAGTTGCGGCAGTCCATCGGGAGTGAGCTTGCTCACCGGCGCCAGCACCGCGCCATATCCGTGGGTGTAGACGAAGTGCGGGTTGATCCAGCTCTTGCTGGCGCCCGGCAACTGATTGATATCGAGTTCGCGGGGCGTCAGCAACACCTCCTTGTAAGCGCCGTCGATCGTGTAGCGGTCCACATCCGTATCCGAAAAGACGTAATAGGGCCGCAGCGCCTGGATCTGCGTAATAGTGTTATGGAACGCGCCCACATCCCACAAGCGCACGTTGTCGATGGTGCCTCTGTGCGCCGCCGGATCGATAGCCGCATCCGTATGCACTTTAAACTCGATTTCGGTCATGCGCTTCTCGAGGCCGTAAGCCGAGCGCGTGGCGTGAATGTGCGTCCCAATAAACTCCCGCTGGATGGAAATCTCGTTGGGCCGCACGTACAGCGAATCCACCAGCCGCGGCACGGCGAACAACACCACCAGCGAGACCGCCATACTGGCGGCTGGGATCCAGCGCCGCAGCCACACCAGCACGGCCGCCGCCAGGCATGCCGCTATCGCCAGCCATTGCAGCGGCAGGGCAAAATGCAGATCCACGTAATCGATGCCCACCATGAACCCGTGATCGTCGTATACCATTTGATAGCGCGCCAGGAAGAAACGCAGCGCCAGCGCCGCCAGGAAAATTACCAGCGCGCCGCGCAGAAACCGGCTTTCGAGGCCCCCTTCCAAGCGGAAGATCGAAGGATCGATTTGGCGCAGATCGCCCATTTCCGGCAGCTTGTAGCGTAGCTGCCAGCCGCGCGCGGCAACCCAGTAGACCAATACACTGACAATCACCAGCGCCAATAAATAGCCGCGCAGGTCGGAGTAGAACGGCAAATCGAATAGATAGAACTTGAGCGGCAAACCGAAGACGGAATCGTGCCAGGCATTGGCCTCGGCCGGAATGCCGCGCGCGCCGAGATACCGGACTACGGTCCAAGTCTCAATGGAGCCGGCCGCGATCAGATATCCGAGCAACAGCAGGCCCGCGCTCGACACCCACGCGTAGATCGGATGTCCCGAAAGTCCGGTGCCGGCGAACTTCAGCGCCCGCGCATGCGCCACCCATAGGATGCCGAAGGCGATGAGCGTGGCGGCCAGCATGGGCGCAAATCCGTAGGCCAACATGGCCAGCCAGGTGTCGATCTGACCCAACTCTTTCCACCATTGATATTCGACGGAAAAGGAGGCCAGCGAGCGCGCTCCCAGCAAAATCAAGATAGCGAGCACGATCAACGTGATGCGCGCGCCGCGGCCTCCACGCTTCGGAGCGCCGCGGTCGATGCTGCGGTACTGAGCCATGCCCGGAGTGTAACACCCGGCGATAGGCGAGCTTCTCGTGGGTCAGCCATACGTGGCGACTCCAGTTTCAACATTTGCAGCGGGCGAGAACCTGGAGGGCGGGCTTCAGCCGGCGCGGGCTTCGGCCCCGCGCGAAGCCCGCCCTAGCTGGTGTGGTCGTGGATGATTTTCCATCCGGCCGGCGTCTTGCGCAGAATTAGCGTGTACTTCCCCGCGGCGTTTCCGCCGCCCGCCACGGTACGCTCCAGATGGAACTCACCGGTGACCAGCGCAATATCCGGCGCCAGCATCCGCACATCGATATTCGAGAATGACAGCGTACCCATGTTCTCGCGGGTCGGATAGGCTTTGCGATAGCGGCTGAGTACCGCCTGGACCCCTCCGCGGACGACTTCCCGCCCCATAAAAGTGGTCTCTGGCGAATCGTCGTAGTAAGACGCGAAGGCCGCCAGATCGCCGCGATTCCAGGCTTCTTCGGAATGCGTCATTACGGCGCGGACGTCGTCGCCTTGGGCCAGCAACAGCGGGACATAAAGCAGGAATGTGAACCAACGGAGCATCCGTATAGCATACCGTGGGGCAGGCTCGTAGCCTGCGGCGGCCTCGTAGGCCGCCCTACCTTAATACCTTCTTGTGTTCTTATCCGAAACGGTGTATATGTTTGGTATCTATGCAAAGAGTATTCCACATGGCAGTTGCCGCGGCCGTGTTGGCGGGCGCTATCCCGCTGGCGCACGGCCAGGACACGAACACCGTAGTGCAGAAGCTGAAGTCGCATTTCACCCTGACGCAAATATCGGGGAACCACAACGACATCGTCACCGCGGGCAGTGTCCTGGTGCTGCATAAGGACCGCCTGGTCATGTATTCCCTCGCCAACCCGCTCCCGCCGCAAAGCACCTACAAGAAAGGCAGGATCACGCACAACGTGCTTGGCGGGAAGAGCTTCTTACGGGATCTCGGAAACACCATGCAACATCCCGACGATTCCAACATCCAGCAGCGGGTCTTCGTATCCGGCGAGAAGTTCTGGGTGATCGGGATCAGTGCGGTCAACGATGGCGTGATCTTCAGGCTCTACAGCGATCCTTACGACGATGTCCGCTATTGGGGAGAATTGAAGTTTCCGTTCCCCAAGGGCTCCGTGCCGCCGGCCGACGAGGTGGCGGGTACCGTCGCCGAAGTATTGACGGTGGACGACGACAGCGCAAATAATGCGCAGCAGCCCGCTGCGCCCGCCGCGCCCGCCGCGCCGACTGCCCCTGCCGCGCCTGCTGAAGCGGCGCCGGCCGCCATCCCGCCCCCTGCGCCGCCGCCGCCCGACCCCAAAACGATCTCCCTAGGCCAGACGAAGGACGATGTGGTGGCGACCTTCGGGCAGCCGCAGAAGGTGGTTAAGCTTGGAACCAAACAGATCTACTACTATTCGGACATGAAGGTCACGTTGGTGAACGGCAAAGTCACCGACGTCGCCGATATTGCCCCTGCGCGGTAACGGGGCAGGCGCGAAATCTATCAGGAGCCACCCAAGCCGTACCAGTACGGCGTCCGCCTGGCCGCTTCCGTATTCGCGTACCGGCTGTGCAGCAATCGGAAGGCGCGTTTCATCCAATGGTCGGTCTGCGCGTCGCCGCCGCAAGCGTAACGCCCGGCGCGCACCGCTAAGCGCAGCGCCTCGGCCGCGCGCGGATCGTTCGGGTGGGACTCCACCCATTCGACCGCCTGGCTGGCCAGCAGATTGGGAGCGGCCGGCGCCGAGGCCAGCCGTTTCCGTTCCTGGCCGGCGTCGGCGCGCTGGGACGCCGAAAGAAACCCGGCTTTCGGCGAAGCGTCCCGGTACAGCAACATCAACGGCGCATTCAGCGGGGCATCCGCGCGGTTAGTATCGGGACTGTTGTTTGGATAGTCACCCGCCGGGCACCACCAGTTATCGCGGAAGGTATCGATCTTACCTGTAGGTGTGAGGCGGCCCGCACCCGGGTCGATCGAAGGCCGCATTCCAGGATTGTTCAGTAGCAGCCAGACGGCCGCAAAGGCACGCGCCTTATCGTCCGGCGCAGCTCGGTATGTGTCTAGGTACGGCTTGAGACTTGAGTCGAGCGCTGCCAGCACCGGCACGATCGCGTTTGCGGCGCCGGTGTCATGCAGCAGGATCGACCGCACCCACACGGCGCGCGCCACTTGCAATTGCAGATTGGACGGCAAACTGGAATTCACCGCGGCAGCTTGCAACGTCGCAAGCGGCGCTTGGCGATCCAGGATGCGCGCGGCGTCATCGTCGAAATATAGGGCCAGTGAGGTTGCGGTTTGCTCGCCTTCGCCCACCACATACGTTCCGGCCGCGGTGCGCGGCGCGAAGCGCCACAGCTCTTCCCAATCGCGCGCCACGCGCATCCGCTCCGCCAGAAACAGGTTGCGCGCGGAGACAGACATCTTGCGGCTAAGCATCGCGTCCAACAGCGGTCGCGCCTCGTCCGGTGGCAGCAGACGCAGCCGGTGAAACTCGACCGTCGGGAAAGCGGGCGAATTATCGGGTACCTGCGCGGCGGCCGCCGTCAACTCCGAATCCGGCTGATCCGCGTAGGTCAGCGCCGCCACCAGCCAAGGCAGCGATCGCTTGGTGCGCCACTTCCCGAGCGCTTGATCGGCAGGTCCATGCTGCATGACTGCGATCCAGTCGGCGATATCTGCGTCGCGCGGCGCCTCCTTGTTACGGCCCGCATACTGGTCGAGCAGGATGCGGTAGTCGTTCATGGCCCCGGCGGCGCCGGTCTTTTCCGTGGCCACCGCGCGCGCCAACTCGCCGATGGCGCGCGCCGGGTCGGTCTGCACTAACAAGTAGCGCGCCAGGCCGCGGGCGCTTTCGTGCCACGCCCCGGAATCCGGATCGGCAAGGACCTTGTGCAATTGCTCCTGGGCGGCGGGAGCGGCGGCGGCATCCACCATGGTGGCTTTGCGGATCAGCGCGCGCGCGGCAAGGTACGGCGCGACGCGATGCCACGATGACGAGCGATCGCCGGCGATGCGGAGGAAATCCGCCGATGCCGCGTCGAACTGGCCGGCGTAGAACTCCGCCGCGGCAATCTGATAGGCGCGGTCGGCCTGCATCCCACGCGCGGCCGTGGCTGGCAGAGTCGCGGGCACCGATGGCCCCGTCGCCCCGGAACAGTTTGCGAACACCTGATCCTGCGCGGCCACCCAGTCCCTGAGATCGTCGTGCGAAACGCCCGCGCGCCCGCGCTCCACCAAGGTCGCGGTAGCGTTGCGGAATGCATCGTCGCCGCAGTTCAGGATGAACACCCGATCGGGCAGCATCTTGAAGCGGTCGATTTGATCGAGAGGCGGTACACCCAACTGGACGCGCGCCTGCAGCCATCCCTGGATCGCCGGCGAATCGCGGTCGATCCAGAAATCCGGCCCGGCGGGCTTCGCCAGAAGAGCCCGCTGGTCCGCCTTGCCGAGGCCAATGCCGGTGAGATAGCGGTAAGCGGCCATCAGGTAGATGCGCCGGTACTGTGGCTGCAGGATGTCGAGCTGGCCCCGGTAAAACCGCGCCTCGTCCAGCGGCGCGAGCTTGGTGGTGAACACCGTCTCGGGCAGGAACGGACCGCAACTGGAAAGATCGTACGGACAGATCAACACTCCCGCGAGAAGGAACAGAATCAGAATTCGCTTTGCCATTGGCTGACCTTTCGCAGCACCGCACGCACATGGTCCGGAGACCAGCCACGCGGATTAAACACGTACACGCGCCTTCCCGACGGAATGCGGGATGGCAGTTCATCGGTTGAAATTCCCACGCTGGAACGGCACAAATCACCGCGGAAATCGCTGCCGGGAGAATAACGGTCCGGCCCCATGCGGAACAACATAGGCACGGCTTCGGCCACCGGCAGGCCGGAGATCCAGCCGTCCGCTTCGCACCAGGATGCCAGCGCGGTAATCGATAGAGGCATCCGCGCAGGCAGGCGGCGGCGCAAGTCTTCGAGGACCGCGCGGTAGAAGGCTCGCTCGGAGGCGACAGCGTCGAAATCCACTTGCAACCCGCGCACGCCCGGCAGGCTGGCGGCGCCCGCAATGGCGCCGGCTGTGCGCTGAACGTCGGCTCCGGATGTGCCCGCGGATGCGCGTCCGCCGCTCTCTACCCGGACCACGGCCATCAGGACGGCGCCGGGCGGAGTCAGCAGCGGCTGCATGCGTGGGCGCACAGCCACGCCGTCTGCCCGCGGACACACCGTGCGCGCCAGAAAGGCGACTCCCACGGAACGCGTGTCGATCCAACTAAGATCTTCGCGACGCTCCCACGCCCATACAAATAAGCGCGGGAAGCCGGGTAGCGGGTCCGGATGGCGGCCGCAAGCCGCGAGGAGCAGCAGGGGAATCGCGACGGTGGCACGGTGCAGGCGCATGCGCGACAGCGTACCACAGTTTTGTGGCCGGAACGGCGGCGGGGCGTAAACTTCAAACGACCCTGACGGTCCAAGGTTCTGAAGCGGCTCCGCCACAAGCGATGCGCAACGCGTGCTCGCCCTTGGGGAAGCTGCCAGGCACGGCCGCGTTGATCTGGCGCATGCCTGCCGCATCCGCCTCGCCTAACCAGGGCACGCTGAGCCGGGTATCGCCCAGCAAGACGCGGACATTGGTGCGGTCCGCGTTCTCCGGCAGTCCGGTCACCCAGCAGGCCAAGTATGCGGAGTCCGCCGCGCGGATTTCGGAGTCCTTCCAGGTGGCCGGATCGCGGACTCCCTGGCAGACGATCCGGCTGACGTTCAACGGCAGGTCCACCGCGATCCGCAAGGCGTTGCCGAAGTCACTGTCGGCGAAACGCAATCGCACCTGGTTCCATCCGGCGCGCAATCCCCGCGGCAGGGGGAAGTTGGCCTCCCACCACTGTTCCCGGTGGCCGGTCCAGTAGGATGCCACGCCGAACCCGTTGACTTCCAGACGCAAGTCCTCTTTCGCAATCGTGTCGCGGAGGGTGGTGAACCAGCATGAGAGGTATTGCTCCTTGCCGGTCGAAAAATTGATGCCCTGGTCGGCGGTGTTCGCCGCGGAGAGCAACTGAGGCGGCGCGGCGGCGGCCTCCGCGGGCGGCAGCTCCCATTTGCGGTAACAAGCGACTATCGCGTTGTACGGCTCGGTATGCAGCAGCTCCACGCGGGCAAATCCCGCGGCGCGGCACATCGCCAACAGGCACGCCACGCTGGGGCCGACCCAGTTATCGAATTGGTTGGCTAACTCGTAGCCCTCGTAGAATTCCAGCGTGGGGATGTCTTCCGGGTGTTCCCGCCAGGTGTCTCCATCCGTGACGAAGGACTCGACGATGGCCACGTCTGCCGCCAGCGCGCAGACAATTTCCAGCGCCAGCAGCGGATGCCGCAAGTGATACAGCACGCCCAGCAGAAAGACGATATCGAACTTGCCCAAGCCGGCGGCCGGCAACTCGTAAATTTCGAGGATCCGGTAATCGGCGCGGGACGAGAGCTTGCGATGTAGCTCGATAAAGTGCGGCGCCTCCACGCAATCGATCGATGTCACGGCGGCGCCGCGGCGTTCCGCCTCGAAGGTAAACCAGCCATCCCATGCGCCGATATCCAGCACGCGCTTGCCGCAAAGGTCGGCGGGAATGGGGAAGCGCGCGAAACGCTCGCGCAGGCGGGCCAGTGGATTCACGCCGTCGATCAGCGTGCCGTCGGGCAGTTCGAAGCTGTGATACCAGCCTTTTTCGGCCAGTTCCCGGCTGCGGTCCTGGCGCTTGCGGGCGTCGCGGATGGCGTCTGCTGGCATAGGTCACACAGGAGCCAACTGCTCCTCAATAGGCTCCGCTCAACAATACCAAGGCTCCGTCAGATATGGGATCGTCACGCGCGGGCGGCCAGGCGGCACATCCGGCAGGCGGCGCGCGTGCACGTCCAAGTTCACGTCCATGGCTCGGTGCGTCATTTCCCAGGCGCGGCGGAAAATCGTGCGGCGATCCTCCTTGGCCGTGACTGCGCGAGCAACAGTGATCTCCAATTCGCGCTGCAGCTTATCGACTCGCGGATCGGGATGCGGCCAGCGGTAGCACAGCGCGTCCGGGTCGAACTCGCCGACCGCGGCGCTCGCTTCGGGCAATGCGAGCAGCCGCGAGCCGGCCGGCACCAGCAAACGGATGGTGAGCTGCACGGGCGAGACATGTTCGACCAAGTCCAAGTCCGCGATCGCCGCCAGCAAATCCGCGTAGCCTTCGAGCGTCATCCAAGGATGGAACGGGACGAATGTAGGCGCCAGCACCAGGCCCAGTTCGCGAAACATCTGCGCCACGCGCACGAAATCGGCGCGCGTGTGGCCCTTTTCCAAGATATGCCGCAACACGTAATTGTCCACAGACTCGACCGCGGAGATCACGAACGCGCAGCCCGTCTCGCGCAACAGCGGCAGGTGCTCACTGTGCTGCAGCAAGTGTTCGATTTTGATGGTCGCATCGTAGGTGACCTCCGGAAATTCGCGATGCAGCGCCCGCACCAGTGCGATGGCGTGGCCGATACCGTTGAAGAAATCGGGATCGCCAAACGTGATATGCTGCGCGCCCGCCGCCACCTGGCGCCGAATATCCTCCAGCACGATGTCACGCGGCACGATGCGGAAGTTCCCCTGGTAGACCGGCACCACCGGACAATGCCGGCACATGTGCTTGCAGCCGCGGCTGGCTTCCGTATAGCCGACCGTACGGCGCGCACCGCCGGGTAGCACGAGCTGCGCGTACTGCGCCAGCCCCGGCAGGCCGCTGCGATCCGGCGTCAGGAACCGTTGCCGCGCGAGCGAGACCAACGGCGCGGGGCCGGGACGCACCAAGGTCAGCAAGGCCTCTTCGAACTCGCCGCCGACGATGGTCCGCACACCGAGCTTTCGCAGCAGTTCCGCGTTCATAGGTGCATACAGGCCATACGCGCAGAGGTGCGCGGCGGGATTCAGCTCGCGCGCGCGCCGGATTACGGGGATCGCCAGGCGCGTGGCCGTGTGCATGGGCAGGTAGAACGCCACGGCATCGGCCGTTCGCAGAGCGTCTTCTTCGAGCGGCTGGCGGGCGAGATCCAGGCAGGCAACATCCGCGCCGGCATCGCGCAGCCATGCGGCGGGCGATGCCAGTCCAAAAGGCTGACGGCCCAGTTCGTAGGTGGATATCAGGAGGATGCGCAAGTGCTGCTTTCAGTTTGACACAGGCGCAAAGTGGGGCAGGCTCGCAGCCTGCGGCGGCCTCGTAGGCCGCCTGCCGCGAAGCTATGCCGGCTTTTCCGGGCTTGGCGGCGAGCTGCGCTCGCCGAAGAGCGGGACTGGGAGTCCCGCGCAGGCTGCGAGCCTGCCCCACCTCCTGTAACCTTTTCCCTCTCGCTCGGTATTATTGGGTGAATGCCGGAAACACGGGCCGACAACGTATTAATGCAGAAGGTCCGGGATGGCGACTTGGCGAAGATGGCGGTGCTGTTCGAGCGCCATCATCGCGCGCTATTCCGCTATTTTCTGCGGCTCACCGGCCAGCGCGAGTTCAGTGAAGACCTGGTGCAGGACGTGTACTTTCGCATGCTGAAATACCGCCACACCTATCGGGACGGCAATCCCTTCACGTCCTGGATGTACCAGGTGGCGCGCAACGCGCACCTGGATGGCGCGCGGAAACGCAAGGGCGAATCGCCCTTTTTAGAGGAGCAAATGCAAGAGCCGGTCAGCGCCGAACCGGATCCCAGCGAAATCCTGCGCCGCCGGCAGGATCTGGGGTTGCTGCGCCGCGCGTTGGCCGCCCTGCCGGTGGAAAAGCGCGAGTTGCTGGTGCTGAGCCGGTTTCAAAACCTGAAGTACGACCAGATCGCGGACATTCTGGCGTGCGACGTGGGCACCGTGAAGGTGCGGGTGTATCGCGCCATTAAGGCGCTCAGTCAGATCTTTTTTGAGTTAGCGGGAGATAAGGCGTCATGACTTGCGATCAGGTAAAGGAACATATCGCCGATTATTTGGCGGGCGCCCTGAGCCAAACCGAGGCTGAGGAACTGGACGAGCACTTTGCCCAGTGCGCCGCCTGCAAACAGGAAACCGCGGCGTTGTCGGAAACCTGGGAAATGCTCGGCCTGTTGGAATCCGAACAGCTCAGTGCCCAGCCCAGCGCACAGTTGCGGCCCCGCTTCTATGAGTCCCTGGAGGCGTACCGCCATGGCCTGGAATCCGCGGCTCCCGCGCCTGCGCGGCGCCGGTTTTTCGATTGGGGCTGGCAAGGGTGGGCCTGGTCGGCCGCCCTGCTGGTCGGGGGATTGGCAGCCGGCCATTGGCTGGGCCAGGGCGCGCGCGGGCGGGCCGATCTGGCCGGCCTGCAGGATGAAGTGCACCACATGCGGCAGTTGGTGACTTTGTCCCTGCTCGAGCAGCAATCCGCCAGCGAACGATTGCGCGGCGTGGACTACTCTTCGCGCGTGGATCAGTCCGACACGCAGGTGTTGGCGGCTTTGCTGCACGCGGTCAATCACGATCCGAACGTAAACGTGCGCCTGGCCGCGGTGGACGCGCTGCGCAAGTTTGCCGGGAATCCGGCGGTGCAGGGGACGCTCGATCAGTCGTTGGTGAAACAGGACTCGCCGCTGGTGCAGCTCGCGTTGATCGATTTCATCGTGGACCAGCGCGACAAGGGTGCGCTGCCGTCACTCACGGCTTTGGAACGTAGCCCGACCGTGGACAAGAATGTCAAGGAAAAAGCCCTTTGGGGGTTGTCGCAGTTGCAGTAAGAAGGGCGGGCTTCGAGGCCGCCGCAGGCTTCGAGCCTGCCCCACAAGCAAAGGAGACGCGCCATGCAGAATCGATTGTCAGTTTTCATTGGGTTGCTGATCGCGTGCCTGCCGCCACTGACGGCATGCGCGGCCGAGGTGGAGCAGAACGAAACCATCCGCAACACCTACCCGCTCTCGGGCGCCGCGCCGAAGAAAGTCACCGTGGATAACGTCAACGGATCGATCCACGTGACCGGCTATGCGGGCAGCGAAGTCCGCCTCACCGCGCACAAGCGCCTGCGCGCCGAATCGCCGGAAACCGCCGAACAGGCGCGGCGCGACGTCAAGCTGGATATCTCGCAAGACGCCAACACCGTGCGCTTCTATGTGGACGGGCCTTTCCGCTGCCGCAACGGCGGCGTGCACATCGATCGCGACCCGGGCTACGAAGTGAAGTACGACTTCGAACTGCAGGTTCCGCAAGATACAGCCATCGATTTGAAGACTATCAACGACGGCGAGATCAAAGTCGACAACGTGGCGGGCGATTATAAGGTGGACAACATCAACGGCGGCGTGGAGATGACGGAGCTGTCGGGTTCGGGCAAGGTCTACGCGCTGAACGGCAAAGTGACCGTAACGTTTCGCGAGAACCCCCGCGGCAAGAGTTCCTTCGGCTCGCTGAACGGCGAAGTGCGGGTGAGTTTCCAGCCGGATCTTAACGCCGACGTGCGCTTCAAGACGTTCAACGGCGCAGTATATACCGATTACGAGGTGACTTACTTGCCGCTGCCGGCCGCGGCGGCCGAGCGCCACGGCGCCAAGTATGTCTACAAGAGCAGTGAGTGGTCCGCGGTGCGCATGGGCCATGGCGGGCCGGAGCTTAGCTTCGACGCATTCAACGGCAATATTCGAATTCTGAATCGAGGACAGTAATCATGCGAACACCAATCAAAGTATCTGCATTTGTATGTTCATGTTTTTTGACGGCCAGCTTGCCGGGCATGGCGCAGGAGCCACAGCGCGCCAACATCCCGCTGTCCGATCCGTCGCGGCCGGCGATGGTACATGCCTCCCTCATGAACGGAAGCATCACGGTAACCGGCTATAACGGCAAGGAGGTGATCGTGGAAGCGCGCAGCCGCCATGAGGACGCGCGGGAATCCAAGCCGGACCCCAAGGCCAATGGCATGCACCGTCTGGAAAGCCATGGAACCGGCCTCAGCGTGGAGGAGAACGACAACGAGTATCACATCGGGGTGGGGTCCATGAATCGCACGGTGGACCTGAACATCCAGGTGCCCTTCAATACTTCCCTGAAGCTGCGGTGCCTGAACGACGGCGATATCAAGGTAGAGCGGGTAAGCGGCGAAGTCGACGCGGACGATTTGAACGGCTCCGTGACGCTGCTGCACATCTCGGGCACGGTGGTGGCGCATTCGCTCAACGAAGACGTGGTGGTGACGCTCGACCAGGTGACTCCGGGAAAATCGATGTCTTTCAGCACCATGAATGGGGACGTGGACGTGACGTTGCCGGGGGATGTGAAGGCGCGCGTCAGCCTGAAGTCCGACAACGGCGAGATCTATAGCGATTTCGATGTGCATGCGGAAGCCAATCCGGCCGGCCCGAAGGTCGCGGAGACGCATGGCAAGGACGGGAAGTACCGCGTGCAGTTCGACAAGGTCACGTACGGGTCGATCAACGGCGGCGGGCCGGAAATGCAGTTCACCACTTTCAACGGTAAGATCTACCTAAGGAAAAAGAAGTAGGGCGGACCTCCAGGTCTGCGCGGGTCCTCCAGGACCCGCCCTGCGCTGCTGAGAGGCCGGCGTGGACGCCGGCCGCAGGACTGGAGTCCTGCCCCACATCCTGCTAAGATACCGGTATTTTCCGCTACATCGAATGGATCTGGATCGCGGTGGGGGCCGTCTGGGCGGCCTGCGCCCTGGCGTCCAAGAAAACCGCGCGCCGCGAGGCCGCGACTTCCCGGCTGCTGCACATCGCCATCATGGTCGCCGCTTTTGCCTTGCTCTTCCCCAGGCTCCCCATCGGCTACAGTTTTCCGGTGGGCCCGCTCGCCTGGCGATTTGTGCCGGACACGCCCGCCATCGCCTGGACTGGCTTGGCTCTCGCCGCCGCGGGCTGCGCTTTTGCCATCTGGGCGCGCCTGCTGCTGGGCGGCAACTGGAGCAGCAGCGTGACGGTCAAGCGGGACCACCAACTCATCCGCCGCGGACCATATACCATCGTCCGCCATCCTATTTACTCCGGATTCCTGCTGGGTATGGCCGGCACGGCGCTGGCGCTGGGCGAATGGCGCGGCGTCGCCGGGCTGGCGCTGGCTTTCATCGGCTGGAGCACCAAGTCGCGCATTGAGGAAGCCTTCATGGTGGCGCAGTTCGGCGACGTGTATACCAGGTACCAGCGCGAGGTGAAGGCGCTGATCCCATTCGTTCTGTAGCCCCGAAAACGCCATGGCCACTAAACCGCACTTGGCGCGGATGGCGCAAGAGATCGAGGGCCACCTGAGCGCGGTGCGCCGGATTTTGCGCCAGCCGGTGGAAGCCGAATTCGCGCGCGGCAACCTGACGGCCCCGCAACGCGGCGTGATGCAGGCGTTGTTTCACTCCGGCGGCCTGAGCCTGAAGGACCTGAGCGGCCGCGTGGGACTGGCGCACAGCACCGTTTCCGGCATCGTGGATCGCCTGGAGGAGCGCGGCCTGGCGCAGCGCCGGCCCGACCCAACCGATGCCCGCGCCAGCGTCATCGTGGTTTCCTAGCGGGTTCGGGACTACATGCGCAAGACCTATCCAGCCGTCGCTGTAGATCCGGTAACGGCCGCGTTGCGCCGCGCCAAACCGGCCGAGCGCGCGGCCATTCTGAAAGGCTTGCGCACCCTGCGCCGGGTTGTGGAAGCCACCGCCCAAGCCTGAAATTGTTATACTCTGGCTTCGGCCCTATTCTATGGCGAATCCGAAATATGCCGTTTCCGACAAGCCCGTTCCGGTTTCCGAACTCGTGGCCACGCTGAGCGACGGGACCAAGGTGAAGCGCCGTGTGCCGCGCATGCGCGCCTGCAACGAGAAAGACGCGAAAGGCAAGCTTTGCGCGGGCCATCTGAAGCGCTGGTATTTCTTCGGCGACGAGGTGAAACGGAAATTCGGCGCCGAGGCCGAGGTTTACCGTTGCGAGCACTGCAAGACGCTGTATCTGCCGAATGCGGAAGAAGAGCCGCGCACCGGGACCTTATCGTTCTAGTACAACGTACTCAGTTGCACCGTTAGGCCAGGCTGAAAGCCGGCTCTGGATGGAGACTGGCCATTTCAGTTGGGTAGCTCTCGTGGCGCACGCCCCCGGCGTGCCGTGTCGGCACTTCTGCCGACACCGGCGAGCTTCGCTCGCCGCTGGAGTTCCCACATTTGCTGGAGCTGGAATTGGAGGGCGGGCTTTAGCCGCCGCGGGGCTTCAGCCTGTGTAAGGCGAGCTTCGCTCGCCATAGCCGGCTGAAAGCCGGCTGCGGGCAGGATTGCCCGCCCCACACGAGTCATCTTGGCTGCGCCGTCAATCTATGAAGAACTATCTGGACGACATACTAGCTTGCGTCCTTTCCCATCCGCCGCGCTAGCTCCATCCGCAAGCTCTCTTCCCCGCGCGCCATGGCCCACCGGTGGTTCGCCGAAAAGAACGGCTTGAACAGGAACGATAGATACCGCAACAGCGGCTTATCCGCGCGAATGCGCCAATCGTAAGTAATCTCGGTGAATCGCCCGTCGGGCAGGAACGTCCATTTCCCGCTGCCGTTGAAGTCGCCCCAAGCCTCCAGGCTGAACCCATGCGGATGGCGGCGCTCGCTCACCCGAAAGCTCCAGCGCAGCGTGTAAGGCAGCCAACCCTTGGTGTGCAATTCGTAGACGCTGTCTTCCGGCTCGGTCACCTTTAAGTAGACGGACGGCCACCAGCGCGGCAGGTCCAGCGGTTTGTCGAGCACATCCCAAACCTGCCGCGGCGTGGCTTCCACGCGCCAATGTGTCACGAAATGGTAGTCGTTCGCGGGCATAGTCACTGCATGTGGGTGCTGGAATCGAATTGCCAGTGGATGGCGCTGGCGAAGAATTCCTGGCTTAGCTCGCCTATCGCGTTGCGCAGGCTCAGGATGAACTGATCTTTCGTGTTCGTCTTCCAGAACTCTTCCTCATGCGCCTGTTTCTTGAATTCCTCCACCCATAACCGGATGAGTTCGGGCCGCACCGGCGACAAGTCCTGGATCAAGAATTGGCTCGGCGAGGCATTAGACCGGCTTAACGGAATCGTGGTGGAGAAAATATAGGGCCCGCCAGTATGCGTTCCGGGGAAGCGCGCCAGGAGTTCCGTGGCGCGGCCGTAGTCGTAACTGCTTACCAAAATGCAGGCAGCTTCCGCCGACCACCTCGAATAGCCGCCATCGGTATCGGGCGGAAGCGGTTCCGTGCCGGCTTGCTCGTGCCGCCGGCGATGGGCATCCAAAAGCGCCGGACTGAAACGAAAGCAGGATGCGGGGGTGAAAGCATCCGGCAACTCACTGGCTGGACAGGTGAGTGGAAGAAAAGTGGCGTTCAGGTGGTCGAGAGGGATCTGCCGAATCCAGCGGACGTCCGGCATCAGCAAGAACGCGCGGATTGTTTCGCGATAGCGGAGCCACTGATCCGATCCGATGAACTCGGGCTGCGACCCAAACAGCACGTAACTATAGAGTCCGTATTCCGGCTCCTTGGCGTCACGCGTGAGAAATGCGGCGGCGGGCACTCGCGTGATGCCCCTTCCCCCGGCTCCCCCGTGGGAGGAATCTCCCGCCGACGTATGCCCGGATGTGGCCATCCCATGTGGCGTCGAAGTGGTTGCGTGCGACGCGGTGGAAGTGGCAGTCGTTTTCTTCTTGGGCGGTTTGGTCGCTTGCGATTGCGCAAAAATCGCGGGCGCCGGCAAGAGCATGGCACACACAATCAAGACTGTTTCGCGCATGGTCATGCCTATCCGCCTACCTTCTTTAGCAGCTTTAGCAGCCGTCCCGCCCATCGCACCGCCGCCACCAGAATCAGCACCGCCACGAATACGACCACGGTTTCCGCAAGACCCAGCGGCCTGTCCCGCGTCACCGGCGAAGTATCCAAATACCAGCGCACCGCCAATGTGATCGCTAAAGACGGGATGAGGTATTGTAGCGCCACGGTCCGCCGCGGGCGCGCGGACCGCATGGTTGCCGTTTCGGCGAGACTGGCTGGCGAAGGCCTCTCTTCGAGCGCCGCTTCGAGCGCCGCCACGAACTCCGCGCAACTTCCATACCGGGCTTCGGGAAGTTTGGCGAGCCCCCGATAGAAGACGGCGTCGGCCGCCGCCGGTAGCGAGGGATTCGCGGCCCGCGCCGATGGCCGGTCCTCGTAAACGGCCTGATGCAACATGCCTGCCAGGGAGTCCGCGCGGAAGGGCCGGATTCCCGTCAGCATCTCAAAGGCGACCACAGCCAGCGAGTACTGATCCGACCGCCCGTCGACCTTCTGCGCCTGAAGTTGCTCCGGGGACATATAAGCGGGTGTGCCCACCACGATGCCCGAGCGCGTCATGGTCTGCGTGCTGGCGACCTTCGCGATACCGAAGTCGGTGAGCTTCACCGTGACGCCGTTGTGCAGCATAATATTCGCGGGCTTTACGTCGCGATGCACCACGCCGTTACCATGCGCATAGTCCAGCGCCTGGGCCGTCTGCCGCAGAATATCGAGTTTTTGCGCGCGATCGATTTTCTGTCCGGCGGTCAGCGCCTGCAACAGCGACGGTCCCTCCACGCGTTCCATGGCGATGAAGGCCAGGTCGCCCTCCTGTCCGACATCGAAGACGGTCACGATGCCGGGATGGGATAAAAGGCCGGCGGAGCGCGCCTCGCGGAACAACTGCTCCTGGGTGAGCCCGGCTTCGCTGCTATTCGCGAGCCACCGGGAATGAATGACCTTGACAGCCACATTGCGGCCGATCAGCGGATCGATGGCATCGTAGACAATGCCCATTGCTCCACGGCCCAATTCGCCCAGCACTACGTAGCGGCCAATCTGTGGCGGGCAGGGTGGCGGGCTATCGAGAACGGACGTGGTACGGGCATGCGCTTCGAGCAGTCTCACGGCGGCCTGCAATGCTGCAGCGTCTCCGCGGCAGGCGCTTTCCAGGAAAGTCAGCCGTTCGGCATCGGGGCGCTCCAACGCCTCGTCGAAGAGTTCGCGCACCCGGCGATGAAGTTCCGGCGGCATGCTCGTCAGGTGGCCCGCCCTGGGGCACGCTCCACGTTTTTCGCGTCGCGTTGCATCCAATCGAGCAACCAGGCGCGGGCGAACTCCCAGTCCCGCCGAACCGTAGACAAGGATAGGCTCAGCGCGTCCATTACTTCCCGATCCGTATAACCTCCGAAATGGCGGAGTTCGACCACCTGCGCCGCCCGCGGCTCCACTCGTTCCAACTCGTTCAAGGCCTCGTCTAGCGATACCAGATCCGCGATGCTCCGTTCTCCGCCGGCGAGTTGTAACTGGTCGATATCGAGTTTCACGGCGCCCCCACCGCGCTTCTGCCTGCTCGCCAATCGGGCATGATCGACAAGGATACGGCGCATCTGCCGGCTGGCTATGGCGAAGAAGTGTTCCCTGCTCCGGATTTCGAGCGATCCGGCTGCCACGAAACGCAAGTAGGCCTCGTGGACCAAAGCCGTGGTCCGCAGTGTGTGGCCCGGCTGCTCGTGCCGCATCTCGCGCGAGGCGATGCGATGGAGCTCCGAGTAGACGAGCCTGACAGCTTGTTCGCCGGCGTCCCGGTCACCCTGCCGCATTCGATTCAACAGCAGAGTAAGATCGGGATGTTCAGGCTGGTCCGGTCTTTGTGCGCTGGCGAACATTCAGAATAGTATACACCGGGCAAGTACGCGCGGAATTGATGCGGGCTAGGCCCGCGGGCCTGAGTCAGCCGCGCCGGTTGCGTTTCGCCGCGAATCCTCGTATATTAACTCAACGCGCGTGCACGCGATGACTCACTCACTTCCCCAGTCGCCCCTGTCTCTCTGGCTCGCTGAATACGGTCCCTATGAACCCAGCCCTCCGCTGCGGGGCGATGCCACCGTCGACGTGGCCATCGTGGGCGGCGGATTTACCGGAATCGCCACCGCCCACACACTGCTGAAGGAACAGCCGGGCCTGCGCGTGGCGGTATTGGAGCACGAATACGTAGGCTACGGCGCGAGCGGCCGCAATGGCTCCTTCGCCATGACCGTGGTGGGACTGGGTATCGGGCCCACGGCCATGCTCAAGGGCAAGCCGTTTGTACGCGCCGCGCACGCCTACATGGAGCGTGCCGTCGATGGACTCGAGTCCCTCATCCGGGAAAACCAGCTTCAATGCGATTACATCCGTCCGGGCTTTCTGCGCATGGCTACCACGCCGGGTTATGTCAAACGCATTCGGCACGATATCGACCTGGCGCATGAGCTAGGCATTCAAGGCATCGAGTGGCTGGATCGCCACGCCGCGCGCGCCAAGGTCGATTCCGAGTTGTATCTGGGCGCCTGGTGGGAGCCGCGCCTGGGTTTAGTGAACCCGGCCAAGCTGGTGCGCGAGGAGAAGCGGTTGGCCCTGGCGCGCGGCGCGCGGATCTACGAACAGACGCCAGTCGTCGAAATCCAGCGCAGCGCGAAGTTGACGCTGCGTACGCCGGGTGGCACTGTCACCGCCGATAAAATGGTCCTGGCCACCAACGCCTACTCGCATCTGATTCCCGAGTTGAAGAGCCGCCAGGCGCCCGCCTGGACTTACATGATCGCCACTGAGCCGCTCAGCGACCGGCACTTCGCGCAGATCCGCTGGCAGGAGCGCAACGGCGTGGAGGACGCGCGCAACCTGATTCACTATTACCGCATCACGCCGGACAATCGCCTGGCCATGGGCGGCGGGCCGGTGGGCCTCAGCTCTGGTGCGAATATGGATGTGGATTCGAGCGAATCCGCATGGCGGCATCTGGAGGAGCACACCCGCCTGCTCTTCCCCGCCCTGAAGGGTGTGAAGATCGCGCATCGCTGGGGCGGTCCATTTTCGGTGACGCTGGATCTCACGCCGGCGCTGGGATATTTGGGCGACCGGCGCGCCTTGTATAGTCTCGGCTGTGTGGGGCACGGAGTATCCACTACGCACCAGAACGCCATCACGCTCACTGACCTGCTGCTGGAGCGCCAGACGGAGAACACGGCGTGCCCGTTCGTGAACCGGCGGGTGATCCCTTGGCCGCCGGAGCCGTTGCGCAGCGCGGCGGCGCACGCGATCCGGGCGTATTTGCGAATCGAAGATTGGGCCTATGAGCGCAAAATGGGGAGCTAACTGGAGGGCGGGCAATTCTGCCCGCAGCCGGTTTTCAGCCGGCTTAGCGGGGCGGAAAGCCATTCGACAGGCCTCGTGGGGCGGCGCCATGCGCCGCCAAGTCCGCCTTTCAGGCCGGCGTTATGGTTAGGCGAGCGTAGCGCCGGCTTAGCGGGGCTGAAAGCCCCGCGGCGGCGCATGGCGCCGCCCCACGAAAGCCTAAGCCTTTCTTGATAGCTTCCTTAGCACCGTCTTATACGTTCCTTATCGCCTGCCGGATAACATGGGTTCATGATCGTAATGAAATTCGGCGGCTCCTCGTTAGAGTCCGCCAGTGCAATCGAGCAAGCTGCTTCCATCGTTAAAGAGCATTTGGATCGCAAGCCGGTGGTAGTGGTCTCCGCCATGGGCAAGACCACGGACCGGTTGCTGGACGCGGCCCGCGCGGCCGCCCGCGGCAACTCCTACTCCGCACGGCAGCATATCGAAGCCGTACGCCGCATGCACTTCGCCGAGACGCGCGGGGTATTGGGCCGGCGCGCGGAACCGTTTCTGCGCGACAACATCTCTCCAATGTTTCGCGAGTTGCACGAACTGCTGGTGGAGGTGAGCGAGGGCCGGCCGTTCACGCCGGAGGTGCAGGACCAGGTACTGAGCTACGGCGAGCGGCTTTCCAGCTTAATCGTAGCCGAAGCGTTCCGGCACTTGGGCATCCAGGCGGCGCAAGTGGACGCGCGTAAGGTCATCGTCACCGGCGACCAGTTTACGCACGCGCAGCCATTTTATTGGGATACTTACGCACGCCTGCGCCGGACCGTAGGCCTGCTGGCGCGCGACCGCGTCGTGGTGATGGGCGGATTCATGGGCGCGACCGTCGGCGGCGCGACCACCACGCTGGGGCGCGGCGGCTCCGACTTGACGGCGTCGCTGGTAGGCGCCGGTATTTCGGCCGACGAGATCCAGATCTGGACGGATGTGGACGGCATGCTGAGCTCGGATCCGCGCGTGCTCGCCGGCGGCTACCGTCTGCGGGAAATCTCGTTTCAGGAAGCTCAGGAAATGGCGCGCTGCGGCGCCAAGGTGCTGCAGCCGGAATCGGTCGCGCCGGCCCTACGGCAGAGGATCCCGATTGTCATCCGGAATGCGCGCCGCCCGCAGGTGGAGGGTACCCGCGTGGTGTCGAAGGTTCAAACCGCGCCGGGGGTGGTGAAGTGTCTCACCTCGAAGGCGGGCATGGCCGTGGTGCACCTGCGGGTTAAGCACCGGGGGATGCTGTCCAGCATCACGGACGGCCTCGCGGACCTCTTCGCGCGGGAGCACATCGCCGTGGATTTGATTCAAGCGCACGAGCGGGGCATTTCGTTTGCGGTGCAGAATTGGCCCGGACTTGCAGGCGTCCTGCGCCAGGTCGATGAAAGCGTCGAGATCGCGGTGGAAGAGGATCGCGCGGCGATCTGGCTGGTCGGCGAAGGGATTGCCGATGCCGCCTCCACGCTGGCGCGCGCCCGCGGCGTTTTGCACATTACGGATGTGCGGCTGACGTCCCAGGGCTCGTCCTCTCTGAGCCTCGGGTTCGCCATACCCGAGGCGGATCTGCAGGCGGCCATGCAGGCGTTGCACCGCGAGTTCTTCGCGGCCCCGGATCGCGAAGTGTTCGCCGTACTGGAGCTCGCTGCTTGGCGCGCTTCGCAACCGGCATCTCAAGTGAGTCAGCTTCGGGGAACCAGCCAGACTCAGGCCGCTCCGGCGCGGTAGCCTTATAGTTTAGTGGGGCGGGACTCCAGTCCCGCGGCGGACGTCCACGTCCGCCGCATGGGCGAGCTTCGCTCGCCGAAGAGCGGGCCTGCGAGGCCCGCGCAGGCTGCGAGCCTGCCCCACGCTAAGCCGCCTATGGCACCATCGCATACTGCACACTGAACGTAGTAAATCCAGTGAGCGCCGTACCGGAAGTCGGCCCCTGCAAATTGAGGTCGATGGTCAGATCCACGGTTCCGGTCAGGCCTGGGAAGTATGCCACGGAGGTGCCTGGAGTCGAAACCACACCGAGATTCACCGGTGTGCCGGAATTGAGAGGACGCGGCTGCGTGCAGATGCCCAGCGCCCCCAGGCACCCCGATCCCGTCACGGACAGCGTCCCGCCTTCGAACTGCCCGCCGTTTACGGTCAGCGTAGCCTGTTGCGCGCTGATCGTGGGTTGCCCCGTGATTTTTTGGATCTGTAGCGTGATGCGGATCTTGCCGGCGTAGGTCTTACCCGTCCCGAGCAGCCAATTAGTGGCGCTGGCGGAGTTGACGCTGAATACAAAGCCGGGGTTTTCCGGCATCGCGATCGGCGTAACGAGGATCTCGCTTGCCGCCAGCGAATTGCCTGTATCCGTCTCGGAGTACTCGAAGTTAGTGAACAGGGTAGTTCCGATCGCGCAGCTTTGGCTGGTATAGGTCTGCAGCGTTCCGGACTGGCATTGGGTTGTAACCTGCGCGAATGTGGCGGAAGCGGCGATTAGTGCCACCCCCATGACTGACACGATCTGTAGTATGAACGTCTTCATTTCTTCTTCTCCTAAATCTGCTTGCGGGTGCGCTCGATGGCGCGCCGCAGCGTGTACGCCGGCTAATTCGAGTGCGACGCTTGCTCGCGGCGGGCCTGGATCCGTTTCATCAATCCGGGATTGCGCGCCCAGGCGACCTGCTTTTCGGCGGGTGCGCCATACAGCGCCGGATTGATGTAATACCCCCGTTCGCGGACCGGTTTTTCCGCTTCCACGCGCAACGGATATGCTTTGGCGTAGGCGTCCTGGCGCACGCCCGTCACTTGCCAGGAAACTTTCACATTAGGCTTGTCGGTGCGGATGCGGAACTGGTTTCGACCGATCTCGGACGCTACCATGGCTTGAGCGAATTGCCCGATCACCGTCAATTGATAGCGGAAGTCGGCGTTGAGCGCCTCGAACCAATCCGGCAATTGCACTGTCGCCTGGCCTTGCGCGTCCGTCGTGACATTGCCGGTGTAGATATTCATCATCTCCGACGATTCCACGGAGCTGTGATAGAGATACTTATTCGCCGGATCGAGCGGGTGATCGATGCGGAAGTCCTTCACACTGGCGGTGAGCGTACCTTCGACTGAGACATTGCCGAAGAATTGACCGGCATCGCCGGAGGTGGAGCCGGTACAACAATTCCCTCCGCCGACAGAGATGCCAACGCCGCCGATGTTGCCGGCCCCTGTGGTATCTCCGCCGGATACCGACAGCCCTTCGCCGCCGGCGCCGGTGTCGCCGGCTGAGCCGCCGAGAACGGCAGCGCCAACGCCACCATTGCCGCTTCCGGTACTTCCGCCACCGAGAGCGATCAGACCGATCCCCGCGCCTCCACTGCCAGTGATGCTGCCACCCGTCGCGGAAAGGCCTCCGCTAGAGCCGTCGCCCTGGAACGAGCCGGCGTAAGTAGCCGTGGACGTCGATTTAAAGGTGACGGTCAGGCCGCTCGCGGCCGTTGAGTTCGATGCGATCGTGACATTGCCGCCCAGCACCGCCATGTTGCCGCCGGGCTGAATCTCGACCTGGTCGCCGCCGTTTCCTTCGCGGAACCTGATCGTCTGGCCCAACGGCCGGTTAACGGTGGTCCCGGTGGTGTCGCTAAGCAATGCGTAGTTAGTGCAACTGGAGCCGGAAAAACTGATGCCGGCGGTGGTAGCGCCGCAACCAACGTTGCCGATCAGGACACTAATGGCTCCAATTCCCGGGATGGTTTGGTTGCCAAAGAAGGAATTCGCGCCGGTGGTGGCAAAGCCGCCGGCTGCGATGCCACCGAGGAAACTGGCGTTCAGATTCTGTACCTGCGTTGCCGAACCAACCACCAGGGGCGGCGTGCCGACGGCGGCATTCGATACCAACTGGCCGCCGCTGAGCGTACCGGTGGCGGTCACATTCCCCGCCACGCTCTGGTTACCGGAGAAGCTGTTCGCCGTGGCCAGTTGGGGGACTTTGGTGATGTCCAGATTCAACGTCAGCGCGCCGGACGTGCCTCCGCCGGTCAGATCCGTGCCGGCCGTTACGCCGCTGATGGTGCCGGTGGCCGCGGTGGTCTGCGTGGTGCCGTTGCCGAATG
The DNA here is from genome assembly GCA_050008575.1 of Bryobacteraceae bacterium. Lineage (GTDB taxonomy): Bacteria > Acidobacteriota > Terriglobia > Bryobacterales > Bryobacteraceae > Bog-159. Next base: position 82,411 of record JBEKMJ010000010.1, read on the forward strand.
TAATGCCTGCCAGCGCCACGGTGCCGCCGCCATTCACACTGAATACCTGCGTGCCGTTATTCTTACCGCTAAGGATCAACCCGCCCCCGGCGCTATTGAAAACTCCGGCGATGCCCGCGGGGCTGGACACTTGCCCGAGTACGCCGATAGTGCTTCCGCTGGTGGCGTTGGCGAGCCCTTGCACTCCGGTGCCGCCGGTGCTGACCGTGGTTCCGGCAACACCGATCGTAGAGCCGGTGGCGGCGTTAGCGCTGCCGGAGACGGCGATGCCGCCGCTGCTGGCATTGGTGCCGATCACCCCAAGGGTGGCGCCGGAGGTAGCCAGCGCGTCGCCCTCCAGCGCCCGGGAACCTTCGGTGGAGGCCACGAAACCATTCCCGGTTCCGGTCTGCGCTACCGACAGGATGGTTCCGGAGCCGCTGGCCGTAAAGCTGCCGGAGGTTCCGGTGAGCGCACCGTCGATGGTCTGATTGCCGGCAAAGGTATTGGATCCCAGGCCGGCAAAAGAGGTGGCCGCCACACCTCCCAGCAAACTGGCGTTCAAGTTAGGCACCTGCGTAGTCGAGGTGACAGCCAACGGCGGAGTGCCTGCGGCAACATTCGAAACAAGCTGGCTGGCCGATACCGTGCCTGTGGCGGTCACGCTTCCCGCGACGCTTTGGTTACCCGTGAAGCTGTTGGCGGCAGCCAGTTGCGGCACCTTGGTGGTGTCCAGATTTAGCGTCACTGTGCCGGTAGTCCCGCCGCCGGTCAGATCCGTGCCCGCCGTCACGCCGTTGATAGTACCGCTGCCTCCGCCGGGAAATGTTTGTCCCGGCGCGAAGGTGAAGATGCCCGCGCCGCTGATGGATAGACCGGTTTCGGCGGGCGCGGCGGGATCCTCTCCGAACAGCAGGTTTAGCGTTGCGGAGGGCGTTGCCGTGTCGTTCCCGGCCGGCTCGGCCTGCCACTGGAAGCGCTGGTTCACCGCCGCGCTCGTGCCCTTGTTGAACGCCGAGGCTACGGCTTGATACGCGGCTGAGTCGAATCCTCCCGAGGCGGTAGCGGTTCCCAGCGGGCCGGCTTGCAGGCCGTTGCGGAAGTTGGCCAGCCCGGTGACATCCAGCGGGTCGGCGGGATTCTGGTTGCCGATGCCCAGATTGCCGCCGGATACGAATAGCGTGGCAACCGGTCCCACCGCGCACGCCCCGGTGAACTCCGTGAGCTGGCCTGCCCTGGCCGTGCCGGGACTGGTGACTTTGGTGCATGCGGCGCCGGGCGAGGCTGCCGCGGTGGCATCCGGCTGCATCACGGAAGCGCCCGTGGCTGGAGCATTCGACGGCGCCGCTGCCGTAGCGCCGGAGGCTAGCAGGAAGGCCGAAGCGGGCATGCCGCCCAGCGTATCGGCGTCCGCGGCCTTCAGGGCATAAGGCGTTACCACCAGCAAGACGCGCGCCTCTGCCGCGGCGCCAGCCAGTTGCGGCGCCACACCCAGCCAGCGCGCCTGGCCGCTGGCGAATAGATCCAGCGGCAGCCCCTCCGCTTGCGTCGCGCCTAGCAACACGCTGTATCGCCCGCGCGCATCGGGCGTCACGTTCTGCGCCTCGCACCACAGCGGAGTTCCGCCGTCAGCCTCCACATACAGACCGATGGTCAGTCCCACCGTCCCGGTCAGGGTCCCGTTCAGCGGCTTGCCTGACGCATCCTTCAAGGTCCCGCTGAACTGCACCAGCCGCGGCACGACCGTGGCCGGTCCCTGCGCGCAAGCCAGACTCGCGGCCAGCATCGCCATCACATACCCACAATGTGAAAGTCGCACCGTGTTTCTCCTCCGATTGGGATTCACCCTTAGCTAACAGGCGGATTTCAATCGCTGAGTCCGCCATCGGCGCGGGAAATTCTCTTATGGCGCCCAGTACTGGCGGGTGCGCCGGCGAAGACGGTATGACGTATACTAAGGAAGAACCGGGAAGGCAGATCCGGCTAAGAGGAGAAACGCGATGAAAACGATCCTAACTGCTGTTCTGTTAACAGCCTCGGTTGCGGGCATGGCAGTGGCTCAATCGACTCCGAAAGGCGCGGCAACGCCGGCCTCCACAGCTACCAGCATCGTCGGCACGTGGTATGGTTTTGTTGGCTGGGGCTGTGACGGGCCGCCAGTTCAGGACTCCCTCACAACTTGGACTTTCAATAGCGATGGAACTTGGACTTACCAGGCGGGCGGAGGCTACTGGATTCAAGTAGAGGGGTTAGTCGCATGGAACTTTAACGGCGTACCCGGTTTGATCTATTCGGCAAACGTCACTCGCAATGCGCTAAACGGACTCATGGGGTACCCTGCCGCTGCTGGGACGACTCCCGGTACCGGATGCTTCTACGCAGTGCGGGGGGCGGGGCAGCCGACTCCACCGCCCGCGCCGAACGGTCAGAATATTGTGATCGGTCCTCCAACTAACTAGTACATCGTACAGACCAATCATGGCCGCTGGCTATTTCAGTTGGGTAGCCTTTGTGGCGCAGGGACTCATGCCCGCCGCGCTGGCACTCTTGTCAGCGCAGGCGAGCTTCGCGCGCCTGGCCGGCTGAAAGCCGGCTGCGGGCAGGATTGCCCGCCCCACAGGAGTCATTTTGGCCGCGCCGTTAGTCTATAAGGAATTAACTGGACGACATACTAGCGTACTGCGTCCGTATTCCTGAAGGTTATCGCGGAGACGCTGTGGGGCCGGCAATTCTGCCCGCGGCCGCCTTACAGGCGGATTTCAAAGACGAACTCCGCCATGCGCATGCTAAAATTTCTTACTGGTATCCGATGGCCTCGGGCGAGCCGGACGCGGCGGCAAGCATCACCTCCTGGCTGGTACGGTGGCGCGAAGGCGACGACGCGGCTCTCGCCCATCTCACCAGCCTGGTCTACGCGGAGCTGCGCCGCCTGGCCGCCACCTTCCTCCAATCCGAGCGCGAGGGCCACACGCTGCAGCCCACCGCTCTAGTTCACGAACTCTACATGCAATTGACCGGCGTGCGGAGTATCGACTGGAAGTGCCGCGCGCAATTCTGGTCCATCGCCGCGCGCATGATGCGCAATATCCTGGTGGACCATGCGCGCATGCGGTCGGCCGGCAAGCGCGGCGGCGGACAAATCGTGCAGCTCGATGAATACACGCCGGAGGCCAGCGCGGCGCCGGATCTGGTGCTGGTGGATGCCGCGCTCAGCCGCTTTGCCAAACAGTACCCGCGCCAGGCGCAGGTGGTGGAGCTCCGCTTTTTTGGCGGCCTCACTTCCGAGGAGACGGTGGAGGCGATGAATGTAGGGGGACACGACGTCTCGCTGCGCACGGTCGAGCGCGACTGGAGATTCTCCAAGACTTGGCTGCAAAATGAACTCGGAAGCATTTGAGCCATCCGCGCCATCCGAACCATGCTTCGATCCGGAGCTGTTGGAGGAACTCTTCTTCGCCGCCTCCGAGGTGAGCGAGGAGGGCATTCCCGCTTTCCTCAACGGCCGCTGCGCAGGCCAGCCCGAACTGCGCCGTACCCTCGAGGGGCTGCTGCGTACCAGCAAGAAGACCGGCGTGGCAAGCGCTTTGTGGGACCAGCCCGCCATCCAAATAGAGGCGCGGCAGCTCGCCCAGGAGCCGCGGTTGCCGTTTGCCCGGTTGGGGCCCTACCGCATCCTGGCGCGCATTGGCGCGGGTGGCATGGGCGCGGTGTTTCTAGCCGAGCGGGACGACGAAGGGCTGCATAAGCGGGTAGCCATCAAGATGGTCCCGCTTTCTTTCGCGGATGCGGAAGCTGTCCGCCGATTCCAGCTTGAGCGCCAGATTCTGGCGCGATTGGAACATCCCAACATCGCGCGCATGCTGGATGCCGGCCGCGCTCCGGACGGTCTCCCGTACCTGGTGATGGAGTACGTCGACGGCATGCCGATCGATCGTTATGCCGCGGCCCACAATCTTACCGTCGCCCAACGCGTGGGGCTCTTTCGCGATATTTGCTCCGCTGTTTCGTATGCCCACGCCAACCTAATCGTGCATCGCGATCTGAAGCCCGGCAATATCCTGGTGAACGCGGAGGGATCGCCCAAGTTGCTGGACTTCGGCATCGCCAAGCTGCTAAGCGATACCGCCGACCCGGATGCGACGTCGACGGGGGTGATGACGCCGGGCTACGCCAGCCCCGAACAGGTCGCCGGCCTGCCCATCACTACGGCCTCGGACGTTTACTCGTTAGGCGTGGTCCTGTATGAGCTTCTGACCGGCAGGAAGCCGGCGCCGCCCCCGCATGACCCCTCCCGGCCGAGCGCAAGTCTGCGCCAACTGCCTGTGCCGCCCGGAGCGCCCCCGGACGCTCTGCGCCGCGTGCGTGCCGACCTCGACCAGGTGGTACTGACGTCCCTGCGCCGCGAGCCGCGGCGGCGGTACGCTTCGGCAGCGGAATTCTCCGAAGACGTACATCGCGCCATCGAGGGCTATCCGGTGAAGGCGCACCCGGACAACTGGTCCTACCGCCTGGCGCGCTTCGTTTCCCGGCGGCGTGTGGAAGTGGGCGTGGCGGCGGCGGCCCTGCTGGCGATGCTCGCCGCGGGAGGCTTCGCGCTCTCGCAATATCGCGCCGCCAACCGCCGCTTCAACGATACCTGGCATCTGGTGGATTCCGTTCTATTCGAATTCAACGACGCCATCGCCGACCTGCCGGGCTCCACTGCCGCCCGATTGCTGGTGGCCAAACGCGCCCAGCAATATCTCGATCTACTGGCCCGCGACCGCTCGTCCGATCCCACACTGCGGCGCGACCTGGCGCTGGCTCACCGCAAATTGGGCGATATCCTGGGCCGGCCGTTCTATCCCAACCTGGGCGATACGGCCGGAGCCCTGGATAACTACCGAAAGGCCGCCGGCTTGCTCGAGAGGCTCTCCGCCGGCGGTCATCGCGATTCCGCGCTGGTGATCGAACTGGCCCTGGTCTATGGGCGGCTGGGCAAGATCTCGGTACGCGAGAGAAAGCTGGACGAGGCCATTCAACTCAATGAAAAGGCGGTCGCGCTGTTGGAGCCTGCCGTGGCACGCAACCCCTCGCCCGATCTCCACATGGAACTGGCCAGCGCCTGCATCAACCTGAGCCTGGCATGGAACACCGCCGGCGCGCAGCGGCAATCGCCGGAGCCTTACCGGTCGGCGATAGCGTCCGGCGAGCGGGCGTTGGACATCGTGATGCCGATGGTGGAAGCGGCGCCCCGGAATGAGCAGTATCGCTTCACGGCCGCACGCATTTTCCAGGCGCTGGCATACGCCGACGATGGGGCCGCGTTATATATACCCGACACCGGCTATTTCGTCCGGGCGCTCGCATGGCACCAGAAGGCGCACGCCCAGATCGAAGCGGCGTACGGCTTGAATCCGGGAAGGTATCGCCGGGTACTGGCGGAGTCATGGGGCGACCTGAGCGGCGCGTATTTGAAAGCTGGCGATGCGCGGCGCGCCGAAGCCGCGGGCCGCGAACAATTGCGCCGCGAACAGCGGATCGCCGGCGTCGATCCGCAAAACGCGGAAGCCCGCCGGGATCTGGCGGGATCTCTGCGGCTTGTCTCGCAGGCCTTGATCGCGCAGCGCCGCGGCCGCGAAGGGTTCGCACTGGGGGAACGGGCGCTCGAAATGTTCGAGGCGCTTCTGCGGCAGCATCCCGGCACTCAGGAAGATCTGGAGCAGATAGTGTATCTGCACGATAGCATGGCTCAATATTTGCTCGCCGCGGGCAAAAGGACGGCCGCCGCGGAGCACTATCGCCGCAATATCGAACATTTGGAATCCGCGCCGGCATTCATGGGCGGCACCAGTCTGGCGCTGGAATATGGGCTCCTCGCCGGCGCGCTGGCGCCCGTCGACCGCGCACAAGCCACGAAGTATTATGCGCAGGCTATATCGTTGTGGGAACGCTTGCGGAATGCCGGCCAATTGCCCCCGATATACGCGGACCAGCCCGCCTCCCTGCGCAAGGCCGCCGCTACGGTCGCGGCTCGGTGAAACCTCGCGAAATCAACGCTGCCGTTACCGAGCGGTTTATTGGATTACCGAGCCGCGACCGTTACCGAGCGGTTTATTGGAGTGCCGGAGCGCAACTCGGGCAAGTGCTACAATTTGAGGTTCCTAGGAAGACATGGCGAGTGGGCCCGGGGACATCACGGTTTTGCTCCGCAAGTGGAAGGAAGGCGATGCCGAGGCATGCGATCAACTCATGTCTCACGTCTACCCCCACCTGCACGAGGTGGCCGCCGCGTATCTCCGCCGGGAAGCGGACGATCACACCCTCCAGCCCACCGCCCTGGTTCATGAACTGTATCTCCGGCTGCTGCAACAACGCAAACCCGACTGGGAGGATCGCGCGCATTTCTACGCTTTCGCCGCCAAGGTGATGCGCCGGATTCTGACCGACCATGCGCGCGCCGCGTATGCGGGCAAACGCGGAGCCGGCCTGCCGCATCTGCCCTTGAGCGATGAAATCCCTTGGATCAATCTGAACAGCGAAGACCTGCTGGATCTGAATCGCGCGCTGGACGACCTGGATTCCCTGGACCCGCGCAAAGTCCGCGTCGTGGAATTGCGCTATTTCCTGGGCTGCACGCTGCCGGAATGCGCCGCTTTGTTGAGCATTTCCACCGCTACGGCGGAGCGCGATCTGACGCTGGCCCGGACCTGGCTCTACTCAAAACTGGTTGTCACCAGGGAATCGGTACCTCGGCGGGAGTCGCCATGAGGGGATCTTCCGCTCGTTTGCGCGATCTCTAGGGGGGCTTCGTTCATGAATCCGGATGCCGCCGCGAGATCTCTAACGCCCGAGCGCTGGCAGCAAATCGAGGCGGCTTTTCACGCCGCTTTGCAGATCCCGGACGCGGGGCGCGCCGATTTCCTTCTTAAGTCTTGCGCGGGCGACCATGCTCTGCTGGCCGAGTTGCAGCGCCTGCTGTTCGCCTTCGAAGACGAGAAGCGCTTCCGTCCGCCCGCCAGTCCCGCGGCCAGCCCGCCCAAGGGCCGCCTGGGAGAAACCATCGGCGGATACCAACTGGATGCCGAGATCGGCCAGGGCGGCATGGGAACGGTCTACCTGGCGCATCGCGCGGACGGCGAATTCGATCAGCAGGTGGCGCTCAAAGTGGTGAGCGCGCATCTGCGGACGGAGTTCTTCACGGAACGTTTTCGCGCGGAACGCCAGATCCTGGCCGGCCTCAATCATCCGCACATCACGCGGCTGCTGGACGGCGGCGTGAGCGGCGCGGGCGATCCATATCTGGCGATGGAGTACGTGGATGGACAAGCCATCGACCGTTACTGCGACGAACGGCTGCTGGCGGTTCCCGACCGCATTCGCCTTTTTCTGCAGGCTTGCTCCGCGGTCGAGTACGCGCATCGCACGCTGGTGGTCCATCGGGATTTGAAGCCAGGCAATATTCTGGTGAATCGGGACGGCGCCCCCAAGCTGCTCGACTTCGGAACGGCAAAGCTGTTGCTGGCGGCGCCGGCCGAATCCACCACCACGCGCTTCCACGCCATGACGCTGCGCTACGCCAGCCCGGAGCAACTGCGCGGCGAGCCTGTCTCTACCTCAATGGACGTCTACGCGCTGGGCGTCATGCTGTACGAGTTGGCCGTCGGCGCTTGGCCATTCGGAGATCCCGATTCGGCGCTGGCTGGGCTGGAGCGCGCCGTGCGAGATATCGATCCGGCGGCCCCGCGGTCGCTGCTCACGGACGAGTCGGCCCGCTTGCGGTCTACCTCGCAGGCCAAGCTGGCGGGCCTGCTGGATGGAGACCTGCGCAACGTGGTCTTGAAAGCCATGGAAGCCGACCCGCGCCGCCGCTACACCTCGGTGGAGCAATTATCCGCGGATCTGCGGCGTTACCTGGCGGGGCAACCGGTGCTGGCGCGCGAGCAAACGCTGCTCTATCGCGGCGCCCGGTTTGTGCAACGGCATCGCTGGCCGCTGGCCGCGGGCGCGGCGTTGAGCGCGGTGCTGGGCTTCTCGGTTCTGACGGCGGTCGCGCAATACGGCCGCGAGCAGCGGCGCATGGTGCAAGTTCGCAATCTGAGCCAGTCGTACCTCACCGACATCCTGAACGAGGTTGGCAAGTTGCCCGGGTCGATGAAGGCGCGGCTGCTGATCGTGGATCGCGCCCGGAGAAATCTGGACCAACTGTTGCCCGACGCTCCTCACGATCCCGAGCTGCGGCGGGCGCTGGCGGCTGCATATTTGCAGCTTGGCGATATTCAGGGAATGCCTTTCAGCGTCAGCCTCGGCGATACCGCGGGCGCGGTCGAAAGCTACCGCAAGGCAGAGGCGATGGCGCGTGACTCCGGCGTCAGGGACTGGGAGTCCCTGACGCTTCTGGTGCGGGCGCGCCGCCAGATCGCCTTGATCGCAGCCCGCGCGGGACGGAATGCGGAGGCGGTGTCGGAGCTGAATTCCGCGCTGGATCCGGCGAAGCGCCTGTGGCGGGATGCGCCACGCAGTTTACTGGTGGATGGCAAACCCGCCGCGGCGTTTTTCGTTGAGACGAACCTGACGCTCGGCTATACCATGATGCATGCCGCGGCGGAGAACAGCAGCGTGCCGGCAATGCAGCAGGCGCTCGCGCAACTCCAGCGCACGGTCGGTATTGCGGAACAGGTTCAGGCCGCCCATCCCGGCATGCGCGACTTGGCCGGAAGCTGCAGCCAATACGTCGGATTCGCCTTGGAAGGCCTGGGCGATAGAACGGGGGATCCCGCATACTTCAATCAAGCTGCCGCCGCGCACCGGCGCGCGGCCGATGCGTGGTGCGATGCCTTCGCGAAGGATCCTGCGCCGCAGGCACAAAGGAACTGCGCCGACGCCTTGGGCGAGTGGAGTTGGGCATTGCATCGGGCCGGCCAAGGAGGACCGGCCGTCGCAGCCGGCGCGCGCGCCCTGGCCTTAATGGAACCGATGGCGAAGGCCGAACCCGAAAGCGCCGAGGCGCAACAGGATCTGGCGAACGCGTACTTCCATTTGGGCGCCGCGGAAAATACCGCCGGCAAGTTCCAACAGGCCATCGGCCATCTACACACGGCGGAGTCCGGGCTTCGTCCGCGGCGGCAGGGTCCAGCCGGCGATTCGCTCGGTACGACCAAGCTGTACGTCGACATCCAGCGCGAACTGGCCACCGCGCTCCTGGGAACGCATAACGCGCGCGGCGCGGTCGAGGCGCTGGTAAAGGCCGGATCGGCTCAGGGATACACGGAGATCGATCTCCTCAAGCAGTCCAATATCCACCGGGAACTCGAAAAGGCGCGTGCCGCGCAGGCGGCGGCCGCCCCGTAGCTGCAAACACACCGCGGCACACGCCTCCGGCGTGCCGTGTCGGCACTTCCGCCGACACAGGCGAGCTGCGCTCGCCTCTCGGGATTGCCATTTGGTGGGGCAGGCGTCTACGCCTGCGGCGGGTCTCCAGACCCGCTCGAGGGCGAGCTTCGCTCGCCTTCTGGTGGTGGCATAGGCTTCAGCCTGTGGAGGGCGGGCAATTCTGCCCGCAGCCGGCGCGCGCGGGGCTTTAGCTCCGCGCCTGGGCGAGCTTCGTCGCCTGCGCTGATCAGAGTGTCAGCGCGGCAGGCATGCGTGCCTGCGCCACGAGGCTACCCGACTGAATCGCCAATCTCCAGGGGCGAGCTTCGCTCGCCCTAGCCGGCGGAAAGCCGGCTGCAGGCAGAATTGCCCGCCCTCCGTGCCACGCATGAGGGGATTTCCCCGCGGTTTGCGCGGTCTCTATTGGCGGGGGAGTTTACCTGAGCCGTTTCGAGCGCCACGCCGCCATCACGTAAGGAGAATTCGATACATGTCTACAAAATCGTTTATTTTCTCATTTTCGGCCCTGCTGCCGATCGGGCTGGCCCTGACCGCCGTCTGCTCTGGGCAAACCCCGGCTCCGGCCACATTTGTGACCGGGTCCTTGATCGACGGCGGCGCGGTGATCGCCGATTCCGCCCCGATACCCGTCGCAGCGCTGGCCACTGGCGACTTCAACAATGACGGCGTGCCGGATCTCATCACCCTCGATAGCAGCGGTAATTCCAACGGATGGGGCATCCTGCTGGGCAAGGGCGATGGCACTTTTCAGCCGGTAACGACCATCGCTTCCACCGGCGCTTCCGGCCAGCCGGGCAGCGTCGTCACCGGCGACTTTAATAGCGATGGCAATTTGGACTTCGCCGTCACTTATACCGTCGGCCCCAACGCCAAGCTCTCGATCTATCTTGGCAACGGGGCGGGCGGCTTCTCCCTTAAAGCCACCTACGCGCTGCTGGGTAACCAGATTCACCCGGCTTCCGGCGGATTGGTGGCCGCCGACCTGCGGGGAAACACACACCTCGACCTGGTCGCACTGGATCCCCAAAACCAAGCACTGGATGTCTTTCTGGGCAACGGCGACGGAACGTTCCAGGCTCCCGTGGCGGTGCCAGTCTCTATTCCGGGCGCCACCGGGGCCGTCACCTCGGGCGACGTGAATCATGACGGAAAGCCCGACCTGGTCGTCGCGTCCAACGCCAATGAAGGCGGTATCTACGTACTTATCGGGAACGGCAATGGCGCCTTCCAATCTCCCGTGTTTTATGCGCAAGGTTCCAGTCCGGGTGCCATGGCGGTTGCCATCGGGCAACTGATCAAGGGCGACGACGGAGACGTGGTGATGGGCACCCAAAACGGCGCGTACGTCTACATCAACAACGGCGACGGCACGTTCCAGACCCCGGTTCTATACGGCCCTTCGTGGATCGACTCCATCGTGATTACCGACGTAAACGGCGATAAAAACAACGACCTGGTCGTGAGTTCCTATTCTTCCGCCGCGGTGTGGGTGATGCTGGGCAACGGGAAGGGCGCATTCAATGCCGGATCGTCTTTCGCCACGGATGGATACCCGAACAATGTGGTGGTAGCCGACTTCAATGGCGACAAGAAACTGGATTTCGCCGTGTCCAACAACGACGCCCAGTGGGTGACAGTCGGACTCGGAAACGGAGACGGGACCTTCCGCAGCAGTGAGAGCTACGGCTACACATGGAGCGCCGCTACCAACGCCATCGCCACGGCGGACCTCAACGGCGACGGCAATTTGGACATCGTGCAAGGCGGCGGCGGCACCGGAGTTGGAATTACGGTGATGCTGGGCAGTTCCCACGGCGTCTTCGGCGCGCCGGATTCCATTGCGGTCGGTTGCGGCGTCGCCAATCATAGCGGCGTCAACTACATCGCCTTGGGCGACGTCAACGGGGACGGCAAGGTAGATGTGGTGGCGACTATGATCAACGCCGGCAGCGGTTGCGAGAACAACGAGATTGCCGTGCTGGAGGGCCTCGGCAATGGAAAATTTAAAGCGCCGGTCTACTATCCCACCGGGTCCACCGTGCAGTCCGTCAGCATTCAGTTGGCCGACTTCAGAAGCGACGGAAGGCTCGATATCGTGGTCTCTAACCTGGACGGAAGCATCAGCGTGTTGCTGAATGGGGGCACCGGAGTCTATGGCGCGGCCACCGTGATCCCCGGCGCCGGCGGCACGGAGGGCGAGAACATCGTGATCGGCGACTTCAACAACGACGGCAAGCCGGATATCGCCATCACCGATTCCGGCCCGAACCAGATCAACGTGCTGCTGGGGAATGGCGACGGCACATTTCAGCCTCTCAAATACACCGCGGTGCCGATTAGCCCGAATGCGCTGGCCGCCGCCGACTTCAACGGCGACAACAAGCTGGATCTGGCGCTCACCAGTTGGAACGATAGCGGATCGCTGGTGATCCTGCTCGGGAACGGCGACGGCACATTCACGGTGGGCACGCTTTACAAGTTCTCCACTTGGGAGCAATGCTATCCTAGCGGCGGCTCCAATCCGTATTGGATGGGCGCCGCCGATCTGAATCAGGATGGCAAGTTCGACTTGGCGATTGCCGTCCAAACCACCGGATGCCCGACCCAATACAACGGAGAAAACAGTTGGGGTGCGGCGCTGGTCTTCATTGGCAACGGCGATGGCACCTTCAATTTGGACGACGGGCCATGGCTGGGCGGCGTGGCCAACTCCGGCATAGCCTTGGGAGACTTCAACGACGACGGGATGACCGACATGGCCGTGGCTGGGAATGCGTCCTGGACGGCGCAGAACTGGGTCACCATCATGCAGAACAAAACGGAACCGGTGAGTGTCTCGCCGCAGGGCATTCACTTTAAGCCACAAGCGGTGAATACCAGCAGCGCCGGTCAAACCGTGCTGGTCACCAACGACCTAAGCTCCACGCTCACCTTTCGCGAAATAGCGCTGCAGGGAGACACCGGCGACTTCAGCTTTACGCCCACATGCAAGACCGTGGCGGCCGGCGCCGAATGCACCGTGACCGTCGCCTTCACGCCCCAAGCAACGGGCGCGCGTGGGGCGTATTTGTTCTTTCTAAGTACCTACGGTTCAAAAACCGTCTACCTGACCGGCACCGGCGAGTAACCTTTAACTGAAAACGGCAGCTTCCGGTTTCTCCCCCTTGGGCGGGCGCTTCTCCGGCGCCCGCCTTTTTTTCATGGCGCGCGGAAATGCGACAAAGCGGGAGCCATGCTCCCGCCCACGGCGAGCGAAGCTCGCCCAGGCAGCGCATGGCGCTGCCCTACCGCACCGTGACCGCCCACAAGATCGCCCGCTGGAACACCAGCCGCCCCGTGTCCACCACCGTAACGCTCACCAGCGTCTGGCGCCGGAACGCCTCCGGCAACGCCACTGCCACCAAATCCATCCGCTGGCCCAGCCCATCGTCGAACGCAACCCGCGTCCTAGTTCCGTTCACGGTATCGGTGAACACCCCGTGGTGGTAATCGCGCACATCCACACCGCCCACCAGCTTTCTTTCGAAATAAGCTCCATGATCGCCTCTGAATTCGAGCGCCAGATAGCTCAGCGGGCCTGGCTGTCCCCATTCCGTATTCAGCAGGAAATAGGCCGTGGAAACTCCGGCGCGGCCGACGGGAATGCGCACGCTCACCGGCCGCGCGCTGCCCTCCGCCGCGGTTTGTCCCCGCCAAAAACGATTCTGGCCGTCCGGCAGAAGGAAAGGGATGCCGTTCAGCATGCGTGCTCCGGCCGGAGCCATCGCCGCCTTTTCAAGACCCTGATCGTTTGCGAAATTTCCCATGTCGATGGGGTATGCCTTCGCCGCGCACACGTAATTCAGCTCCAGGTAAGCGCTGGGCGCTTGCGGGACGACACAGCCGCCGGGGTACACCGGCAGGGTCCCATCGTATGATGTCAGCACGCAGGTGTCCGCCTCAAGCTGCACCAGCGCCGGCGCACGCAGCGGCACCGGCGTCCCGGACTTCACCACCAAAGGCGCCGTATCCGCCGGATATTGCCGCGGGCCGAGCCGGTACGGAACGCGCGTATCGAAACTGCGCGCCTCATTCGCCCGCGCGCCGCTAGTAAACGGTATCTCTCGCGCGAACAGAGTCGCCAGATACGGCGGCATCCGCGAACAGGGATCCGCGGGAGCCGTCACGCCGTTCAAGGGCGCAGCCGCGCCACGAGGTTCCACCGACCGCGCGTTCGCCAAATAGTTGGCTTCCGTCTCGAGAACCGGCTGGATGGAAACCGCGGCGAGCGCGTCCACCGCGGCGTTGAGGTGACGCGGGTCGTCCATCTTGAATGGAAATGTGCCCGCCCAAGCCACTCCGCCATCCTTTCGTCTGCGGAGTGTCATTCTGGCCAGTAAAGCGCCATCCTTGCGCTCAATCGCGGTTTCCAGAATCAGGGCCGCCGCCAGTTTCGCGCGTGCTCTCCGCAGCGCGTCGGGTCCTTGAAAAGCGGCCATTTCCTGCCACTCCAACAGGCTAACGCCCCACGTCCGCAGCAGCGCGCCATTCAATTTCTCCGTTATAGGCCCGCGAAATTCCTGAAGATCGGCAGCCGAGGGCGCCACCGCCACCGGCAGGACGGCGAGCGAAAGCGGCGGCGGGTCCGGTACTCCAGGCGCCAGACCGCGCCAGGCCAGGAACGTCAGAATTACGATGAACGCGACGGCGCCGGCCGGAACCAGCAGGTGTTTACCGCGGGCCGCGCCGCTGCCCGGCCGGTAGCGCTCGATAGCGGCGGTAAGCTGCGCCACGGATGCATAGCGATCCTCCGGCCGTTTGGCCAGTGCGTGTGCCGCGATACCGTCCAGGCCGCCGCGCAGCCGCCGCCTGAGAGTCTCCGGCCCCACCGTGCTGGGAGGCGGCAACTCCCGCGTCATCATAGCACCGATCAACTTGGCGGGACTCGAATCCGCACCCGCGTAGGGAGGCTGCCCGGTCAGCAGCTCATACAAGATCACCCCCAGCGAATAGACGTCGCTGGCCACCGTGGCAGGCGCGCCAGCCAGCCGTTCCGGACTCGCGTAACGCGGCGTCGCCAGCACCGCGCCGGTCATGGTGAGCGTATCCCCAGCGCCGCTCTCCTCCGGCTCCAGGACTTTCGCCACACCAAAATCCAGCAGTTTGGGCTCGCCCCGCTCGTTCACCAAAATATTATTGGGCTTCAAGTCCCGATGCACGATCAGCTTGCCATGCGCGTATTCCACCGCCGCGCAGACCTTGCAAAACAGCGCCAGCCGCGCTTCGATGGTTAACCCGCGATCGGCGCAATACCGGTCCAGGCGGACGCCCTCGATATATTCCATCGCGAGGTACGGCTGCCCGGAGGACGTCACACCGCCATCCAGCAGCCGCGCGATGTTGGGGTGGTCCAGGGTCGCCAGGATCTGGCGCTCCTGCCGGAAACGCTCGATCAACAAGGGCGTGGCCAGCAGACTGTTGCCGATGACCTTGATGGCCACCTGGCGTTCGAAGTCCTCGCGCCGCTGCGCCAGGTAGACCTCGCCCATGCCGCCCGCGCCGATCTTGCGCACGACTTCATACGGGCCGTAGCGGCGGCCGGCGTACGGATCCGCCGGACCGGCGGCGCCCAGGCGCTCCTGCGCTTCAAAGCTGTGCAGCAATTCCCGCACCTCGCGTTCCACCCGCTCGCCGCCCGATCGCGCACGCAGAAATGCGGGACGCTCCTCGGCCGGCAGGTCCAGCGCCGCGTGGAAGATTTCCTCCACTAGGTGCCAGTAATCTCCGGACCCCGGTGCGATTTCAGGCATGGATTTCGGGCGATGGCGGATACATCTGCCGGTACAACCAGCCCCTGGCGAATTTCAGGTCGCGCTCCGCGGTCGCCAGGGAGATGCCCAGAATCCCCGCCGCTTCCTTGGTCGTGCAGCCCAGGAAATGGCACAGTTCCACCATGCGGGCCTTGCGGTCGTCGATCTCTTCCAGCCCTTCGAGCGCCCGGTCGAAATCCAGCATCTGCGGACCGCTCACATCCACCCACGCCATATCTTCACTCAGCGGAACCTTCTCGCCGGGACCTCCGCGCTTCTCCGCACGGTAGCGGCGGGCATGATCGGCCAATATCATGCGCATCACTTTGGCGGCGAAGGTGTAGAAATGCGCGCGGTCGTTCCAATCGGTTTCGCGCTGCTGGCACAAGCGCAAGTACAGCTCGTGTACCAGGCCGGTGGCCTGCAGGGTATGATCCGGCCGCTCGTGGCGCAGATATCCGAGTGCAATGCGTTTCAGGTCCGCGTAGACCACGGGCATGAGTTGCTCGAAGGCGCCGGGCTGGCCCTCTTTCCAATCGCGCAGCAGACGCGTGATGTCTCCCGGCTCACCCATACACCCAAATCTATCAGGAATCGGTGAGGGGTTCCGCCGCGGCTTTGCGCAGTATGCAGTAGTGCAATGTTGGAGGATTCAAAATTATGTCAACGAGAAAGTCTGTCTTTTCGATGCTGGCCATGGCTGCCGGCCTTTTGTCGTTAAGCTCGATTCCGCCGGCGCGCGCCCAAGAGAAACCGGCGCAGGCGCAGCCCCAGTTGGTCACGTTTTGGGGAGTCGCATCCAACTCCGACGGTAAGCCGAAGGCCGGCGTGGCGGGCGTTACGTTCTCTCTTTTTAAGGAGGAACAAGGCGGCGCGCCGCTGTGGATGGAAACGCAAAACGTGAACCTGGATTCCGCGGGCGGCTATACGGCGCAGATCGGAGCGACGCATCCGGAAGGTCTGCCCATCGATCTGTTCGCCTCGGGCCAAGCCCGCTGGCTGGAAGTCCGGATAGATGGGCAACCGGCGCCGCAGCGCGTGCTGCTGATGAGCGTGCCCTATGCGTTGCAGGCGGTCGACGCGCAAACGCTGGGCGGATTACCCGCTTCCGCGTTCGCGCTGGCCGGGACGGGCGGCGGCGCGGCCGGGAATGCCGCTGGTGGCGCTTCCATCGCGTCCGCCAAGGCCGTGGCGGCCCCCGATGCGGCCCGGCCCGCCGCCGCCCCATCCGCCAGTGTGAGCGGCGCCGGCACCGCCGGTTACCTTCCTGTGTGGACCGGCAGCGCGACTCTGGCAAACTCGGCGATAACTCAGAAGAGTGGAGACGTGGGCATCGGCGGCGTTGTGTCCGGCACTAAATTTGCCGTTTCGAATGCGTCCGGCGATGGCATATACGGCGCCACGGACAGCGCCACAGGTCACGGCGTGTACGGCGAAGCTACCGCCGCGGCCGCCTCGAATACGGTTGGCGTCTATGGCGTGAATTCCGGCACGGCCGGCATGACTTGGGGAGTCTTTGGCCAAACCGGAAGCGCTCCGGGAGCGGTGCAATCCGGTGTGCAAGGTAACGCTATAGCCACCACGGGCAGTACGTTTGGGGTCGACGGCACGGCTGCCAGCGTTGCGGGAATCGGGGTACAGGGCCACGCGGAGGCCGCCACCGGCGCCACCATCGGCGTCAACGGCATTTCCGACAGCGATGCCGGAATTGGGACGCAGGGCATAGCCACTGCTACGACCGGCACTACGTTTGGCGTCTTTGGCAATTCCGTCAGTTCTTCGGGATATGGGGTGCAGGGCTATGCTTCCGCCACGACCGGGACTACGTTTGGCGTTTATGGAGTGGCCGACAGCACCTTGGGAACCGGGGTGTGGGGCGAAGCCAGCGCCACTACCGGGGCAACTTTTGGCGTGGTCGGCTCTGCGCCAAGCTCTTCCGGAGTCGGCGTGCTAGGCCAGTCGAATGCTGCCAGCGGCTCCACCTATGGCGTGTCCGGCTCGGTCGTCAGCCCTTCGGGAATCGGCGTGGCGGGCAATGCCGCTGCTCCGACCGGCACTACCTATGGCGTGCTGGGCTCGACCGAAAGCTCTTCGGGAACCGGCGTGAGGGGCCAAGCCGTCGCCACCAACGGCACTACGTATGGCGTCTATGGCAAAAACTTCAGCTCTACCGGAGTCGGCGTAGAGGGCCTCAATACCGCCACGACCGGTATCAACTACGGCGTCGTCGGCACCTCGGCAAGCACGCAAGGCGTAGGCGTCTACGGTTACGGATCTGCGCAAAGCACCCTGGGCGGCCAGTTGGCGGGCGATGCCGCCGGTGTCTGGGGCGACACGCACAACGGTTCCGCCGGCGTGTTCGCCACAGCGGACTCGGCCGAAGCGATCGCCGCATATAATAACGCTCCCAATGTAGCTACGTTATTTGTCGAAAACCAGGAGGACACCAACAGTTCTTCGATCGTGGTGGCGACTTACAGCGATTACGGAGGCTACTGCGACATTTTCGTGAATGGCAATCTGACTTGCAGCGGCTCGGTCGGTGGGCACGCCTTTGTGGGGCCGGATACTTCCCGCGAGGTTGCGCTGTATGCCGTCCAGGCGCCCGAAAACTGGTATGAGGACGCCGGGTCCGGCCAATTGCACAACGGCGCCGCAGTGGTGGCGCTCGACGCCGCGTATGCCCAAACTGTCAATACCGGCGTGGAGTATCACGTTTTCTTGACGCCTAAGGGAGACTGCAAGGGGCTTTACGTCGGCAATGAGACATCCGGCGGCTTTGAAGTTCACGAACTGGGCGGAGGTACGTCCGGCATTGCGTTCGACTATCGCATTATGGCTCGCCGCAAAGGTTTCGAAAACATCCGCCTGGCCGACTTGACCGGAAAAATCCAAAGAGGCCCCGATTTGAAATCCGCCAACGGCCCGCGGTCCGAGCGTGTAATGCCCGGCGCGGCGCCAGACGTGGCGCAACTCCCAACCGTGCGGCCCGCGCCCCGTGCGGCAAGGCGGCCGGCTCTGACCACCAGTCCGGGCCATTAGCATTGTGGGGCGGGCAATTTTGCCCGCAGCCGGCTTTCAGCCGGCCTTTGGCCACCCCAACCAACCATACGTGAGGGTGTTTCCCGATACTTTCCGCCTTCATGAATACGGAGTACTCAATCGGAGGATTCGACCATGTCAACGAGAAAGCCTGTTTTTTCAACCCTGGCCGGAGTTGCCGGCCTTCTTCTTTCAAGCGCGATTTCCCCGGCGCTCGCCCAAGAGAAATCCCAGCCCGCGCCGGCGCAGTTGGTGACCTTCTGGGGAGTCGCCACCAGCCCCGACGGCAAGCCGAAGACTGGCGTGGCGGGCGTCACCTTCTCTCTTTACAAGGATGAGCAAGGCGGCGCGCCGCTGTGGATGGAAACTCAGAATGTGACGCTCGATTCCACGGGCGGTTACACGGCGCAAATCGGGGCGACGCAACCGGCGGGGTTGCCCATCAACCTGTTCGCCTCGGGCGAAGCGCGCTGGCTGGAAGTCCAGATCGACGGGCAACCGGCGCCCCAACGTGTGCTGCTGGTCAGCGTACCCTATGCGCTGAAGGCGGTCGACGCACAAACGCTGGGCGGACTGCCGGCTTCCGCGTTCGCCTTGGCCGGGACTGCCGGGAATGCCCCCGGCGGCTCTCCCATCGCACCCGCCAGGGCTGTGGCGGCCTCCAGTTCGGCCAAACCGGATGCATCCCCGGCCACCAGTGTCACCGGCTCCGGCACGGCCGGCACCGTTCCCCTATGGTCCGGCGCCAGCGCCCTGGGAAACTCCGTGATCGTGCAGAAAAGTGGAAACGTGGGCATCGGCGCCACTCCCACCACCTTTAAGCTGCAAGTGTCAAACGCCTCCGGCGACGCCATCGGCGGCGGATCGGCAAGCACTTCAGGCATCGGCGTGCAGGGCACCGCCAGTGCCGCCACTGGCACCACCACCGGCGTGCTCGGAACGTCCGCCAGCACGGCGGGAGCTGGAGTGGAAGGCCAGGCTACCGCCAGTAGCGGCGCCACTTACGGAGTTTACGGCACCAGTGCCAGCTCCACCGGCACCGGAGTCGAGGGACAAGTCACGCCGACGAGTGGGATCACCACCGGAGTCGCCGGCGTCAGCGCAAGCACCGCGGGCGCTGGGGTTTCCGGCACGGCCACTGCCGCCACCGGGTCCACATTCGGCGTCTATGGCAATGCCGCCAGTTCCGCGGGCGCTGGTGTGTACGGTTCGAACCCCAACACCAGCGGCTCTACATATGGCGTCTATGGCGCGGATGCCAGTGCATCCGGAGCCGCCGTGTACGGCTCGAATTCCGCCACCACCGGCTATGCGACCGGCGTATTTGGCATCAGCGCCGGCAGTACGGGAGTCGGAGTCTGGGGCACCGCTGGTACCACCACGGGGGCTGGATACGGCGTTTACGGTGTGATCGCCAGCCCGTCCGGCGCCGCCATCTACGGCAACGTCGCCACCGCCACCGGCAATAACTATGCCGTGGAAGGCGAGAACACAAGCGCCTCCGGAACCGCCATTTTCGGAGACGCCACAGCCACGACCGGATCTACCCTAGGCGTCCTCGGCCAGGTCTTTAGCCCCGATGGGATCGCTGTTGAGGGCCATTCTTTCGCCACCACCGGCATTGCGTACGGCGTGGAAGGCATAACCTTGAGTGCTTCGGGCGCCGGCGTTTTCGGCGAAGGTTCCACATCGAGCGGCGGCATTGGCGTCCTCGGCCAGGTTCTCAACGACACCGGCGTCGGAACGGCCGGTACAAGTTCCATCTACAGCACCACGGGACGCGATCTCATGAACACCGGCGCCGGCCTCTGGGGTGACACCTCCGAGGGCAACGCCGGAATCCTGGCCACGGCGGACGATCACTCCGCCATTACCGCATACAACAGCGCCACCAACGTAGCCACTTTATTTGTTGAAAACCAGACAGACGGCAGCAACTCCGCCATCGTCCTGGCAACCTATAGCGATTACGGCGGTTACTGCGACGTCTTCGTCAACGGCAACCTGACTTGCAGCGGCTCGGTTGGCGGACACGCCACCGTGAATCAGTCGCAGGACGTGGCCCTGTACTCGGTGCAGGCCGCCGACAACTGGATGGAGGACGCCGGCTCCGGCCAATTGCACAATGGCGCGGCCGTGGTCACGCTTGAGTCCAACTACGCGCAAACCGTGAACACGGGCATCGACTATCACGTCTTCCTGACACCCAACGGCGATTGCAAAGGCCTGTATGTGACGCGAAAGTCGCTCACATCGTTTGAAGTGCGCGAACTGGGAGGCGGCGCCTCCAGTATCGCCTTCGACTATCGCATCATGGCGCGCCGCAAAGGTTACGAGGATGTCCGTCTGGCGGACTTGACAGGTAAGATCCAGAAGGACACCCGGCCGAAACACGCCAGCCGCCCGCAGGGGAACACCGCGGCAGCACGGCCCCCAGCCCTAAAACCGCATGCCGCTCCGGCCGTACAGCCGCAGCCGCCCGCGCCTATGCCGCCGCCTCCGGCCGCCCGGGTGCTCGCCGGCGCCGTCAAATAGTGGGGCAGGCGTCTACGCCTGCGGCGGGTCTCCGGACGCGCCCTTCCCCGCTCGCATCAAACCGGCCGACGTGGACGTCGGCCGCAGGACTGGAGTCCTGGGTTTAGTTTAGGCGAGCTGCGCTTGCCCCTGGAGTTTCTACATTTGCTGGAGCTGGAATTGGAGGGCGGGCTTTAGCCGGCGCGGGGCTTCAGCCCCGCTGGTAGCACAGGCTTCAGCCATGGCTTCAGCCCGTGTGCACAGGCTTCAGCCTGTGTGCGGGCGAGCGCAGCTCGCCGAAGAGCGGGCCTGCGAGGCCCGCGCAGGCTGCGAGCCGGGCTGCGAGCCTGCCCCACTACGGCGGACAGAATGTAGAAACTCCAGGCACAGGCTTCAGCCTGTGTAAGGCGAGCGAAGCTATCTTCGACCGGCTAATGCCTGTCCCACGCTAATCGGGAAGGCCGCCGGCCATAGCCAGACGGCTGAGGTGATGCGCCATCATGCGGTCCGGAAGCGTCAGCGTTTGTTGGAAATGCGCCCAGGCGGCGGCGTGCTTGCCGACTACGAGTTCCAACACGCCCGCGTTGTAAGGCGTCCCGGTTTCGGCTTGCGGCAGAGCCGCTTCCAGACGCTTGGCCCACTCCGCGTTGTCGTACCCGTCGAGTTTGCGGGCTGCTCCCCAAGCCCAGACCAAGCCGTCGCTGCCGGTGACGGCGACCACCCGGCGCCATCGCTCCTTCGCTTGCGGGGCATGGCCGCAATGCGCTTCCACCTGCCCGATCAGGTACTGCGTGCGCGGCGCATCCACGAAGGCTTCCAGGCCATCCTCTGTAAACGGCAGGCCGGCCACCGCACGGCCGAGAGCATCGACCGCGTTTATGGCGTCGCCGCACTTTCCGCCAGCGGCGTCGGACAACGCTTGCAGGATGTTCACTTCCACCCAGACTTGCCGGACATTGGTGCCGCCTTCCTCGCGCGCAAAAAACCGGTCGCGAAACAGCGCGCGGGCGCCGTCGAATTCGCGCGCTTCGGCGCGCTCGAGCGCCAGCGCGTACACCAGTTCCCTTGGCATGTGGGGCAGATCCGGATACTGCTCCAGCGAGACGGCCAGTTCGCGCGCGGGACGCGACATAACGCTGAGCGCATCATCCACGCCTTCGTAGAGTTTGCGGTTCAGCGGGTCAACGGCAAGCCCTTCGCGAAAGGCCTTCAGCGCGCCGATGGTGTCGTGTTTCTCACGCAGCAGGGCGCATCCGATATCGGCGTGCAGCACCGGAATGGGGGCCCTGGCGTTGCGCGCGGCGGTCCATTCCGTCAAGGCGTCGTTGGTGAGTCCGCGCGCGAAATACTGCGTGCCGAGCAGGTAGCGGGCGGTCATGTCGTCGGGATTGGCTTGGACGGCGGCGCGCAACACTTCCAGGTCCTCGGCGCGGCTGGGGAAGACGTACAGCGTGGATAGCTTCTGCGCGGCCGCGTAGTCCGCCGCCGCGGATTCGCCCAGCTTGGCGCGGCAATAGCCGCGATAATAGGCGACCAATGGATGCTTTTGCGGGAGGACGGCGCCCGGCTCGGTCTCGCCGGGCGGGACTGGCGGAAAATCTCGGGCCAGCAGGTCGACGGCGGGCCGGTACAGGCCGAGGCGCATATACGTGGCGGCGATTTCGAGTACGCGCGCCGCATCGGCAGCCAGGATACTCAGCAATGCGGGATCTTTGTGCGGCCCGGCATCCCATTGCAAGAATGCACTGGGGGGCGAAACCGCTCCCTCACGGTCGTGGCTCGGCCCGGATTGGCGGCTCGTCCCGGATTGCAGGGCGCGTTTCAGGGCCGTCGTTTCTTCTTCGGCGCGCAGATCGCTCTTGCCGGCATCCAGGAACTGCAGCGCCCCTTGGCGATCGCCTTGCCGCGCCAGAAGCTCGCCTAATTTCAGGCTGGCGGCGGCGCGCCAGGAAGGCATGCGCGCGGCGCCTTCGTAGGCCAGCCGGGCTTTGGCTGGGTCGCCCGCGCCATCGTAGGCCAAGCCGAGGTAATACGCGACTTCCGGGTCCCAGGTAGCGCGCGCCGCCGCGGATTCCAGATATTGGATGGCTTCGGCGTAACGTTGCAGACTCGCGCACAGGCGTCCGGCCGCGACGCTCAGCCCGAAGTCGCCGGGAGTGCGTTGCAGGCCGTCCTGATAAGTGCGCAGTGCGGCGGGCAAATCGCCCTGCAGTTCTTGATTCGTGCCGCTTTGGAGCGGGTCGTCTTCGGCGGGATGCGGCTGCGGTCCCGTTCTTACTTCCGGCGCGGGCGTCCAATCGTATTCGCCTTCGGTGTGGCGCAGCAGCACCTGACCCGCCGCGTCGCGCAGCTCGAAAGTGCATGGATCGGCGGCGGCGTTTTCGATCGCGCGGGTCCAAGTTTGTTCCGGCGACAGGCTGACCCGCTCTTCCGCGAGCACGTGCGTGCCTTGTAGAATGCGGATCGACGCAGCCGCGATTTTGCGGTTGGCGTTGAAGGCCGCGGCCAACGCGCCGGCGCGGCGGCTCATGTTCAGCACACCCGCCAGGTTGGCGCGCGCGATGCCGCCGATGCCGCGCGCGGGCATCCAGTATTCGGAGAATTGGACGGTCTGGCGCGGCTCCAGGAAAGCGTACGTCTCCTGGTTGCGGAACAGGCCCGCCTGCACTTCCACGTAGGCGCTGTCGTTGTCGGAGAGCGCGCGCCGCCAGTCGCGGCCGTCGGCGTCGACGCCCCAGGACCAGATTTTCTTGGCGGGCAGCTCGGCGTAGCCGGCGTAATGCACCGTGCCGGAATTGGTGTCGGGACGCCAGACGCCCATGAACGGCTCGCGGCTGCCGTGCACGAAGCGCGAAACCGGGCCGGCGGTCTGGTTGGCGACGAGGCTGAGATCTTTGCCGGTGGAATCGACCGGCCAGGTATCGATATCAGTGAAGCCATGGCTGGCCGTGAAACGCATTGGGTAGTAAATGCGCGAATCGTCCTTCACCTCGATGCCCGCGTTGTTCCACCAGTAGAAGCGATGGCGCACGTCGCTGCGATTGTTCAGTGTGACATGCTCTTCCAGAACCGTGCTACCGGGGCGCAGGCGCAGCTCGACCAGCCATTCCATGCCGTACACGCGGTCGATGTTGCCCACCCAGACCGAGGCGCTGCCGTCGGCATGCCTGGCGAAACTAAACGGCACGGGCGACATGGAGACCCAGTTGTGGGAAACCGGAAAATTGAATTCGATGCCGAAGGCCGCCCAAGCGCCGCGATAT
Source organism: Bryobacteraceae bacterium (assembly GCA_050008575.1). Classification (GTDB taxonomy): domain Bacteria; phylum Acidobacteriota; class Terriglobia; order Bryobacterales; family Bryobacteraceae; genus Bog-159. The sequence goes on from JBEKMJ010000010.1 coordinate 106,370, forward strand.
CCGATGTTGGCCTTCTTGAGCGACGGGTTGGCATAGAACATGGGCTGGCCGTTGAGCTTGTCGATGCAGGTGTAGAGGTGGCCGCCGATATCGGGGAGGACGGAGCATTTCAGATATTCGTTCTCCAGATAGACGGCGCGCCAGTCGTGCGGGACGCGCTGGTTGGTGAGGTTTTCGCGCAGGGTGTAAGGGTAGTTGAAGCGGCCTGTGGAGAAGGCGTCGAAGGGCGGGTTGGGATCGGGCGCACCTTCTTCGTAAGTGGGTAGAGTGAGCGTGGATTGCCAGACCCGGACTTGGGCGTGGGCGAGTGGGAGGCTAAGTAGAAGTATGACGATATAAGTGCGCATTGTATTCATCTGCGTCGCTTCGCGGCCGGACTCACACGTGGATCTCCGCCGGCTCCCTGGCCCCGTGCCGGATTGCGAGCATGGCGACAAGTTGCCTGTGTTCATCGATCTCATAGATCGCGCGGTAGACATGCGGCCTTTTGCCGTAAAGCAAATGGCGCAGTGGCCGCCTGGACCGCCCGGCCTCGGGAGCCACGGGACGCCGGTAAGGAGAGCGTTCCAAGCTGTAAATAATTTCCTCAAGCCTGTTATACCAACGGGCAGCCGCGGGCGAGTCGGTAGCATGCTTCTCGATATAAAGAACGTTGAGGTCGCGTGCGGCCCTCTCGGTGAGTTCAACGCGGTATGTCATGTCGCCGGCGGATCTCGTTGAGGACTCCTCGTGCCGGCCGGGTACGGCCGTTGGCGGCATCCTCCAGTCCCTGACGGATGGCCTCATGCACGTCGGCACGGGCGGCGATGTCCAGCAGGCGTTGGTAGGCCGTGGCGTCCTGCACGATGGCGGCGGCCTTGCCTTTTACGGTAAGCACCACGGGCCGTTTGCTCTTCCTGAGGTGCTTCATGAATTCGCCCGAACGGCGGCGGAAAGTCGTCAACGACTGGATATCTTTGGTGATGTCGAGCATGCCACGCGGACCTCGCCTGAATATAGCACCTTTTTGGGTGCTGCCGGAATATCCCGCGATTCGCCTCCCCGCCCGATCCGCCGGGCGATATACTCCTTATTCCCGGAGAATCCAATCCGCTATGCGACTGCGCACGCTTCCCGTATTTCTGGCCTTTCTGGCGATGGGCTTCGCCGATGCCGTGGGGCCATTCGTGAGCCTGGCCAAGAACGAGTTCCACCTCAGCAACGCGGTGGCCTCGCTCATCCCTTTCGTGGGATTCGTGATGTTCGGGTTGCTCTCGATTCCCGTGGGCGTCTTTCAGGACCGGCGCGGCAAGAAGTTCGTGCTGATGTTGGGACTGTTGGTGGCCTTGGTCGG
>JBEKMJ010000100.1:0-31039 GCA_050008575.1 Bryobacteraceae bacterium
TTCTCTTGCCTCACCCTCGGAGTCAGCTTCGCAAACGTAAACGGCTGGCACCGCACCTTGGGAGGCGTCATAGGCTGGAGCGTTCAGGACATACGCACCATGCAGCCGGCAATCTGCGCGCGCTCTTCGAAAAACATGGCCAAGGTCGCGGTCCGCCTCGAGCGCCTCGCCGGACGAAAAGTTCGTAGAAGTATCGTATTGCAGCGCGGTCAAGACTTGGTTGAGGTCCATGGCTCCACGGGTCAGATCATTAGCTTAACTCCGGGACTCCCGAATTCAACGGTCCGACCGGTGGATTGGACGCGAAATTCTCCGCAGTCACGCCGGAGGATTGCTCAGCACCTCGATTATGCCACAGATTTGAGTGTGATGCGAAGAAAAGGCGAAACAAGGCGGGCGGCCGGAAAGAGCTCGGGCCTGAGGTTAGCGGACCAACCTCGTGGCTCATCCGCTGCCACAGTCTGGATTCCGCGCAAATCTTATGACGCGGATGCCGATATAACGCATCCACCAGCCCGGTCCGCGTGCCTTTTACGTGGCTCCAAAACGCAAAACCAGCGTTTCTTTAGTGTCGTGCGTCTTGTTGAATCAGTAACTTGCCTGCTTTCAATGGCCAGCGCCCGTTCGAATCCCACAAGCCGCCCCATATAACTAGTTTTATATCAATAAGTTAGCGACAAATGATGCGGATTTCTTTCTGCCTTTTACTTCTCGGCTCCGGCGACCGTGGTACCCCCACCTCTCGGCACACTCCAGGAAGCGTGGCGTCTGATGGGGAGAATCTAAGGCCCACGCCTTCGCGGAAGAGAAGACCGAACGCCAGGCGAAGGCGAGGGCTATGATTGATCAAGCGCGATAGCGCTATCATTACTCTTGTGGTCCGTCGCATCTATATTCACAATTATCGCTGTCTTGAGAATTTCGAGCTCCCGATCGCGCGCAAATCCTCGATCTTGCTGATTGGAAAGAACGGCTCCGGGAAGACCTCGGTCGCCCTTGCGCTCAAGATCTTGCAGCAGATCGCCCGCGGTACGAACCGGGTAGGCAGCTTGGTCGATCCGAGGGACCTCGCAGGAGGGCGCACGGATGCACCCATGCGGTTGGAGATCGAAGTGGAGTTAGGAGATGAAGTTTACCAGTACGGAGTCGCGTTTGATTTCCCGAAAGGCTTCAAAGAACTTCGCGTACTCGATGAGAAACTAACCGCGGGTGGGCAGCCAGTCTACACCAGACAGCTTGCTCAGGTCCATCTTGCAAGAGCGGGCCGGGAGAGGGAAGCGGAGTTTCGAATCGACTGGCACTTGGTGGCATTACCGATCATTCAGCAGCAGTCGGAGCGCGACCCCTTGGCGGTCTTCAAGCAATGGCTCTCCCGGATGCTGCTACTGCGTCCCGTGCCCAGCCTGATCCAAGGCGAGTCCAAAGAAGAGACTCTCCAGCCGAATATTGAGGTCACAGACTTCGCCGCTTGGCTGGCGGGCGTGTTGGCTCATGCACCGTCCGCGTACACGATAATGGATCGGTATCTCAGGCAATTGATGCCCGACCTGAGCGATATTAAGAACCCCGCGGTGGCCAAAGACTCGCGGAACCTGGAATTACATTTTTCGAAGGACAATGGAAGCCTGAGGCTCGCATTCGAAGACTTATCCGACGGCGAAAAATGCTTCATGATATGCGCGCTCGTCCTTGCGGCGAACGAGGTGTATGGTCCGGTACTTTGCTTCTGGGATGAGCCTGACAATTACCTGGCGGTTTCTGAGGTAGGGCATTTCGTGATGGCCCTTCGCAAGAGTTTCCAATCCGGCGGCCAGTTGATCGCGACTTCTCATAGTCGGGAGGCGATCCAGACCTTCTCCGACGAGAACACGTTTATGCTTTTCCGGAATTCTCACCTTGAGCCAACCATTGTACGGCCGCTCAGCGATATTGAAGTTGGTGGGGACCTTGTCGAGGCCTTGGTGCGCGGTGACTTGGAACCGTGAGCGCAGAACAATGAGCGCCAACCGAGCACTACCGCACGTCCTAGTGCTGCCCGAGGACGATGCCAACCGTCAGATAGCGATTGGCTTTGAACTAGAGCTCGACTGGTCGGTTCAAAGGCAATTTCAGATTCTCAATCCGCCGGGTGGATGGACCAAGGTTCTGGAAACCTTCGAGTCGGACCATATCGGCGCAATGGATCGCAACCCCAGGCGATTTCTGATTCTGCTAATTGACTTCGATAACAATACCGATAGGCTGTCATTCGCGAAGGGGAAGATTCCGCAACGCCTGGCGGATCGGGTGTTCGTTCTTGGTGCGCTGAGCAAACCGGAGAGGCTCAGAAGCGCAGGTCTAGGGTCTTACGAAGAGATCGGGACGACGATGGCGAAGCATTGCCGTGAGGAACATGAGGCAACATGGAGCCATGAACTTCTGAATCACAATGCAGACGAACTCAGGCGCCTGCGCACGCACGTTGTTCCGATTCTATTCCGACAAAGCGAGAATCCGGGCGCCGCTTGAACCGCCGTTTCGGCATTGAGCATATCTTAATTCCACGTGCCTTTTACGTGGCTCCAAAACGCAAAAACAGCGTTTCGTTAGTGTCCTGCGCCTTTTTGAATCAATAACTTGTCTGTTTTCAATCCCCGGCATGCTTTCGAATCCCACAAGCCGCCCCAACAACCGCCGGCCTTCGGCCCGCACCGCCGGTGCCGTTCCCTACGAAATTGGCGGCCGCGCCCGCTGGAAGCGGGCGGTGACTGGTGTAAGGGATTACGGCAACTACTTACTGCACCACTTGCTTCACGGGTTTAGACTTGCTGCCGCCAAAGTCCGAGTCGCCGCCGTACACCGCTGTAACCGGCGTGGTGCCGACTTTGAGCGTCGAGGTGATAAAGACGGCCGAACCGCCACTCAACGGTCCCGTTCCCAGAACCGCTTTGCCCTCCATGAACGAGATGGTCTCTCCATCCGGCGGTGTACCGCTCTTGGAGGTCACGTTCGCGGTGAACGTCACGGCCTGCCCGTCAGCGGACGGATTCGGTGAAGACACCAGAGTGGTCGTGGTCGCTTCCGCAACAATCGTCGTCGTTAGTTGCGCGGGGCCGCTTCCCGATTGGGCATTCCAGACCTCAATCTGTTCCGAATCGCCGATCGACAGCGTCCAATTAAATTCACCCCAGCCCCCGGAAAACCCTCCCAAAACGATCTTCGAATCTTCCCACTTCTGTACGATGAGTGTCACCGTATCGTTGTATGGGCTGTAGCCGGCCTGCCAGCCCGGGTTCGCGGTCTCATCCGTTAGGCTAATGTAAGGGGTGTCGCCAGTATAGGGTTTGTGAGTGCCAAAGCCGCTGCCCTGGATCACAATGGTCTGAAATTGTTGGGTCGAAATCTTGCTGACTTGTGTTATTACGGGCGTCTGCGCAACCGCCGATGAAGCTGCGGCAACGATGGCAAACAGCACCGGAAAAGAGCGACCGGAAATGAGCCTCGTCATGTACATGCCTCCAGCGAACAAGTAATCCTTTTCACCAGGATTGCCAATTTGGCCTCCTGAGCCACCCCAGTATACACCCGGCTCGTTTGCAACCGCAATTTTGCATTCCGGATCCGGACTGTGGACCGATCGGGGAGAACTCCAGCGCTTTCGCCGGGAGTTGGGCCTTTAGGGCGGGCAGGCGGTTTCGCCTGGCGCGGGGCTTTAGCTCCGCATTGGCCTTATTCGGTCTTCGAATAATAGTACGTGTACTTGCTGTACAGCTCCGACGCGCGCGCGCCGTTCGCCACGATCCCGAGCACGTTGTTCTCGCACAGCGATTGCATCGCGCGGGTCACATTGTCGAACGTAGTGGAGCCGATCTTGACCACCAGAATGGTCCCGTCGGCCAGCGTCGAAAGCAGGTTCGCATCCGCCGAGAATAGCAGCGGCGGCGTGTCGAAAATGGCCCACGTAAACACCTTGGGCAGTTCTTCGAATAAGGTCTTGGCCTGCCGGGTGTTGAGCAATTCCAGCGGGTTCCTGACGGGCGACCCGGCCGGCAGCACGTACAGGTTCATGCCGGACACGCGACGCAGCGCGCCGGATAGCGGTACTTGCCCCATCAGGTAATCCGTGAGCCCGGGGGCGCGATCCACCTGGAACAGGTTGTGAATCAGCGGCCGGCGCAAGTCGAAGTCGCCCAGCAGCACCCGGTTTTCGGTCAAATGCGATTCGGCTAGAGCCAGGTTCACAGCCGTAAAGGTCTTTCCCTCGGCGGGGGACGGGCTGCTGATCACGATGGTGTGTAAGGGCTGCAGCGTCTGCAGGTGATTCAGGCGGGTGCGCAGCGTGCGGAATTCCTCCGCCGGAGTTTCATGCGAATGTTGCAGATCGAGCAGGTGCGATTCCGGCGCGGGCTGAAAGGCGACCTCCGGCACGTTCTCCAGAATGGCCGGATGCAGCCCGCCAATCGTGGCGTCCTCGGGAACTGCCCGCGCCATCCCGTTGGCGGCCGCCGGCGGCGGAAGCGGCTGCTCGTGCAACGGGTCCGCGGCCGTTGGCGGCGCGGGGGGCGCGGCGTTTCCGTTTTCCAGACCCAGGACACCGGCTTGTTCGGCGCGGCGCAACGCATCGTGTACTCTGCTCATCTTTCTTCCTAACTCTTCCCGAAATAGTAGTAGTACATCGAACTGCTCATGGCGATGGTGCCTACGATAATGGCGGTGGACCAGCCCAGCCAGAACAAGCGGCGTTTGCGGCGCACCAGCAGCGCGTTCTCCAACAGCGGGATGCTGCTGAGCACCGGCAGGTTGGTATACGCGCGGACGTCTTTCAGATTCTTCAAGGAAGTGTCCTTCATCTCCTTGACGCCGGCCATCAACACGCCGAAGAACAGGCCCAGCCCCGTGCCGGCTCCGGCGATCAGCAGGCGGTTGGGCTCGCTGGCCTGCTCGGGCAGAGAGGCCGGATCCAAGGTTTCCAGGTTCTCGCCCGCCTTGCGCTCTTCCAGGTTGCTGGAGGTCTCCGAGATCTCCTTCTTATGGGACTTGTCGTCGTAGTCGGCCTTCGCCAACTGATAATCGCGCAACAACGCCGTGTATTTTTGCTCGTTGGCCGGACTGGCTTCGATGCGCGCCCGGTACGCGGCGATTTCCGCTTGCACTTCCTTGAGCCGCTTGGCGCGTTGTTCCATCTCCATATTGCGAGCCTGGATCTGGGCCTTCACATTGGCCACCCGTAACTGCACGTTCTCCAGCGACTCGGCCACCTGTGGACTGGTGGTGTGCTTGGGCGCCCCCGCTTTGACGGCGGCATTGGTCTCTTCCTTTTCAAGATCGTCCCGCTGTTTCTTGATCACACCCAACTGGGCCTCAAAGCTGCGGATGTCCGGATGGTCCGGCCTATACCTCTGCCGCGCCGCTGAAAGTTGCGTCTCCAAATCCATGATCTTGTTGTTCAGTTGGATCAGCCGTTCGTTCTTCACCATCTCGCGGCTGGAGCTCTGGTCCATGTTCGAGTTGATAAAGCTTGACTCCTGCTGCAGATTCTGGAGTTGGGTCTCCAGCATCATCTTGTCCTGCGCGTCCCGGTTGATGCTTTCATTGATACTCTCCTGCTGCAGTTCCAGGGTGTTGACCGCCTGCAGGTTGGATTGCAATTGGTCCGGCAGGCGGCCTGAGTTCTCCGACTTGAACCGGGCCATCTCCGCGTCCAACTCGTCGATTTTGTCCTTGGCCGCCTTGAGCTGATCGTTCAAAAACTGCGTCGTCGTGTTGGCTTGCTGGCGAAGCTGATTGTTGGTCTCTTCGGTGAACTTCGACACCAATTCGCGCACCACCGCCTGCGCCTTATACCGGTCGGCGTAGGAGAAACTGATCTCAAAAGCCGAGGTGAATTTCTGCTGCTGCTGGGCGGTGCCCGTTTCTAAGATGGTGATCTTGATGGCCTTGCGCATCTCCTCGATGACGTCTTCCATGGGCTTGCGCTGGCGTTCCTTCGGATAAAGATTCAGGGAGGGCCGCTGAATCAGCTCTTGCAGTTGGGTGCGGCTCTCGATCTGTTGCTGCATGGCCAGCAGCCGTTCCGCCATCTGCGTGCTGATGTTGCTGGGCACCAGGCGCTCGGAAATCTGCTGCGGCGTGATGCGCATCACCGCGGTCGAAATGAAGGTGTCCGGCCACAGAAACGCCACCACCACCGCGATCACCAACCCGCCAAAGGTCGGTCCCACGATCCAGGAACGATAGCGCCGCAGAATATCGATATAGTCCTCGATATCCGGTGGGCGGCGGGAAACGCTGACGTATCCTTGCTGGGGTACCATAAATCCGAAAAACTCTCCTTCTTAAGAATCGGTCGCTGGCCCGGGTCTCTTTACGGCGCATGTCATGGCACCGTCATGGCACCGTCATGGCGCCGTCATGGCACCGTCATGGCACAATGATCTGATCACCGGGCTTCAACAGGATATTCTGGTCCATCTTTTTGCCATGGGTGACCTGGTGGTAGTTGAACTTAATCCGTTCACTGCCGCGCAGAATGACGATTTTCTTGGTGTTGGCGAAATCCCGAAAGCCGCCGGCATTCACCAGCGCTTCCAAAATCGTCGTATCGATCACCAGCGGGTACGACCCCGGCCGGTTGACTTCGCCCTGGATGTAGTATTTCTTGCTGTTGACCTTTTCCACACCGACGGTCACTTCAGGATGCACCATGACCTTTTGTAGGCTTTCGGCGATACTCTCGCTCAACTTCGCGGGAGTGAGACCCGCCGCCTGGATCTCGCCAACCAGGGGAACCGACACTTTGCCGTCCGGACGCACCACGAACTGGCCGGAATTTTCCGGTTCGCGCCAGACCCTGATGGAAATGACGTCTTCGGCGCCGATGATATAGGATTTCGGATCGACAGGCGCCGCAGCGGTGGCTGGCCTGGATTCCGCAGCCGCTTCCGCACCGACTTTCGCCGGATCGCTTTTGTCTGGGATAGTCTGGGCGCCCGGGGGTTGCGGCTCGGCGGCGGGCTGCTGCGCGGCCAGTGTGCCGCACACGGCCAATGCCAGCAAAACAGGCACACTAATGGCGTAGCGCATCCTCTCTAGTTTACAGCAATCCGCCCCGGCGCTGACAAGTTTGCAGGCCGCCGCGGCAGCCGGTGGTGACGCCACGTACACCCCGGTAGTGGTACGATGCGGAAAATACCCACATGAACTACTTCCTGGCCAAGACCGATCCGGAGACCTATTCCGTCGCCGATCTCGCGCGCGACCGCAAGACGGTTTGGGACGGCGTGCGCAACCCGCAGGCGCTGCGCGCCATCCGCGAGATGCGTCCAGGCGACCGGGTTTTCATTTATCACAGCATGGGCGACGCCCGCATCGTGGGACTGGCGAAGGTGGCTTCCGCGCCACGGCCGGACCCCAAGGACGCCAAACTGACGGTTGTGGACTTCGAGTTTCTGCACATGCTGGAGCCGCCCACCACCTTGCGCGAAATCAAGGCAGGCGGCCTGTTCCCCGATTGGGCCCTGGTGCGGCAGAGCCGGTTGTCCACCATGAGCGCCCCGGCGGCGTTCGCGGAGTGGATGCGCAAGCGCTACGGAAAAACCAAAATTTAAATCGGAGGGCGGGCAATTCTGCCCGCAGCCGGCTTTCAGCCGGCTCTGGGCGCCTATAAGGCGGCTGCGGCCAGAATTGGCCGCCCCACGATTAATGCAGAGTTGCCAGCATTGGGAAGACTAAGTGGCATTGGGCGGTTCCGCCTGCCGCGTTCCCTTTAACGTGGCGAACGCTCCCAGCGTGCCGTGTCCCCACTCCTGGGAGCAGATTTTTTTTGTCCTCCGTGTCCTCTTCCGCTCCCGATCCCCGCTTTTATAGATGAGACGCGAAAAAGGCCGCACAGAGCAAACGCGCTAGCCGGCCTCGATCTCCAAAGCGCACAAACCGGCGCGGCCCGTTCCGGCGCGAAATATCGATTCGGCGGGCTGATCCAGGGACGTAAGAAACATGCCTGAAGGCAGAAAGGTTTCGCTGTGTTGCGTAACAACGATCCAATAAACAAACGGCAAACGATTCGCAGGGTTATCGCGATGGCATGCGTGGCCGGCCTGATCTGCGCTCCCGTCGCCCCAATGCAGGCGCAATCCACGCCTTCGCCCACGCCTTCGCCCGGAGGAGGAATCACCAACGGACTGAACCCCATCGAAACGACCCTCTTCGCCTACCGCTCGCTGGCATCGGACGTGGAGGCGGTTTCGAGAGAAGTCGCGGTCGTCGCCAACGGGAAGAAAGTGGTCATAGGGACGCCTGCCGACGTGGCGGCGTTTACGCAGTGGCGCGCGGTCATGGGGCAGATCCTGCTGTTGGATGAGAGGGCTAGCAGAATCAGCGGCGAGACAAGGCTAGCGCAGTACGAACAAGCAAGGCAGCTTCCCGCAGCGGCCTTGAGCGTTGGTATCAGGCACTATCCGATCCAGGCGGATGCTACAAAGAAGGCGACTTTAAGGATAACGGTTAAGAACGGGTCTGGCCCTTCAGCCGGCCCGACGAACGCTGCAGTGACGGTGACGGCGAATTTGCCGGACGATTGGAAGCCGGCGCAGCCTACCGGAGACGGTTGGACATGCAGTGCGACCGGTGTCAGTTGCAGCCGAAGCGATACCTTGCAACCCGGCCAGAGTTATTCGGACATCCTGGTTGCAGTGACCCTGCCGGCGACGCCAGATCCAGCGAAGCAAATCTTCTCCATTACGGTCAGCGGCGGCGGTTCGGCAACCAGTTCCACTTATGACATGCTCAAGCGGCCGGTGCTAATACCGCAGAAGCAGGAAGTTGGGGCGGGTAGCTTCAGGGTGACGGTGTATAACGCAGACGTCCCCGACGCTGGTTCGACAAACGGCCCGGTGACGGTGCAAGTAAGGCTGCCATCCGGTCGGAAATTGGTGGCGTCGCCCAACAACCCTACCGGGATCTCCGGAGACGGGTGGGACCATTGCAACCCCGATGCCTTAAGGTGCGAGCGAAGCGATCCGCTGGGGCCGGGCAAGAGCTATCCAAGCATCCTGGTTACGACAGACGAGGCGGACAATATCGACGTCACCGTAAGCGGCGGCGGATCGGAACAACCGGCCGCGGCAGAGGCCAAGGCTCTTGCCCCTGCCGAACCGGAGGCCATTGCGCCGCAGGGTGTGCCTGCCCCAGCCGGAGGCGGAGCATTCAGTGCGATCACGGGCGCCATCCCCACCTTCATCTCGCTAGGACAATTTCTAGCCACCGCATTGGCCGTCACTCAAACCCTGGCGCCTTCGCAGCTCACCATCAGCGACCTCCCGCTCATGAACATGGTTGCGCGCCAATTGAAGCATGACGGCGTGCCGACAATACTTATACCATTCGTCTACACCCCCAACCTGCTGCGCAACGGCAACCTGAACGACACGTATCTTTGGAAAGCGCTCTCGCGGCTGGAAGAGGACCGCCGGCAAATGTGGGTGGACGTAGCGAATGCCAGTGGCAAGTTGGGGCAGGCGAACTTTGTCGTGCAAAATCCTACGCGATATAGCCAGGAAGACCTCAATAAGGCACTCAAGTATTCCGCGAAGATCCAATCCCTGATCAGTTCCGCTCTTGCCGTAGCCACGAGCATCGACACGTTCGAAGCCAGCCTGTTCGGAGGGTCGGCGCCGGCTCAGCCTCAGCAAACGAGTCAAAGCCCAGCACAGAACCAAAGCCCGAACACCACGCCGGCTCCAACTCAGAATCCAGCCGCGGCGCAGACCTCAACTCCGGCGCCCACCGCGGCCCCGGCTCAACCTCAACCTCAGACTCCCCAGCCTCCGTCCGCGCAGCCGACCAGTCCGCAAGCGCCGAGCTCGCCTTCGCCTTCCGGCGGAGCGGCGGCGAGCCTGCTTCCTCAGATTCTCGCATCGGACCTGCTGGCCCACGCGCTATGCGACGGCCCCGACGGCTGTTGGGATCCACTCGACCTTCATGCCAGCAAGTTCAACTTTGCTCTAACCGGCATCAACTTCCTGGCAGTCCATGCGCAGGAGGCCGGCGGAACGCAGTTAAACAAGTCGAACACCTTCTACGGGACCCATATCTTCTTCAGCGGCGGCGCGGTCATGACATTCGCGCTGTATCAAGTCACGGGAGAAGTCAGTTGCTCCGGGGTGGCCTACAACTATGAGGGAAACGCGCGGGAGAAGCACTATGACCGGGCTCTCCGTCTGCCGCAATTGCCGGCCATCATCAACACGGATTTCGCGTGCGATGTCCCGCGTCGTCACCCGCACACCTTTGTCTCCCGTGCCGTCCCCGGCGAGATCTCCGTCGGCATGACGATGGAACAGCTACAGACCGCCTTCCCTTCGGGACCAAACCGAACCTCGCGGGCCGGTCACAAACTCGCTCTTGAATATGAGGATTTCACTGCCGTAGTCGAGAATGGAACGGTAACAGCGGTTACGGGGCCGGCCATCAGAATCGGCATGACGACACACCAGGTTCTGGCCGCCGACCCCGCCCCATACCGCACCTTGAAGGTCAAGGGCAACGTGTACACATACGAATTTGAAGATGCCGACCACACCAAGGTCGTCTTCCGTGACGGCGTGGTCGTTAAAGTCATGAAAAAGAAAAAGGAGGCAAAGTGACACACGAATCGCGAAGCCGCAACAGACGGCGCCAAGCCGTGCCTCGGCTGTTCCTGGCGGCGTTAATCTGCACCCTGACCGCCCGCATCGGAGCGTCGCAATGCGTGCCGGGCGGCGAGGATGCGCCAAAAGTCCCCGAGTTCCGCCATTTCACCGCGAATGTTGGCGGCGGATGGACGGATGGGGGCGCCAATGTCGACCGTGGGAATAACCTGGAAGCAGGCGCCGGCGTTCTCCTGTCGGGCCCACCCGAACGGTATGACCAGTGCGGTTACCGGCTTGGCGACCGCCGCTGGAGCCTGTATCTCTCCGCGGATTTCCTGTTCAATTGGTCGGGCTTAAGCAGGAGCGGAGTCGACAACGCCGTTACCCTGAATCCGCAAGACCCTACTCTGCTGTCGGCCATAAATGGTAGAGCAAAATTCTACAGCACAACGCTGGACCCCACGTTTCGCTACAGGGTTCGCAACTGGTTCACGATTTATGCGAGCGGCGGCTTCGGCTGGATGCGCCGCACGGTGGAATTCACAGGCCTCCCGCCGCAGGGGACGGTGATTCAAGGGCCAACCGCGGTGATCGCGGGGTTTGGCGGCAACTCGGGTGTCTTCGACGCCGGCGGCGGGATAAGTTTCGGTCCCATCGGACCGACGGGAAACCTCACATATTATGTAGAGGCGCGATGGCTACAGGGCATCGGAATCAATAGCGGGACCAAATTAGTGCCGCTGTCGTTTGGGCTCCGGTGGTGATCCGGGGCGGAGGAAGCTTATGATGCGAATTCTTTCAATCTTTGGGGCTTCCGCTGCGCTTCCTCGCGCGGCGAGCATACTGCTGGCGCTGTGCGGACTTGCGAGCGCTCAGTTTACCCCCGCTCCCGGCAGTCCGTTCGCGGCCGGAACCACCGCGGGCTCGGCCGGCCCGAGCGCAGTGGTGGCGGGCGATTTCAACGGGGATGGCATCCAGGATCTGGCCATCGCGGACTTCGCCGGTAATAACGTTACCGTGCTGCTGGGCAACGCCACAGGTGGATTCTCGCTGCCCGGCGCCACGGTTGCAGTGGGATCGGAGCCGGCTTCCCTCGCGGCATTTCCATGCGGCGCGCAGACGTGCCTGGCCGTTGCCAATCAGGGCGACGGCAGCGTCACCATACTGGTGGGCGACGGAACCGGAGCTTTCACGCAGGCCGCCACGGGTAGCCCGATCCCGGTGGAGTCGCAGCCTGTTTCGGTAGCGGCGTTTGCCGCCGGCCAAACCGTGTGGCTCGCCGTCGCGAACTTCGGTAGCAATTCGGTTACAGTGCTCACGGGCAGCGGTACAGGCCCGTTCTCCCAAATCGCCGCCAGCCCTATCACCGTGGGAAATAACCCCAGCTCCGTAGCAATAGCCGACCTCAACGGAGATGGTATGCCGGACCTGGTTATTGCAAATAAGAAGGACAGCACCGTAACCGTGCTGCTGGGCGGGACGGGTGGCGGGTTCGCGAAGTCCACCATCCCGGTGCTCCCGCCGGGTATGGTCCAACTCACACCGCCACCGGCATATCCGGTTTCCGTAGTGGTAGCCGATTTCAATGGCGACAGCAAGCCGGACCTAGCGATTGCAAACGAAGGCACGGACAATGTGACGGTGCTGCTGGGCGACGGAAAGGGCAACTTCACGGCGGTTCCGGGCAGCAGCCCGATCCCGGTGGGATCGCAGCCGTTCTTCTTGACCGTGGGGAATTTCAATGGCGATCTGATTCCCGATCTGGCGGTCGCCAACGAAGGCGACAATACCGTGACGGTCTTGTTGGGTAACGGAGCCGGCGGATTCAATCAGGCTGCGTACAACCCGTTCACGCCGGCCACCGGCAGTCCATTTGCTGTGGGAACTGCGCCGGTATCGCTGGCGGTAGCGGATTTCAATGGAGATGGCGCCATGGACCTGGCCATCGCCAATAAGGACAGCAACAATGTGACCGTGTTACTAAACAACACCTATGTGCCCGTTGCCGTCGTTTCGGCGGCCAGCTACACAGCACCCGTGGCGATCGGCTCAATTGTCAGTATTTTCGGAAGCGGCCTGGCGTCTGCCGCCGCCTCGGCGACGACCCAGCCGCTGCCGTTTGTGCTGGGCGGAGCCGGCGTAGCCATCACCTATAGCGACGGCGTCCAGGATCTGCTGCCTTTGTTCTACGCGGGTCCTACCCAAATCGACGCTATGATCCCGGCGGATGCCGTTGCCGGAGAAGCGACCGTTACGGTATACACGGCAACCGCCTTCCGGTACGGCTCCGTTATGTTGACCAATGTGGCGCCCGGCCTGTTCTCCGCAAACGGCAACGGCCAGGGAGTGGCAGCGGCACAGTTCGTTGCCTACCCGTTTCTGGATATCACCGACGTTTTCCAATGTACCAACGGATCGGGAACCTGCGTCCCGGTTCCGCTGAATGTAAGCGCCAGCATGAGCCAGGGCCAACTGGTACTTTATGGAACTGGAATTCGCAATGCCACCACCCCAGTGATGGTGACCGTGGGTAACCTGCCGCCGCTAATGGCAAATTATGCCGGCGCGGCGCCGGGCAGCGCCGGGGAAGACCAGGTAAATGTGGCCCTGCCCGCAAGTCTGCCCGCTGGGCTAACTCAGGTAACCGTTTCAGCAGCGGGCATGACATCCAATGCTGTGACCATCTATATCCAATAGAGCGGGCCGTCCTTCGCCCAAACAAGCGCCGCGCCGCTGCAAAACACCTCACCAGCGCGCGGCGCTCCCCTACACTTCCGCATATCCTCTTCTCCCAATTCCAGGATTCACACATCTGTATCACTGGTAACTCCAAGAAAAAGTTACCATTAATAATGGTGGCCGCTGGCATGCTACGTGCTCTGCTCTTATCTTCTACCGGTAGTGTGTCCCGGAAGGCCCCGTCGGCGGCGTGAATGTTTCAGGAACTCAAATTTCAGCTCTCCACCGCGATCCTGACCATCCTCACCATCGCCGCGACTGTCTCCGCCATCATCAATTTCCAGCAACAACACAGATTCCGCCTGGCCGACGACGGCGCCGTCTGGGTCGATCGCGGCCACCGCGTGGAGGCCCTGCACATCGATCCCGACGGCCCCGCCGCCAAAGCCGGCCTCAAGTACGGTGATACGCTCCTCAAGATCAACGATATCGGCACCGATAAGGCCATCGACGTTCCCCAAATCCTCGCGCGCGTGGGTGCCTGGAACAAGGCCGACTACACCGCCAGCCGCCAGGGCGTCGAGTTCAAGGCCGCCGTCTACGTCCGCGAAGAACCCCTCGATCCCGCCGTCTCCTACCAGTACATGGTGGGCGCCGCCTATCTCCTCATTGGGCTGTTCGTCTATTACCGGCGCGGCAGCGCGCATATGGCGCGCCATTTCTACGTGCTGTGCCTGGCTTCGTTCATCTTGTGCTGTTTCCATTACACCGGCAAGCTGAATGGCTTCGATAAGGTCATATATTTTTGCAATGTGGCGGCCGGTCTGCTGGCGCCTACTATTTTTCTGCACTTCTGCCTGACATTCCCGGAGCCGCGCCGCTGGTTCCGTCCCAAATTCGGGGCGGTTCTCCTGTACCTGCCGCCCGCGCTGATATTTCCCTTTTGGCTGGCGGTGACTTCCGGCACCCTGCAAATCGGCGTCTCGCCACTGGAACTGCGTTGGATGCTCGACCGCATCTGGCAGGCCCTGTTGGTAATTCCCTACCTGCTGGGCGGCCTGGCGCTCAGCCTGGACTATCGCAAGACCGACGACCCCATCGTGCGCCAGCAGTTGAAATGGCTGCGCAACGGGACCTTCTGCGGCATCCTGCCCTTCACCGCTCTCTACGTATTGCCTTACGCGCTGGGCATGCTGCCCAATCAATACATGCGGATGTCGGTCCTCTCGCTGGCGCTCATCCCGCTGACCTTGGCGTATGCCATCGCGCGCTACCGGCTCATGGATGTCGATATTCTCTTTCGCCGCGGCTATGCCTACACGCTGGCCACCGTATGCGTGCTGGCGGCGTTTTACGGCATCGTATTCTCGCTCGGCAGCCTGGTGCAAAAGAACTTCAAGGATGTCGGCAACACCGGCCTGATCGCCGTCATGCTGGTGGCCGCCTTCCTCTTCCAGCCCATCCGCAACTGGATTCAGGAGCGCCTCGACAAACACTTCTATCGCGACCGCTACGATTACCGGCGCACCCTGGTGGAGTTCGCGCGCGAGTTGAACGCGGAAACCGATCTGGATGCCATGCTCAATTCGGTCTGCGAGCGCCTGCTGCAGACTCTTTCCATCCGCCACATGGCTGTTTTCCTGGCTGAGGAGCGCCCCGGCGATAGTCCCACTTTCCGCCTGAAGATGTGCATGGGCGCGCGCCGCCGCCCCGCGGAGTTGACCGCCGCGCAATTGGATCTGAGCTTCCTGAACTGGGAACTGCCGCAGCCTTATCTGTTCTTCGAGCGGACCCGCCACCAACTGGACGCGGTGTCGCGCAGTTGGCCGGCCACCGTGCGCGCCGCCATCGCGGATCTCGACCTGACTTACTATCTCCCCTGCACCGTGCGCGGCCGGACCATCGCTTACCTGGGCGCCAGCCGCACCGAGGATGGCGACTTCCTTTCCACCGTGGACGTGGAACTGCTGGCCACCATCTCCGGCTATGTGGGGATCGCCATCGAGAACGCCACGCTCTACCGTTCGCTGCAGCGCAAGATGGAAGAGTACGAGCGGTTGAAAGAGTTCAGCGAGAATATCGTCGAATCCATCAATGTGGGCATTCTGGCGGCCGACCTGGAAGACCGCGTCGAGAGCTGGAACACGCAAATCGAGAAGCTGACCGGAATTCAGCGGCAATCCGCCGTGGGCCGCAAGCTGGCGGAGCTCTTTCCCGCCGACCTGTCGGACCAGTTCGAGCGCGTGCGCGGACAGACCGGCATTCACCACATCTATAAGTTCGTGTTGCACCCCACGGCGCTATCCGCGCTGCCTGGCCACGACCGTCAGGGAGTGGTCGCCATCAACGGGGTAGGACAGGCTTCAGCCGGTCAGGTAGGACAGGCTTTAGCCGGTCAGGCAGGACAGGCTTTAGCCGGTCGTCAAAATGGCGCCAGCGCCACGCTCAACGTGGCCATCGCCCCGCTGGTTTCGAAAGACCTCGAACAAATCGGCCGCCTGATCATCTTCGACGACGTCACCGACCGCGCCGAACTGGAGCAGCGCCTGGTCCAGGCCGACAAGCTCAGCAGCATCGGCCTGCTGGCCGCCGGCGTGGCCCACGAAGTGAATACGCCGCTGGCGGTGATTTCCACCTACGCGCAGATGCTGGCTAAACAAGTCGCCAACGACGACCAGAAATCCATCCTGCTCGACAAGATCGCCAAGCAGACTTTCCGCGCCAGCGAGATCGTCAATTCGCTGCTGAATTTCTCGCGCACCTCCACCACTTCCTTCGGCGATGTGGACCTCAACAAGGTCGTGCGCGAGACCATGTCGCTGCTCGAACATCAGATCCAGAAGGTAGGCGTGGAAGTGAAGATGGATCTCGCGGCCGGCTTGCCGCCCGTTCACGGCAACGCCGGCAAACTGCAGCAGGTCTTCCTGAATCTGTTCCTGAATGCCCGCGACGCCATGGACGGCGGCGGCGTGCTCTCGGTGCGCACCTGGGCCGAGGAATCCGGCGCGCGCGTGGATGTTTCCGATACCGGCCATGGCATCTCGCCCGAGCACATCCAGCGCATCTACGATCCGTTCTTTACCACCAAAGGCAGCCGCAAAGGCACCGGCATGGGCCTGGCCGTGACCTACGGGATCGTCCAGGAACACAAGGGTTCCATCGAAGTCTCCAGCCGGCAAGGCGGCACGCGCTTCCATCTGCGGCTGCCCTGGTCCCGGACGGCCGCGGCGCAGCCCTCCAAACAACCTGTAAATGCCGCCTGAAACCCAATCCGCCGTGGGGCAGGCTCGCAGCCTGCGGCGGCCTCGCAGGCCGCCTCTCGCAAAGGTTACACTGGCCTCCTGAGTGCCTGAAATGTCCGCACCCGAATTCTCCCCCACTACCGGCAAGGGCCTCGTCCTGGTCGTCGACGATGAGTTAGACATCCGCGAAGGACTGGAAACGCTCCTCCGTATGGAAGGCTACACCGTGGACCTCGCCGCCAACGGCGCCGAAGGCCTGCGCAAAATCGAATCGCGCGCCTACGACCTGGTCCTGCTCGACCTGATGATGCCCGACCGTTCCGGCATGGACGTGCTGCACGACGTCCGCGGGCGCGACCGCGAAACACCCATCTTCATGATCACCGCCTACGGCTCCGTGGAAGCCGCCGTCGACGCACTGAAGCTGGGCGCCAACGATTACTTCTCCAAGCCCTGGGACAACGAAAAGCTGCTCATCGAGATCGACCGCATGATCTCCAAGCGGCGCCTCGAATACGAAAACACGCACCTGAAGCGCGCGTTGAAGCAGCGCTACAGCTTCCCCAACATCATCGGCAAGAGCGACCGCATGCTGCGCCTGCTCGACCTCGTGGGGCAAGTTGCCAGCAGCCGCTCCACCATCCTGATCACCGGCGAAACCGGCACCGGCAAAGAACTGATCGCCAAAGCCATCCACACCAATTCGCCGCGCGCGGAGCGCATGTTCATCCCCGTCAACAGCGGCTCGTTGCCCGCCGATCTGCTCGAATCCACGCTGTTTGGCCACGTGAAAGGCGCATTCACCAGCGCCATCCACACCAAGAAGGGCTATTTCGAAGTCGCCGACCACGGCACTATCTTCTTCGATGAGATCGGCACCATCGCGCCGGACATGCAGGCCAAGCTGCTGCGCGTCATCCAGGAGAAGGAGTTCATCCCCCTGGGCGCCACCGAGCCTGTGCGCGTGGACGTGCGCATCCTGGCCGCCACCAACGACGATCTGAAGAAGCGCGTGGACGAAAGCACCTTCCGCGAGGATCTGTATTACCGGCTGAACGTGATCAACATCGTGCTGCCGCCGCTGCGCGAGCGCAAGGAAGATATTCCCGCGCTGGTGAAGCACTTTTTCACCAAGTATTGCCGCGAAAACGAAAAGTACCTGGACCCGCAGGGCAATTCGCTCCTCACGTTCCAGCCGGAGGTGATGCAGATCCTGATGGAGCACAACTGGCCGGGCAACGTGCGCGAGTTGGAGAATGCGGTGGAACGCGCCGTCGTCCTGGCCACCGACCCGTCCGTGCCCCTGGACGTGCTGCCCGATCACCTGCTGCAATCGAGCGGCATCCGCTTGCGCCGCGCGGAAGGCGGGGCGCTGCCGGCCGATGCGTCGCTGTTCGAGATCGTCGCCGACTTCGAGCGGCGTATCATTCTGGAACGGCTGGAGCAGCATAATGGGAGCCAGACGGAAGCCGCGGCGGGGTTGCACGTGCCGCTGTCTACGTTGAATCAAAAAATTAAAAGGCTGGATATCAAGATTCCGAAGAAGTCGGAATAACCTCGTGGGGCGGACCTCCAGGTCTGCGCGGGTCCTCCAGGACCCGCTCTGTGGATTGGCCATGTCAGTTGGCTAGCCTCGCGGCGCGCGCGCCACGATACAATGACAAACGCCATGACATCCGTTACCAAGCTCTCCCTGACCACCCTCCTGCTCCTTGCGCCGGCCGCCGCGCAGCGGCCTCCGCTGATCGATCGCGAGCTGTTCTTCGGCGATCCCGAAATCTCCGGCGCCCAAATCTCGCCCGACGGCAAGTACATCGCCTTCCTGAAGCCTTTGAACAAGACCCGCAATATCTGGGTGAAGCAGACCGATGCGCCTTTCGATTCGGCCAAGCCCATCACCAACGATACCAAGCGCCCCATCCCGGGGTATCTCTGGAGCCGCGACGGCAGGTTCGTGCTGTACGTGCAGGACAAACTCGGGGATGAAAACTACAGCGTCTATGCGGTGAATCCGGCGGAGGCCCCGGCGGCCGGTGCGGAAGTGCCGGGGGCGCGCAACCTGACGGACCTTAAAGGCGTGCGCACCATGCTTTATGAGGCGCCGCGCAGCGAGCCCGATATCGTATATGTGGGGCTCAACGACCGCGACAAGTCCTGGCACGATCTGTACAAAATCCGCATCTCCACCGGCGAGCGTACCCTGCTGCGAAAGAATACCGACCGCATCACCGGTTGGGTCTTCGATCTCAAGGACCGGTTGCGCCTGGCGACTCGCTCGGCCGATAACGGCGATACCGAAATCCTGCGCGTCGACGAAAATGGCTTCACCAAGATCTATTCCTGCGATGTGCTGGAGACGTGCGGGCCGATCCGCTTCCACAAGGACGGCAAACGTTTCTACCTGCAGACCAACAAGGGCGCGGGCGAGAACCTGGTGAAGCTCGAACTGATGGACGCGGAAACCGGCAACGAGGAACTGGTGGAGCGCGACCCGGACAACCGGGTGGATTTCGAAAATGCGGAGTTTTCCGAAGTAAGCGACGAGTTGATCGCCACCGTCTACCAGTACGAGAAGGTGCGCATCTATTGGAAAAACCCCGCTTTCGAAGCGGACTACAAATTCCTGCAAAGCAAGCTTCCGGGTAACGAGATCGGCTTCGCCTCCCACACCCGCGATGAAAAGCTCTGGCTGATTTCGGCGCACTCCGACACCGAGCCGGGCCAGACTTATCTGTTCGACCGGCAATCCAAAACGCTGGCGCTGCAATACAAGATCCGCGAGAAGCTGCCCCGCCAGGACTTGGCGCCCATGGAAGCGATTCGCTACGAATCCTCCGACGGGTTGGAGATTCCCGCCTACCTCACCCTCCCGAAAGGCGTGCCGGCCAAGAATCTGCCGACACTGATTCTGCCGCACGGTGGGCCCTGGGGACGCGACGGGTGGGGCTACAACGGTTTCGCGCAGTTCTTCGCCAACCGCGGTTATGCCGTGCTGGAACCCAACTTCCGCGCCTCCACCGGATATGGCAAGAAATTCCTGAACGCCGGCAACCGCCAGTGGGGCGACAAGATGCAAGACGATTTGACGTGGGGCGCGAAATACCTGGCGGCCAAGGGCATCGCGGACCCCAGGCGCACCGGCATCATCGGTGGTTCTTATGGCGGCTATGCCACTCTGGCGGGCGTGGCCTTCACGCCGGAGTTGTACGCGGCCGCGGTGTCGATCGTCGGCCCTTCCAACCTGATCACGCTGCTGGACTCGATTCCGCCCTACTGGGAATCGATCCGCAAAGTGTTCTACCAGCGCATGGGCGATCCCAGTACGCCGGAAGGTAAGGCCCAGTTGCAGCGCCAATCGCCGCTGAATTCGGCGGGCAAGATCAAGACCCCGCTGATGGTGGTGCAGGGCGCCAACGACCCGCGCGTCAACAAGGCCGAGTCGGACCAGATCGTGATTGCATTGCGCGACAGAGGATTCCCCGTCGAGTACCTGGTGGCGCCCGATGAGGGCCACGGGTTCGCGCGGCCGGTGAACAACATGGCCATGATCGCCGCCGCCGAGAAGTTTTTCGCGCATTACCTGGGCGGGCGCTATCAGGAAGATATGACCCCGGAGGTCGCCACCCGGCTGAACGAGATCACGGTCGACCCGAAGAAGGTAGTGCTGACGCGCAAGATCGACGCCGCATCTCTGACCGCGCCCAAGATTGCCACGCCGCTGCAGCCGGGCGCCTACAAATACAAAGTGACGATCCAAATGGGCGCCCAGTCCATCCCGTTGACACTGGCCAGCGAGATCAAAGCCGAGGACGGCGCATGGACGGTGACGAACCGTATGAGCACGCCGATGGGCGACGCGACCGACGTCTCCGTGCTCGACCACGATACCCTGCTGGTCCGCAAACGGTCCATTCACCAGGGGTCTATGCAGATCGAACTGGCGTTTCAGGACAACAAGGCCACCGGAACCATGAAGGCGGGTGCCGAGCCGAAAAACATTGCGGTGGATATGGGCGGTCCGGTATTCCCCGAAGCCACGGCCGTGCCGGCGGTGCTCGGCTGCCTGCCGCTGGCGGAAGGCTACACCACCGCTTTCCGCACTTTCGACGTGCAGAAGCAAAAGGATAGAGTGATGCAGTTGCAAGTGGCGGGCGCGGAGAAAGTTACCGTACCGGCAGGCACATTCGACGCGTTCAAAGTCGAGGTCGCCGCTGGCGATGGCGGTACCGAAAAGATCACCGTTTGGATTGCCAAGGAATCGCGCAAGCCGGTCAAATTCTCGGCCGTCATGCCCGAGATGGGCGGCGCCACATTGACGGCGGAATTGTCGGAATAGTAATATTAGCTATAGTACCCCTAAAATAGTTTACTTGATACCCCCAAATGGGGGGTTTATGTAGGGTATGTTCTGGGTTACACCTGAGGTTATCACTTCCCAATGTAGGAATTCTTCTTAAGGTGTTCCAGGAGTTTACTGAAAAAATGTCGCCACAACGCTCGTTTCCTCCCCCGAACGAAGCACTGCTGAGGCTGCATCATCGCCGCACCGAACTTGACAATGCCATCCGGCTGCTTGAGGAGATCAGGCTGATCCGCCTGAGACGGTCTCCGGAACTGGCTGCGATCATCTCCAAGGCGGTGCGACGCGTTGCGTAGCCGCAAATAATCTGTTTAAAATAAATAACTTGGGCTTTGATTGTCCAGAAGGCGCAGGCACTCGGCCTGCCGCGTTGTGGGGCAGGCTCGCAGCCTGGCTCGCAGCCCGCCTGCCTCGGAGCCTTGCCCACCTCCGGCGATGGTTTCTGGTGCCAGGGAGGTTCCCGCCCGGGACCGCCGCCCGCTCTTGCCAGCGCTGCCGGGCACGGCACGGCCAAAGCGCGCCATACGCGCCATAATAGATACATGCCTTGCCGCGCTGCTCTCTTGCTTCCGGCCCTGGCGGGTGTGCTGGCGGCCCAGTATGGAACCACCCCGAAAGCCTCGGAACAGGATTACCCAACCCGCACCAGGCTGGAGAAACTGTCCATCGGCGCGGAGTACCTGGTCCACAGCTTTTCCAGCGGCCGGCAGATGTTCATCGCCAAAGATTACTTGGTAGTCGAAGTAGCCCTTTTCCCCGCCAACGGCCAAAGCCTGCCCGTGATTGCCGGCCACTTCAGCCTGCGGATCAACGGCCGCAAGCAAGCCCTCGCGCCTCAAGCCCCGGAAATCGTGGCAAACGCCCTGAAGTATCCCGATCCGAATACCAGTTCCGGCCTGCAACCCACAGCGCAATTGGGTCCCCTCGTCCTGGGCGCACCGCCACGGCCTGTCGAACGCTTCCCCGGCGATCCGAATATCAACACCCCGCGGCCCTCTCCGAAAGGGCCCGCGGACGACTCCAACGGTATCGACAAAGAGCCGCCCGTAAAGGCCGAGGAACTGGTGGTCCAGGCCGCCTTGCCCGAAGGCGAGCGCCGCGGACCAACCAGCGGCTTCCTGTATTTTCCCTACCGCGGCAGGATCAGCCGCATTCACTCGCTCGAGCTGGTGTTCACCAGCCCAGCCGGCAGTGCGATTCTGCCCTTGCCCTTGCTCTGATATCGATTACGATACGGTGTACCCCGCGGGCACACCATGACGAGCGCTACTGCAAGTCCAACCCTCCCGGATAACGCCTACAAGCCGCTGCCGCCCGGCGCGGTCTACGATCCGCTGGTCCCCGCCTCCGCAGCCTTGCCCGAGCTGACGGCCCGCTCCGTGGGCTGGGGATTGTTCCTGTGCGTGATCTTCACCGTTGCCTCCGCCTACTCAGGCCTCAAGGTGGGCCAGGTGATGGAAGCGGCCATCCCCATCTCGATCCTGGCCATCGGCCTCGCGCGCGCCTATCCCCGCCGCTCCAGCGTGCTTGAGAACGTCATCATCACCGGCATCGGCGGTCTGGCCGGCTGCGTGGTCGCAGGCGCCATCTTCACTCTTCCGGCGCTCTACATTCTGAAGCTCGACCCCCACCCGCTCCAGACCATCTTCATCTGTCTGGCGGGCGGCTGTCTGGGCGTATTGTTCCTGATCCCCTTGCGCCGCTACTTCGTGCGCGACATGCACGGCGTTCTCCCCTACCCCGAAGCCACCGCCATCACGGAGGTTCTAGTCACCGGCGAAAAAGGCGGATCGCAAGCCAAGCTGTTGCTGCAGGCCACCGCCATTGCGGGCGTATACGACTTCTTCGCCACCACGTTCCACGTCTGGAAGGAATACCTGGATTTCCAGTTCGTGCCCGCCCTGCGCATGATCGGCGAGCGCGCCCGTATGGGTCTCAGCTTCGACGCCATCAGCTTCATTTTGGGCCTCGGTTACGTGATGGGGCTGCGCAGTTCCATGATTCTCTGCGCCGGCGGCGTGCTCTCGAACCTGGTGCTGGTGCCGCTGATCTGGATGATCGGCAGCCACCTCACCAGCGCCGCGGTATATCCGGCGCAAATCCCCATCGCGCAGATGACCGCCGCGCAGATCTTCCGCGGCTATGTGCGCTTTGTGGGCGTGGGCGCCATCGCCACCGCCGGCATCTTCGGCATTTTGAAATCCATGCGCGTGGTCGCCGGATCTTTCGCCATCGCCGCCCGCGCATTCCGCCATGGCCATCATGAAGACGCCGATGCCGGCTTCGCGCGTACCGACCGCGACATTTCCGTCATGGCGATATTGATCGGTGTGATCGTCAGCGCCATCGGAGTCGCCATCTTGCTGGGCAGTCTGGCGGCTACCCCCGCGGCAATCCTGGTTGGCCTCGGCCTGACCCTGCTCTTCTCCTTCTTCTTCACCTCGGTGGCCGCCAATGCCATCGCCACCACCGCCCGCAACCCCGTCTCCGGCATGACCATGTTGACCATCATCGTCTCCTGCGTCGTGCTGCTGCGCTTCGGCCTTTCCGGCACCACCGGCATGTTCTTCGTGATGGCCATCGCCGGCATGGTGTGCACCGCGCTCTCAACCTCGGGCCAGGCCATCACCGACTTCAAGACCGGTTACTGGCTGGGTTCTACGCCCGCCGCGCAGGAGAAAGTAAAGTTCCTGGGAGTGGTCGCGGCATCGATAGCGGTGGGCCTGACCATCGTTCTGCTGGCGCGCACATTTCAATTCGGCGAGGCTGCCCCGGGCGATACGCGCGTAGTGCTGGCGTCCCCGCAGGCATCCATTATGAAAGCGCTGGTGGAAGGCTTCATGAGCCGCCAGCCCGTGGCCTACATTCTGTTCGCG
This sequence comes from Bryobacteraceae bacterium, assembly GCA_050008575.1. Taxonomy (GTDB): domain Bacteria; phylum Acidobacteriota; class Terriglobia; order Bryobacterales; family Bryobacteraceae; genus Bog-159. The sequence continues at coordinate 23,765 of JBEKMJ010000100.1, forward strand.
GCGGGCGGTTTCATCGCCGTCGTCATGGAAATGCTGGGCGTGCCCGCCTTGATCTTCGCGCTGGGCATGTATCTGCCGCTGGAACTGAACACGCCCGCGCTGGTGGGCGGATTCCTGGCGCATTTCCTCGGCAAACGATCGGAAAAAGCGGGTGGCGCGGCCGGTTCCAGCATACGCGAGCGCGGCGTGATCATCGCCTCCGGCCTGATGGCCGGAGGCGCACTGGGAGGAGTCCTGGGCGCCGCCTGCCGCCTCATCCCCAGCTTCACCGAAGACTGGATCAAGACCCCGTTCTACGCCAACGAGCCGGTCTCGCAATTCACATCCGCCGCGCTGTTTATCTGCCTTTGCCTGTATCTATGGTACGGCTCGCTCCACCCATTACCGAGCCGCAACCGTGAGGGAGCGGCACTGAAGGAGAACGAGTGAACGCTAAACACCAGCCACCAACCACCAGCCACCAACCACTGATCGCGAACGCGATCATCGGAATAGATACGCTCTGGGGCGGCGACGTCATGTGCCCCTCCGGCACCGGCCGCTTCATTGCGGATTCGTGGTTTTCCGATGAGCCCCTGCCGCCCGCTTACACCGATTCAACCGCCGCCCGCGTGCGCGAATCCGGCGGCGTCTCAGCGAAGGCCCCCGACCGGCAAGCCATCGAAGCTTACCTCGCCGCGGTGGACGTCCTGGGCGCCATACGCGGATTGCAAACGGAAGGCCACGGCGAATACCTGCGCGGCCTGGCGCTCTGTTTCGAAACCATGTGGGACCTCGCCATGGAAATGCTCGGCAAAGGCGAACCCGTTCCTTACGAGCGTTGCGTGGAAGCCTCCATCGGGCAGCCGCCGTCGCAGTCCGACCCCACCGCCAAGCGCGAACGCGTCGCAGAGTTGTTGGCCCGTGCCGGATACGCTTCCCACACCGGCGACGAACTGCTGGCCGCGGTGGACGCGTGGCGCAAAGCGCGCTACGTTCCCATGGCCGTAATCCGCGGGCTAGGCGCGGCCGTGATCGCGCAGTATGACGCGCTCAGCGCCGCGCACCTCTCGCCGTATCTTCCCGCCGAATTGCAGCCGGTGCCGCGCGCCAACATTCAATTCCTGCCTATCAAGGACGCCTGGTTCTCCGGCTCCATGAACTATCTGGGCCGCGCCCGCCGCGCCGATGGCACGCCGCAATACGAAGCTACTTACGAGATTAACGCGTCGCTCGAGATCTCGTACCCCGAGTTTGTGCAGCTTGTCAGCCACGAAGTGGTGCCCGGACACGTTACCACGTTCGCCTACCTGCAGAACCTCTACGCGCGCCGGCTGGTGGGCTTTGAAGCGTCGGTCCTAACCATGAACACGCGCGCCGCCGCGCTATTTGAGGGCATCGCCAACAACGCCATCCTGATCGCACACGGCGTCACCGAAGTGGACCAGTTGCCCGACGACGACCTGCAAATCGGCGTGCTGCTGGCGCTGCTGCAGGATGACGCCAAGAACCAGGCGTCCTATCTCACCTGGAAAGACGCTGTGCCGCAACCCGAAGTGGCCGCCATCCTGCGCCGCGATTTCCTGGTTTCAACCGAGCGCGCCGGCAAACTCTCCGGCGCCTGGGGTCAACACCCGCTGCTGGGCCGCATGTACCTGCCCGCCTATCGCGCGGGCACCGACCGCGTCGCCGACCTGCGCCGCCGCTATCCCGCGGAGCGCCTGCTGCCGGTGCTCTACGGCTGCGCCGGCCTGGTGGACGTGACCACCGTAGAATCCGCCCTGTCCGACGGCCAGTAGGCCGAAATCGGGGGGCGGGATTTATCCCGCGCGGAGCTTCAGCTCCGCTCTTCCCTTTACCCCGAATCTGCTACCCTCCGAAAAGAGGTCCCCATGAAGTCTCATAGCCTGCAGCGGACGCGGCGCGCTCGGCTCCACCCGCTCAACACCATGAATTTCCCTCAGGCGCTACGTGACGCAATTCCCACGCTCGCCCGCTGTTGGGGCCGATGTCTGGTGCTCACCTCCATCACCGGACGCGCGCTGAACGACCCATGGTTCTGGGGCAAACGCGTGCGCGTCAAATTCCAGGTGGAAGAAAGCGGCAAGCTGACCGGCAAGTTCGACGTATGGATGGACGTGGACCCCGAAGCCGCGCGCGGCCTGGCGCGCACGTTGATCCAACTGGCGGACGAGGCCGAAAAAGCGCCCCCCGCCGCGGAATCCGCGCCGGTCTAAACTATACTTAGTATGCTTCCCTCTGCCGATGGCCCTGCGACGGACCTTGACCAACTGCACCTTACGCTGCGGCTGGACCCCTTGACCGGGAAGGAAGAGTTTGCCAGTTACTATCGTCCACAACTCAACAAAGTGCGCGGCGGAGACACTGCCGCTCGACTCGCAATTAGATTGCGGGAAGCCTACCAGACATTGCCGCTCAGGGCATTTCTCATGGGACATTCCGGCGTGGGCAAGTCGACCGAGCTAACCCGCGTCCTAGAGGATGTCGAAGAACAGTATGTTGGGGTTCGATTGAGTATAGCCAAGGAACTGAGCCCGGCGAGTTTCAAAGTGTTTGACGTCCTACTCCTGATGTTGGCCCGCCTCGCCGACCGAGCCAATGAACTGAATGCCATCCCACTCGAAGGAATGGTATCCGCGCACCTGGTCTCGGATATCGAGCAATGGTTCGCAAGTAAGCAGGTTAAGAAAATCCGCACCGGCACTGTCGGCGCCGAAATTGAGGTCGGCGCCGGTGTGAAGGGCGGATCTCCATGGGCGGCGTTGCTGGGCTTCCTCTTCTCCGCCAAGGCGGAGGCGAAGTATGCCGCCGAGCGCAAAACGGAAACCGTTGAGTATCACCTTCAAAAACTGCCGGACTTGGTCGGCTATTGCAATCGGCTGATTGACGCTTGCGCCCAGACATTAAAAGCCAAGACTGGGAAGGAATGGCTTCTGGTGGTGGAAGATCTGGACAAAAATGGGATCTCTCCGCCCCAGTTGCAGGAGTTGTTCATGCAGTACGGGAACGTCTTCGAGGATTTGCGGGTCAGCATGATCTTCACCATCCCGGTCTGGCTGGCCTATTCCTCGGAAGCGAATCGCCTGCCATTTGGGCCGTATAGGCCCTATGCAATTCACGACACGCCGGTCTATGACCGGCAGCACAATCCACATGAGCGCGGTCAAGAGGCGGTTCAAACAGTCCTCGAAGCGCGCGTTTCACCGTCCCTTTTCGCCCCGGGACAAATGACCAGATTGATTGTAGCTTCAGGCGGTAATCTGCGCGTCTTGTTTGCCTTAGTGTTGGAAGCGGGACAAGAGGCTCGCCTGAGGAATCCACCCGCTGCGGTAATCGGACCTGACGACGCCCAGGCTGCCATCGCCACGATGCGGCAGGATTACCGCCGGCGACTAGGCCAAAGCCCCTACGATCTGAACCCAATCACATATCCGCAAAAGCTGGAAAGGCTCCTGGCAGTTTACAGCAGCGCCCCCGATAACGATGTGCAGGACCCCGTGCTGTATGCACTGCTGCGCGGGGGCGCCATCCAGGAGTTCAACGGCAACGGGTGGTTCGGCGTCCATCCGCTTGTGGTGGACATCCTGAAGGCTCAACAACACCTAAAGCCCCAGGACCCTGGCGGAACAGACTGAATGGAACCGGGCTCTATCCGGGGAGTGGCTGAACGGCTGACATACTGGTGTAGCCTGCGCGAGCGGGGTCTTGCGCGCGTCGAGTGGGATTCGGTGTACGCGCGCCGGGAAGTCGTCGATCGGCTAAGACTCGCACTGAGTAACTTGGGCGTCCCGCTGGTCGAGATCGACCTGCCGTCCGGCGAAGATGGGCACAAAACGGCTGTAGGGCTGATCGAGAAGCTTCGGGCATCCGGCCGGTCGGTTGCTTCCATTACAAGTATTGAGTGGGCATTTCCCGAGGGCGGCAATCCCTTAGACACATTGGTCTCGCTCAGCTTTCAGCGCGAGATATTGGCGTCTCTCCCGGTGCGTCAGATTTGGTGGGTACCATCTAGCGCTACGGAGCGATTCATTCTCGGCGTCCCCGACCTGGATTCGTGGTTCAGCTTGCGGCTGCATCTCACTGAGGTGCCGCCACAGCCAGTAGTGGAAATGCCTGACCGCAAGGTTGTGAGCGTCGCCGAAGCGCGCTCGCTAGCCCGCCGGTTCTGGGATAGATTGGAAGCCGTACGAGCACAGAATACCCCAGAAGAGCGTATCTGGACTGAGTTGGCGCAACCCGCGGTCGATGCGCTACGGTCCGCCGGCCTGGCGGTTGAGGCGGATGCCATCCTCGCGCGGGTGTCCGATGCCCCCGACCGATTGGAGCGCCAGATTCGAGAACTCGCCACAACGCGGGGACTGGACGACCCCGAGGTGCTCTCGCTGACCGGGCTACTGGCGCGCCTTCTGAAGGAGCGGGGAGACTTTGCGAGAGCGCGGCGGCTCCATGATCGCGTGCTGGAGGCAAGGACGCGCGCGCTGGGTGAGGAACACCCGGACAGCTTGGCGGAAATGCTCAGTCTCGGGTCTACCCTGAGGGTGCAAGGCGATTTCGGAGGTGCGCGGCGGCTTGAGGAGCGGGTGCTGGAGGTGAGTACGCGCGTGCTGGGGGAAAACCACCCAGACACGCTCACCTCGATGAACAATCTGGCCGAGACCCTCAGGGCGCAGGGCGATCTCGCGGGAGCTCGGCGGCTTGAAGAGCGTGTGCTAGAGGCGAATGCGCGCGAACTGGGAGACGAGCATCCGGACACGCTTACGGCAATGGGCAATCTGGCGTCGACCTTCAGCGAGCAAGGCGATTTAGCGGAGGCGCGGCGGCTCCAGGAGCGCGCTCTGGAGGCGATAACGCGCGTGCTGGGCGAGGAGCATCCGGATACCCTGGCGGCCATGAACAATCTGGCGACCACACTGTGGGCGCAAGGCGATTTCGGCGGGGCGCGGCGACTCCAGGAGCGGGTGTTGGAGCGGATGGCGCGCGCGCTGGGCGAGGAGCACCCGGCTACGCTAAGGGCGACCGGCAATCTCGCGTCGACGCTCCGGGCGCAAGGCGATTTCGCGGGTGCGCAGCGACGTCAGGAGCGAGTGCTGGAGGCGAGTATGCGTGCACTGGGCGAGGACCACGACGCCACGCTAACGGCCATGAATAATTTGGCGGAGACGGTCTGGGCGCAAGGCGACCTCCCTAGAGCACGCCGGCTCCAGGAGCAGGTTCTGGAGGTGCGCACGCGGGTCTTGGGCGCAGAGCATCCCGACACGCTGAGGGCAATGAACAATCTGGCTGCAACGCTCTGGGGCCAAGGCGATTTCGCGGGAGCACGGCGGCTCCAGGAGCGGGTAGCGGAGCTAAGTACGCGCGTGCTGGGCGAGGAGCACCCGGATACCCTGAGAGCCATGAACGGTCTTGCCATGACGCTCGCACGCCAAGGCGATTTCGCCGATGCACGGCAGCTCCAGGAGCGGGTGCTGGAGGCGAGGACACGCGTGCTGGGCGAGGACCACCCGGAGACGCTGACATCAATGGCGAATCTGGCGGCCATCTTGCTCCGAGCCGGTGATCGCGAGGGTGCCATTGGCCTCCTGCGCAAATGTCTCGCCGGTCGGCGCAAAGTCCTCGGCGACAGCCACCCCGACACGCTCGCAACCGCCGAATACCTGAAGAAACTGGAAGAACAGCCCTAAACGTGCCGCGACCGGTCCAACACCAATTCCGGATGCTCCCCCAACATCCGATTCACCACATGGCAGTTCCAGCAAACCGCCTGGTGCGTCGCCAAAATATCCGGCACTTCCGCCGCCGGCACATCGCGCCATTCCACCGTCTGGTGCTCCGCATTCAGCAGTGCGGGCTTGTGGTCGGCCCAATTAATCTCGCCGATCGCCTTGCCGCACATCGCGCAGTTCTTCCCCCGGTACCACTCCGTCAGGATGTGGCGCACCAGGCAATCTTCCGGCGCGGCCTCGATCTGCCGCAAACACTCCTGGCCGCAGTCCTGGCGCTCCGGCCACCGCGAACACAACTTCAGCCGCAAATTATCCTTGCCCTCCAACGTCATCAGCAGCACGTGCCTGGTATCCACCAGGACGCCCGCCGGCCGCCGATTCTCCGGGCACGTAATCACGCGTTCGCCGCGGAATTTCAGGTAAGCGCGGCCGAAGACGAGTCCAAGAATCGCCAGCAGTGCCAATAGGACGAAAGACACCCATATAAACACGCCCATGCTGATCGTATCCATATAGTCCACCTTCCAGCCGAGTGATTGCACGTGCCTCGCCACGGGTGCAAGCTGTTGACTTTAAAGGTGAACCATCCGCAGGTTGCGCCGTTTTCCACAACCCAATAGGGTGGCTTGCCCCGAAGCATAGGCTGGCATGGGCAACGAATACGCGGCAGTCCGCGTCATTGTGGTATGAGCCGACACGGCATGGCAACGCTGGGAACGGTATTGGCACTGTGGGCCGCGCCCCTGCTGCCCACAGCCGCGTCCGACTACCAGGCCGTCGTCCACAAGTTCTCCCTCATTGAGCATGACCGCCTCAGACCCGGCTCCCGCGTCGTCTTGACCCCCTCCGAACTAAACGCCTACGCCCGGCAGGAAGTCGCCGAAGTGGCGCATGACGGAGTCCGCGACCCGCGGCTAGAACTGGGACCCGGAACCGCCACGGCCAGCGCACTCATCGATTTCGGCAAGCTGCGGCGCTCCCAGGGGAAGCCGCCCGGACCGATCATGTCCTACCTGCTGGATGGCGAGCGGCCCGTCACAATTACCGCGCGCATCCGGTCGTCCGGTGGTACCGCCACTGTGGACGTACAGGAGGTGCAGATTTCCGGCGTTACCATCGAGGGCCGCATGCTCGATTTCCTGATCCACAGCTACGTCATGCAGGCTTATCCCGGCGCCAAGGTTGGCCAGCCCTTCGCGTTGGGCCACCGCATCGAACGGCTGGACGTGCAGCCGTCCGCGGTGGGCGTCGTCATCGGGCGGTAGCCACCACAGGCTGAAGCCTGCACGGCGAGCAAATCTCGCCTAAGCGGGGCTAAAGCCGGCTAAAGCCTGGCTAAAGCCCGCCCCCCAGGGTTTCTCCCGCCGCAAAGTAGAAGCTTGGAGCCACAGGCTGAAGCCTGTGCCTGGAGATTGGCTATTTCAGTTGGGTGGCCCTCGTGGCGCACGCCCCCGGCGTGCCGTGTCGGCACTCTCCAGAAACCTTCCCCTGTAGGTTTACGCCGTTTGCTGGATAACTAATTGAAACCCAAGCTTTTTCGCTTTCTTGGTGA
>JBEKMJ010000101.1:0-30868 GCA_050008575.1 Bryobacteraceae bacterium
CGGACGCCCGAAGATCGGCTTGCGCGAGAACACGGGGATAATCTCCGATGCGCAGGCAAAGCCCGGCAACATCAGGATGTATACTTCGGGGTGCCCGAATAGCCAGAAGAAGTGCTGCCACAACACGGCGGAGCCGCCGGCTTGCGTATCGAAAAAATGGCCGCCAAGATAACGATCCACGAGCAGCATCATTTGCGCCGCTGTGAGAGGCGGAAGGGCCATTAGCACCATGAAAGAGACCACCAGCATCAGCCAGACGAACAGCGGCATCCGGGCTAGCGTCATGCCCTTGCAGCGCATGCTGAAAATGGTGGCGATGACATTGATTGCGCTCGTCGTGCTTCCGATTCCGCTCACGATGATGCTGAGGATCCAGTAGTCCGTGCTCGTGCCGCGGGAGAACGCACGCTCTGTCAATGGTGCGTAGGCAAACCATCCGACGTCGGGCGCCGTCCCGTGGCCAGCCAAACCTTCGCCGCCTATGTAGCTGAAGTACAGCAGGAGACCGCCGAAGAGGAACATCCAATAACCAAAGGCATTGAGCCGAGGGAACGCCATGTCGCGCGCACCAATCATCAACGGCACCAGATAATTTGCGAGTCCCGCAAAGAATGGCATACCCACCAGAAACACCATCGTGGTTCCATGCATGGTGAAGAGCCGGTTGAAAACGTCCGGTGGCAGTACCTTGCCGTTAGGAAAGGCCAACTGCGCGCGCATCAGCCCCGCCATGACGCCAGCCACAGTTAAGAAAGTGAGCGCCGTGCCGATATACATCATCCCCAAGCGCTTGTGATCGACGGTCACGATCCACTCATGAAGCTTGGAGGGCAGTGCCAGTGACTGGGGCCGGTCCAAGTTATCCGCGATGTATCCGGTGGTCGCCATTGTTTCACGATCCTATTTCAGAGAGGAAAGATAGCTCACTACTGCATCCAGTTCGGGAGCGTTGAGTTGCATGTTAGGCATGAAGTTACCCGGCTTGATCACCTGGGGGTCCTTCACCCAGGCGCGGAGATTTTCCGCCGTGTTCGGGATCATGCCGGAAGCTAGGGTCGTCCGACCCATCAGATGTGAGAGGTCTGGGCCGAATGTACCCGCCGCCGATGTGCCGCTCACGGTGTGACAGTTGACGCAGGAGAGCGAGAGAAAAGCTGCGCGCCCCCGCGCTTGTGAGCCGGCGGCCGTCATTTCTCCCGCGGCCCACCGCTCGAAATCCGCCTGTGGCTGCACGATCACGCGCAGCAGCATGTTGGCATGTTGCATGCCGCAATACTCGGCGCAGTTTCCGAGGAATGTGCCTGTCACGCGCGGATCGATCCACATGGTATTCGTCCGGTTCGGAATCACATCGGTTTTGCCGGCCAGTTGCGGCACCCAAAAGCTGTGAGCTACGTCCGCCGATTGCAGAGTAAGGAAAGCAAAGGCCGGCCGATCCGCGGTGTTCACCGGAACGTGGAGTTCATTCGCCGTCACGATTCCCAAGTCCGGATAGCGGATCTCCCACCACCATTGATGCCCGACCACCGTGACGTGAAGCGCGTCCTTCGGAACGGGCTTGTTCTGAATCGCTATCACCACGCGAGCCGTCGCCATCGTCAGCACGAAGACAATCAGAACCGGAATTACAGTCCACGCCATTTCGATACGGTTGCTCCCGTAAACCTGGGGTGGCTCGTTTTCGTCATTCGCAATGCGGCGAAATTTCACGATCGTGAAGGCGAGCAGTCCGGCCACGATTGCGAAGATGGTGGCGCACACTGAGAGCACCAGCAGTGACAAATGGTAGACCGAATCGGCGGGCGTAGCTTGCGGCTTGAAGATATTCGCAACCGGATGCTCGGACTGCGCCGCCGCAATCGCTACCGATGCCCACCAGAACCCCGCCAGTCGCGCCAAGCTCTTCATCTCTGCTTGTTAGGAGCGCCGGCCCGGCCGATTTGTTCACGTTTCTAACGCTTCTGTTGTGGCACCTTGCGATCCTCCGGCTGGCGGATGCGAACTATGGTCCGGGGGCGCTGTTTCGCCTGATCCAGGAGTTGGCCGAGGCATCCTTCGTCCCGGGCGCTTTCGTGCTCGGGGCCTTGGGCGGGCGCATCGCGCAGGACGAGGTTCAGGACCTCGGCCATCACAACACGTTCGAAGAAAGCCGCAACACGCGAACAAATTGATGAAGGAAGCGCTCTTTAAATTGACGAACGCCGCCAAGAACCGCCGCGCGTTCCTGATTGTAGCGGAGCCGAACTATGCCCGAGCCGATTCCCACCTCACCGCCCGCACAAACCCTTAAGAAATGGCTTGTGCCGGCCGCCATTCTGCTAGCCGCGGCCTTCCTCATCGTATTGGTTACCGTTAACTGGAACGCTTGGACCGCGGATCGCCCGGCGCAGGTAACCGATGACGCCTATCTTCGCGCCGATCTCACACCGCTGAGTACCAAAGCCGCCGGGTTGGTGGCCAAGGTCGCCGTGTCCGATTATCAGCTGGTAAAATCCGGAGATCTTCTCATTCAGCTGCGGGATGATGACTTCCAGGCGCAGGTGCGTGAAGCGGAAGCCTCTCTCGCCGCCGCACAGGACGGGCTCGTCAATAACGACCGGCAAAAGCAATTGCAGGATGCCAAGATCACCGAGGCTGCCGACGGAGTCCACGCCGCCGAGGCCGATACCGCCGCGGCGGAGGCCGGCATCGAAGCGGCGAACGCCACCATCTCGGGTGCAAAGAGCGGCATAGCCGCAGCTCAAGCCGACGTGGAACGGACGGGGAAGGAACGCCGGCGCCAGGAGGCGTTGATCGGCACCGAATCGACCACGCCCCAAAAACTGGAACAGGCGGTAGCCGATGAGGAGCGGCTCCGCTCGCAGCTCGCCGCCAGGCAGGCCGACTTGGCCAGCGCGTCGGCCCAACTCGCCAGCCGCAAGGCGGACTTGGCGCGAGCCGAAGCACGCTTGCAGAGCTCCCGCAGCGCGCGCGAAGTAGAGAAGCGCCAACGGGCTGTGCTCGATTCCCAGGAATCGCAACTGCGATCGGAGGTGAACTTGAGAAAGGCGGGTTTGGCGCTGGCCCAAACTAATCTTGGCTACACGCGCATCCTCGCTCCGGAAAACGGCATTGTCAGCGAACGGTTGGTTCGGCCCGGGCAATTGGTCAGTCCGGGCACGCAGGTGATCTCGCTCGTGCAAAGCGATGTTTGGGTACAGGCGAATTATAAGGAAACGCAGCTGCCCCGAATCAGGTCCGGTGATTTTGCGGAGATTCGAGTCGACGGCGTCCCTGGCACGATCTTCAAAGGCAGAGTGGACCAGGTGGCGCCAGCCAGCGGATCCCAATTTGCGCTATTGCCTCCCGACAACGCAACCGGCAATTTTACGAAGGTGGTGCAGCGCGTACCGGTGAAAATCGTCCTGGATCCCAACCAGCAGGCCGGCGGGCGGCTGCGCCCGGGTCTGTCGGTAATCGCAACCGTTCACACCAACACCGTGCGGCAATAACGGAGACACCAGTGACTTCCTCCGAACGCAACGACTCCAGCCGCGCCGCCACCGCGGCTTCCGCCCAACCCAAGACCAATCCATACGTAGGGGTCGCAGGTGTTTTTCTCGGCGCCAGCATTGCCACTCTCAATGCGCGGCTCCTCAGCGTTGGCTTGCCGGATCTGCGCGGTGCACTGGGATTGGGTGTCGACGAGGCCTCGTGGCTGCCCACCGCGCTCAACATGGCCATGATGTTTAGCGGTTGTTTCGTGGTCTTCCTTAGCGCGCTCTTCGGCCCGCGCCGGATCCTGTTGCTGGCGTCGGTGGTCTTCGCGGCGGCCAGCGCCCTTCTGCCGCTGGTTCACGCCCTGCCGGCGATGCTCACGTTAATGGTGGTTGCCGGCATCGCTTCCGGAACATTTTATTCCCTGACCATGACGTTCGTACTGTCGGCCCTTCCGCGCCGCCTGATCATTTTCGGAATCGCGGCCTATGCCGCCGACATCGTCTTTACCGGCAACTTCGCTCCGGCGATCGAAGGCTGGTACATCGACCATCTTTCCTGGCATTGGCTTTTCTGGAACTCGGCTATCGTGACCACGGGCATGACGGTCTGCGTGTATTTCGGCATTCCGCGCGGACCGCTTCCGGGGCAGCGGCCCAGTTGGCGCGGCTTCACATACTTGAGCCTCGGGTTGGCGTTGATTTATGGGGCGCTGGACCAGGGGGAGCGGCTGGACTGGCTCCACTCCGGGACCGTGGTTGCTATGCTCTGCGCCGGCGCCCTTCTGCTGATCGCCGCGATCTGCCGCAGAATGATGCAGCCGAACCCCATACTCGATCTGTCGTTTCTCTGGCGACGTAACGTCTTCATCCTCGGGGCCGCGATATTCGTGTTCAAGTTCGTGCAGTTATCTACCATCGTTCTGGTGCCGGGTTTCCTCGCCAACATACAACGGTATCGTCCACTTCAAACCGGACAGGCGTTGGCGTGGGTTGCCGCCCCCATGTTCGCGCTCGTCTGGATCGTCGCGGTGGTTGTGGTTTACACGAATTCGCGGCTGGTCCTCGCCCTGGGTCTCACTCTGGCCGCCGTGGGCTGTTGGAGGTTTTCCCAAGTAGACTCTTCGTGGGCTGGAAACAGTTTTGAGTTATGGGAACTGCTCTTCGCCGGAGGCTTCGCTTGTTCGTATGTCGGCATGGTCAGTAGCATTGTGTTGGATGGATTGGAATCGGGAGCACTTTCCGGCGCAGCAAAGGCCGCGACGCTCTCAGGCTTCATGCACTTCATCCGGCTGATGGGAGGCGAAGCCGGTGTCGCGTTTATGACCCGTTTCCTCGACGTACGGGAGAAACTCCATTCGAACCTGCTGGGGCTGCAGGTGCAGAGTGGTAGCTGGATTAGCGCGGTGAGGCTGCAATCGCTGACGGCCCGCCTGCTTCCAGAGTCCGGCAGTCCTGCGGAGGCAGGATACCGCGCGGGCGGCCTTCTGGGGGCGCAGGTGCGCGCTCAAGCCTACACGCTGGCAACCTCCGATGCCTTTTTGCTGATGGTGTGGATCGTAGTGGGCTACCTGTTGCTCATGCTTTTTCTGCGCCCCGGCAAAATCACGTTCCAAGATTTGAGGAGAAGCTGATGTCTGGAGTGAGGCAGTGTTGGATTCCAATGTTGGCGGCGATTTTCCTAAATGCACAGGCGTACGCCGGCGAGATTCGGAATCTCACCTTGGAGGAGGCCGTTCAACTCGCTATCAGTCAGAACCATGCACTCAAAATCGCGCGTTTGAAAGTCAAGGAAGCGGAACAACGAAAGGCGGAACAGCGATCCTCCTATTTTCCCGTACTCACCGACCATGCTCTTGCGGATGAGAACACAGGACTTGAGCACGTTGCAATCCCGGCAGGTGCGCTCGGCACGCTCAATGGCACTCTGGTTCCCTACAAGAACATCAATCTGCCGCAGGGCCAAAAGAATCTTCTGTTCAATCAGGCGACGGTTTCTCAGCCTTTGACCCAGTTGATTCGCGTTCATCAGGCAAACCTGATTGCCGCGGCGGAGACATTGATCTCTCGTGATGAATTGAAAAAAGCCGAAAACCAGGTTGCCCTGGACGTCCACAACCTCTACTTCGGAATTCTCATAGCGCGCCTCCAGAAGCGGGCGGCAGAGCAACAGACCACGTATGCCGCGGAGCAACTGCGCGAGAGCGAGGACGATGTTCGCGCGGGCAATGCCCTCCGCCTCGCTACTATGGAGGGCCAGGCGGGGCTCCTCGAAGGTCGCCAATCGGTCCTCACATCAGACCTGCAACTCACCGATCTGAACACCGAGTTCGACAACCTATTGGGGCTTCCCCTGGATACGCAGCTCGATCTGAACCCGACTGTACCAACGGCGCCGGAACTGCGCCCTAAGGAAGAATACTTGAAAAACGCCTGGGACCAGAATCCCGACATTTCTGCCGCGGGGGACACCGTCCGGAAAGCGAGGGCAGCTGTCGCGGTTGCAAAAACGGCTTATATCCCGGATGTCTCGGCCTATTTCACCAACAGCTGGCAGGACGGCGTCTCGTTCCTCGTGAGGAACTTCAGTACCGTCGGCGTACAACTCAATTGGGAGGTTCTCGACTTCGGCAAGCGCCGTGCCACCGTGCGGGAGCGGGAGTCTCAACTCGCCCAAGCCGAAGAGAACCTGCGCCGCTTGAAGGATGATGTCGCAACCGAGATTGAACGAAGTTACGACAAATTGGTTCGCACCAAGAGCCTTATCGAGGTGGCAGAGCAGGTTGCGTCGCTGAGGCAGGAAAGCGAGCGGCTCGCTCAAAACCAGTTGACGCAGGGCGTCGTGACGATTTCTGACCGGCGGCGTGCCTCTTCGGCCACCTACAAGTCACGAGCGGACCTATTGCAGGCCAAACTGAATTATTTGGTCGCGTGGGCTGAACTGCAGCGCACAATCGGTCAAACCCCGGCTCTCAAAGAAAATTCCGGTGGGGGCAACCAATAGAGCTGAGAAAGAGAGAGCACAGTTCTTCGGGATAACATATGGGCGCTAAACTCTGGCCTGCGATTGGCGGACAACTCGGACTGATTGCGACGCTTCTGATCGGCTCGCTGGGAATCTACGTGGCGCTGCGGAACCAGCGGCGTCAATTGAATGCCCAGATGTTTATCGAGTTCTCGAATCGCTTTCAACAACTGCTGCGTACGTTTCCCAAAGAGGCGTGGATGGCAAACCATTCGGCATCTCTTCCGCTGCCGCCTTCAGGCCCGCAACTGACTGAATGTGCAATTTATTGCATCCATTTCGTCGCTGATGTCTATTATCTGCACCTGGGTGGCTACGTCTCGGCGAAGCTATGGAGAATTTGGGAAAGGGAAATCAAGCGCACGTTGACCTGCCCGGTCTTTCAAAGGGAGTTGGCGGCGGTCGAAATCGAGTTCTCACAGGACAACGAATTCCTGGTATATCTCGGTGGTTTGATGCGTGATTGCGGCTGCGATCAAAGGTCGAGCCATGGTCCCTGACTCCGGGACGGGGCGTCCCTGAGGATTTGTGAAAGCTGAGGATCACGATGTTTCGAATCGACAAGCGCCTCGACTGCAGTGAGACAACATTGCGGATCAGTGGCCGGATTCAATCCAAGAACGTGCCTGAGCTCCGTGCGGAAATCGAAAGCTGCGGAAGTCAACCGTGCCTCGATCTCGAAGAAGTAAACCTGGTAGACCGTGCATCTGTTCGCTTTCTGATTTCCTGTGAGGCAGAAGGAATACGACTACTTCATTGCCGGCCTTACATTCGGGAGTGGATGCTCCGGGAGAAGCTTCAGGAAGCGGGCCATCCCGACGAACTCTGAGCCGGGGCGCCTTCGGGGTTCATACCACCTGCAAGGGAGGCGGTCTGAATCATCGCTAAATGCGGCGCTAATGTTTTCTTGGCGTTGAAGACGCGGGATTGGACGGTTCCGATTGGAATAGCTTGGGCGGCGGCGATTTCGTGATACTGCAATTGCTCTACGAACCGTAGCTTCATTACCTTCCGCTCGGAAGGTTCGAGTAGGTTCATCCATTGGTGAAACTCGAACGCTCGCGTGCTAGCCGAATCGACGGCGACCCCACCAAAACCTGTCTAAACAGCAAACCGCTCGATGAGATAGCAGTGACCGAAAGATTCCTCACGGTTCCGGTGCGACTTCGGGTAAGATTCACCGATATCTGAGTCGCTCCGCGATATAGCCCACGAGCTTTGGCCAGAAGACTCTATGCCATCGTTGAAATCGAGTCGTACTTGAGGTTTTAACCGATGGAACACGTGGCTGTCAATTAGCACGCGGCGTGAATATGACGATCAACGTCATGCTGTTACCTTCCCTCGCTCCGGTGAATAGGGAATGGCGGTGAACTTGTTCCGCACATGATGCGTTTCAATGCGACTCGCATCCGTTGCGTCTCATGTCGGTAGAGTCCGCTCAGGATGCTTTTGTTCGAAAAATGACACCGTGTGTGAGAGCTTACGATCCAACCGTTCGCCCGCCGATTGCCACGCGGAATCGATACTTGTCGCTGCGGAGGTTTCTGATTCTCGATTCGAGAGTGCTTCGCGGCAGGCCAAGCTTTTCCGCCGCACCCTCCGGGCCCGCGATACGGCCCCGAGTCTCCTCGAGCGCTGCCTCGATGAGCTCTTTTTCCTGCCTCACGAGAACTGAGTCCAACGGCACTGTCGTCTTTGTCTTGCCCCCGCCCACACGCCACAGCCAGGCGTCTTCGATAGAAATCGTGCCGCCCTCGCAAAGAATGACCGCCCGTTGCAAGACATTCTGCAATTCGCGGATGTTGCCTGGCCAATCGTAGCTCTGTAGCAGCTCGAGTGTTCTGCCGTCGATATTGCGGATCCTTCTGCCTGACGCAGCGGCAAAGCGCTCAACGAAATATTCGGCGAGCACCAGGATGTCGTCCTGGCGATCACGGAGAGGGGGCACCTCAACCGGAAATACGTTCAAACGGTAAAACAAGTCAAGACGGAATCTGCCCGCGTCCACATCCGCCGAGAGGTCACGATGCGTCGCGGAGAGTACACGCACATCCACAGGAATTGAACTGACGCCACCAACTCGTTGGATTTCATGGTCCTGAAGGACGCGTAGAAGGGCAATCTGCGCTTCCGTGGGAATATCGCCGATCTCGTCGAGGAAGATCGTTCCACCGTTTGGCGACTCAAAGCGACCGATATGCCGTTGATTGGCGCCGGTGAAGGCGCCCTTTTCGTACCCGAAAAAGTTCGGCCGCGATCAGTGAACGCGGAATGGCCGCGGAATTAACACTAATGAAGGGTTCTTTCGATCTACGAGAGCGATTATGAATCGCCCGCGCGATTAGCCTGACCTTCGCACTTCCCGTCAGTTTCCCGGCAGTCCGCGGGAGAATTCTCAATGGTGTCAACGCGGGCTCTGGAGAAAAGGCTTGGGTGAAGACCTTGCCTCTTGTCTGAGCGGTGGATCTCTGGCATTCTGCTACTGACGCATGTTTCTGCGCAGCACGAATCGAAAGAAAGACGGCAAGGACCATCGCTACTTCAGCATCGTCGAGAACCGCCGGCTGCCCGGCGGGAAAACGGTACAGCGGATGGTTCTGTATCTCGGCGAGATCAACGATCAGCAGCAGGCGGCGTGGAGGAAGACGCTGGAGGTGTTCGACGAGGCGGAGCAGCGCTTCACCACGATGAGTCTGTTTCCGGACGATCGCGAGCTTCCCGCCGATGCGGTGGACGGCGCACAGGTTCGGCTGAGCGGTCTGGAATTGAGGCGGCCACGCGTGTTCGGCAACTGTTGGTTAGCCTGCGAGTTGTGGCAGCAACTGGGTCTGGATGAGTTCTGGCGGCAGCGTCTGCCGCCAGGTCGGGAGACGGTGGGTTGGGAAAAGGTGCTGCGGCTGCTGGTCGTCAATCGTCTGCTCGATCCCGGCAGCGAGTTCCGCGTGCATCGGCAGTGGTATGTGGACTCGGCCATGGATGAACTGCTGGAGAGCAGTTTCAGCGTGGCGGAGAAGGATCGGCTGTATCGCTGCCTGGATCGAGTGCTGGAGCACAAACAAGAGCTGTTCGTTTTTCTGAAGCAGAGGTGGGCGGACCTGTTCGCCGCGGATTTCGAAGTATTGCTCTATGACCTGACGAGCACGTACTTCGAAGGCGAGATGGAGCAGAATCCCAAAGCCAAACGCGGGTACAGTCGTGACGGAAGGCCGGACTGTCTGCAACTGGTCATCGCGCTGGTGGTCACGCCCGACGGCTTCCCGCTGGCGTACGAAGTGCTGAATGGGAACACGGCGGACTGCGCGACCCTAGGCGATTTTCTGCAGAAGATCGAAACCACGTACGGCAAGGCGCGCCGGGTGTGGGTCATGGATCGAGGCATTCCAACCGAAGCGATGCTGAAAGAAATGCGCGAGCCGGAGCGGCAGACGTTCTATCTGGTGGGTACGCCCAAGGGACGGATCAACCAGCACGAAAAGAAATGGCTGGACCTGCCTTGGCAGAAGGTGCGCGATTCAGTGGAGGTGAAACTTTACGAGCACGAGGGCGAACTTTACGTGTTGGCCAAAAGCCGCGGCCGCCAGGCCAAGGAGATCGCGATGCGGCGCAAGCGGCTGGTGCGTCTGTTACGCAAGCTGCGCGCGATGCGACGCAGCCTCCCGCAACGCGATCAGTTGCTGTTGCGCATCGGCGCTGCGAAAAAGGAGGCCGGTCGCGCATTCGGGTTCGTAAAAATTCGTCTTCCCGAGAAAGACGAACCAGTCTCACGTGGCACTTTTACGTTTCACACCGACAAGACGAAACTGAAAGCCGCGGAACAGCGCGATGGGCATTATCTGCTTCGCAGCAACCTCACGGCAGAAGATCCGGCCGTGCTATGGACCCGGTACGTGCAGTTGACGCAGATCGAGAGTGTCTTCCGTTCCCTGAAAAGCGAGTTGGGGGTCCGGCCCATCTATCATCAACTCGAACATCGGGCCGACGCGCACGTTCTCATTGCTTTTCTTGCTTACTGTCTTCAGGTCACCCTCAAAAACCGACTCCTCATTCACGCACCAGGCCTGACGCCGGCAGCCGTCCTCGAAAAGCTCGCAACTATTCAGATGGTTGAGGTCTGGATTCCCATGCGCGACGGGCGCTGGCTGGTGCTGCCGCGCCACACGCAGCCGGCGCCAGATGTCCAGGCTCTGCTGGATCGGATGCGGATCTCGCTCCCATCTCAACCTCCGCCGCGCATCAAGTCCTCGCAACTGCCAACCGCTGCCACGAACCAGTCCGTCTTGTCTCAGGAGCCATTTCCAAGAAAGCGGAAGGAATTTGCCGTATGAGATGGTTGACGCTGGAATCGAAGATGCTCTCCGCAGTTGCTTATGACGGTTCGAAGCAGTTGCTGTACCTGCGCTTCCGCAACACCGGCGATGTTTATCGCTACTTCCATTTCCCGGCTGCGGCATATCAGGCCTTCCTGGGAGCTGAATCGAAGGGTCGGTTTTTCCGCTCTCAAGTACGCGATCACTTCCGTTACGAACGCATGGCCAAACTCCACGCCGCCTGATTTCGTCACAACGGTTCGCTCCCGCCCCCCCCACCTCTGTGGTGAAGACCTTTTAAACCCCTCCGCTGATTCTGAACGACTTGTCTGCTGCGGACCTCGCGAACTGCGAAAGACAGGCTAGTTCTTTGCCGGTACCGCTTTCGCCGGTGACGAGGACCGTGGCGTCTTCGGGCGCGACCTTGGCCACTTGGGAAAGCACGAAATAGAGAGACTCCGACGATCCCACAATTTCCTCGAACATAGACGTGGAAGCTACTTCGTCACGCAGTGCTGCGTTTTCAAGTCCGGCGACGGTATCGTTCCACACGAGGAAGTGCTCGGCGGCGAGGGCGACGCGTCCTGCCACTGTCGACAGAAAGCGGACTTCATCGGTGGGGACACCGGTTTCGTGGGTCCGCCCGAGAAACATGGCGCCTATCCTGCGATCCGCCGTGGTCAGTGGGACGGCGTATCCCAATTCCAGTTGCCGGTCCCGGAGCCATTCCCGACAGTGCGCGAACGCCTGGTCCGGGATTATGGCAGCTTGCTGATGTTCTAGGCCCAGAAGAGCCACTCATGCTCGACCGGAAGATTGGGTTTTGGCAACGTAGACAACACCGTGCGGAATGCGAACCGCTTGGTGACCATCGCTAACGGACTAATCACGTCTGTCGCCGGCAATCTCACAAGCGGCAAAGATTTGAAACCCACTTCCGCGATCTGGTTTAGAATTTGCGCCGCTGCAAACGGCATACGCAAGCCGTCCGCGATGATTCGGAATCGACGCTCAATGGCAGAGGATTACGGTCAGGATTCCGACAAATGCTCGGGAGCGGCGCCGACCGCTTGGATACTCGCCCATTCATTCCTTTCCTCCGCCACTGTAGCGGTCGTCTCGCCCGCCCGGCTTAAACGGCGCAAATCCCTTCAATGCCTGCTTTTGACCGTATCTTTCCGCACTCCTCTTGGGTAGGTCGAGGAAGGTGGACAAGTAGACGATCGCACGATCAACTCTGGACTAACACAAATGTTCTGTGCGCTTTCGTCGCTCCCGATCTTGCGGATAAGGAGTTCCGCCGCTGTGGCACCCATCTCTTGCAGTGGCTGGCGAATGGTCGTCAGCGGAGGGTATGCGATGCTTGCGAACTCGATGTCGTCGAAGCCCATGATCGAAATGTCTTCAGGCACTCTGTAGCCGCCTTCACGCAATGCGGTCATAGCTCCTAGCGCCGAGATATCATTGAAGGCCACGACCGCGGTGAAGGGATGGCCGCGACGCAGTAACTTCCTGGCGGCGAGGCGCCCCTCTTCGGCATGGCCGCTGCTAGGGTGTTCGAGCCGCTCCAACTGAACAGTAAGATGCGGGGCGACACGAAGCTCAAAAGCCTTGCAGGTCGCGAGCACCGCGTTCCAGCGTTCATCTGTGTCACCGCCCCCTTCAGGGCCTTTGATGAACGCAATCTCTCTGTGGCCCAGGGAAACGAGGTAATGAATCGCTTTGCTAACGCCGAGGGCGTTGTCGATGGAAACTCTCGTGCTCCATATGGGCGAGCGTTCCGTACATAGGGTAACGGCTGGAATACCAGGCGATTCATTCGGGGTGGAGTTGATTAACAACAGGCCCTCTGCGCCGCGATCGCAAAGCGTCTCGACATGGCGCTTGAGAAGTGATGGGGACCAGAGGTGAGTCGATACCAGGGATGTGTATCCGGTATTCAACAGATGCCTTTGGAATCCGCTCAGTAATGCGGCCTCGAAACCATCGCCGAAATCAGGCGCGATGACGCCGATCAGGTAACTGCGCTTTTTGCCGAGCGATCGTGCGAAATAGTTGGGGCGATACCCAAGTCCTTTCGCTGATTCCACGACTCGCCGCCTGGTTTCCTCCGGAAAACGTGTCGCTTCGGGAACGTCATTTAGAATCATCGAGATCGTCGTTCGAGACAGGCCGACGCGTTCGGCCAACTCTCTCAATGTGATCCGGCGGTCTGAACCCGCCCGCGACGTATGTTTGGGCTCGGTGGAATTCATAGGCTCCGCCAGCATATCACGTCCGCTTCTTTGGCCTATGGACTTTCCCGATAAATCGACTTCCTTGACATCGACTTCCTTGGCCTTGACAAGCACCTTGGATTTGTGATTGAATCGACTCCGAATAGTAAACCGGTTTACCATCAAGCGTGATACGGTTCACCAAGGAAGCGGTAAGTATCGAAGACAACCGGAAAACGTTAGGCCCGGACAAAGGCGACCTCGCGATAACTACGCTCCTGGTGGGTCACCTGGCCAGACGGAAAGCAGCAGCAATCGAAAGAAGGAACCTACAAAAATGAAAATGACGCGCCGTCAACTCGCCCTCTCGCTCGCAGCGAGCAGCACTTTGCGTTCCTCTCCGTTCGACTCGCCGCTCGCGCCGTTAGGAGTTCCCCGAGGCATTGTCCCGGGACGCGTCACCTGGGCGCACGATCCGGCGGCAGTGACCTGGGACGGGACGGGTTCCTGGTGGGAGGACGCTCACAACCATCAGTCAGTCATTGACCGCATGGTCTCCAACTCTATCCGCGGCCTTACCGATCAAAAAAGCGATGCTCTGGCCTGGACGGCTGTCTTTCAACATTTCAATCGCACTCATGGCCGAGGCAACGCGGGATACAGAACCGGGGAGAAGATCGCGATCAAGGCGAACCTGAACAACACAACGGGACACGGCACGATCGACCGGCTGAATTCGTCACCTCATTTGATCCTGTCCCTCGTTCAACAATTAACCGGGCCAGGCAGGGTGCCGCTGTCCTCGATCACCGTTTTCGATTCCAGCCGGTTCATTCCAGACAATCTCTATGAGAAGATTCACAGAGAATTTCCCGGCGTTTTGTTCGTGGACCATATTGGCGGCGACGGACGATTGAAGGCCGAGTTCAAACCCAACGCGATCCCTTACTCTATTACCAGCCGCAACGCTTCGGGCCTTGATACCACGGTGGTCGAGGCTGCTTACCTAATCGATGCGGCTTTGTTGAAAGGTCACGTTAGTTCAGGTGTTACGCTTTGCGCGAAAAATCTGTTCGGAGCTACGAGTATCAATCCCGACTGGCACAAGAACGCGCACGACGGCTTCCCGCACAACCGTGACGGATCACCAAGCTACTCTGCGGTTGTAGATTGTTTGGGCCATAAGGATCTCGGCGAGAAAACGATACTGTTTCTCGTAGACGGTCTCTACGCAAGCGATAGTGCGGATCCGCCGCCCGCTCGCAAGTGGAAGATGACGCCATTCAACGACGCCTGGCCGAGCAGCATCTTCTTGTCCCTTGACGGTGTGGCGATCGACTCTGTAGGCTTCGATTTTCTAACTTCGGAATGGACTGATCTTCCCGATATCGCCAATGCGGACAATTATCTGCGTGAAGCCGCTCTCGCGAACGCCCCACCTTCCAAGACAGTGTATGACCCGGAACGCGACGGTGTCCGGTGCGGCAGCCTTGGCGTATTTGAGCATTGGACGAACGGAAAAGAAAAGAGGTACTCGCGAAATCTCGGGAGAGCGCACGGAATCGAATTGTTTCAAGTGAGCTGAAAGAAAAAGCAAGAAAGCCATCCGCTTGTAGCCGGACTCAGGCATTCCCTGCGGGAATCCAGAAGCAACTGGATGCTGAGGTAATTGAATGATAAGCCGTATCACGGTGCGTCTTTGCTTCACGGCAGCGTTGATGCTGCCCGCGACGGCATTGTCTGAATCGTTTCTAAGCCGATACGAGGGAGTTCCGTATCATGACAAGGTGTATCATGGCGGCCCGCAGAAAATACCTGGACGGGTGTTGTGCGCTTATTACGACCTGGGCGGCGAAGGAATTGCGTTTCACGACTCGGATCCACAGAATCATGGCAGCGGCGCCTTGAATCCGGCGGATGGAAGCTATCTCAATGAATTCCGTGTTCATGAGGGGGTCGATATTTCCTATACGAAATTTCACCGCCAGCCCACTCCGATTGACGACAATCCCTTCGACAAGGTTGTGCCTCCTGCAAACCTTCTTTATGTTGGCTGGACCGAGCCTGGCGAGTGGTTCAACCTCACTGTCGATGTGGCGCATGCGAGAACTTATCTGGCCGATTTTCTCTACACCTCCAATCGTGGCGGAACTGTTTCTATCGACCTGAATGGGAGAGACGCAACAGGACCATTGCAGGTCCCCACAACGTTTGACGCCGCAGACCCCGTGGCTT
Organism: Bryobacteraceae bacterium; assembly: GCA_050008575.1. GTDB lineage: Bacteria > Acidobacteriota > Terriglobia > Bryobacterales > Bryobacteraceae > Bog-159. Next base: position 15,263 of record JBEKMJ010000101.1, read on the forward strand.
GGCGTCAGTGGCATCACTGGAGCTTGGCTCGGCAGTTTTTCAAGCTTCCCCTTAGTGAGGGAAAGAATGTTTTCACCGTACATATTTTGACCGGCGGCAATATGAATTTGGCCTATTTTGACCTCAAAGAGGTTCCATCAGCGCCTTTATGACCGTCGAGAAATCGAGCTTTGACAGCGAAAAGATCGGGGCGCGTGTGCGGCTCCGGAGAAAAGAGCAATCAGGATGAACTGGATCGACCGGCGCCGCTTTCTTGCTGCTGGCGCCGTGAGTCTTGCCGCCACGAGCATGCGCGGGCAATCTGCGGCCGAAGTGACTTTGACGATTCCACCCGAGGCCACCGGGCCCCACGTGCCAGAGGATTACGTCGGGCTCTCCTATGAAGTACAGCAGCTCCTGGATCCCGCCATCTTCTCCGCGCATAACACAGGGCTGATCCGGGAGTTCAAGGCGCTCAGTCCGAAAGGTGTGCTGCGGTTGGGTGGAAACACAAGCGAGTTCGAGTGGTGGAAGCCGAGGCCGGAGTCGCCGGAGCCCAAACACCCACAGACGCGCGAGGTGGGGGGTGAACCTCGGGCGAAGTATTATCCGGTGACCGCCGAATCGGTCCGCAACCTGGGTACGTTTCTGCGGGCGACGGGATGGACGTGTTTGTACGGAATCGGGATGGGTACCAACACTCCGGAGCGTGCCGCGACGGAAGCCGAGTACGTAGCCAAAGCACTCGGCGACAGGCTACAGTGCTTCCAGATCGGGAATGAGGCGGACTTGTTCAGCCGCCATCTGCGCGACCCGAACACGTGGAGTGCGAAAGCCTACCTGGATGAATGGTTGGCCATAGCGCGGGCGGTAACAAAGGCCGTGCCGGCAGCGCAGTTTGGCATGCCGGACGTGGCGGCCGATATGAATTGGCTGACGCAGATCGCCGAGATTTGGCCGTCGATCGAGAATCCGCCGCACGTAACGGCACTGACGCACCACTATTACTTTGGCGGTCCGGCGACGAACCCCGATGTGAACATCCCGAACCTGCTGAAGTCGGCCACGATGGCGCGCGTACAAAAGATGGCGGACACGGCCACGGGCGCGGCGTACAAGATGGGCGTCCGGGTGCGCATGACTGAGGGCAACACGTGCTACCGGGGCGGCAAGCCAGGCGTGTCGGACGTCTTTGCGGCAGCGCTGTGGTCAGCGGACTATGCGCTGCTACTGGCCAGCAACAACTACTCCGGGGTGAACTTGCACGGAGGCGCCGGCCAGTCGGTGGCGAACTCCGTAGGCGGATCTCTACCCGGCGACGTCATGCTCAAGGACGCGGGGACGCCGCCGGCAGAGATTGCGAGTCGCCCACACCCGTTCTACACGCCGATCGCAATGTTGGGCGACCGGTACACCCTGGAGCCGGTGGCGTATGGGCTGAAGTTCGCGGGCGCGCTGTGCGGGTCTAGGCTGGTCAAGGCGGACCTGACGAGCCAGATCCAGGCCACGGGTGTGAATGGGACGGCTTATGCGGCTAAGCTGCCGGACAGCGCGATGACTGTGGTAATTCTAAATAAGGATGCAGTGCGGGACCTGGGCTTGACCATCGATTTTGGAGCGGGGAAGAACGGCACAGTGGAGATGGAAGTACTGCATGCGCCGGCCGTGGACGCCCGTGAGGCGCACATCACCCGCGAGCCTAAAAGCGCGCTGAACCATGGCAGGTTCGCGGTGACGGTCCGGCACTCTTCGGGGATGCGGCTGACCGTGCGCTAACGTTTGCCCTTAGCACGACGACACCGCCCACGAATGGGATTGGCTGGATCTCGGATTAGCCGACAGGTCCGGGTGTATAAGTGGCTATATAAAGTGTTTTGCCGGCGCAGCGCGCGGGGATCATACCACAACCTGCAATGAAGCTCTCCGAAGACAAGACGCAGCGTGAAGCAGCGGAAAGGGCGCTCCGGGATGCGCAAGAGTTTCAAAGCCGCCTTATCGCCTGTAGCCAGGATTGCATCAAGATGCTTGACCTGGAGGGCCGCCTGCTGTGGATGAACGAAGGCGGCATGCAGGCGCTCGAGATCTGCGACATGGGCCCGTTCGTTAATAGCTCCTGGCTTGAGTTTTGGGAAGGCGATGACGCGCAAGCCGCGCGAGACGCCGTGGAGACGGCGAGGAAGGGTGACACCGGGCGCTTCACGGGGTATTTCGCCACAACGACTACAAAGCAGCCCAGGTGGTGGGACGTCGTGGTCAGTCCCATTCGCGACTCGGAAGGCAAGCCGGAACGCCTGCTGGCTGTTTCACGCAATGTGACAGAACATAAGCAAAACGAAAAAGCTCTGCATGAGTCACACATGCAGGCCGTACGGAGCGAAGAACGATGGCGCTCTGTCTTTGAGAATTCCGCCATCGGTGTTGCGCTGACCGACCTGAACGGACGCTTCCTAGCCACCAATCCGGTCTACCAGAAAATGTTGGGCTACAGCGAAGAGGAACTTCGGGCGCTCTCTTTTCTCGATATCAGCCATGCGGACTACCGCGAAGCCAACTGGGCACTCGTCGCCGAGTTGCTGGAAGGAAAGCGGCAACAGTTTCAAATCGAGAAGCAGTATCGATGCAAGGATGGCAGCTTGATCTGGGTGCGCAACAACGTTTCGCTGGTTCCAGGAACCGAAAGCATACCCCGATTTATCATGGCGCTCTCGGAAGACATCACGGAGCGAAAGAAGGCGGAAGAAGCGCTCCGGAACAGCGAGGAGCGGGTCCGGCTCATCCTTGATTCCGCCGCGGAAGGGATCTTCGGTTGCGATTCCGAAGGCACTTGCCTTTTCTGCAATCCGTCGGCGGTGCGCCTGCTCGGATATGACGATCCGTCCGAGCTGCTCGGGAAAAACATGCACGCGCTGGAACATCACACGCGGCCGGACGGCAGGCCGTATCCGATCGAGGAGTGCCCCATTTATATAGGTTTTCAAAGCGGCCAGGATGTTCATCGAGACGATGAGCTTTATTGGAAAAAGGACGGCACCTGCTTTCCGGTGGAGTTTTGGTCGCATCCGGTGTTTCGCGAGAGTAAAACCCTCGGCGCCGTCATCACCTTCGTGGATATCACGGAGCGCAAACAGGCCGAAGAGGCACTGCGGAAGAGCGAAAAGCGAAAACGGAGCCTTCTCGAGATTAACAACGCCATCGTCACGAACCTCACTAAAGATGCGCTGCATCACGCTATCTGCATGGCCCTGCGAGGGTTCTTGCGCGTTGACCGGGCTCTTCTCACCCTATATCAGCCGGACCGGGACGCTTTGCGCATTGTCGCGCTGGAAGCGGACTGGGGCTTGGACTACTTCGGGGTGGGGACCGAGATGGACCGAAAGGACAGCCATCACGGCTGGGTGTTCGACCACCAGCGGCCTCTCCTTCGCCGCGATATCGCGACCGATTGGCAGTATCCCGTTGAGCGGCGCCTCTTGGAGACGGGCCTCCGGTCCTATTGTCTCGCTCCTCTGATCCTGGAGGGAAAGAGCATCGGTACGCTCGGCGTAGGGAGCGACCAGGCGAACCAGTATTCCGAAGCGGATGCGGAGTTGCTGTGCGAAGTGGCAGGCCAGGTGGCGCTGGCCGCCGCCAACATGAAGTCCTACGAAGAAATCGCTGCGCTGAACACCAAAGTGGCGCGCACTGCCGACCGCCTTCGCGCGCTGTTGGAGATCAACAATGCCATTATTACGAACCTCACGCAGGATGCGCTGCTCCGTTCCATTTCCGAAGCGGTGCGCCCGTCCATCCCCTTCGATCGATGCGCCATCACACTCTACAAACCGGAGACAGACACCTTCCGCTTTCTGGCCGTAGAGGGGGCCTTGCGCTCGGACTACTTCCAGCCCGGCCTGGAGATCGACCGTGCCGAAACCAGCGCAGGCTGGGTGTTTGACCGTCAACAGCCTCTCCGTCGCAATCTCGAAGAAGAGCACCTGTTCAAGAACGAAACCCGCCTTTACGAAGAGGGTCTTCGTTCGCTCTGCGTAGTTCCTTTGATTTTGCGCGGAAAGAGCATCGGTACCCTTAGTGTGGTTAGCCGAACAGTGGATCAGTATGCCGAAGCGGACGCGCAGTTTCTGCAGGAAGTAGCGATCCAGGTGGCGTTGGCGATCGAAAACATGAAATCCTACGAAGAAATCGCCACGTTGAAAGGGAGGCTGGAGAAGGAGAATATCTACCTCCGCGAGGAGATCCGCATCGAGCGCAACTTTGAGGAGATCGTGGGAAATAGTCCGGCCTTGCTCGCGGTACTCCGGGCCGTGGAGCAGGTTGCGCCCACGGACTCCACGGTACTCATATGCGGGGAGACAGGGACGGGGAAGGAGCTCATCGCGCGCGCCATCCACAACCGTAGCCCGCGCAAGGAGCGGGCGCTGGTCAGCGTGAACTGCAGCGCGATCTCGGCGGGCCTCGTGGAGAGCGAACTCTTCGGCCACCTGAAAGGGGCCTTCACGGGAGCGATTGAGCGGCGGATTGGGCGGTTCGAGTTGGCCAACGGGGGCACAATTTTCCTCGACGAAATCGGGGAACTGCCCTTGGAGACGCAGGCGAAGCTGCTGCGGGTTCTGCAGGAACAGGAGTTTGAGCCGGTGGGCAGCAGCCGTCCTCTGCGCGTGGATGTGCGCGTCATCGCCGCCACCAACCGGAACCTGCGAGAAGAGGTCGCCGCTGGCCGCTTCCGCTCCGACTTGTTCTACCGCTTAAACGTTTTGCCCCTCCAATTGCCTCCCTTACGGGATCGGCGCTCCGACATTCCACAACTCGTGGCGCTCTGCGTGTCGCGATTCGCCAAACGGTTCGGGAAGAAGGCCGAGGGCGTTTCCCAGGAGACTATGACCAGGCTGATTGAATATCCTTGGCCAGGGAACGTCCGTGAGCTGCAGAACGTGATAGAGCGGGCGGTTGTCTTATCGGCGGGACCAATTCTCCGGTTGGACAAGGATCTGGTGCCGGTGACTGCCTCCGAAGGTAGCTTGGAGATGGCTGAGATCCCGGCTAAGGAGGCTCAGTTAGCCGCTTCGTCGCCTGCGAAATTGCCCACCTTGGAGGAAGTGGAGCGAAGCCATATCCGGGCCGCCCTGCAGCAGGCTGATGGCGTGGTGGATGGGCCGAAGGGCGCCGCGAAGATTCTGGATCTCCATCCCAACACACTTCGCCACCGGATGAGCAAGCTCGGCATTCAGCGCTCCTCCCACCGCCAGTCGTGATTCGTTCCACAACGCCTCGCTTTGCGCCACCAAATGTGGTGGGGTCGGATCCTCTTGCAGCCGATTCGCCGGCGTACTTGAAAGCCGCGCCAATCCTCGCAACTGATTGACTGAATTAGGCCAGTGCATCGTCCGGAGTAGGCCTTTCCGCACGGTCTCAAATCCGCAGACCAATTTCTTAAGTGGAATGCCAACTGCAATGTGTCGTACATGCTGAGAATAACGGTGGTCGAGTCGTCGGGTGAGGCGGCAAGACTCAGGGTGGAAGGGCGGGTGACGGACGGCTGGGTCGAAGAACTGCGAAAAACGTGCGATCTGCAGGGTCTCGGCGACGGTATCCGGCTGACCCTCGACTTGGCGGACGTTGCTTTCGTCGACTCTGCTGGAATTGCGTTGCTCAAGGAACTGAAGCGTCGCTGCGTTACCCTTGTCAACCCCACGTCTTTTGTGGCCCAGCAACTCAAAGATGCGCCGCGCTCCGACGGCTGCAAGGATTTCCCAAGCTCGGGAAATAGATCATGAGGCACCGGTTGCCATCCGCATCCAGCGAAGGGCCGTGCGAGCATCCGGGATCCCGGGGAGGTATGGCGCTGTTTATAGTGCACCTGGACGCGGCATACAACCTCGCCCGCTGGCTGATGCACGACGAAACCGAGGCGGAGGACATGGTTCAAGAGGCATACGTGCGTGTAGCCAGCCACTTTGCAGGCTTTCGTGGCGGCGACGGGCGCGCCTGGCTCCTGACGATCGTACGCAATAGCTGCTACGACCGGCTGAGGCAAAAGGGCGCGTCGGATCGGAATACGGACTTCGACGAAGAACTGCACAGCGCGGGGCGGCAGGCTCCCAACCCGGAGACCGCGTTGCTGCTGGCAGAGAGAAGCGAACTCGTGAAGAGGTCCCTGGCGGAATTGCCCGCGGAATACCGCGAAGTCCTGATACTCCGGGAGCTGGAACAACTTTCGTACCGGGAGATCGCAGACATTGCGCGAATTCCGTTGGGTACCGTCATGTCTCGCATCAGCCGGGCGCGCCAACAGCTTCAGCGGACGTTGTTCGACTTGCGGAATGAAGGTGCGGTTGGCATAGTATTCAGCGCGCACACGGGTTCCGGGCGTGCAGCGTCGGACGTGACGGCGCCATGAGTTCAGCGACAAAAAAATAGCTATTGCCGATTAACAGAACGTGAGGACACGCGATATGCCGGAGGGCTCGGTACACCAGAGCACCACAAAGATGTTCGATGCGTCACCAGTGCGGATGGAGTTCAATGGGGTCCGCACGCCTGGCACGAATCTCACCACTACGCGCCCGGAGAATTGGCGCGAGCGCCTTTCTATCATGGGTTGGCTTTCTACTGCAATCGTTCATGACCTCAGGAATCCCCTTGGAACAGTCTTCGCGGGCGCGGAAATGTTAATGGAACTCGATCCAGCGTCGCCTAACTTCAAGCGCCTGGCGGCCAATATCTACCGTGCAGCCGGCCGCATGCGCGAATTATTGGCCGACCTTGCCGATGCAAGCGATGGAGGCAAGCGACGGTTTGAGCTTTGCAAAATCCGTGATGTCGTCACTTGGGCATCGGAGGCTGTATTGCCCGCAGCGGAAAAGCAGCGTGTTCAGATCCTGAACGATATGCCCGGTGGTATTGAGATACTTCTGGAGCGCTCACGTATGGAGCGCGCATTTTTTAACCTGATTGCCAACGCTGTCGAAGCGATGCCGCACGGAGGGAAGGTCCACATTAGCGCAAGGAAGGCGGAAAATTGCATGCTGATCGCAGTAGAAGACACAGGGCCGGGTATTCCGGCAGGGATTCGCGACCGGCTGTTCGAACCCTTCGTTACCGCAGGTAAAAGCCAGGGCCTGGGGCTGGGGCTCGCGCTCTCCCGCGAGACTGTACTGGACCACGGTGGCGACATGTGGATTGAACCCGCGGCAGGCGCGCGTTTTGTTGTCCGGCTTCCCCTACCCGCAAAAGCGGGATTAAAGTGTTCGGTGAAATCGGTAGCGGTGAAGAGGCGCAATTTCGCGACTCAATCCAGGAATCGCATCCACCCTGGTTGAATACTCAGGTTAGACATGCTCCACAGTACCGCAAGCCTTTGGCTCTAGGGGTTGCGTTCAATGAGGTCGCGAGAGCGAAGGCTTGGTGCTGACAAGCGTGGGGCGCACGGAGGGCTCCGTGAAGCTTGATGCCTGAAGATAATGACTTATTAGAAGATAAGCGGACCCCGGACCGAGATTAACTGCCCCACGTGGCCGACCGACGAATAAGCAGGAGCTCAGCGTCGCGGTGGACAAGCTAAAGCCAAACTATTTAGTTATCCCATACCTGCATCAAATAGTTACTAAATAGCCCATCATGTTCACGTCTGCCGTCGGGAGACGCAAAGCACGCCCCGATTCACAATGATGTTTCCTACCGACGAAAACCTGCATTGCGCGAAGATACAAAGTCCAAGTGTTGCCAAGTTATTACTGGCGGGGGTTGCGGCCGCATATCTTGCAGGCCGTTCGACACCAGTTATTGCTATGTTATAACTGCCGATTACCCCGTAGCGGCTGGGGCCGGGTAGGGATCGCGCCTTTTACAATCTATTTACTTTGCCTTCACCTCAACCTGCATGACCCACTGATAGGCTTGACTCATGCGAATCAAGAAAAGTATTTTAACTGTTAACTTCTTCCTGGCGGGAATGGCCACGGCATATCTGCCGGCCTGCGCCGCTGGGCAATCCATCTTTCAAGTCGTCCCAACTCCCAATAATAAAAGTAACGGCCTCACAGGCAAAGACAACGGCCTATTCGCCGTTTCCGCGTCTTCTCCGAGCGACATCTGGGCCGTGGGCCAGGCGATCATCCATTTCGATGGCGCCACCTGGGCCGATTTTCCAGCGCCCGGAATCGACGGGGTAGTCCCATCCGAAATGAATTGCGTGGCGGACATTTCTCCCACGGACGCGTGGGCTGCCGGCAATGTTTCCGCTCCAGTAATTCTGGGTAACGGTCCAAGCAATCAGCCGGTGATTGAGCATTGGGATGGCACGCAGTGGAGCGTGTTTCCAAGCCCTCCCTTCAACAAGCAGGGAGACTCAGCCCAACTGACGGGCATGGCCGCCATTTCCGCGAACGATATCTGGGTTCTCGGCAACGCGACGGTACGTGGGATTGGGGGCAATCTGTTCGAGCACTGGGACGGAACAGCTTGGACTCCCCAACTCGTCCCCCTAGGTGGCGGCCATCTGGCGGTGGGGGCAGCTTCCGCCGATGCCGCGGACGACGTCTGGGGTGTGGGTTCCTCAGGCCTATCGAGCGCCCAAGCCAACACCTTTGTGGTCCACTTCGACGGTACGATTTGGCAGAGCGTGCCAAGCCCAAATGTAGGCAAGTCCTCCGCGTTCAACGGGGTCGTGGCGCTGGCCCCAAATAACGTTTGGGCGGTTGGCTCCTCAGGTGATGTTTCGCTCGCTCCCACGCGCACCCTGATCGAGCACTACGATGGCAGCGAGTGGTCGGTGGTGCCCAGCCCCAACGTGGGACCGAACAGCATGTTTCAATCGAACCGTCTGTTTGGGATCACAGCCGTATCGCCCACGGATATCTGGGCGTTCGGGTCCTACTTCGCCGCCGACGGCTCCGGCAACCAGATGACCTTGTTGCTGCATTGGGATGGCACGAGTTGGACCGTGGCTCCCAGCCCTGATCCCGAGATGGGTAGCATCCTGGAGGACGTCCTTTTCGCCGGAGTGACAACCGGGAATAACGTGTGGATCGTAGGATCGCAAAATCCCGGCACCGTGGGCGGCGCGTTCATCGACACGCTGGCGATTCACAGCACGACTGCGGCGGGCGCTGGGTCGAACTGACCCTGGACAGTCTGGGCCGGCAGCGGTACTCGGGCGGGACTGCCATTCAGCTTTCGGTCCCTGCCGGCCGGTGCGCTCGTTTCGAAGTGCTGCTAGTGGTGGGCTACGCACGTAGTCCACTACCGAGTACTCGCTAAATCCGCCTCGTCGCAGGCATTGCACTACCATCCCATTCCTAATGGCGCGAAACAGGAGGAAAAAGCCGGCAACCGGCCAAAACATCGCCCTGGGGCCGCAACGCGGTTCTATCAGGCCGCATCGGCGAACCCACGGCCGGTTGGGGTTCACGCCCGAGATGTTCGGCGCTCCGGCAGCGACGGCCGACGCGATCTTCCCGGCGGTGGGCGCTGACGAGCCGCCGCTCCACCTGGGTGCTTGGTCCGTTGCTCCCGATGATTCGCCAAATCTGCGGGGGCCGTCTGGCCTTTTGGGAGAAGTGGGAAGCGGGGTCGAACACAGCGCAGGGCTCACGCGCGCAATTACGAATATAATCGAGGGGAGGTCGGCATGAAGGCAATCGTTATTGGAAGCGGGCCCATCGGGTCCGCCGTGAAAAAAGCATTGGAGGGGAAGGGACACGAGGTCGTGTCTGTCGGCCGCAAGTCCGGCGATTACCAGGCGAATATATCCGATCCCAACAGCCTGAAAACGCTTTTCGGCAAAGTTGGCCCCTTCGAAGCCGTAGCGTGCGCGGCGGGCGATGTTTCCTTTGGACCTCTTGAACAAACAACTGACGAGCAATGGGCCCGCTCGATCCAGGCTAAGGGCATGGGCCAGATCAATTTGGTCAGGGCAGCCCTCCCTTTTATCGCCGACAAAGGCTCCTTCACGCTGATTTCGGGGGTCCTCACGGATGAGTACATAGCGGGCGGCGTGATCGCCGCCGTCGTCAATCACATCGTTGAAGGCTTTGTGAAAGCCGCGGCTGTCGAGCTGCCGCGCGGCGTCCGGATCAACTGTATCAGCCCTACACTGCTGACTGAGTCGGTGGCCTATTATCCTTACTTCCCCGGCTTCATCCCTGTTGACGCCAAGGAGGTCGGACAAGCTTATCTACGAGCGATTTCGAACCCGTTTACCGGACGCATTCTCAAACTGCACAAGACGGACTCCTAATCCTCCCCACCAACCCACCCGGCCAGAACGGGTGCCTCAATCCAACCATTCAGACGCAGTGCGGCTTCCTAATACTGCAGCGTGGCAGCCCAGGGGCGTTTGCAGAGACGCGCCGCGTAGGGATCGCGCTTTTTACGAGCTATTTACTTCGCCTTAACCGCCACCCGCACACCCCATTGATAGTCTTGAATTCATGAGAATACAAAATCGAATTGTTATTAAGTTTTTACTGGCAGGGGTGGTGGCGGCATACCTGCCAGTCCACGCCTCCGGTCAATCGAGCTTTAAGGTGGTCCCGACTCCGAACGACCACACCACCAGTGCGAGATCCAACAACCAACTATTTGCCGTCTCCGCGTCTTCTTCGAGTGATATTTGGGCCGTGGGTGAGTCGGCGATTCATTTCGACGGCGAAAAGTGGAAGGCGTTCCCGCTTCCCATGATCAGGGGGGACAATACCGGATCCCTGGTGGGCGTGGGGGACGTTTCTCCCACGGAAGCCTGGGCTGTCGGCAATGCCAGCGCGACCCTATTGGGGCAACCGGCGCCGGTGGTTGAGCAATGGGACGGCACCGAGTGGCGCGTGTTTCCCGCCTCTTCCTTCAACGCGCCCGGAGAGTCGGCCAGCCTGCTGTTAGCCATGACCACCATTTCGGCGAACGATATCTGGGCTCTCGGCACCGGGTCGAATGGCAACATTGGCGGCGATCTGTTCGAACACTGGGACGGAACAACCTGGACCCCCACCATCGTCCCCCTGGGCGGCACGCCGGTTGCAGCATCCTCGGACGCTACCGACGACGTCTGGGCTGTGGGTTCCTCAGGGCTCTCGAGCGCCCAAGCCAGCACTTTTGTGGCCCACTTCAACGGTGCGACATGGCAGAGCGTGCCAAGCGTACCTTTCGCCTCCCCCATCTCCGCCGCGTTTAAGGGGGTTGTGGCGCTGGCCCCAAACAACGTTTGGGCAGTCGGCACCATAGCTGAGGTTTTGAACGGTCCCACGAGCACCCTGATCGAGCACTACGATGGCAGCGGGTGGTCGGTGGTGCCCAGCCCCAACGCGGGGCAGAATCAATCGAACGATCTTTTGGGAATCACCGCCGTATCGCCTACGGATATCTGGGCGTTCGGGTCATATTTCGCCAACAGCGACGGAAGCCAGAAGACGCTGTTGCTGCACTGGGACGGCACCACCTGGAGCACTGCGCCCAGTCCGAATCCGACGAAGGGGGATCTCTTGAGTGACCTTCTGTTCGCCGGAGTGGAGGCGTCGCCGGGCAACGTTTGGATCGTGGGTAGCGAGGCTGAATTCGTCCAAGGCGATCCGTTCACCGGTACCCTGGCCCTCCAGAGCACTGCCGCGCCGGGCAACGGGCCGAACTGACCGGCGGCCCGGAATTCCGGCTGGGATTCGCGGCCGGTTGTTCGGGCCCTTCGATACCGAAGGCAAGGAGATGGCCTGGGACTGGGGCCACGCTCAATACGCTTCACTTTGTGAGGCAGACCATCGTTGTCTCTGGTCTGCCAACCTTCGCGCGGACCGGTAGACGACGCAAACCGATCGTCTGCCCACCGGGCTGCATCTTAACGCGCCGCAAGCGCACGGTTTGTCGTCCGGCTTCCCCTAACCGCAAAAGCGGGAATAAAGTGTTCGGCGAAATCGTCAACAGTGCAGAGGCGCAATTCCAAGGTTCAATCCAGGAATGGCATCCGCCCGGTTGAATACTCAGGTTAGACATGCTCAACAGTACCGCAAGCCTTTGGCTCGGGGTCGCGTTCGTTCTGATCGGCGCGGTCAATGTGTGGCTCATTTTGCAAGCGTCCGCGCGGGTAAGAGACGCGCAGGCCAGCACGCGCTTAATTGCCGCCCATCGCATTGGCGGCTATCTCTTCATCGCGCTGTTTTGCGTGATGGGATATTTCATGCTTGCCAGGTTGGGCGATGCCGGCGGAAGCGCTCCGCCCGGTACGATGCTCCACATAACGCTGGCGATGGTCCTGAGCCCACTTATTTTTGTGAAAGTTCTGGTCGCTCGCTATTACAAAAGCTACCATTCCTTTCTGACACCCATCGGACTCACTATATTCGTACTGTCGTTTGTTCTCATCGGTATTACGGCGGGCCCTTCTCTCACACACCAAGTCAAGATGCAAACGGTCTCGCTCGCCGCTATCGATCTGCCGGCCGCCGATATCGATATGAATATGGCGGCTTCCACGATGGAGAGGCGCTGTTCCAAGTGTCACAATCTGGACCGTATCGTCGGCGCTCACAAGGACGCGCCGGGCTGGCTGGCGACCGTGAACCGCATGAAAGCTCTGCCCGACTCGGGGATATCGGAAGAAGACGCGCGGATCGTCGTTTCATACCTGGCTTCTCAGATGGGCCAGAAAGGGTCATTGGCCGCGGCGAGCCTGGAAGTTGCCAGAGCGGTTGTGGACCAGCGCTGCGGACGCTGCCACGGCCTGGACCGTGTCTATAAGACCGCCGAAACGCCCGAGGAGTGGAGAACCACCGTCTATCGAATGGTCGCGTTTGCCGAGGGCAGCGGTAACGCATTTCAGCCCGGCGAGGACGAACAGATCATCGGTTACTTGTCCGCGACGCAAACCCCCGATGCCGTCAACGGGCGGAGGGCGCAGGTGACGGCGGCTTCATCCTCCGGCCGGAGCATGGTGACAGCAACAGCCGCTGCGGCTGCCGATCGGCCTGCGCCGCCCAGCCGGTATGACGCGCGCACGATGGGTTTTGTCGCATTCGTGTTCTTGAGCATGCTGACCCTCGTCGTGCGGCGGCCTTCAAGAGCCCCACTCGCTGGGCCGGTGCCAGCACACGCCGGGGCTCGCCCCGCCACAATCTCATCGCCACGCGATCCGCTGATCCTGAAGTTGGCGAGCATCACACAGCAGCCCTCGAATGCAAAAACCTTGCGTTTCGTCGTTACCGATGGCCGGCGGCTGAACGCGCGACCAGGCCAGTTTTTCACGTTCTCTTTTCTCTTCGATGGAAGGAAAGCCATCCGGTCGTACTCGATATGTTCATCGGCGGCGAGATCGGGTTACGTCGAAATCACGGCGAAGCGGGTAGACCAGGGATGCGTGTCTGTATTCCTGAACGATCGCGCGTGTGTGGGCATGACAGTCGAAGCCAGTGGTCCTTTTGGGCAGTTCTACTTGGACGAATCCAAGCACCGTAACATCGTTCTGCTCGCGGCTGGAAGCGGGATCACACCCATGATGGCGATGCTCTGCTATATCGACGATCTTTGCCTGGAAACAACTGCAACGCTGCTGTACTGCGTCCGCACCGACAAGGACATCATTTTCGAGAGCGAATTGGCGCAATTACGGTCCAGGTTGAAGACCTTCGAATACCACGTCTTGCTGTCGCAGCCGCATGCGGAGTGGTCTGGTCCACGCGGCCATGTCAGCCGTGAATTCATTGAGAACGCCATCAGGGACATTGAATTACCGCATTTCTTTCTTTGCGGCCCGCCTCCGTTCATGGAAGCCAGCCGCGCGATCCTGATAGGCCTGGGAGTGAAGCCAGAACGGATCATGCAGGAGAGTTTCGGCAGCTCCGCTCCGCGCAGCGCTCCACCGGTTTCGGCGGCGGGGAGGGGTGTGGTGATCGAGTTCGTTCGATCGGGGCAGACATGCTCCGTCCGCAATGGCCAGACCTTACTGGAGGCGGCCGAGGAGCATGGAGTTGGCATACCTTCATCATGCCGGCAGGGACAGTGTGGGACTTGCAAAACGAAGCTGTTGGCGGGAAATGTGCAAATGGACGCCGAAGAGGGTCTCGATCCCGAATCGAGAGCGCAAGGTTTCGTGCTGACCTGCGTGGGTCATGCGGATGGCGACGTAAGGTTGGACGCATGAGAACCACTGACGGCCGAGCCCTGGGACCTCTTGGATGATTGGAGCCTGGCCCCGCGGGCGAATTTACAGAACGATCACATCCCGCTCACATCTTCGACCGCACTGCGGTCATCTTCTACTTGAATCGGCATTTCACAGTCAGTACAGCGTGCGGACGAATTCGAAAAAGAATAAAGGAAAATATTCATGTTTGAGATCTTAAAGACGACAAGAACTGGGCGGCAGATGCTGCGGACCGCCTCCAAGGCGTTAGGGACCGCGAGCGTCGTTGCCGCCCTAATCGGCTGCGCAGGTGGGCTGGGTGTCGCCCAGACCGCCGGCACTCTAGACCCAACCTTTGGCACGGGTGGAATCGTTACGACCGACCCAACCCTAATCGGCGGCAATCCCAACGCGCCCGACGGCGGTGTCGTAGGTACCTTGACCGCCATCGAACAATCCAACGGCGACCTCGCGGTGGTGACCGGCATTAACACGACGGCATCTCCGGGCTTGGAAGTTTTCGGCCTCGTACGGTACACGTCGGACGGGACCCTGATTGGGGCCACCCACGCGTCATTCTTCACCGACGGCGTCAGCAGCCCGACTGCGGTCGCGGTACAATCCAACGGCGACATTGTGGTGGTGGGAACGGCAGCGGCTAGCATTGATTCTACAACGGAGTTCGCTATAGCGCGGTTCAAGCCCGACGGCAAATTGGACACTACCTTTGGCAACGGCGGCCTGGTGACGACCCAGCCCCAAGGACCCTTTCCCACGCCGTCGGCAGTCATAGCGCAGCCCAACGGTCAGATACTGGTGGGCGGGTTTGTGGAGGGTTCGGGTGTGCATAAGGGAGGCCAAACGGTGCTGGTACGGTACAACTCCAACGGTAGTCTGGACACGACGTTTGGCACGGGTGGAATTGTGGAAGTGCAGGATGCCATAGCTTCGCCCGCGGCGCTGGCGCAGCTCTCCAACGGTTCCTATCTGGCCGTAAGCGGTGGGACTTCAGTGGAGTTCAGCTCCACGGGAGTGCTGCAATCCACGGTAACGCCGGGGACGTTGGTGGCGGCCACCCAGTCTGGGTCGGGTTGCTGTGGCCCGGTTCTATTCCAGCCGAATGGCGACTTTGTTGTGGCAGGGGCAGTGGGTGTCGGCAACAGCCACATAGACTCTGAAGCCAAAGTATCTCGTTTCGACGAAACAGGGGTCCAGGATCCTTCCTTCAGTTCCACGCCCTTCGGTTTCGGCGGCAACCTAGAAAGCGAGCCGCAGGCGATCGCTCTCCAATCGAACGGGCAAATCGTGGTTGGCGGAATCACTAATGGCCACGGCACGCCAGTTACGGGCGGCTTGGCGCGGCTCGATGCCAACGGCGACCTGGACACCACGTTTGCCGACGGCGGCGGATTGGTGAGCAGCCAGATCGTATCCGGCCTGCTGATACAGCGGGACGGCAAGATTGTTGCCATCGGCGGGATCGATAATAATTTGGTGTTGGAGCGGTATCTGGCGAATTAGTAGCCAGG
>JBEKMJ010000102.1:0-30797 GCA_050008575.1 Bryobacteraceae bacterium
GGCGATTGACAAATTTGTCAAAGCCTACAACAAAAAGGCCGCGCCCTTCGAATGGACCAAGGCCGTGGTCCACCAGACTGGGCCCAAGCCGAAATACGCCGATTTATGCAATTAGGTACTAGGTGAGCAGGCTCCGCAGGCGGCGGGCGCTCTCCGGCCGGCGCAGTTTGCGCAGCGCTCTCAATTCGATCTGGCGCACGCGCTCGCGGGTGACGTCGAGATCCGCGCCGATTTCCTCGAGCGTATGCTCGCGCCCGCAACCTACGCCGAAACGCAGCCGCAGCACCTGTTCTTCGCGCGGCACCAGCGTTTGCAGGAACGCGGACGTCTCATTGCGCACCTCGGAAGCCAGCACCGTGTCGGCCGGCGAAGCACTGCCGCGGTCCGCAATCAATTCGCCCAGCGTGGAAACCTCGTCGGTACCGATGGGTGTGTCCAGAGAAATGGGTTCGCGGGAAATAATTCGGAGCTTGCCGACCTTGTCGCCGGTGGTCTTCATTTGGGCGGCCAGTTCGGCGTCCTCCGGCGGCCGGCCCAACTCCCGCTCCATTTGGCGGGAAGCGCGGAAGAATTTGTTGAGCTGATCGTTCATGTGGATCGGAATGCGGATGGTGCGGGCCTGTTCGCCGAGGGCGCGCGAGACAGACTGCATCACCCACCAGGTGGCATAGGTGGAGAACTTGAATCCGCGCCGGTAGTCGAACTTTTCCGCCGCACGCATCAGGCCCAGGCTGCCTTCCTGCACCAGGTCGAGCAGTTGCAGTCCCCGATTCATATAGCGCTTGGCCACGGAAACCACCAAGCGAAGATTGGCGTTCACCAAGTCGGCCTTGGCTTGTTGCGACTCGCGCTCGCCCTGGTGGATCCTCTGCAGCGTGGCTTGCAGCTCGGCATGCGTGGCGCCGGCCAGAATTTCGAGTTTCCGCACGTCGGCGCGCAGCACTCGCGCACGAACCTGCGCGTCCCGTCCGGCTGCCAGCCCGGCTTGCTTCAGTTCGCGGTCGAGCCGCTCCAACTCGGATGCCCGGCGTTCCAGCTCATTGGCGAACTCGCTCCATTGATCGGGACGAAAGGGGATCTGGCGGATGTGCTGCGCCACGGTAACTTTGGCCCGCTTGAGCCGGCCCGACAACTGGCGGCGCAACGCGCGATCGC
Organism: Bryobacteraceae bacterium; assembly: GCA_050008575.1. Classification (GTDB taxonomy): domain Bacteria; phylum Acidobacteriota; class Terriglobia; order Bryobacterales; family Bryobacteraceae; genus Bog-159. The sequence continues at coordinate 1,156 of JBEKMJ010000102.1, forward strand.
CGGCAGGCGCGACCGAGAGCCATTGGTCGATCTGCCGCAGTTTGGCGTATTGACGCTTCACGCGGCCAAAGTGCGTAGTGAACCCGGCGCGGCGTTGGCGGTCGGCGGCGCTGTCGTCCTCCACGTCGCCGCGTTCGATCAGGCCATCCAGCTCTACCGATCCAGCCGCGATCCGGGCCAGCAGTTCCACCACTCTTTGCTGCACCAGCGCGGAACGGCTGATGGCCCTTTCGCGGCGCATCTTGCCGCGCTCCATGCGGCGGGCAAGGTCCACTTCCTGCGCTCTCGTGAGCAGGGGAACCGAGCCGATTTCCCGTAGGTAGCGCCGCACCGAATCGTCAGGTTCCGGGAAAGACGGAACCGGTTCTTCGAACGCCGCAGGCTGCTCGAAAACTTCGGCGTCATCTTCCAGCGAGAGCCGCAGCCCCGCGCTGGCATCAGGATCCGCCACATGCAAAGGTGCGTCAAACTGGGTGCCCTCACCCACCCGCATTTGGTAACTCGATATCATCATGCCCCTCAACTCCCCTCTCCCCACGCTGGGTGGGGATAAAATCGCTAATCGTCAGCAGTTTGCAGCAGTCGAGCGGGCAGACCTATGGCCTGCGGGCTGGAAAGTGGCTGCTCAGAACCGATGGTTGCTGAGATTGCATGCGACAATATGCAGTTTAGGGGCCATCTTCTAACCGAGATGGCCATGGCACCGGAGCGCGTCAACCTACTTTGGCGCGGGCCGCGCTCTCGGCCTTGCGCACGGCCTTTTCGCGCAGGTTGTAGGCGTCGATGGCCACCTGCGAAGCCTCCCGCGCCATGCTGGTGCTCAATCGCTTTTCGGCTTCGTCGAACATATCCTCCGCCTGCATCCGGACGCGCCAGGCCTCGTCGTCGATCTCCTTCTGCTTTTGCGCCAAAGCCTTGATCTTGGGGTCGACGTCCGCGGCTTCTTTCCTGGCCTTCTCGTATTTGCGCTTAGCGGGCGCACCGCCTTCTTTCACCTCCGCTTCCGCCGCCAGCTCGGCGTAGGCCTTGTTCAGGTCGTCGCTCCAGGCGCTTCGGACGTCTTTTTCCAGTTCGTCGAAGGCTTCCCAGGCTATGTCGGCCGTCCGCCGCACTCTCTTCTTTTCCATGAGCCATTTCCAGACGCCCCATTCCTTGGCGACTTCCAGAAGCGACTTGGCATCTTCCACTTGCACGAGTTTGCGCATAAGCGAGTCTGCTGACAGTATCCGTAAGGCGCGCGGCGAAGTCAACCCGGTCCTTCCTTTGTGACGCCGGACCGGCCTTGTGACGCCGGATCGGCGGTGCGGTGCGTCCTCCCCGCCGAAACACAGGCCAGTTGACACACATGCTATTGACTCGCGCGCCCGAGTCAGTGCAGAATGACTCAATACTGCCCGCAAGGGAATAAACGATGACAGATAAGTTACACCGCAATCGCATTCAGATACCCGGAGCCATCCCCTCGGCGCTTATGTGGGGACTCGCAATTCTACCCGCCATGTTAGCGATCCCGCAGGCCACGGCTCAGACGTTCAAAGTGGTCTACACATTCACCGGCGGCCTCGACGGCGGGGGCCCCTGGGGAACTCCACTGTATAGCGGAGGCATCCTTTACGGTACGGCATTCTCTGGGGGCAACCCGGCTGCAGGCGACTATGGAACGATCTATCAGTACGACCCGACCTTTCTGATCGGGACCTATCTGTACGATTTCGCGGGCCAGCCAATGGACGGATCGGCGCCCATGGGCGGTTTGGCCACGGACGGGTTCGGGGATTTCTTTGGAACCACCACGCAAGGCGGATTCAGCCTGGACGGAACCATATATGAGTACAGTGGCGGCACGGAGTTTGTGGTGGCTAATTTTAACGGCCACAACGGCAAGGCTCCGGAAGGCGGCCTGATCATGGATCCGGTCGGCAACCTCTATGGCACCACCAGCAGTGGCGGAGCGAACGACTGCGGGACGGTGTTCGCGTTTAGCGCGTTCGGCAGCCTGGTGGAGATCTATAATTTCGGCAACGATAAGAATGACGGGATCGGTCCGGCATCCAGCTTGGTGTTCCAGAAGGGCGTGCTGTACGGTGTGACCACCGAAGGCGGCCAATACGGTTGGGGCACCGTCTTCTCCGTGGATATCAAGACTAAAACGGAAACGGTGCTGTACAACTTTCAAGGCAAGAAAAATGGTGGAACCCCCGTGGGCGGGCTGGCCTTGGATGCGCATGGCGACCTTTGGGGCACCGCCTCGGCGGGCGGCAGCTCCCACGGCAACGCCGGCAATGGAGTGGTGTTCAAGCTGAATACCAAGAGCCTGAAATACAGCCTGGTGCACACTTTCAGCGGGACGGATGGTTCGCAACCGATGGCTGCACTGGTTCCGGACGGACAGGGCAACTTCTACGGCACGACCTACATCGGTGGCGCGCTCGGGTATGGCACCGTGTTTGAACTGAATGCGGGCGGCACGCTGACTATCCTCTACAGCTTCACGGATGGAACGGACGGCGCCTATCCCTACGCGGGCGTGGCGCTGGACTCCTCGGGCAACGTTTACGGCGCGGCGACGCAGGGCGGCCAGTACGGGTGGGGCACGCTGTTCGAGATCACACCATAGGACGTGGCGCACGCACTCGTGCGTGCCGCGTCCCGACTCATCGGGACGCACGGCGGGTCTGGAGACCCGCCGCAGGCGTAGACGCCTGCCCCACCAAATGGCCAATCTCCAGCGGCGAGCGCAGCTCGCGGCGGGCAGCGCATGGCGCTGCCTTACTTCAAATAGGGCCGCACCTTCGGGTTTTCGCTGTTCCACCGCGGCGCGCCGGCGCTGTCGGCCAGCATCGAGATTCCCAGCGCGATCGTGCGGTCCACCTTGGCCATGTTGGCGAAATCGATCTTTCGCCACACGTCGCCCGTTTCATGATAGTCGGAAAACTCGAACGCCACCGCGAGGGTGTGCGCCGGGATCCCGTGCTCCGCGAACGTCCGGTTATCGCTGCGGTCGAAGAAGTCGTCGCCGTTGGGAGTCTCATACACCTGGACGCCGGTCAATTCGCCGGCCTGCTGCAGCGTGCGCGGCACCGTGGAATACTGGAAGCCCGTGAGAGTGGCATTTGAGATTTCCGGACCCTGGCTCGAATCCGTGCGACCCACCTGTTCCAGATTGAGATCGGCCACGGTCTGCGCGAGCGGAAACAGCGGATGGCAGGTGTAGTAGCGGGATCCCAGGCCGCCCTCCTCCTCGCCGAAGAAGGCTATGAATACGATGCTCCGCTTGGGATGCACCCGCAGCCCGGCCAGCGCCTGCGCGATCTCGATCACCGAAACCGTTCCGCTGCCATCGTCGTTCGCTCCGGGGTAGACTGCGCCGGCGCCATTTCGGCCGATGTGATCGTAGTGCGCCGTAAGCAGGACGTATTGGTCGCGCAATGTGGAGTCCGACCCGCGCAGCAGCGCTGCCACGTTGCGCACGGTCACGGGCGTGGCGGTGGGCGCGGGCAGCTTGAGCGAAACCGCAATCCCGGTCTCGCCGGAATGCAACCCGCGGAGCAGCCTGACGGCTTCCGGTTCGCGCACGATCAGCCGCGGAATATCGGCATACACGGTTCGCTCTTCGTCCGCGTCGATCAAAAGGCGAACCACCGGATCACTGTCGTCGTCCGCCGTTTCGAGAAAAGCGGCCGGCTGGAACGCCGCCGCCGCTTCCGCTACGGCGCGGTCGCCCTCGCGCGGACGGTCGACCACCACCACTTTGCCCCTCACATCGGAAGCCCGCAGATCCGCCGCATTTGCGATTTTGTAAACGGTAGCGCCGGAAAACTGCACCGGCCGCGGGCTCACCACGGTGGTCAGGCCTGGCGAAACCGCCAGCGTCCGCGGGCCATCCCGGATACTCAATTCGAAACCCGCGTCGGGCGGCGCGACGCGCAGCATTTTCGCGGTCTGGAAATATTCGTCGTCGCCGGCCGGTTCCAGAGCCGCCCGGCGGAATTGCGCCGCGATATACAGCGCCGCGAGGTCCAGCCCGCGCGAGGGCGTATCGCGTCCTTCCAACAGGTCGGAAGCGAGGAACGACAAGTTGCCGCGCAGGGAATCCCCTGAGATGGAGTCCAGCGCGAGCGATACTTCCGGAGTGAGCGAGAAGGTCTGCGCGGCCGCCGGCGCCACTGCCAGAACCAAGGCCAGCCATCTAACGGACTGCGTTTTCACGTGTTTCTGAATTATAAGCTGTAAACATTCGCGGCGCGCCGGCCATTTTCATTGACTCGACCGGCGCAGCCGCGTAAGCTCAATAACGTACCCTTGGAGAGCACAAATGCATAACGTTTACAAATCGATGATGATTGCGATGCTGGCGGCGCTCGGCGCGAGCGCACAGGATACCGCCACGAACAGCTACACCCAGACCAATCTGGTTTCGGACATTGCAGGCATGGGAACGTTCACGGACGCGCACCTGATCAATCCGTGGGGGCTTTCGCGCAGTGCGAGTTCATTCTGGTGGGCCGCCGACGAGGGAACCGGCGTTTCAACGCTATTCAGCGGCACGGGAGCGATCCAGTCTCTGGTGGTAACGGTTCCGCCGGCCAAAGGCACGGGGCCGGGCACTCCTACCGGCACGGTGTCCGTGGGCGCAAAATTCGTGTTCGTCACCCTGGACGGGACCATCTCGCAATGGTCGTCCGGGACCAAAGCGGTGTTGGAGGTGAACAACTCGGCCAGCGGGGCGGTTTACACGGGTTGCACCGCAGCGAAGGACGGCACAGTCGAGACGATTTACGTCGCCAACAGCGCTGGCGGAGTGGAAGCTTATACCACCGCCTTCAAGCGCGTCACCCTGGCGGCGGGAGCGTTTGAGGATCCCAGCATCCCGGCGGGTTACACGCCGTATGGAATCCAGGCCGTGGGCAGTAAGATCTACGTGACGTTCTCGGCGGCGCCGGGGGCCGGCGGTTACGTGGACGCATTCAGTCCGGCCGGCAAGCTGCTGCTGAGTTTCGCGCAGGGAGACTTCAACCAGCCTTGGGGAATCGCGATGGCGCCTACCGGTTTTGGCAAGTTCGCGGGCGCAGTGCTGGTGGGAAATGTGGGCAGCGGCGAGATCGGCGCATATAACGCCACCACGGGAGCGTTCATGGGCTTGCTGGCGAATGCCTCCAAGCAGCCGATTGCCATTCCCGGCCTCTGGGCGCTTTACTTCGGCGGCGGGACCGCCGACTCGGGCTCCAAGACATCGCTTTATTTTGCGGCCGGCATCGACAACTATCTGCACGGGTTGTTTGGCACCATCACGGCGAATTAGGAATCGGAGCCAGACGCCAGAATGGCGTGAAGCCATGGGGGAATCTCCCTAGGAGTCCCCCCATGACGCAATTCAGGGATTACGGCGTTGACTCAGTCCCTTGCCGGGCTTATACTCGTCAGGACAGTCGTCAGCCGGGAATCAAAGAGGACAACATGAAGAAGACGTATCTGCTGGGAGCCGCCTTGCTGCTGTGCGCGGGCGCGGAGGCTCAAACGAACAGCTACAGTTCGTTTAATATTGTGACCAATTCGCAGGATTCGCACCTGATCAATCCGTGGGGCATATCGCGCGCGGCAAGCAAAAGTGTGGCGGAGAACGAATGGTGGGTGTCGGACAATGTCACCGGCCTTTCGACTTTGTACGACGCCGATGGCACCATCGCAGGCTTGACGGTCAAGATTCCGCCGGCCGGCACCACCGGAGTGGGGAGCCCAACGGGTACCGCCGCCTACAGCATCGGCAGCAGCAATGTTAATTTTGCGTTCGCGACGCTGGATGGAACCATCTCGTATTGGAACTCCCAAACGCCGCCCACCAAGAAGGGCTCGTCGTGCGCTGCGTGCCATATCAGTACGGCAACCATCATGGTAAACAACGCCGCGTCGGGCGCCTCTTATCAAGGTTTGACGATCGCCAAGAACGCCATCAGCGGGGCGGAAACTTTTTACGCGGCCAATGCCAACGGCGGTATTGAAGCTTACGATGCGGCCTCGTTCGCTCCCGTAACGCTGCCGCCCGGAGCATTCACGGACTCCAAAATACCCAACACGTATTCGCCCGCCGGCATTCAGGCCATCGGGTCGAAAATCTACGTCACGTATAACGCCATCGCGGGCGGCGGAACCGGTTACGTGGATGCATACAATACCAACGGCAAGCTGATGTTACGCATTGGGACGACGGAGTGGTTCAATCAGCCGTGGGGCGTGGCGCTGGCGCCCGCTAATTTTGGAGCGTTCAGCAACATGATTCTGGTGGGGAACACCGGCAGCGGCTGGATCGGCGCCTACAATGCCACGAACGGAACGTTCCAGGGCTTCCTGGACAACACCGGCGGGTCGGAGTTGACGATCCCCGGACTTTGGGGGCTGTCGTTCGGCAACGGCAGTTCCGAGACGGGTCCGACAACCACGCTGTATTTCGCCGCGGGCGGGCCTAACCTGACAGCCGGGACATTCGGCGCGATTACCGCGAATTGAGGCGCTGCGTGGGGCAGGCTCGCAGCCTGCGCGGGCCTCGCAGGCCCGCTCTTCGGCGAGCGAAGCTCGCTGGGACAGCGCATGGCGCTGCCCTACTACCCGTGCAGCTTGCGGAAACTCGCCAGGCAACGCTGCGCGGTTTCCAAGGCTGGGTAATCGCTGCCTTCCTGCTCTACCAGGTAAAACTCGACGCCACCGCTCTTCTCGGCGGCATCGAAGAGTTTCTTCCATGGCGCTACGCCATCGCCCAGCAGAACCTTGTAACCCTTCTCCGGCGACCAGTCTTTGCAGTGCATGGAACGGATGCGGCCGGGATTGCTCTCCACCCAGGCCACCGGGTCGGACCCGGCTTCAATGCAGGTGCCTACATCCAGTTGCAGCATGACGTCTTTGCCGGTGTTGGCGGCCAGCACTTCGATCGGACGCCGGCCGTCGATGGGCTTGAATTCCAACTGGTGGTTGTGATAGCCGGCGCGCAAGCCGGCCGCCTTCATCTTCTCCGCGCCCTGATTGAGACGTTCGGCTACCCCCTTCCAACCATCCAAAGTCTTGGGGTTTCCGGCGCTGGCCCAGACGACGAACTGGCTGCCGATAATGCCGTTCAGCTCGATGGCGTGCGCGATCCCATCGGGCGTGAAAGATTCCGAGCCGTTATGCGTGGACAGGCAGCGGATGCCGGCATCGTCCATCGTCTGCCTGACTTGCTTGGCGTAATCGGGGGTCCAGGCGTAATAAGGCGAGAAGAATTCCACGCACTCGTAGCCCATCTTGGCCACGGCGCGCACCGTGCCCATAAGATCCTCCTTCAGTTGGTCGCGCACGGAAAACAGTTCCAGGCCGACGGGTAGGCCTTTGCCCTGCGCGAAGGCGGACGCCAGGGGGGCGGCCGCGGTCAACGCGACGAATCCGCGGCGGGTGAGGGAATGTAGTGGCATAATCGGAAAAGGAAACGATATCACATACCAATGCACACGATGCTGCGCAAACTGATTTATACGAATCCGCAAACCGCTCCCGCCATTCTGCGCCTGGTACTGGGAGTGGTGTTTTTCACACATGGAGCGCAGAAGACGCTGGGCTGGTGGGGAGGATACGGCTTCTCCGGGACGCTGCACGGCTTCGAGCACACGGGCATTCCGGCCGTTTTCGCGTTTCTGGCCATCGCCGCCGAGTTCTTTGGCGGACTGGGACTGATTCTGGGCTTGTTTGGAAGGGTGGCGGCGTTCGGGATCGCTTGCAATATGGTGGTGGCGATTGTCAAGGTACACGCCGCGAATGGCCTCTTCATGAACTGGACAGGCCGCCAGAAGGGCGAGGGGTTCGAATTTCACTTGCTGGTGCTGGCGATGACGGCGGCGATCATGATCGCGGGATCGGGCGCGTGGTCGGTGGACCGGGCGCTGACCAAGTCCGCTGCGGGGGCGCCCCGGTGAAAAGCCCATCGAAGGCAAATTGAAAGGAAACGCCGATCAAGGACATTGTCCCGGTATGAAGCTGCTTCTCTGCCTTTACCTGTTATGCTCCGCGTGCTTATGGGCGGATCAAGACACCGACCGCGTGGCGATCGAGAATGTAATTGGCGCCTTGAACGAGCCCCGCGGCGACGCGCGCGCGAAGCCCCTATCGGACCTGTTTACCTCCGATGCGGATCCGGCGGAGCTGGACCGCCTGTCCGACATGGAGCGGCGAATGCGGGAGGTTTCCAGCGGTCCCTGGTCGGAGGTGACCGCGCCGCGGATTGTCGCCAGGTCGGTCCGGTTTGTTACGCCGGACGTGGCGCTGGTAGACGCCGCGATCTCCCAGATTGGCTCGTTGTCGGCGAGCCACAAGCCTGTACTCTTGGTGATGAAGAAGCAAGGAACGGACTGGCGGATTGCTTGTCTACGGCTGGGGTATAGGTAGGGCCAAGAAGCGATGCAACAGCCCGCCGGCTTCGCGCGTCAGGGTAGGTGGAGTTGGTAGCGATGATTCGAAGTCTGGCGGTGGCCCTGGGATTTCTGATTGTGGGCGGTACGGCCCGCGCCGAGAAGAAGGTCGCTTTTAAGATCGCGCATGCACCGACTCTGGCCGCGGCGTTGGCCGGCAGGCTCGTCGCGCCCGGCCCACTGACCGGCGATTGCGCCAGGGAATTTGGCGACCTGGTCTTCCAGGACATGCGCGCGCATGGAGTGGCGATGGGCGGCGGGGCGGATTCCGGCGGGGCCGCGGCGCCGGCCATCGTGCTCTCGATCGATGTTACCCGTTGTGAAGCGCGTCCGCAGCCGGCCATGCTGGGCGAGGGTTTGCCGGCGATACACATCGCCCGCACGGAAGGGTGGTTTCTGGCGCAGGTGCGCGCCGTGGACGCGGCCAGCAGCCGGGAAATCGCGGCGGTCGCGGTACACGGCCATGCCCAGAAGGAAAATCAAAGCCAGACGAGCAACCCGGAGTGGCCGGCGCCATCCGAAGTGAAATCCATGGCGTTGCACCAGGCGGTGGCGGAGGCGCGGCGGCTTTACGAAACGTGGATCGAGAGCCGGGAGATTCCGTTCATGGACAGCAAGGAGTGCCATCTGAAACAGGCCTTCGATGTGGCCAAGGCGGGCGACTACGAGGCGCTGGTGCGGGTATCGCGCGCCAATGCGGAGGGGTGTGGGACGGGATCTAAGGCGGCCATGGAGGCTTGGTACAACCTGGGCGTGGCGTGTTTCGTGGTGCGTAAGTACGACGAGGCGGTTTCGGCGTTCGAAAAAGCCGCGGACCTGAACGGCGGCAAGCTGGAGGCTGGGCTGTTGGAGGAATGCCGGCGGGAGTCCGCGGCGTCACAGGCGCGGCCACCGAAGGAGGCGCCGGCCGCGCCAGGCGTGGCCGTGCAAACGGGCATGGTGTTGACCAACGACTTGATCGTTAAGTTGATCGACGGCAATGTGGCCGAGGGGGAAGTGCTGAAGATGATCGCGAACCAGCCGGGGCGTTTTTCGCTGGAGGCTGGCGATGTGGCGCGGCTCAAAGCCGCGGGAGTCTCCGATGCGGTGATCGCCGCGATGCGGGCGAAGAAGTGACGGGATTCTAACTCGCCCAGGTAATCAAACCGGGAACAAAGCGCGCGGCCAGATCCGGATGATGGGGCATGACGCGCACGGTGTAACCTTGCAATCCGCTGCGGCAGCAGGGGACGCCGGTGGCTTCGAAAACATGCTCGCCGTATCCTGAACCGGCTGCGTGACGCATCGGAAAAGTGGTCGGCAGTGTGAGCTCGCCCGCGGCATCCAGCGCACCCAAATACAGCTCCACGGTGACATCCGCCGCCGTCAGCGCACCCAGGCGCAAGCGCGCCCGCACGCTCATCAGGTCGCCCACCTTGGCCTCTCCCGCGGGACCGTCTTCCAACGCTGCGCGCACTTCAGGCCATTCGCGCCGCACCAGGTTCATCCAGGATGCCAGCGCGCGGGAAGCCACGGCGGAATCCGCCTCCAGCCGGGAGAAGCGCTCGAAGGCCGGCAAATAGAACCGCTCCGTATATTCACGCACCATGCGGTGAGTATTGAAGGTATGGCAGAGATTCTTGAGAGATCCCTTCATCTGCGCAATCCAGCGCCGGGGTAGCCGGTTGGCTCCCAGTTCATAGAAGGCGGGGACTACATCCCGCTCCAGCAGATCGTAGAGCGCGTCGGCCTCCACCTGATCCTGCTGGCCCGCATCGTCGTAGGGTGCGCCGTTGCCGATGGCCCAGCCGATGGACTCGGAGTCGGGCCGCGATGCTCGCCAGGCTTCATCCCACCAGCCGTCCAGGGTGCTCAGATTGAGCGCGCCGTTGGCCGCGGCTTTCATGCCGCTGGTGCCGCTGGCCTCCATGGGCCGCAGGGGCGTGTTCAGCCATACGTCGCAACCCTGCACCAGGTAACGGCTGATGGCCATATCCTGATCTTCCAGAAAGACCACGTTGCGGCGGAACGCCGGATCCCGCGCCAGGGCCACAATTCGTTGGATCAATTCCTTGCCGCCGCCATCGCGCGGATGCGCCTTGCCCGCAAAAATGATCTGCACCGGCCGCTTGGCATCGCACAAGATGCGCTTCAGCCGTTCGGTATCCCGCAACAGCAGCGTAGCCCGCTTGTAAGTAGCGAACCGGCGCGCAAAGCCGATGGTCAGCGTTTCAGCGTCGAGCACCTCGTCGGCCGCTTCCACCTCGGATTGCGGAGCGCCGCGGCGCTTCAATTGATCGCGGAGCTTGCGGCGGGCAAACGCCACCAGTCTCTCGCGCCGCCGCTCATGCGTGCGCCAGAGTTCTTCGGCGGGAATTGTTTCGACCCGCTTCCAGAGATCCCCGTTGGCCGCATCGCGCCACTGGGGGCCCAGATAACGGTCGTACAACTGGTTCATCTCGTTGGAAATCCAGGAGCGGTAATGTACGCCGTTGGTGACATGCCCAATGGGCACCTCGTCGACGGGCACGCCCGGCCAGATGGCTTGCCACATGCGCCGGCTCACTTCGCCGTGCAGTTTGCTCACGCCATTGCTGGAGGCCGCCAGCCGCAAGGCCAAAACGGTCATGCAGAACAGCTCGTTATGGTTGTCCGGGTGGCGTCTGCCCAACGCCAGAAAGTCGTTGCGGTTGAGTCCCAGGCCATGATGGTACTCGGTGAAATAATGGCCCATCAAGTCCGGGGCGAAGTAATCGTGCCCCGCCTCCACGGGCGTGTGGCTGGTGAAAATGAGGCTGGGAGAAGCCAATTCGCGCGCCTCCGGGAACGAAAGCTGGTAGCGTTCCATGAGCCGCCGCACGTGTTCCAGAGACAAGAACGCCGAATGGCCTTCGTTCATGTGATAGACCGCGGGTTGGACGTGGGCCGCCTCCAGCGCCCGGTACCCGCCCATGCCCAGCAGGATCTCCTGCTTGAGGCGCATCTCGTTATCGCCGCCGTAGAGTTCGCCGGTGATCTCGCGGTCGGCGGCACTGTTCGCCGCGACATTGGTGTCCAACAGATAAACCGGCACCCGGCCGGCCTGCGCCCACCAGATGCGCGCCGTCACAGCGCGGCCGGGAAACTGCACCTCGATGCTCAACGGCTTGCCGTCCGGCCGGGCCAGCGGCCGCAACGGAAGATTATGGAAATCGTTGGTGACGTATTCTTCCTGCTGCCATCCGGCCTGGCTCAGATACTGCCGGAAATAGCCCTGCTGGTAGAGCAGGCCCACACCCACCAGTGGCACGCCCAGGTCGCTGGCAGACTTGACGTGATCGCCCGCCAACACGCCCAATCCGCCCGCGAAAATGGAAAGGCATTCGGTGAGCCCAAACTCGGCGGAGAAATACGCGACCGACAGTTTGCCCGCCGGCGCATGCGCGCGCCGGAACCAGGAACTTTGGCCTCCCATGCGGGTCTCCAGGGCGTGCGACACACGCTCCAGGTGCGACAGGAAGGAATCGTCCGCGGCGGCCGTCACCAGCCGCATCTGATCGATGCTGCCCAGCATTTGGACCGGATTGTGGCCGCTGGACTCCCACAGATCCGAGTCCAGGCGCCGGAATAAATCGATGCTATCGTGGTCCCACGCCCAGCGCAGGTTGTAGGCAAGCTCCCGCAACGGCTCCAACGGCTCGGGGAGGGACGGAATTACGTTAAATACGCGAACTGGTTTCAAAGTTTATACCCTAACCATTCATCGGCTCGCAGGGCCACAACCGTTACAGGCGCGAATCGCCCTTTCAGATGTTTTACTCCTATAACACTCCAGTATATCCCCGAGCCGCGCAACGCGCTGCCGGGCAACGCCTGAGAGTCGCACTTGTACAACCGTCGTGGGATTCGGACTTTGCTTATCGGCGTTAGCGGGAGCGGGCCCCAGCCACACTGCGAGATTAAGGGAGGACCTCGAAGCGCGCGTTGCTCGATAGCGTGCCGCTGGGAAGCGTTACTTCAACTTTGCCGCTGGTAGCGCCGGAGGGTACCGTCGTGACGATTTGGGACGGCGATAACGATGTGATGGCGGCCGGCGTGCCGTTGAAGGTGACGCTGGCAGGGGCTGTCAGATTCGTGCCCAGGATATGGATGGTGGCTCCCACCGTAGCGGCCGAGGGCAGGGTTTTGACGAAGGGGCCGAGACCCGCAGACAGGCGGAATACGGTGCCGTCGTTCCATGCCCCGCCGCTGGCGGTTGTGCCGTAGAAGCTGCCATCGGTAGCCTGCAGCAAGCCGCCGTACGAGGTGCCGGTGGCCAGGTCGAAAGTGAACAGCGTAGTCAGGTCGCCGGCTGGAGTGATTCTGAAGACGGTGCCACAGCCAAGGATGCAGGCATCTGAAGCTCCACCCTGGACGGTTGTCCCATAAAAGTTTCCATCGGAGCCTTCGACGAGCGTCCCGTTTGGCAGGTTGCCGCCGGTCGAGTCGAAGAAGTAGAGCGTGGTCAAGTCGCCGGCTGGAGCAATTCTAAAGACGGTTCCACAACCGGACCCGCCACAAGCGGTGCCCGGGCCAGCGACGGTTGTCCCGTAGAGGTTGCCATCGGTGGCTTCGACAAGCCCGTAGACGGGGTACTCGCCGTCAGCCTCGGTGAAGCTGTGCAGGGTGGTCAGCGCGCCGCCGGTGGCGAGTTGGAAAACAGTGCCATAATTGCCGGCGCCGCCGAGCGCGGTTATCCCATACGCGTGCCCGTCATAGGCTTGGATGAGGGTTGAGGACGGGCTTGCGCCGTCGGCCGAGTCGAACGCGTGCAGGGTGGTCAGAGCGCCGCTGGCGTCGATCATGAAGAGCGTGCCACAACCAGCCCTGCAAGAGGAGGAGAACAAGCCCCCGTCGGCGGTCACTCCGTAGTAGTCTCCATTCGTGGCTCGGACTAATCCGTAAGGATAGCGGCCATTGGTGTCGGAGAAGCGCGCGAGCGTGGTCGGCCCACCCTCCGGAGTGATGGTGAAGACCGTGCCGCAGCCGAAACCGTAGCAACCAACGCCCCCGCCCTGGGTTGTACCGTAGAAGTTTCCATTTGGGGCTTGGACCAGGGGATCGTCCGGGCCGCTGCCGTACGGAACGGCGAAGCTGTAGAGCGATGTCGGTTCGCCGGTCGGGGTGATCTTGAAAACCGTCCCACCGTTGTTGGACCCGCCAACGTAGGTGCTCCCGTAGAAGTTTCCGTCGAGGCCCTGTACCAGGCTGGCGAGGGGGTCCGAGCCGTTGGAGCCGTTGAAGCTGGCCATGGTGGTGAAGGTGGCGAAGGTTTGGCCGAGCGAGGCGGCCGCGGCCGCTGCGCCGAGCAGAAAGAGGGCGAAAACACGTCGCATCCGGCACCTCTGAGACATCTTAGCAGAGCCTGGGACCCCGCCGAGACCACCCCCGGGCGAAATGTGCTAACCGGAATACGTCAGGCAATGTGAACGCCGATGGCTCCAGGGCACGCCTGTTGCTGGGGCGGAAACATGGCTCGGTCGCGCGGTGTCGAAACCATCGTGCGCATACACGGTTGCTTGAGGCCGCCGGTCCGATGGCGCCTTGTCGCCGGCCTTCTGGCTGCAGTGGGGCTTGCGGGTCAGCCGGCGACCGCTCCGCACTTCAAATTACCGCGGGGACCCTTCAGGCCCAGTGGCGTTTTGACAATTTACGGGACCCACCTTGGCCCGGAGCCCGCTTGCGGCCAGCCCGGCCCTTGGGGCCCGTATTCGTTCCATGCCTGTGGCGTCCGGGTAACGGTCGCCGGCATTCCCGCTGCATTACAGTACGTGAGCGCGCGTCAGATCCGTCTGTGGCTGCCGGGGAAACTGGCGGATGCCGCGGCGCCGATTCAGATTTGCGTTGGCGATCTGTGCAGCGCACCAGCCATGGCGGAATTCAGCAGCCGCGCCATCGTGGTTCAATTGCAGGAGCCTGCTTACGTGCACATGCCGCTCTGGATCGAAGTTGACCTTCCCCCGCCATACAGAGCCGGTTATCCTTGCCGCACCAATCCTTGGGATTTTCATGGCCGAAGAACCGACAGCCTTTTCAGTACCGACGATTACAAGTTGGAAGTGCGGCGGAACGGGGCGCCGCTGGCGGAGGCGCCGCAGCCGAAGATCCCGCTCGCCGGATGGGAGCTCCACGGCGGATGTATGAGCGGATTCGGATTCGAAACCACGCCCCCTTTCCGATTGCCGCTGCATCTGGCTTACAAGATCGGTGCACCGGGCGTTTATTCAATCCGGCTCACGGGATCGCACGGTATGGATACAGTCGTGCAATCTGCCTGGACGGAGATTGAAATAAAGCGGCGTCCCCGGCAGGCACACGACGCATGGCTCCGGCAGATGGCTCGGAAGGCCAAATCCGCGCGGGTGCAAGATCTTCTGCGGGACGTGGTTCCTTCGCTGATGGCGTGGCCCGACGACCGGGCACTGCGCATCCTGCTGCCGGTGTACTCGGATTGGCTGCGGCGGCGGAGGTTCGTCAACGGCGACCTATACATTGCAGGTTTCCTGCGAAACAGCTTGGCCGCGTTCGACGCTGGCGTGCTGCGCCGGGTGGTGCCGGCCGGCAGGCTATCTGAACTGTGTCCACCGCAAGGGCGCTGTACAATTCAAGAACGGCAGATCCAATGAAAATCGCCGCATGCATGATCTTGGTTCTCGGTTCAGCGACGTTCGCCTTCGGCGAGACGCCGCTCAAGGGCACTGTGACGGACGTCTCCCGCGGCGCTATTTCAGACGCCATGGTGCTGCTCCATTGGGACCCAGCCGGGTACCATAACGTCGGAATCAAGAAGGACCCGGTTTTGAAAACCGACAGCCAGGGCGGCTTCGCGGCCGAGGTGCCTCCGGGCTTCTACGACCTGTTCGTTTCCGCCAGTGCATTCACGCCGGCGTGTCGCAAAGTCCGCATTAAGGGGACTGCGTCCTCCAAGGTTAGAATCGTGTTGGAATTGGATGGTCTGGTCGCGAATGAGCTGGGATTCAACGTCGAAGAGCCTGTTCCCCCAAAGCCATGAGCGACAGTGCTGCGCCACGGCGTCGGCGGCGCGTGGTGCTCTCCGCGTTCGTCCGCGTTCATCGGCGAGCGGTCCTGGAGGACCCGCCGAGACCTGAGGTCTGTCCCACGGGCTTGCCCCGCCCGCCGATTGGCCTATAATTGTCCTGTGGGAGCGAACGAAGTAAAAAAGAAGCTGCAGGATGAGATCACCCTGCTCGAATACGAACTGCGCAATGAACTGCCGCGGGAGATCCTGAAGGCCCGCTTGCACGGCGACCTGAGCGAGAACGCCGAGTATCACGCCGCCAAGGACCGCCAGGGGTTTGTCAACGCGCGCCTGAACCAGTTGAAGCATCGGCTGGCCGAGATGTCCATGGTGGATTTCACCAAGATTCCGCACGGCAAAGTCGGGCTGGGATCCACGGTCGTAGTGCTGGATACCTCGAAGGAAGAAGAGATTACTTACTTCCTGGTAACCACGGAAGAGGCCGACGCGCCCAACGGCAAGATCTCCACCAGTTCCCCGATCGGCCGCGCGCTGTTGGGCAAGGAACCTGGAGATGCGGTACGCGTCCAATTGCCGGGCGGATTCAAGGAACTGGAGATTCTGAAGCTGACCACTATTCACGAGGCGGCGGACTGAACCATGACTTACACACGCGCGATCGGCGTTGTCTTTGGAGCCGCCATCGACCGCATTGTACGTTGGCTGGCGCTGTCGCGCATTCACCCCAACGTCCTCACGTTTTTGGGGCTGGTCATCAATATCGTAGCGGCCTACCTGTTCGCGGCGGGTAGTTTCCGCTGGGCGGGCGCGGTGGTGATCGGCGCCGGACTGTTCGATATGGTGGACGGGCGCGTGGCCCGCGAGACGAATCGCGTGACGCGCTTCGGGGGCTTCTTCGACTCGGTGCTGGACCGCTATTCCGATCTGGCGCTGCTGATGGGCCTGCTGGTCTACTATGCTTCCATCAATCGCTTCTTCTATGTGGTGCTGACGGCCATCGTGATGACCGGATCGGTGATGGTGAGTTACACCCGCGCGCGTTCGGAGAACACCATTCCGAAATGCAAGGTGGGATTCCTGGAACGGCCGGAGCGCGTGGTGTTGCTGATTCTCGGGGCACTGTTCGATAGGATGGCGCCGGTTTTGTGGGTGATCGCGGTGCTTTCGAACCTGACTGTGGCGCACCGTATGATCTACACCTGGCAGGAGACCAAGCGGCTGGAAGATGCGCAATTGCGGGCCGTGCCCAGGTCTTCAAAGGTGTGACTTTAGGTGGACAGGCCAGGAGGCTTGTCCACCTAGCTCTCCAGAATTACGTAAGCCATCCCCAGTTCCGCGGTATGCGTGAGCGACAGGGCGATGGACTTGACGCCCAATGCCTCTGCAAAACGGGCTGCCTGTCCATGGAACCGGAGCGTGGGCTTGCCGGACGGCAGGTTGGCCACTTCGAAATCCTGCCAGCGGACACCCCGCCGCCAGCCTGTGCCGATGGCCTTCATGCCCGCCTCCTTGGCCGCGAATCGAGCCGCAAAACGTTCGTAGCGGTTGGCCTTTCGCTCGACGTAGGCGATCTCGGCCGGCGTGTAAATCCGCTCGATGAAGCGCCGGCCATGGCGCTCGATGGCCGCCCGAATTCGCGGGACCTCGGCCAGGTCCACACCCGTACCTACAATCATCTCTACATTGTGACAGGTATCCTGGCCCGCCGGAATACCTGTCACGCGCCGGACCGGGCGGCTAGGCTTTGCCCGCGGCAACTCTCTTGCGATGTTCGGCCCAGCGCTTCTTTTGTGCCGCGGCGATGCGTTTGCGCGCCGCGGCGCTCAGCACTCGTTTCTTAGGTGCGGCTTCGGTCTTAGCGGCCTTCGCGCTGCCCGATGACACGCTCCCGCCTAGCTGCGCTTGAATGCCGCGTATCTTTCCCGCGATACGTTCTTTTTCGAGCTCATACCCTACGAGCGCCATTTGCAGGGTGGTCTGGTCCGGTTTTGGTGCTGCTTTGCCTCTTGGCATTGGTTTCTCCCTCGGACACTATATCATAGGTTGTCAAGAAAGCAATTATCCTAAAGCTATAATATTCGGTCGTTCCCGCACAAATGCCGTGGGGTAAGCCGACTTTGGTAGGTTTAGTCATGCGGATGGTCATTCAACGGGTCAACCAAGCGCGCGTCGAGGTGGACGGACAAGTAACCGGAGCTATCGGACCGGGTTTGCTGGTGCTGCTGGGAATCGCGAAAACAGACTCCGAGAAGGATGCGGAGTACCTTGTCGAAAAGACCCTGGGAATCAGGATCTTTCCCGATGCCTACGGCAAAATGAACCGGAACGTCGCGGAGGCGGGCGGCAGCCTGCTGGTGGTGTCGCAGTTCACTTTATACGGCGATTGCCGGAAAGGACGCCGGCCAAGTTTTGACTTAGCTGCCGGCCCTCAGGAAGCCGCCCGCCTATATGAGTATTTCGTAAATAGGGCCCGCAAGGGGGCCGTTCCCGTGGAGACGGGCGTGTTTCAGGCATCGATGCAGGTGCATCTGGTAAACGATGGTCCGGTGACTATCGTCTGCGATTCGCCGGTGTGACGGCTTGCCGACGCGCGCGGCTCAGTTACAGAGCCGCGGCCGTAAGGGAGGTTGTTACCTAGCCAGATACTTTTCGTAGAGGCGGTGGTGCTTGTTTTCAAGGTCCACGGGCGCGCCCTCGATATACATCCGCTTGATCTGGGTGCGCGTCTCCAGCGGGTCGCCATCGGTAACGATCAGGTCGGCCCACTTGCCTTTTTCGATCGAGCCGAGCTCGCCGTCAACACCCCAGATCTCGGCGGCGTACAGCGTGACGGCCTTCAGCGCCACGTCGTAAGGCAAGCCGAAACCCACTGCAGCCGCAGCTTCATAAGGCAGGTTGCGAGGATTATCCTCGTCTCCCGGCCCGAAGGTCGCGAACGCGAATTTGACGCCCGCCTTCCATAACTCGCCCGGAATGCTGAATGGCTTGTCGTACGGGTCGTCTTCTTCGTCGGGCAAACGCAATGTAGGCGGCAGGATGACGGGGATGTTATGCGCCTTCAGATCGGCGGCTACTTTCCAGGCTTCCGTGCCACGCTCCAGGATCATGTGTACCTTCTGCGTGTCCGCGAACGCAATGGCTTCCTTGATAGTCTTTTCTTTCTCCGCACGGATTAACATGGGGACCTTGCCGTCCAGAACCGCAATCATAGCTTCCAGCTTCAAATCGGTCTCGAAATCCGGGCCGGCGGCCGCCTTGGCTTGCCGGTAGCGCCGCGCGGAGTCCATGAAGTCGTTCAACTGACGTAACTGCTGCTCGTATCTTTTCTTGGCTTCGGTGTAAGCCGAGGCTCGGCCGGGCGTCTCGGGCGCCTCGGAAGCGAAAAAGCGGCTAGGCATCCGGATGCGCGGAAACTCCATGCGCATAGCGGCCGGGGCTCGTATGGCCATGTCCTCCATGGTCCAGCCGTTAAGGTGCATCAGGACGCTCTGGCCGGCGACGATCCCGCCGCCGGGGCTGGTAATAACGCTGGTGATGCCGTTGGCGCGAGTGACCGGGATATGCTCGCTGGCCGGATTTACCGCGGTGGCGGCGCGCAACTGCGGCTTGAACAGGCCGATGTCGGATATATCGCTCATCTCCCGCACCGCTTCAATCTCGGTGAGGCCGATCTCGGTGGCCGAGTCAATCATGCCAGGGTAGATGTGCAGGCCCTTCAGATCGATCACGCGCGCGCCCTTGGGTGGGGCGATGCGCGCGCCGACCTCGGCGATCTTACCGTCGCGCATCAGCACGGAGCCATCGGGGAT
The DNA here is from genome assembly GCA_050008575.1 of Bryobacteraceae bacterium. Taxonomy (GTDB): domain Bacteria; phylum Acidobacteriota; class Terriglobia; order Bryobacterales; family Bryobacteraceae; genus Bog-159. The sequence goes on from JBEKMJ010000102.1 coordinate 20,391, forward strand.
GTCCGGGCCGGAAACCGGGTGCACCGTCGCTCCGCGCAGCAGGATGGCCTCGGGCCCGGCAGCGCGCAGTGGGACAAAGGCAAGAAAGATAGTCAGGCAGGCGGCGCATGGCGCCGCCCCACGGGCTTTCATTGCACACCTCCGGGATCTTCGCTCTTCTTATCTTCCGGGGATTCCGGTTTTTTGCGCTCCTTCTTTTCCTGCGACTTCAGCTTATCGACCAACGCCTTTTTGCGAGCTTCCTTGCCGGGACGTTCCTCCAGATCTTTTTCACGGTCGAAATAAAGCTGGCCGTCGATGAATACTTTCGTGACTTTGGCGTAATTGGAAAGCGGGTGCTTATCGAAAATCGTCAAGTCGGCGTCTTTGCCCGGCTCGATGGATCCCACGCGTTTTTCAATGCCCAGTTGCTTCGCGGGATTGATGGTCACCAGCGATAGAGCTTCCGTTTCATTGAGGCCGCCGTACTTCATAGCCTTGGCGGCTTCCGTGTTGAGATGCCGCATCAGCTCGGCGGAATCCGAGTTTAACGAAACCAGCACGCCCTTGCGCACCATGATAGCGGCGTTATACGGGATGGCATCGAAAGCCTCGGCCTTGTAAGCCCACCAATCGCTGAAAGTGGAAGCTCCCGCCCCATGATCCGCGATCTCCTTGGCCACTTTATAGCCTTCCAGGACGTGTTGCAGTGTGCGTATCTTGAATCCGAAGTCGTCGGCCACACGCAGCAGCATCAGGATTTCATCGGCGCGGTAGCAATGCGCATGCACATATCGCTTGCCTTCCAGCACCTCCACCAGCGGCTCCAGTTTCAGATCGCGGCGCGGCGGGATAGCCTGCTCGCGACGGTCGAGCTTGGCTTGGTAATCGCGCCATTCCTTCTGGTAGGCGCGTGCTTCGGTGAATGCCTCGCGAATGACATCCTCTACGCCCATGCGGCTGGCGGGATAGCGCAGGCCCGGAGTGGCTCCGAAGCCGCCGCCGGGCGATCCCGAGCGCTTTACGTTTTCGCCCAAGGCAAACTTGATGCCGGGCATAGCGCCTTCGAAAATCAGCCCTTGGGCGTCTTTGCCCCAACGCATCTTCATCACCTGGCACTTACCGCCGATGGGATTGGCGCTGCCGTGGAGTATGTTGGCGGTAGTTACGCCGCCGGCCAAGGCGCGATAGATATCGGGGTCGTCCGGGTTGATAACATCCTCGATGCCCACCATGGACGACACGGCGACGGCGCCTTCGTTGATGCTATCGGCCGCGATGTGCGAGTGGCAGTCGATGATGCCGGGCATCACGTATTGGCCGCCCGCGTCGATCACCCGTGCGCCATCCGGTACCAGCACCTTTTCGCCGGCTTCCACGATCTTGCCATCGCGAATCAGGATGGATCCTTGGAAGGTACCCTTGGTGACAGTGAGGACCGTGGCATTGCGGATCACGGCGGTCTCTCCGGCGATTAGCGGCGCCGTCAGCAGCAAAAACGCGCAGCGGTTCATTCCACACCTCCCGGCGTGCCGCGCCCTTCCCGATCCCCCGGCGGAGGCGTCTCCGGCACGGGCTCGTACTTCACGCCGTCGATGAACTCATATTGGATCTTGGCCTTCTCGTCGAACAAGCTGCCTTTCACAACCAGCAGGTTGGCGATCTTACCCGGCTCGATGGATCCCACCCGATCCGCGACGCCGTAGATTTCAGCGGCGCTGAGGGTCAGTGCGCGCACAGCGGCGGCTTCGGTCAGGCCCGCGTCCACCGCGCGTCTCAGGGCTTTCCGCACATCTTTGGCCGCCGTGCCGCCGGTGTAGAATGCGAAGCGCGCGCCCGCCTTTTCCAGAGCGGCCGGGGATGAGGGCGCGCGGTCGCGCAATTCCAGCGTACGGAAGCTTTCTTCCTGGTCCGGATCGGCGTCTTTGGACTTCTCGGGCCATTTCAGGTTGATGAGCAGCGGCACGCCGGACTTCGCCACGCGATCGGCGATCTTATACGCTTCGTGACCGCCATACAATACCGCGGGGCGCTTCAGTTCCGCGGCGAAGCGGATCATGCGGTCGAGTTGCTTGGCATCCTCGGCGGGCAGCAGCAGGCGGGGCGATTCGAGCAAGCCTTCCACGGCGCGATCGTAATTCGGACGCCTCTGCCCGACCGGGTGCCCCAAGTAGGCCTGCATTTCGAGCTTGTAACGATCGGCATCGAAGGAGACTTGGCGGATGTAGGCGAGCACACCCATCAGCGAGCCGGGATAGGCGCCGAAGCCGTGCGTGCTCAGGGTGACGTATTGCCCAGTCGGCGAAGCCACCACCATGCGGCCCTGCTTTTCGCCGGAGAGATTGAGGAACGCGCCTTCGCCTGCGAAGATCCCGGTGGAGGGAAATGTAACTACGGAAGTGAAGCCGGCGCTGCGGGCCTCCTCGATGCGCTTGTCGGCCGGATTCAGGAGATCGGCCGCGCGCACCCAGGTGGTGGTGAAGGGGCGAAACTCCGGCCCTTGCTCCAGCGGCACGGGCAGATCCTGGCCGCCTCTCGGCCCAGCGGGTGTAGCGCTCGCTTCACTGCGGGGAGTAGTTGGCTGCGCGGGGGGCTCGGGCAAGCCGACGGTGCTGAGGGCATCGATCAGGCCGGGATAAACAGTGATGCCCTGGGCGTCCACGACCCAGGCGTCTTTCGGTAGATCGATGTTGTCGCCGACGGCCTCGATGAGGCCGTTGCGCAGCAGTACAGTGCCCTTTTCAAGCACCGGACCGCTAACGGTGACGACGCGGGCGCCACGCAGCGCGATGGGGCCGGGCGCTTGGGCGTAGGTTATAGATGCCGCGGCCAGCAGCATCGGGATGGCGTGTTTCATGACTCTTTCGATCAAGAGGCATGATAGTACATATTGGTGGCTGGTGGCTGGTGGCTGGTGGCTGGTGGCTGGTGGCTGGTGGCTGGTGGCTGGTGGTTGGTGGCTGGTGGTTGGTGGCTGGTGGTCAGTGGCTGGTGGTTTTGATTGGCTACTGCGTGGCCGGGTACCGTACCACGCTGAAATTGCGTAACGTCACGGTATCGGTGGTGGTGGCCGCCATCTGGCCCTGGAATACGAGAACGATGGGAAACGACAGCGAGTCGTAGGCATTCAACACCCCCACGCCGAAGCCCAACACCGTACCCCAACTCTGCACCGACATCTGGCAAGCGGACGTGTTCGCCCCCGCTTCGGCCCGCCCGGAAACGAACGCGTCGCTCACGGCCCCATTCCGCTCGACCAACAGTGTAAGGCCCCAATTGACGGCGAACGTGAAACCGGTAAGCGAGCCTTCATGCGAATAATCGAAATCGATCTTGACGCGGTCGCCCGGCTGCACCGTGCCGGCCGGGATCGAACAGGTGGCAAGGCTCGAAAGCGTTGTCGATGAGGTCGCCGCGCCCATGCCCGCGCACAGAATTTGCGGCGCCGGCGGACCCTGTGGCGTGCCGGTCGGAGTCACCCGGTAAGAGGCCAGCAGCGTATCGCCCGTTTGCGGAGTCGAAGCCGTCAAAAACTGAATGCTATTGCCCGCGAGATTGTAATCCAAACCCGCCTGCTGCAGCACGCCGTTGCGGTAAAGCGCCACGCTGGATGTGGGTACCGGAACGGCACTCAGGGTAAAAGAGACGTTTGCGCCATTCACCAGGCCGGCGGGCACTTCCGAATCTGTGAAGTTCGGTCCGGACGCGCCAGCGCCGGCCGTGCCGCAAGGTCCGGACGAACCATCCACGTGTACGCAATCCGAGACGTTGCCGGTGACGGACTCCAGCGCGCCAGTCGAGTCGATCATGGCCACGGCCCCTATGCCGTATGCCGCGCCTTGCATGGGCCGCACGGCGAGATCCGCCAGCAACCCGATCACGCTTGACTCCGGTATAGGAGTGCTTCCGCTGGTCAGCGGCGAGGGCCCCGTGCCCGGCGACATCAACACGGCTTGCACGCGCAGGGGCACGACGCTCGGCGGAACCGACCAAGTCTCGGTGAACTGGTCGTTGCCGGCGCTGGTGAAGGTGACCGAATAGTATCCCGCGGGCGTGGCGTTGGTAGTGGGCACAAGCTGCACGAACAGATTGCCGCTTGTGATATTCACCGTTACCGACTGGGTGGCTATCTGACTCGTGTCCCCAGCCACGAAGGGCGTCCACGTAATCACGGCAAACCCGTTGTATGGAGTGCCGTTGGCGTTATAGATGACGTCCTGGATGGTGGTCAGAATCGGACCGGCCGGCAGGGGGACCGCCATCGACACGGCCAGCGCGGCCGTTATAAGCTTCCGAGCAGACATTTTGACCTCATAAACAAAAAACCCCGGGCTCAGAACGAGCCCGGGGGAAAGGACCCACATGAAAAACCAACGCAACCACGCCTAACGCCTCCAGTTTAACCGCTGCGCCTCGCGCGCAAGCCCGCCCAAACACCCGCCCTGGGCGCTAAGTTATACTCAACGCTGGCCTTGGGGAAATCGCAAGGTAATTTCTCGACGTGTGAATGCCAAAGGTCGCGTTAGTTTCACGGCTTGTAGCGCGGAAAGCCGGACGTTGCGCGTCCCGCGAACTTGATACGACCGCGCGGTACACTAAACCGCAGCTCAGTGGGCGAGCTTCGCCGGCCTGTGTCGGCAGGGGTGCCGACACGGCACGCTGAGAGCGTGCGCCATGCGGGCTATCCGACTCAAATGGCCAATCCAGAGAGCGGGGCCGAAAGCTCCGCGGCAAGCGCTACCGCCCAATGTCACTTAATTTCCTAATCCTGGTACTCTGGGCTCGATTGGAGGGCGGCCAATCCTGGCCGCAGCCGCCTTTTGAGGCGGCTAGAGCCGGCTAAGAGCCGGCTGCGGGCACAATTGCCCGCCCGCCAAATTTATGCAGAATCGAGTCTCATTGGAAAAACGCCTGCCTCGCCAAAAGGCCAACCGGCCGAAGCCTGTCCTGCCAATTGTGGAGAAATTCGGGGCGGCGAACGCACCACTCCTTGTGGCCCTGGCGGCAATCCCCACAGACGCGCAAGCGGCGATCGAGCGGTTTCTGAAATCGTCGCGCCGGCCCGCGCTGCTGGAACCCGGCGAGCCGCTGCTGGCGCTAGCGGCGGATAACTACACGGTGCAACTGCGCAGCTCGCGGCTGACTCTGCAGGCCTGGGACCAGACGCGCAACCTGGTGCGGCGCGTGACGGGCGTGGCGCACGAGGCGCGCGGGCGGCTGGAGTTAGTGGTGGAGCAGTTCGCGCGCAGGGAGGGCCGCCTGTTCCTGGTGGACTTGGCGCGTCCCTCCAGCCAGGATTTCGAGCGACGCAGCGAGCGGCTGGTTTTCCGCGAGCGATTCCGGCAGTTCCTGACGCGGCAGTTCGCGGATTGGACGCTGCACGAGGTGAGCGCCGAGCCGAACCTGGAGGCCAGCCTTTCGCCCAGCTATCCGCGTGCGTTTCTGCGGCGCGGGCAAACCGGCTGGGCGGCCATTGGGGCGCCACCGGAAAGCGATTCCGCGGGTCTGCTCACCTTTGGGCTGATCTGGCTGGACCATTTACGCCGCCGGGAGAAACGGCTGGCCATGGAGGGACTCGCGCTTTACGTGCCGCGCGGGCAGGAGGGCCAGACCAGCCTGCGCCTGGCGTGGCTGAACGAAGCAGCCGCGCGCTACGAGTTGTTCGCGTACGACGAGCACGATTTCGCGGCGCGCGTGGATCCGTGCGACTTCGGCAACGTGGATACGCGCGTGGAGGTGTGCCGGCAACCCACGCCGCTGGGGGCGTTCGAGAGCCTGCTGGAATCGCCCGCGGTGGAGCGCGTGGCGCGTCACGATGGCACGGTCAGCCTGCGTGTGCGCGGCGTGGAGTTCGCGCGGGTGTCGGAGAGCGGGATGCGCTTTGGCCTGGCGCAGCGGGCGGTCGCGCAGGCGCACCATTTGCCGGAGATTTCGCGGCTGGCGCACGATTTGGCGGAGCGGCGCTCGGCGGAGTCGGAAGACCGCGAGCATCCGCTGTACCGGCGGAATCCGGAGGCGTGGCTCGAATCGCAGGTGCGCGCGCAGATCGAGCGGGTGTACGCGCCGCTCGCGGCGGCGCCGGTCTACGACCAGGTGCCGGCGTTTGCGGGCGGCGACCGCGGCGTTTTAGATTTGCTGGCGGTGGAGCGGTCGGGGCGGCTGGCGGTGCTGGAGTTGAAGGCTTCGGCAGATCTACAGCTTCCCCTGCAGGCGCTGGACTACTGGCTGCGCGTGAAGTGGCACTTGGATCGCGACGAGTTCACGCCCAACGGGTACTTTCCGGGCATACGATTGCGGCCGGAGCCGCCGCGGCTGTTTCTGGTATCGCCGGCGCTCGAATTTCATCCCGCCACGGAGACGGTTCTGAGCTTCTTCTCGCCGGCCATCGATGTGCTTCGCGTGGGCGTCGGAGTAGAATGGCGTAAGGGGTTGCAAGTGATGTTCCGCCTAAGCGGAGCGGAACGGCCCTAGAAAAGACCGCTCCCTGACGGTCGCGGCTCGGTAGCGAGCAGGGAGTGGTGTGGAACGCCGATGATGCTCCGATATATCAAGCAAGCCAAATCCGCGCTTTCGATGCTCAATCCGGATGAAGTGCGGCAGCGCGCCGACCGTCCGCTAGTGGTGGGCCTGGTGGCGGAGGGCAGTGCGGCTTACGCCGATATGGAAGACTTTCTAATGCCGGGGGCGGTTTCGCACGACCGGCGCATGCAGGTGATGCAGTCCGTGCATCGGGCCTGCGATGCGGGCATTCCCGAGAAGTACGACCTGGTGTTGTACGAGCAGGGGCTGCCTTGCCCCACGACGGCGTTCACGTTTTTCCGCGAGGATCCGGCGCGCACGGTAGAGGAGATCGTGAAGGCGCGCGAGGATCTGGGGCTGGCATTGGCACGGAGTTTCTATCCGTTCCGCAGGCCGGTGGTGGACCGCATCATAACATCCGTGGCCCGCGAGAACGCCATTTTCGCGGTGGCCAGCGCGCTGCCGAACGTGGTGCCGAGCGTGTTGGAACTGCCGTGGGCGATCGGGGAATTCGCTTCGGACACGGCCTTCATCACCATGAACCAGGTGCGCATGGCGTTTCTGGTGGCGGCGGCCAGCGACAAGCAGGTGGGATACGACAAGCAGTTGGCGGAGCTGCTATCGATTGCGGCGGGTGCGTTCGGCTGGCGGGCGCTGGCGCGCGAACTGGTGGGATTTATCCCCTTGGGAGGCGGGCTGATTCCCAAAGGGGCGATCGCGTTTGCGGCCACGTACGTATTGGGAAAAGGGCTGGAACATTTCCACGGAGTGGGCTACGGCTATACGCGGGTACAGAGACGCGACGCTTACCAGGTGGCGTATGAGCGGGGCAAGGACCTGGTGGGTGCGATGCTGCGGAAGAAGGAAGCGTGAGGGGCGTCGCGCGGCTGGTTCCGTTCCTGCTGGTGGCGTGCGGCGGCGTTGCCCAAAGTAGTGGGCAGACGAAAGTCGATCCGGCGCGCGTGGAGCGTCTGCTGAAGCGCGCGGTGGTGCTGGACCTGCACGACGATACCACCCAGACGATGGTAGATGAAGGCTACGACCTGACCCAGCGGCACGACTACGGGCAGGTGGATGTGCCCCGCATGCGGGAGGGCCACGCTACGGGCGTGTTTCTCTCGATCTGGACGGACGCGGTGCGCTACACGCCGCCCGAGGCCATCCGGCGGGCACTGGAGCAGATCGACGCCGTGCGGCGCGAAGTGGCGCGGCACCCTGCGGACTTGGCGCTGGCGACTACGGCCGATCAGGTGATCGCGGCCAAAAAGCGCGGACAGATTGCCATCCTGATGGGGGTGGAAGGCGGGCATATGATCGATTCCGATCTGGCCGTGCTGCGCACTTACTTCGACTTAGGCGCACGGTACCTCACCCTGACTCATACCGAGCACACGTCATGGGCGGATACTTCGAGCCATCCGGCCGCGCACAACGGTCTTACGGATTTCGGACGCGAGGTAGTGCGCGAGATGAACCGCCTGGGCATGATGGTGGATATTTCGCACGTGTCGGATAAGACGTTCTACGATGCGGTGGAGACGTCGGCCGCGCCGGTGATCGCGTCGCATTCGTCGTGCCGGGCGCTGGACGATGTGCCGCGCAATATGACCGACGACATGCTGCGCGCGCTGGCCCAGAACGGCGGAGTGGTCCACATCAACTACTTCGAAGGCTTTCTGGACAGGGGTTTCATGGACCGGCTGGGGGAACTCAAGGATCTGCAGGCGCGGCAGGACGCGCGGGAGGCCGAGGCGCCTAAGTTCGGCGACCGGAGGCAACTGGGTCCGGCAACGCGCGCCATCAATGCGGAGCGCATCGCCAAGCTGGGGCGCGTGCCGCTCGACCGGCTGCTCGATCATTTCGATCATGCGGTGAAGATGGCGGGCGTGGATCATGTGGGCCTGGGGTCGGATTTCGATGGCGCCGACGATCAGTTTCCGGCGGGCATGGAAGATATCTCGAAGATTCCCAACCTGGTGCGTGGGCTGATGGAGCGCGGCTATTCGGATGAAGATATTCTGAAGATAGTGGGCGGGAACACCCTGCGGGTCATGCGGGAAGTAGAGCGTAAGAGCGGGGTAGAAGCCCCGCGCGGGCTAAAGGCCGCCCCCCAGTCACTGTCACATTAACAAAATTTTTCAAATTTTTTCTTGACCACCACAGCCTTGTGGTTTATTCTGATGAAGCTGGAGGTAAATAACCGATGATCGCTTATAGCCGAGGTTCCAAACGCCTCGCTGGTGCGGCTTCTCTGAAGAACCGTATGCCTGCGATAGTCGGGACCTTCCGCATCCATCCGGATATAGCTCAACAGGTAGAGCAGCAGACTCATAATCTGCGGGCCGCGGGTTCGATTCCCGCTATCCACATGCTGTGTAAACAGCTCAACCCGAGCGATCCAGGCTTGGCTCCCGCCATCCTCGTAAGATAGACTTCGGTCCGTTTTGCCTGGACTGGCAAACGGCTCCACTGCTCTGCGCTTTCCCTGAAACTGCGAACCATTCGTTCCGCCGGATGTTATTGGCGCGGCTAAGTCCGCTCTAGGTAAGGCCCGCTGGTTGGCCGTGGAGTCAGGCCTGGGTAACTCAACAAAGCAATTGCAAGTTAGACGATAGGAGGTACTGCATATGCTGCAACACGTCTTGATTGGCGACAACGAGCGTATTCTGGTGATTCGGAAGCGCCGGTTTGTCGAAATTCTGGGCCCCGGCGAGCGCTGGCTGTTCGGCCGCGGCGTGCAATTGGTGGCGCACAGCGTCCGCGAGCCGATCTTCGCGGGCGAATGGGCCGATCACATCGTGAACCACGAGCCCGAGACGGTGGCGCGGTACTTCACGGTGATCGAGACAGCCGACACGCAGGTAGCCGTGGTGTACCTGGATGGCCGGTTGACGCGCGTGATCGCGCCCGCCAACCGCGTGCTGTACTGGAAGGGCGCGGTGAACGTGACCTTCGAGTCGATCGAAGTGCGCGCCGAGCCCGAAGTGCCGGCCCGTCTGCTGCCGGGCCTGGTACGGCTGGGCCGCGAATCCGGCGTGACTTTCGCCGCCATCGACCAAGGCAAGCGCGGACTGCTGTTTCTCGACGGGCGTCTGACGCGTGAACTGGAGCCTGGCACTTACGGGTTCTGGAACACGATCGCGATGCCGCGCATCGAGGTGCTGGAGACGCGCCGCCAATCGGTAGAGGTTGCCGGTCAGGAAATCCTGACGCAGGATAAGGTCGCCGTGCGAGTGAACATCTCGGCGGTGTACGAAATCGCGGACGCCACCATGGCCCGGGCGGGCTTGAAGGACGTCAACGAATACCTCCACCGCGTGTTGCAGATCGCCGTGCGCCAGTCGCTCGGCAAGCGCACCCTGGAGCAAGTGCTCGCGGAGAAGACGGACATCGACGAAGCGGTATCGGCCGAGGTCCGCCGGGAGATGCAAGGGTATGGTGTTCGCGTGAGCGAAATCGCGCTCAAGGACATCATCCTGCCCGGTGACATTCGCGAGATTCTGAACCAGGTGGTGACGGCCGAGAAGCAGGCGCAGGCCAACCTGATCCGCCGGCGTGAAGAGACGGCCGCTACGCGGTCGCTGCTGAACACGGCCAAGCTGATGGAGGGTAACCCCCTCTTGCTGCGGCTGAAGGAGCTCGAGTCGCTGGAAAAGATCGCCGACAAGGTGGAAAAGATCACCGTGGTGGGCGGCTTGAACGCGCTGCTGGAGCGGACCGTCACTCTGCGCGCCGAGTGACGGGTTTTGGGGGGGGCAGGCGTGCGCCTCGGCGCACAGGCGGCCTACGAGGCCGCCGGTCGCGGTAGGGATGCCGGTTGCCCGACACCCCCCGCACAGATCCGTGCGAGCGCTCCTAACGCACACGGTTCTTACCTGGGATGTGTTGCCACGCAAAGCGAACGTCAGG
>JBEKMJ010000103.1:0-30504 GCA_050008575.1 Bryobacteraceae bacterium
TGAACTGGAAAGCCGCCGCCGACAATATCGGTGTAGCCGGCTACTATATTTTGCGTGGGCCGCAGAACGGCCCTCAGACCGTCGTCGGTACCACCGGAATGCTGTCGTATCAGGATTCGGGCCTGACCGAGGCGACCACCTATACTTACACGATCGAGGCGTTCGACCTGGCCGGAAATGTGTCCGCGCCATCGGCATCGGCCAACGTCCAGACATTCGACGTGTCGCCGCCGTCGACGCCCGCCAACGTGGCCGTGCAGGCCATTGCCTGCACGAAAGCCACCGTGACATGGTCGCCTTCGACCGACAATACGGGCGTGTCCGAGTACCTGCTATGGATGGGGCCGTCTCCCGGCTCACTCATACAGGTGGCCACCGTCCTCGGCACGACAACCAGTTATAGCAATAGCACGCTGAGTCCCCAGACTGCTTACTATTTCGGGGTACAGGCGGAAGACAAGGACCGCAACATTTCCTACATGTCGACGGTTGTGCCGGTGACCACTCCGGCGCTGCCCGTGGCGCCGGCCAGCGTGTTGCCGGTGGCGGAATCGACCACCAAGATCGGTGTCACATGGTCCGCCTCCACGGGCGGCCTGACGATCGCGCACTACTTTGTCTACCGGGGCGCCTCGTCTTCCACCTTGGCCCAGGTGGCGGAGGTGAATAATACTTCCTACACGGACAACACGGCCACGGCTGCGACCGCATATTACTATGCGATTCAGGCGTCCGATAGCGGTAGGCCGCCGTCGACGTCCGGGCTCTCCACCGCGGTTCCGGTGACCACTTACTCGCCGCCATCGGTACCGGCCAACCTGGTGGCGACGCCAGTCTCTTGCACCAAGGTGAGCTTGACCTGGTTGCCCGCGGTTACCGGCGGGCTGCCCCTCTCGTACTACCACGTTTACAAGGGGACTTCGCCGACGATCTTGACGCAGATTGCCACCACGCCGAATACCTCGTACAATGACACCACGGATTCGGCCCAGACGACCTACTACTATGCCGTCCAAGCCACGGACACCGGAAAGCCGCCGGACCTCTCGGCCATCTCCCCTCCAGTGCAGGTGACCACGTATGCCTATCCGGGCGTGCCCACGAATCTGGTTGCCACCCCGGTATCCAGCAGTAAGATCGCGTTGACGTGGACCGCCTCGGTCAGTGGGGGCCTGCCGATTTCGAATTATCACGTCTATGGGGGCGCTTCGCCAACCCAGTTGAGCCAGATCGGCATCACCACGAACACTACGTATAACAACATGAAACTGACGGCCGGGACGACGTATTATTATGCGGTCCAGGCGGTCGATACGGCCAACGACGACTCCGCCTTATCCGGCGCCGTCTCGGCGACGACGTTCCCACTGCCGTCGGCGCCTTCCAATGTCGTGGCGCAAGGGACCTCCAGTTCGGAGATTGCCGTAAGCTGGTCGCCCTCCAGCGGCGTTCTGCCGATTGCGCATTACTATGTATTCCGCGGCAGTTCGCCGGGCAGCCTGAGCCAGGTAGCTACTACCATCAATCCCTCGTACAACGACAGGTCTCTTGGCGCTGGGACCACATACTACTACGGGATTCAGGCCGCCGATACCGCGGGCGACCATTCGGCGATATCCCCCGCCGTTGCAGGCAGCACACAGCCATAGCACCGGGACATATTGCGAGCGTCACACCAACTGCGGCAAAATCTCACCGGCTGGACCCTCCAGCGCGCAGTCCACTACGGCCGAGTAGGGCGTGGGCTCCAGGTTCACCTGGATCACCCGCGCCCCGCCTTGCTTCGCCAGCGGAATCAGGCCGGCGGCCGGATAGACCTGCGCCGACGTGCCCACCACCAGCAGCACCTGTGCCTCCAGCGTGGCGTGTTCGGCTTCCTGCATCATGCCTTCCGGCAATGGCTCGCCGAACCAGACTACGCCGGGGCGCGCCAGGCCCCCGCATCCACAGTGCGGCGGCAGTCTAGGCAGGGGCACCCTGCGGTCCGGCCAGTTGCTGCCGCAGGACGTGCAGCGCATGCGCCAGATATCGCCATGCAGTTTGAGTATCCGGCCGCTGCCGGCCATGTCGTGCAGGCCGTCCACGTTTTGCGTGATCAAAGTAAAGTGCGGTTTCTGAATCTCGAGGCGCACCAGCGCGGCATGTGCGGCGTTGGGCCTGGCTTTGTGGATCGCCTCCCGCCGCCGGTTGTACCATTCCCAGACCAGCCGCGGGTCGCGCGCGAAAGCCTCCGGCGTGGCCAGTTCCTCCGGCTTGTAGTCCTTCCACAAGCCGTCCGCTCCCCGAAACGTGGGGACGCCGCTCTCGGCGGAGATGCCGGCCCCCGTCAACACCGCCACCGCCGTGGCGCTCCGCAACCATTCGCGCGCTTGTTCCGGACTCATCAACTCATATTCTACGGCGATTCCCGTGGCGCGGGGCCATGCGCCGGCGCGGACGATCTCCGCTTGGCCCTTGCAACACTAACTTCGGTTCATAGTATTAACCGAAGATAACATCCCGTACCAGTAGTAAATTGGATAGTATTCACTAACTTTCATAAACGACAAACTTTTTAACTTGTTCCCAGTGGATAGTCGGCTTATAATAACTGAGTCATAGTCGGAGGCAGGGCAGCGCGTGCAGTGTCTATTTTGCGGCAAAGGTATCGGTCCAATCCGCCAGATCCGCGACCTGGAGTTCTGCAGTGATGCGCATCGCAGTCAGTTTCGCGAACGCTATCGCCAGCAGCTTTATGAGGCGCTAGCCCCGGAACCCGGCCCGGCGCGCCTCGCGGATTTCATGGAGCGGCCGTCCGTCAAGGGCGGTCCAGCCCCCTATGCCGTGCTGCGCGTATTGCCTAAGTCGCTGCCTGACGCTTACCAACCGGCCATGCGCGCGGAAGCCGCCGGCGCATGTGTGGAAAGGCCGCGTTGGGTCTTCGGACAAACCTTGGCGGCCATGCCCATGCGCCTGGCGTGGCACGCGTTCACCACCCCTCATCCGGCGCCGCTCGCGGCTGCCTCGGTCTCTATAAGTATTCAGCCTCCGGAAACGTCCGCGGCTGGCGCCCGGCCAACACCGCTGGTGGCCGCGAACGGCGCCACCAGGCCACTGTTTGCCGCGCCGCGCATCTCCGAGCCGGCCCGATCGCTTCCCAATGCGATCTCGCTGCCGGAAGCCGCGGGGACCTTCGCGCCGGCCCACGCGGCGCCCGCTTCCCCGCAATTGCGCGCCGTTACTCCGCTGTCCGGCGATCCGGCCGCAATTGGTCCTGTGCCTAGCGCCATCCACCCAGCCGCCATCTTGCCTCGCAGCACCGCGATTGCCGGACCCACGGCGCCTGCCGGTCCCGCCACCGCTTCGCAAGCCGGCCTTTCGCCTGCCGTGATGGCCTCTCAGCCTCGCCCTCTCGAAGCCGCGTCTCTGCCCGCGCAGTGCGCCGAGCCGTTGGCCTACACACCGGAGACCCGCAATTTCGGCATCAACCTTCCCAAACCGCCCGCCGCCGCGGCATCTTCCCGTTCAGCGGTTGCAGCCCAGCCCGCCCCACCGGTTTCGGGCCTGCCCGTCGCCGCCGAGAAGGCCATGCTTCCGGCCTCCACGGCCAACCGTGTACCACTCGCGCTGCCGGGCATAGAAGCCGCCCTGCCCACCGCCCAGCAAGTCGAATCCGCCATCAAGGGTCCCCTGGACCTCGCGCCGCTGGCCCCCACGGCCGATCCGCAACCAGCCGAAGCGCCCATGGCCACGCCTTCGTGGCATGCCGCCCGCGCGGATGCCAGTCGTAATCCGCTGGGTCCGCTTGGCAGCCACGTCTGCCCGCAGGTCGTGTGCTCTGCCGGCCCCATCGGCACGCTCGCCGGATTGCTGCAGCCCGTAGCTTCTCTCCAGGAAGCCGCCGGCAATCGAAATCTCCGCTCCGCCGTGGCGGTGGCGCCGGCCCACATCCGGACGCATGCCGCGCGGCATGATCTGTCCGCCGTTCCGGCGGCAACGCTTGGAGAAATGGGCCCCGCTCCGCTGCCCCTCGCCGAGCCGCCCGCACCCGCTGCGCCGGCCGCGGCTACGCTGTCGTGGAACGCGGCATGGGATGCCGGCCAGGCTGCCGCCAAGGACCAGCCCTTGCTTCCGACGGCCGATGTCGCATTACCCCGCATCGATTGTTTGCCCCCGCCCGCCGGCGCGATCCAAGGCCTTGGCCTCGCGCTAAAGCCCGATGGGGGCCGCGCCGTCCGCTCTTCGGCCGTGCTGTGGACGCTGCGCGTGGTCCACATGTGCAATCCACACTTCCGGATGGATCCCGTCAGGGCGAAGTTCAACGACCTGGTGCGGCCGGAGCGCGGCACACATTTTTCACGGGACCTCGAAGACACCGGGCCGCGCAAAACCAACCTGCGCGCCTTCAAGCACGCGAACGCCGCGCCATCGAACGAGGGCAAATGGCTATTCATCGGCGCCGCCGCCGCCGCCCTGCTGCTCGCCGGCGTATTGCTTCCGCGAGCCGCTTCCAAGAACTTCAGCGCATCTCTTCCCTGGCAAGGCAACTCCATCCGCCAGTGGGTGTCCAAACGGGCCACGCGCAGCTTCGCGGACGATTTCCGCACCGGCTTGAGTCAATGGAAAGGCGTGCAGGCCAAGTGGCCCAAGAGCTGGTCGTACAGCACCGATGGCTTCATCCATCCCGGTCAGTTGGCGCTCTACCGCCCCTCCGTGCCCCTTTCCGATTACCGGTTCGAGTTCATGGCGCAAATCGAAAGCAAGAGCGTCGATTGGGTGGTGCGCGCACACGATGCCGACAACTATTACGCCCTGAAGTTCACCGTCGTCCAACCGGGGCCGCGGCCGTTGGTGGCCATGGTGCGCTACCCGGTGATCGACGGCAACCAGGGATCCCGCGTATTGACGCCTCTGCGCATGATGATCCACGCGAACACGCCCTACCGCGTAACCGTGGATGTGAAGGGCAACCACTACCGCGCCTATATCGAGGGGCAGGAGGCGGACTTCTGGACCGAAGACCGGCTCAAAACCGGCGGCGTCGGCTTTTTCAGCGAGGCTGGCGAGCGCGCCCGCGTTTACTGGGTGAAGCTCGAAAGCCATGGCGACATATTGGGCAGGATCTGCGGCTTGCTGTCCGGCAAGAGCAGCGAAGGCGCAACCGACCCCGCAACAGAAAGGGAGACACAAGCAATGGATTACCGGCATGCAGGACCTCATCTAGCCAACGATGCGAATGGGGCCTCCAGCCCGGGCGGCGCGGAAACGGCCGCCACCACGGCGCAGGAAGCGCGCATCAGCCGCGTATTGTCGAAGGCCGCGTCCCTCCATCTCGACGGTAAGCTCGACGAGGGCGCCAGGGAATTGGTCCGCGCGCTGGACGGCGGCGAACGACACCCGGCCTTGTATTTCGCGCTGGGCCAGTTGCAATACGAATTGCAGGACTACGGCCCGGCCGCCCAGAGCTACTCGCAGGCGGCGCTGCTGCAGCCGCTGCACCCCACCGCGCACTTCAATGCCGGCGTATGCCTGGGGCGCGTCGAGCGCTGGGATGAAGCCGCGGCGGCGTTCCGCAAAGCCATCTCCAACGATCCGGCACGCTCCGAAGCGCACCTTGCCTTGGGCGCTTGCCTGGTGCAAGTGGGCCTGCATAATGAAGCCCTGGACGCCTACGACCGCTTTCTGGCGCACCATCCGGATCACGACGAAGCCCTCTTCGGTAAAGCTGTAGCGCTTCAAAAAAGGGATCGCGGCAGCGAAGCGGTCGAACTATACAAGCGCATCCTGAACCGCAATCCGCATTCCGAGGAAGCCCTCGGCAACCTGGTATCGCTCTCCCTGGCAAATCAGGATTACGAGCAGGTACGCAAGTATGCGCAGCGCCTGTCCGAGACGCAGCCCAAATCCCAAATCGCGCTGGAGGGACTGGCTGGTGCAGCCTTCGCCGCCGGGGACCACCAAGCTGCCGCCGACTACTCCCGCAGGCTGGCCGAACTGGCGCCGGCGGTTTTCGAAAACTGGTTCAACCTCGGCGTCGCTTGCCATAAAGCCGGCGATCTGGGGAATGCCGCGGAAGCCTACGCGCGCGCCACCCGGGTGCAGCCCGATTCTCCGCAAGCGCACCTGAACCTGGGCGTCGCGTTACAGGAACAGGGCGATCTAAAGGGCGCCCGCGCGGCTTATCAGCGGGCCCTCGAAGTCGATCCGAAACTGCCCGGCGTACACTGGAACCTGGGGTTGGTGCACGAGCAATTGGGCGACGCCGAAGCCGCCGAGAAGCTATACGCGCAAGTGCCGGAGGACTCGCCCGACTCCGACGACGCGGCCTTCCGCATCGGCCATCTGCGCCTGGAACGCTCCGACTATCCGGGCAGCATCCAGGCGTTTCAGTCCTGTCTGGTGAAGCGTCCCAACTGGCCGGAAGCCCGCCTGAATCTGGGCATCGCGCACTGGCGCGCCGGCGACAAGGATGCCGCGCGCACCTGCTTCCAGGAACTGACCGCGTCCGGCGCCGATTCCAAAGAAGCGCTGCGCGGTCTGGCCGCCCTGTCGCTCGAACATCGGGACTACGACAAGGCTTTCGAAATCTACCGGCAACTGCTGGACGCCGGCGAGCGCAGCCCGGAACTGCTCTACAATGCCGGCCTGATCTGCCAGCGCCGTGGAGAGCCGGAAGACGCCGCGGTGCTCTACAGGGAAGCGCTGAAGACCGATCCGCAGTTCGGCGAAGCGCTGCTGAATCTGGGGCACGCGCTGATGTCGCTGGGCAATGAGTTCGAGGCGCGCTCGTGCTGGCGCAAGGCGGTGTTGGCGAAGCCGGAACTGGCGCAGCGCTACTTCGAGCCGGCCGCGATCGCTTCGTAGCTTCGTGGCGCACGCACTCGTGCATGCCGTGTCGGCACTCGTGCCGGCACAGGCGCGCAAGGCGCGCCCGCTATCCCCCGTACTCCTTCAACTTATTGTGCAGCGTCTTCAGGCTGATGCCCAGAATCTCGGCCGCGCGGGTCTTGTTATTGTGCGTATGTTCCAACGTCCGCAGGATGAGGCCCTTCTCGGCATCCTCCACCGTAGTGCCGATACTGAAGCGCACCGATTCCGGATCGTCCACCGTCGCCGCCCCCGATGTAGCTCCAGCGGCCGCCGCCATCACCGCGCGGCCCTGCAGGAATGCCGGGACATGCTTCAATTCGATGTTTCCCTCGCCCGCCAGAATCACGGCGCGTTCCAGCACGTTCCGCAATTCACGCACATTGCCCGGCCAGGAGTGCCGCTCGAACGCGTCCAGCACCTCCGGCGCGATGCCCGTCACCCGGCATTCGTGCTTGCGGTTGAGGCCGGCGATCAGCGCTTCGGAAATAGGCGCTACATCCTCCTTGCGCTCGCGCAACGGCGGCAGATGAATATGAAAAACGTTCAGCCGGTAGAACAGATCCTCCCGCAGATTGCCGCCGCGGATGGCTTCGTCGGGCACCTTGTTGGTGGCCGCCACCAGGCGCACGTCCACTTCGAATTCGGTCTTGCCTCCTAGCCGCCGCACCTTGGAATCCTCCAGGATGCGCAGCAGCTTGGCTTGCGTGGGCAGCGGCATCTCGCCGATTTCGTCCAGCAGCAGAGTGCCATGCTGCGCCAGCTCGAAGCAACCCGAACGCCGCTCCGACGCGCCCGTGAACGATCCCTTTTCATGTCCGAACAATTCGCTTTCGATCAGCGTTTCCGGCAGCGCCGCGCAGTTGATGGCGATGAACGGCCCCTGCCGCCGCGGGCTGAGCTTGTGCAGCGTGCGCGCCACCATTTCCTTGCCGGTGCCGCTCTCGCCGGTGATCAGCACGCAAGCCTTGCTCGGTCCGGCCTGCTGCAGCAGCGCGAAGATCTCCCGCATCTTGGGCGACCCGCCCACCAACTCGCCCAGCGAGCCGTTGTTGGCCAGTTGCCGCATCAGCGTCTGCTTGTCGTTGCGCAGGCTGGCGTGCGCCGCCGCGCGGCTCACTAGCACTTCCAGGCTCTTGGGCTGAATCGGCTTTTCCAGGAACCAGTAAGCGCCCAACTCGTGTACGGTTCTCACTGCCGTTTCCACGTTGCCGTAAGCCGTCAGCACGATGGTGGGCGGCATATCGCCCATTTCCCGCAGCTTCTCGAGGAAGCCGAAACCGTCCATTCCGGGCATGTTCAGATCCGTCAGGATCACGTCCGCGCCGTTGCGGCTCAGGGCCTCCAACGCTTCATTGCCGTCGGCCGCGGTCTCGGCCGTCATACCCCAGGCCGATACCATGGCGGCCAGCCCGCTGCGCTGCGCGGGTTCGTCGTCGACGATGAGAACTCTCAAGATGTCCAATTCCTCCGTGGCTTCTCGTGCTTGTGATCCTATTGTAGCGCCCGGCATTACTTTTACCGGAACACCGGTTGCCGCCGAAAAGTCGTGCTTCTCGGGTGAAGTCCCGATTTTTGCGATAATAAGAAGCACTAGGGCCTCATGGTCTTCGAAACGGTCCGACGCGCCCGCCGCCGTATGCTCGCCAACGAGGCACTGCGCCATGCCGCCTATGCGGGCAGTGCGGCGTTTTCTTCATTCATCCTGCTTTTGTTGGTAGGATCGCAGATTCTGAGCTGGGTATGGCTGCTCCTGCTGCCCGCGATCGCCCTCGCTGCCGGGGCTTACGCCACTTGGCGGAACGCACCCTCGCTTTATCGCGTGGCGCAGCGCGTGGACCACAACCTGCGGCTCGCCGACACGTTGTCCACAGCCGTGTTCTTCGCCGATAGCGATAAAGGCGGCGACATGCGCCGCGCGCAATGGTCGCACGCCGAACACATCGCCGCCGGTGTGGATCCGCGGCGCGCCGTTCCGATGCGCCTGCCACGCGCCGTACACTGGACCGTGCTGCTGGCCTTGGTGGCGGGCAGCCTGTTTGCCCTGCGCTATGGATTGAACCGCCGATTGAATCTGCGCGCGCCGTTGGCTCGCATTGTGCAGGACCGCCTGGGCTACACCAAAGCGCGGCAGGCCGCCCGCGACCGCCAGAACCAAGCCCCCCGCGATCCCAAGCGTCTTGAAGATCCCGGATTTTCGCTCGACGACAGCGGGCAGAAGAGCCCAGGCGGGCTGGACCCGGCGCCGGAATCCGCGCTGGATACCGTAGGCGAGCCCGACGTCGATAACAAGGCCGCATCCAGCCGTCCGGACAATTCCAAGCTGGCGCAGTCTACGAAACTCGAAGGCGAACAGAGCGAGAGCGAGCCACCGGAGGGCGTCAGCGCTAACCCGGGCAACCAGCAATCGGGCGACGGCAAGCAGGGTCCATCGCCAGGAAAATCCGGCAAGCAGGGGCAGGGCGACGATAAGCAAGGCTCCGGCAATCAGGGTGAAAACTCCGGCCTGCTAGGCAAATTCCGCGACGCCATGTCGAGTTTGATGAATCGCATGCGGCCGCAGGGACAACAGCAGGCGGGCGCGCAGAACGGCGGCCAGCAGAAGAACCAATCCGGCAATGCCGGCCAGGACGGCAAACAGGGCCGGCAGCCGGGCGACGGGCAGCACGCCGATGCGAAGGACGGTCAGCCTGGAGACGATAGTCAGAATGCGCAGAGCACGCAGCCGGGCAGTCCCGGCCAGAGCGGACAGCAGCCGGCCACCAAGCAGCCCGGCAGCGGCATCGGCCGGCAGGACGGCAGCAAGGACGTGAAGCTGGCCGAGCAGCTTGCGGCCATGGGCAAGATCAGCGAGATCATCGGCAAGCGCGCGGCCAATGTGACCGGAGAAGTGACGGTGGAAGTGGAGAACAGCAATCAGCAGTTGCGCACGCCTTACGCGCAGCGCGACGCGCATCACGCGCAGGCCGGCGGCGAGATCAATCGCGACGAGGTGCCGGTGGCGTTGCAGTCATACGTGCAGCAGTACTTCGAGCAGCTGCGCAAGCAGGCGGCCCAACCGGGGAAGTAGTGGGGCAGGACTCCAGTCCTGCGGCCGGCGTCCACGCCGGCCCGTTCGTGTATCCGGGGTGGTGACAAGAAATACACAAGGCAGTCCGTAACGCGGATGTTGTTCGTGATTGCCTTTTCCCGGTAGTCGGTGACGAAACAAAGGTACCTTCAAAAGGAGATCAAGATCGTCCTCGCCGCCGACGAGCGGCCAGACGGGACCGTCTTCCTGATTTCCGTCAGGCTGTTCGATTGCGATATTCCGGAACGACTGAGGGAGTCAACTGGTCGGGGCCGCGGCCCTGCAAGGAGGCGGAGCGTGCCAGCTTCGCTTCCAGCTCCCCGGTGACGTGCACCCAACCCTCCTAGTCCTAGTCCAGCGAAGGCTCGTATCCGCTCTCCCTCAACCAGATGTGTAACTGGCAAATGGCGGGCTTGTCTCGGCTGGAGTAACAAAGGGATATTCGAAGCGGAGCGGGCGCTTGGCTACTCCCAGACACGCTTGGGCACACCCTGGTCCCGGTCCTTCACCCGGTCATACAGGTAATAAGTCGAAACCGTGCCCAGTGACTCATTGTAGAGGCTTTCCAATCCCAGCCCCTGTTTCAGATCTTCTTCGAAATCGTGCAGCGCCTTCAAGTCGGCTGCCAGCGCCGGCTTGCTCTTCCCGGAAGGCGTGCGGAAGAACTTCTGGTAGCCGCCATCCACCAGGGAACCGATCTCGCCGCCCATCAGGATGCCGGCCAATTCGGCGCGCCGCACCTGTCCGCCGCTTTCGCGTAGCGCGACCGCACATTCTCCCTTCGCGACCAGCACCGCGCCATCGGGCCGGGGCGCGACGCTGAATCCCGCCCGCTTCAGATTGTCGAGCCGGTCCTGGAACGTGAGTTCGATGGAGTGCTGCCGGCGAAAGAACATACGGATATTATAGCGGCCCGGCAGCGCATGGCGCTGCCCCACTCAGTAGTGAAACCTCCAACGGAATTCGCCGTAAATCTGCCGCGGGTCGTTGAAGTGGAATCCGCCAAAAGTCAGGCTGTTGTCGAGCAACACGCGCCGATTCGCCACATTCAGAGCGGTCAACGACACTTTGTATCTCTCGCCGTCGCCAAAGCTTTTCCCTAGCGAAATGTCGACCGTGGTGTGCGGGGGCAGATAGTTCCCCGGATATTGCGCGTCCGGCAACCCGTTGGTGAAGCCCGAGCCGTAGTACACATTGGCCGCCGCGAACACCTGCCAGGGCAGCCTTGAATTGGCCCCGAAGTTCAGCGTGTTTCGCTGATCGTGGTCCACCGGCGCATATCCCGGCGCGATGGCAACGGGGCAGGCCGCCGACACGGGAGCAGGGCAGACTACGCCTCCGGTGATGGGCGCGGTGGCCTGCGCGATCTGATTCGAGTAGGCGACGTGGACCTGCGCGCGGCGCCAGAGGCGTGGAGAGCGCAGGGTAGTCTCCCAACCCTGAATCAGCGAGGCAGCCCAGGTGATGGGCCAGAAAATGTTTGATTCGCCGATATTGTTGTGGTCCAGCCAATTCTGCCCGCGTGTTTGAAAGGTATCCTCCTCGAGTACCCAGCCGCGAAAGGGAATCGACACGCCGAATTGGTATTCTTCGTCGCGCTCTCCCTTCAGGGGGGCGAAAGTCAGAGTCTGGCTGGTGGCTAAGTCGAGCAATGGACCCGTAGCCGTCAGGAGTGGAGGCGGCTGATAAAAGTGGCCGTAGAAGCCATGAAAGACCCAGTTCAGGCGCGGGATTCTAATCGCAATGCCAAAGCGCGGGTCGGTCGCGTTCTGCACGACACCCGGCTCGGTTCCGGCTCCAGGGGCGGTGAAGTGCGATTCGCGCAAGCCCGCGATCAGCGTCAACCACGAGGTTGCCTTAAATCTGTCGCTGATAAACTCCTCAGCCAATCCGCCGGTTACCGCCGCCGAAGACGGGCCGAAGTTCTGGCAGCTCGTACCGCACTCCGTAAAAACGTTATTGAAGAAGTTGCTCTGGCGCTGGGCGAATCCGTAAACTCCTACTTCCACCGTGTTCTTCCCGACGGTCGCGTTCAACGTCGATTGCAAGCCGGCATAGTTGGCGGTCTGATTCACAGTCGAGATCACGGGCACATCGTGCGGTCCGCCGGTATAGCTAGCCTGGTTGTAATGATAGAAAGGCGATACAGTCAGCAGCAGGTTTGGATTGAAGGTGTGGTCCCAGGAGAAAGTGACGTAACCATCGGGTTCGCGTTCGCTGTCGCGCAGCCCGTAACTCGGATAAACCCGATTTCCCGCTGAGTTGGGATCCGGGTCGATGGGGATCTGGTAGTAATCCTGGCGCAACGAGGCGACCAGCCGGAACTGGTCGTGGGAACTGGGGTTGAATATGAAGGACGCGAATCCTCCATAGCCGTTATCCGCGTCGTGAACCACTTGCCCGATGGGGGATTGCAGACCGTAGTCGCTGCGATTTGCATTTACACTTAGGTAATAGGCGAAGCGCTCCGTGTGCCCGCTGAAATTGAGTTGGTCGTTGGTTTGGTACCAATTGCCGAACGAGGCGACGAGTTCCGCGTCGTTGTTCCCTTGGAAGCCGGATCGGGGCACGATATTGAAGATGCCATAGGTGCGGTCTCCGTATTCCGCATCGTAGCTACCCCGCTGGACTTCGAGATAATCGATGTCTTTGGGGTCGATCTGCGGGCCCAGATTGGTGGCGATATTGGTGTTGGGTATGGGCACGCCGTCGATCAGCCAATCGACTTGATGTCCTCCGCGCATGTGCAGCATGTCGTGGGTTACGTAGGCGCCGGGCGTGTAGTCGGCGATCATGGCCATACTATTGGTGCGCCCGGCGCCCGGGGTTTCGGCTATGTCCGCGCGGTTCACCAGGCTGGTGGGAGTTACGGAATCCATATTGACCGCTTCCGCCTGGCCGGCGACAACCGTAATTTGATTCAAGGGCGCTATCGCCAGTTGAAAGTGGAGAACCGGCGCCGATCCGGAGGCCACTGTGACGGTCTGCTCCGAAGTTTCGAATTTAGGCTGAGTGACAGTGATTCTATAGTCGCCGACCGGAACGGTAGTGAAGAGAAACTCACCGTGATCGTCCGCTTGCGCGGTGGCGGACCAGTCCGAAGCGATTGCCCGCAGCTTGACCGCGGCGCCGGTCACGGGCCGATGCTGCGGATCGTGAACGATTCCTTGTATCTTTCCAAAAATTGTGGCGCGCAGCGGAGAACCAAGTATTAAGAAGACACCCAGACACAGACAGAACTTTCGCATGAACTCTCCATCGTTGTAGGACAGGCCTTCCGGCCTGTCGTTTTTCAGCGCACGACGATGTTAGGAAAGGAGAGAGGGAGGACCGCGTTTCCGATGAGATCGGCCGAATGAAACGGAACAGCCGGCGGCTGCCCGAGCCCGACTTACAATCCGGACGCCAATCGAGACGGCCGCCGTCTGCGATGCCGCCGGCAACGCCGCTTCGGAGTGTGGAACTACAGCGGCCGCGTTAGGGAAGAACGGGCACTTGACATGCAGCGCCGCGACCGCCAAGCCGGACGATGGCGCTTCCGCCATGTCCCGATCCATCATGCCGCAATGGTGTTTGCCATCGCGGCGGCAGCAGGCCGGCAGGTTCGACTCAGCGTCCGCAAACAGCGCGGGCGCGATCAGCGAGAAGCTGAATACGAACACCAGCAGGATGGCCGGAACGCGCCGCATCTTAATCATGCTACCCGGTTGAAGGGTGGATTGCAAGCTCAGGTTCAACCCAGGTTCAACGATTGAACGGATCTTCGTTGATCCAATGAAAGCCCCGGCTGGTTAGCAGAAACTTGGAGGCGTCCAACCGATGGAACTCGGCGACGATCGGGTTGCCGCCCAGACTCCCGCGCAGGACCAGGTGTTGCGCATCGGGCTGGGAATAGGTGAAATCCCCTTTTTTCTGGCCAGAGGTTAGTTTGATAGTATGGTGCGGCTCGTCGTAGGCCGTTTGGAAGTAGGTCTTCCGATTGGCGGCATCGCGAATCGACAGTCCCGTCGAAAACTCGACAATCATCTGATGCCAATCCGCCGTTGAGCTATCGGCATTCCATATGCCGTAGAGAGGCGCGCGCTTAAAATAAGTCGTGGAGTACGTTTTGAGGCTCCTATATCCGCCCCAGATGTTGTTGTAAAGCACCGAGACGATTACTAGCGTCTGCAATGCAATCGCGGCGGTCCGCAACCAACGGCGCTGGAACCTTGGCAGCCATACGCTGTCGAGCTGCGCCGGCTTATGGAACAGGAAGAATCGCGCCAGAGCTCCAGCGTCCGGGATCAGCAGGAAAAGCGACATCAGGATCAGGTGGGCCGAGTATAACTTAACGGGGACGTCGTAGCAGAAATTGAGGGCGGCCACATTCAACATGGCTCCCGCGGCCACCAGCGCCCCGAGCGATGTGGTCCGGCGAAACAACAGGAGCAGTCCGGCCGAGACTTCCACCAGTCCGCAAAATCGGCTGTAGGCGGTCGATGCGCCCATAAAGGTCCAGAGAATGCCCATGGGCGACGACTCCCCATAAGTCTCGGTGAGCTGCGAAAGGAAGGGCGGCATGAATTGCAGCGGATACACCTTGGCGAAACCGTACGAAAGCATGGTAAATGCAAGCGTAAAGCGAATCAGGAGCCGGAGCCATGCGTATAGCGTGCGGTAGTTTGGACGGCGGCGGTCGATTACGGACCAGACCAGCGCCGCAAAGGCAGCGAGTGTGGCGAAGCAGAAGACCAGCACGTAGTCCAGGGTAGTGTCGCCGCTGCCCGTGACATGGTATTGAGTTACAGGGCCATGCAGGTGAAAGATGTGGACGGCGACCCACGGGCAGAGAGCATGCCACGGAGCTTCCGCTATCTTGGTCAATCCTAGCGCATCGTCGTCGTTCATGGAGCCAACGCCAAAGCTGGGAATAGCGTCGAACAGGTTCGATTTCCCGGCGTAGGGCCAGCAGTAGAAAACCAGGTACACGCAAGCGAAGCGAAACCAGATCCGGTTGAGGAGGCTCCAGCGCTCGGGCGCGATCGTCGTGGGAGATGCAGAAGGTATTGGCTGAGGGGCAGGGTCGGCCATAACCGTCCCATGTTACTCCGCGCGCCGGGATCGCTGCAACGGCGGGTGAAAGAGCGCGGCTGAAGCCCCGCGCCGGCTAAAGCCCGCCCTCCGCAAGATATAATTGCCCCATGCCATTTGTGCTGTCCCTCGACGAAGGCACCACCAGCGCGCGGGCCGCGCTGTATGACGAACAAGGGCGCAACGTCGCCATCGAGTCCGCGCCGGTCCACTGCCGCTATCCGCAGGCGGGGTGGGTGGAGCAGGATGCCGATGAGATCTGGAATGCGCAGCTCTATGCCGCGCGCTTGCTGCTGGACCATGCCGGCGTGCCGGCGTCGCGGATTGTCGCGGCGGGGATCACCAACCAGCGTGAGACCACCGTGGTTTGGGAGCGCGCGACAGGGCGGCCGGTGGCGCCCGCCATCGTCTGGCAATGCCGACGCACCGCGGGCTATTGCGCGGAGTTGGCGCAAAGCTCCGCCGCGGCCGATATCACGCGGCGCACGGGCCTGGTGATCGACGCTTATTTTTCGGGCAGCAAGATCCGCTGGATACTCGAGAACGTGCCCGGCGCACGGCAGAAGGCGCTTGACGGCGAACTGCTGTTCGGCAACGTGGACACCTGGCTGATCTGGAAGCTGACCAATGGCGCGGTGCATGTCACGGACGCCACCAACGCCTCGCGTACGATGCTGATGAATCTGGAGACCGGCGCGTGGGACGACGATCTGCTGCGCACGCTCGACGTGCCGCGCGTCATGCTGCCGCGCATCGCGCCTTCAAGCGCCGTGGTAGGGGCCGTCGACGCGGAACACTTCGGCGCGGAGATTCCCATCGCGGGCATCGCGGGCGATCAGCAGGCCGCGTTGGCGGGCCAAGCCTGTTTTCGCGCGGGACTGTCGAAGAACACATACGGCACCGGATGTTTCGCGCTGATGCACACGGGCGGCCATCTGCCGGTGTCACGGAATCGCCTGTTGGGTACGCGCGCGGCGTCCACCAGCGGCCTGCCGCAATTCGCGATTGAGGGCAGCGTATTCGTGGCCGGAGCGGCGGTGCAATGGCTGCGCGACAAGCTGGGCCTGATCCAAACCGCGGCTGAATCGGAGACGTTGGCCGCTTCCGTGCCCGATACCGGCGGCGTCTACCTGGTGCCCGCGTTTGTGGGTTTGGGTGCGCCGTATTGGGATGCCGGGGCGCGCGGCATTCTCTGCGGCCTGACGCGTTCGAGCGACCGAACGCATATTGTGCGCGCTACGCTGGAAAGTATCGCTTATCAGACGCGCGAGTTGATCGACGCCATGCAGGCGGATGCCGGAGAGCGCATCTCCGAATTGCGCGTGGATGGCGGCGCGGCCGCCAACAACTTCCTGATGCAGTTCCAGGCCGACATACTGGACTGTCCGATTGTGCGGCCTGCCGACATTGAGACCACCGCTTTAGGCGCTGCGTATCTGGCTGGCCTGGCGACGGGTTTCTGGAAGGGTGTGGGTGAAGTGGAGAGTTTCTGGCGCGCTGAGCGGCGTTTCGAGCCGGAGATGGGCGGGGCCACGCGCGACCTTCTCTTCTCAGGCTGGAAGGACGCCGTGGCCCGTTGCAGGGGAGTCAGCTAGGCAGGCAGCTAGGCAGGCAGCGCATGGCGCCGCCCGACTTCAGTTAGCGGCGCCAGTAGCCGCGGTAATACCGGCCGCCAAAGTAACGCGGTCCAGCCCAGTAAGCGCGGGCGTAGGGCGGGTGCGCCCAATAGCCGGCGCGCCATGCCCAGCGGGCGCCGGCCGGATACCAATATCCGCCGACCCAGGCGTATCCGGGACCGGGCGCGCGGGGTACATAGGCGACCACCGGAGCGGGCGGCGCCACGCCGATGCCAACGACCACCGCGGGTGCGGCGAACAGAGAACCTCCCGCCAACAACAGAACGGCTAACAATTTGGATTTCATAACAGCCTCCTGGCCAGTACTGATGCAAACGGCTCGCCACTCTGGAAGCACTTGAAACTAAATGGGTAATCGGCGTTTTGTTGGTGGTTCTGCACCGCTGTTGGTGGATCTCGGCCATTTTGCATTCGCCTTTTGTTCGCTTTTAGAGTATAATGCTTTCGATGGCTCTCAAGCTTTACCTGGTAACGTGTAATTTTCTCCAGTCCGGCGATTACCGGTCCTTGAAGGAGCGCCTGCGCACGCTGGAGGCGAAGCAGGTGCTCGACAATCAGTGGGCGCTGCGCAGCACCTACTCGGCGGCCGAGTTGAAGGAGATTTTCCGTCAATTGATCGACGATCGGGACCGCATCGTGGTCACCGAAGTCGGCGCGGAGTGGGCTAGCCGGCGGGCGCTGGTGAATATGGCGAAACTGTAGGAGGGCTGATTTCGTTATGCGAAGAGCGGGTCCTGGAGGACCCGCGCAGGACTGGAGTCCTGCCCCACCTGGCTCCGCGCATTACCTATCGTGCGGTGTTCGTCAGGACGGTTACGGCCGCGCCGGCGCCCACCGCCAGATCCGGCCTGCCATCCCGGTTGAAATCGCCCGCCGCGATCCCGCTGGGCAGGCCCGCTACAGCGAAGCTCATGGCCGGCTGAAACGTGCCGTCTCCATTGCCGGCGAAAACCGAGACCGTATCGTTATAATAATCGCCGAATGCCAGATCCGGCTTGCCGTCGCCATTCAAGTCCTGGATAACTACGGAAGTACCATACTCAGGTAATGTTACCGGCGATTGTTGGAAAGTGCCGTCGGCGTTACCAAGGAAGATCTCGCCAGTAGGGAGAACGATGTCCAGCTTGCCATCGCCATTGATGTCGCCGACAGCCGGGGCACTGTCGCGGGAGTCTCCGCCGCCACTGCGATAGTTCACCGGCAACTGAAAAGTACCGTCGCCGTTACCTATTAGAATCGTCAAATCGTTCTGACCGTTGGCGGCGATGTCCGCTTTGCCATCACCATTGAAGTCACCTACCGCGACGCCGTTTACCGAGCTTGGCAGAGCATAACTTACCGCCGGCAATAAGGTACCGTCGCCCTGGCCCAGCATAATCGCCACCAAGTCGCCCAGGTACGCTCCATCGCTCACCACAACATCCAACTTACCATCGCCGTTAAAATCCGCCACAGCGATGCAGTTTGCGCCATAGGGTGCGTCTGAGTTTACCGGCGGCTCGAAGGTTCCATCGCCGTTGCCCAGCAGGATGGAGACCGAGCCAACCTCGGACAGGCCCACGTTGACCACCGCTAAGTCCAGTCGCCCATCTCCGTTGAAATCGCCTACGGCTACTCCGGAGGGCAGTTGCCCCGCAGAGTAACTGACAGCCGGCTGGAAAGTACCGTTTCCGTTGCCCAGCAGAACGGAAACGGTGGCGCCATTGGCCACCGCGAGGTCGAGGTTCCCGTCGCGGTTGAAGTCGCCGGCGGCCACGGATACCGCGCTCGACGGCACGCTAAAATTCACAGGGTGCTGGAAGGTGGCATCGCCCCGCCCGAGCAGAATCGCGACTCCCGTGGGGTCACTGTTCGACGACACGGCCAAGTCGTCGTGTGCGTCCGCGTTGAAATCGCCGACGCTGACAAAAGTGGCTCCCAGCGGCACGTAGTAATGCAGGGCCGGCTGGAAGGTCCCATGGCCGTCGCCCAGCAGGATGGCGCCGGTATCGGACGCCAAATCCGGTTTACGATCTCCGTTAAAATCGCCTATCGCCAGAGAAGTGGGCTTGCCGAACACCGGATAGTTCGCAGGCGGTCCGAAGGCGCCGTTGCCGGCGCCGAGCAGGATGGAGACTCCGTAGTCGCCGTTGGCCACCGCGAGATCCGGTTTTCCATCCGCGTTGAAGTCGCCCACCACGAGAGCATCGGCGCTGCCCTTACCGTAGCTCACCGGGGGTTGAAAGCCGCCATTGCCCGTGCCCAACAGAATCGATACGCAGCCGGAAGGATTGTTGAGATTGGCCACCGCCAAATCCAATTTGCCATCTTCATTGAAATCCGCCGCTACAACCGACGCGGGTGAAGCTCCTGCCGCGATCGACATCGGCGCGCCGAACGTGCCGTCGCCATTGCCGATCAGCAGGGACACTGTATTAGTGTGCGTGTTGGCGACCGCCAAGTCCGGTTTGCCGTCTCCGTTGAAGTCTCCCACGGCCACCCAGACCGGATCGCTTCCGGCCGGATAGGTAACCGCCGGTTGGAAGGTTCCGTCTCCATTACCCAAGAGGATGGCGACGTTGGCGCCGGCAGAGGGGCTGGTTCCGTTCACCACTGCCAGATCCGGTTTCCCATCGCGGTTGAAGTCCCCCACTGCCACGAACCTGCCGGAACCTGGAACATTGTAGTTCACGGGCGGCTGGAAGGCGCCGTCGCCATAGCCGAGCAGGACGGACACGGTGCCGGAAGGCAGGCCGGTCAAAGAACCGACCGCCACGAGATCCAACTTCCCGTCGCCGTTGAAGTCGGCCACCACGGTGGCTCGATATCCGGCGGAATAGACGCGCGGCGAGTTGAACGAGATCACGGCAGCGCTTTGAGCGGCGGCGATGGAAGCCGTTGCGCACAAGAGACAGATCGGCCTGGTGTATTTCATGGCGTCAGCTTGAACACTGTGCCGGGACCATCCCAGCCGGAAAAAGTCGTGCCGTAGATCTCTCCGTCCTTATCCATGAACAACGGACCTGACGGAAAGGCTCCGTGCACCAGAGTGAAGCTGTACAAGACGGTGTAAGTCCATGCTTCGCCCGGCACTGGCGGTGGCTGCAGTTCGAATAAGGCGCCCTCATTCGAGGCGCCGCCCATGTAAGTGTCGCCGTAGAGCGTTCCTTGCGCGAACAGGAGCGAGGCATAGGGCACATAGCCGTCGGAGCAATCGAAGGCGCTGCAAAAGTTGTAAAGTACGGATTCCGTCCAAGCCCCGCCGGGCGCGGCTGGCGGCGTTAGTTCGAATACCACGCCGTTGCCCGTACCGCCGCCCTCCTGGGTGGTGCCATAGATCGCGCCGTGCGCGCCGAGCACCACGCCGGCATAGGGATTGGCTCCATCGCCGCCGCCGGTGAAACTGTAAAGCACCGTTTCCTTCCAGGGACCGGCCCGCGTTGCCGGTGGACTCAGTTCGAAGACCGTACCTTGTCCGTACGCGCCGCCGACCAGCGTTGCGCCGTAGAGCGCTCGATTCGCGCCGAGCGCTATCGTTCCGGAGGGAGTGACCCCATCGCCGTGTCCACTGGTGAAGGTATGCAGGATGATCTCGGTCCATGCTCCGCCGGACGCCGAGGGTGGCCTCAGTTCGAATACCGTCCCGCCGCCCGGCCCGAGTGTGGTGCCGTAGAGCGCGCCGTTGCCGCCGACGACCAATCCTGTTTGCGGGCCGGATGCATCGCCCGGTCCGCCAAAGCTGTGGAGTACATCCTCCGTCCAGGTTCCGCCCGGCGTAGCGAGCGCGGCGGCCGGCGGAACTAATTCGAACACAGTGCCGCAGTCGTAGCACCCATATGCCCCGCCTGCGTACGTCGTGCCATAGAGCACTCCGCCCTGGCCTATGACGACACCGGCATCGGGGGTGGCTCCGTCACTGCTGGTGAAGTTGTGCAGGATGGATTCGATCCAGGTTCCACCACCCGGCCCAGAGGGTTCCAACGCGAATACGGTGCCACAGCCGTTGGTCAGGCAAGCCGCTGAACTCCCGCCAAATTCGGTGGTGCCATACAGCGCGCCCTTGGGTCCGGGAACCACGCCGCCATTGGGAGAAGCTCCATCGCCGTTCTGGCCGGTAAAGGTGTATAGCGTGGTGACGGCCGGCGGAGTTTGAGCGGCGCTGTAGGGCGCGAGGATGGTGAGCGCGGCCAACAGCGGACTTATGCGGTGCACCGACATCAATTGGCCTCCGGGAATAGGTTAAGTATGCCTCAGTTGCAGGGCGATGGCAATCGTTATTCTGTAAGGATTTGTAAAGCCGATTGTGCCGGCACGGCACGCACGAGTGCATGCGCCACGTCAATATCGCGGAGAGAAACCTACGCCGCCCGACGGTCCCGGCAAAGCGATGCCCGACTTATGGGGCGGGCGGTTGGGAGGCGCGGTGAACACCTCCATTTCGCCCCTGGTGGCATTGGTCACGTAGACGAGCTCGCTGGACGGACCAACGGCTATCTGGGATGGGTATCTGGGGCCGCCTGGAAACGCCCCTGTGATGGCCTGTTGCTGGAGATCGATTATGTAGCCGCCCGCGAGAATGCCTCCGGGAGTAATAAAGCCATCCAGCACATATAGAGTCTGCTGGTCAGGCGCGAGCGCGATGCCGCCTGGGATGTACTCAAGCGGGATGGTGGCGGCGACAACGGCCTGCGCCAGGTCGACGACCGAGATGACGCCCTTGGACGCGGAAATCGGGTTGGCCACGTAAGCGGTCGCACCGTCCGTGGTAACTACGATCTGGCCGGGCAGTTCGGAACTCGCGCTGAGGGGAATCCGGCCGGCGATCTGCAGAGTCGCGGTGTCGATCTCGATCACCTGCTGCACGCAGCGTCCTCCCGCGGGACAGTTCTCGTCCGTGATATATAGCGTGCTGCCGTCCGGAGATAGAGCGGCACTCACCGGGCGATCCGCGGAAGTCAGGTTCATGGTACCCGACACAGTCAACGCCGCGGTATCGACAGCCAGGATCTGAGCCGTGCCCCCGGCCGGCGCAGCCATCGCGACATAGGCTGGGTTCCCGTGCGACGCCAGAGCCACGTCGTTCAGCACGCCGGGCATGGACACCACGCCGATCAGTTGTTGTCCGGCGGCGTCGATCACCGTAAGACTCGCGGTGCCCGTGACCACGGCGCGGGCGCCGTCGGCGCTGACTCTCAGGGTGTAGGGTTTGTCGAAGATCGCGTCAATCGCGCCGGCCGGAATTTGGCCCGTGATCTCGGTTGTGGAGGGGTCGATGACTTCCACCATAGAAGACTCGAAGTTGGGCACATAGATCGATTGACCATCCGCGGAGACAGCGATCGATACCAATTGGCCCAGCGTGGCGACCGTCGCAATCACCGCTCCGGAGGCGGCGTTCAGGGCCGTCACTGTAGCATTGTAGCTGTTGCCCACTTCGATCTCCGATCCGTCCGGAGTGATGGCGATGGCTTGGCCAAGACCGCTTCCGGCCGAAAACGTGTTCACCACCTGCCGGCTGGCAATGTCAAACGCCAGGACCTGCACTTGATGTGAAGTGTTCTGGTTCAAGACGAAATACGCGAGCAACCCGTCGGGCGAGCAGACCACCGGACCAATGAATCCGTCGCGGCCGTAGCCGATCTGCTTCACGATCGCCAGCGTTTTCAAGTCCACCAGAGTGAGCTCGCCGTTGCCGTTAATAATGCCATTTCCGGTCACAATGGCGTAAGCGTCGTCCGGCGTCACCGCCAGTCCTTCCGGCCCCGCATATCCTGGGGGAGTAGCGACAGTTGCGGTGACGGTCTGGGTGGCGGCGTTGAAGACGATGAACTCGTAGCCGGCGATGTAGATAGTCTGGCCATCGGCGGAGATGGCTGGCGGGGGCAAGTGCTCGGGATCGGTAGCGCCGTCGGGTGTGCCGGGTATCGGATCGTTGAAGAGCAGCGCGCCGGTGGTGGTGTCGAGAGCCAGAAGATCGATAAAGCCAGTCTGGATACCGAGTGAAATCACGGTAGCGAGCACATAGAGCGTGCTCCCGTCGGGACTGAGAACCGCGGCGTAAGGGTATTCGTCATACGCGGCCAGCGATATTTCGGCGGTGGGCACTCCAGTGGCGGTGTCGATGGCGTAGATACTGGGACCATTTTCGTTGGCCACGTAGGCGGTCTGGCCGTCGGGCGTCAGCGCCACAAATGCGGCGCCTTCGCCGGCGATCAGCGTGCCGGTCACGTTGTGGGTGGCACGGCTGACCACGGAGATTGAAGACGGCACGGTGCAGCATACCGAAACATATGCGTGTGACGCCTGGGCCGGCGCGGCGGCGCATAGCCCTGCCAGCGCGCACAGCGAAACGGTTGCAAAAGGACGAAAGCGATGCATGACCTCCTCCTGGTCAGTTGCCGATGGGAACCCAGTCCTGCCCGTCGAACTGAACGAGATACAACTGTTTGATCGGTTGATAGTCAGTGGCGCTGGTGGTGACTCGAATGCCAGGACGAAGCATGCTCAATTCCAGATCGAGGCTGGCGGCCTGCTTCATGACGTTGGCACGCGTCAGATCGTTGCCGCACTTCTTCAGCACTTCCACCAGCGCCTGCGCGACTTCATAGCCATACACATAGTTGGCATCCTTGAGACTCGCGTCCGGATTGTATTTCTTCATCCATTCCAGGAATGCGCGGACCGCGGGGTCTTGTCTCGATTGCGGCTTGCTCCACGATTTGGAGCGGGCATTCGTAATAATTCCGGCGGCCTTCTTCAATCCGGCCGGCTCCAGGAACGCGGCGACGGAGAGCGATGCGTTGGGGATGAACTGCAGCGGATGCCAATCGAGGTCGTAAGCCTGGAGAATGGCGCGTGTGGCGAGCCTTCCGACCGCCAGATTCAGGAAGACATTGGCGCCGGAATCCTTGAGCGCCGCGATCTGCGCGTCGAGCGCTGGCGGATCGGAATATTCGAAGGCCGCTTCCTTCACGACGATGGCGGAGGCCTTTGCGCCGAAGCCGTCGCGGATACCTTGCAGCCACTCCTGGCTGGATGGGTCGCGCGCGTAGAGTATCCCAACCTTGGCGCCGGGCTTGTGTTGCAGGATGTACTTGGCATAGACCAGACCCTCGGTGCGCCGGGTGGCCTGAAACCCCATGGTCCACGGGAAATGCGACGGATCGTCGAATGCCGATTCGGTGGCGGCGACGAAAAGCTGGGGCACCTTGCGCTCGTTCATGTAGGGGCGGATGGCCATGTTGGCGGGCGTGCCCCAGATGCCCACGGTCGCGAGAACCCGGTCCTGTTCCACGAGTTGGTGCGCGAGGGTGATCGCCTGGTTGGTATCGGAGCCGGAATCGAGGCTGATGAACTTGATTTTGCGGCCATTGACGCCGCCCTGGTCATCGATCATTTGAAAGTAAGCGGCCTCGGCGCGGGCGGTTGCGCCGTATTCGGAGAACGCGCCGGTATAGGGCATGATGTTGCCGATTTTGATTTCGGCGTCCGTTGCGCCGGGGTCGTACTTCGGCTGGGCGAGGGCTTGAATGGGAGCGAGGGAGAATACGAGTAGCGCCGCGAAAAATGGATGCATGCTGCTTGACTCAGTTCCACAGTAGCATGGCGGGAGCCGTGGGCATGCTAGGATTGCCGTTCGAGAGCGCGAGAGGTCGCACCAATGTCGAGAGTCGTTCGCAATGAGTTCATGGGAAGCTGGCTGCTGTTTTCGCTGCTGTGCCTGACCGTAATCGGGATTCCGCTGGCGGTTTTATATCTGGTGACCTGCACGATTCGCGTGGAGACCGAGATGCAGGACCCGGAGGGATTCGTGGCAGCGTGGCGGGCAGGGAAGGCCGGGAAGCGATAGACTGCTCTGCGGCAGGAGGCGGCTGAGAGCCGGCCTGCAGCGCATGGCGCTGCTCCGCTTAGATGATTTCGAAGCCTGAGATGGCAGCGCATGGCGCTGCCCTACTAGAACTCGATTTCGAGGCGCTTGGCCACGCGGTCGAGGGTGTCCACCAGGCGCTCCACCTGGCGCTCGGTATGGGCGGCGGTGCAGGAGATGCGCAGCAGGTTTTGCGCGGCGGCGGGACGCAGCACCGGGTTGATGTAGATGCCTTCCTCCAGCAACGCCTTGCAGAGGCGGCAGAGGTCGATTTCGTTTTCCACCACCACCGGCACGATGGCGGTTTCGCCATCCAGCACCGGAAAGCCGCACAGGCGCAATTCCTGGCGCAGGCGGCCGGCGATGTGCAGCAGCCGCTTCTGGCGCTCGGGTTCCTTGCGCATCACGTCCAGCGCCGCGGCTACGGCGGCTACCGAGGCGGGCGGCAGGCTGGCCGAGAATACAAACGGGCGCGAGGTGTGCTTCAGGTAGTCGACGACCTCTTTGCTCGACGCCACGAAGCCGCCCACCGAGGCCAGCGACTTGCTGAACGTGCCCATGATAATGTCGATATCGTCCAGCACGCCCAGATGCTCGGCCGCGCCTGCGCCGGTCGGTCCCAGCACGCCGATGCCGTGCGCCTCATCCACGTAGATGCGCGCGCCGTAGGGCTTCGCGAGTTTCACGATGCCGCGCAGGTCGGCGACATCGCCCTCCATGCTGAACACGCCTTCGGAAACGATCAGGATGCGTTCTTCGGGCGGGCAGTTTTCGAGACAGCGCTCCAGGTGATCGAGATCGTTGTGGCGGAAGCGCACGGTGCGCGCGGTGGAGCGCAGCGCGCCTTCCACCAGGCTGGCGTGCAGATTATGATCGCACAGCAGCGCATCGCCTTTTTCAGCCAGCGCCGCGAGCGAGGCGTAATTGGCCTGGAAACCGGTGCCGAAGATGACGGCGGCTTCCTTATGCACGAAAGCCGCCAACTCGGCTTCCAGCTTCACATGCAAGTCGAGCGTGCCGTTGAGCAGGCGCGAGCCGCTGCAGCCGCTGCCATATTTGCGGACAGCGTCGATGGCGGCTTCCTTGACCTTGGGGTGCGTGATCAGGTCCAGGTAATCGTTGCAGCCGAACATCAGCACCTTGCGGTCGCCCATGCGGACCTCACCGGGCCCGCATCCTTCGCGCTGGCTGAAGACTTCGAAATACATGTACAATCCGGCGGCCTGCAGGTCGCCCGGACGCGTGAAATTCCGGCACTTGTCGAAGAGGTCGGTGGAGCGGGCGTGGCTGGACCCGTTCTTTCGGCTCTGTATGACGGTAGTCGAAGAGCTGCGCATCGTTCTCAGTTCCATTCGTAGATTCGGTACGTTTTGTACTTTTTAGCGCCCATGGTCTTCAGGGACCGGTTCATAAGAACATTATCTTCCAATACCCAGGACATTTCGCTCAGTCCATAACCCATACGCCTGGCGTTGCGAATCAGTTCAGCGTAAAATCCGGCGGCCACGCCGAGGGTGCGGTACTCTTCCACCACGCCCAAGGCGACCACCCGCAATTCCTTGATCAATCGTTGATGATACAGGATTTTGAAGAGTCCTAGCGGAAACAATTTGCCGCCGGCGTGTTTGAGCGCCAGATTTATATTGGGTAGCGCCAGCGCGAAGCCCACGGCGCGCCCCGCGACCTCGCCGATCAGCACCAGTTCCGGCTTCAGGATCTGCTTCATCTCGGCGGCTTCGTGCAGAAACTCTTCGCGCGTCATGGGGACGAAGCCCCAATTTTGCGCCCACGTATCGTTGTAGAGTTTCCAGAGCATTTGCACTTCTTCGTCGAACTTCCGCATGTCGATGGTGCGGATGACTACGCCCTGGTTGCCGGCGGCGCGCCGCGCCACGCGTTCCACTTTGGCGCCATGCACTTCGGTGGGGGTAGACCAATACGCAAGCAGGTCCTTGGCCTTGCGCAGCCCCACTGCTTCCAGCATACGCGGATAGCTGGGCGAATTGTAAGGCATCATCACGTTGGGCGCGGAATCGAAACCCTCCACCAGCATGCCGCATTCATAATTCGTAGACGGATTCATAGGGCCGCGAATGACCTTGGCGCCGCGCTCGAGCAGCCATTTGCGCGCGGCCTGCATTACGGCGCGGGCGACTTCCACGTCGTCGGTGGACTCGAAAAAGCCGAAGAAGCCGGCGTTTTCCTTTTGAAACTCGTTGTAGTTGCGGTCCACGATGGCGGCCACCCGTCCGCGGACCTGTCCATCCCGGCGCGCCAGAAAGCACTGCATGTCGGCATGCGCGTAGAACGGATGTTTTTTCGTGTTCAGCAACTCCTTTTGGGCCATGCGTAACGGAGGCACCCAGTAGGGGTGGTGGCGGTACAGCCGGTACGGAAGGTCCACAAACTGTTCCAACGATTGCTTATCCTGAACCGCGACGATTTCTACGTCTCCCAACTAGGCGGCCCCTTTTCCCAAGATTCGGTATAACGACGGTGCGATCAGCACAAGAAGGCCGGCCACGGCTGCCCCGGCCAGCAGGTCGATGGTGTAATGGTATCGAAGATAAACTGTAGCAGAAATGATCGACAAGGTATAGGCGCAATAGATCCGGAATAGCCGGTTTGAAATCAGGCGGCTGCCCCAACACGCCAGGATAGTGAGTTCCGTATGGCCGCTGGGAAAGCAGTCCCAGGCCTTGGACTCAAGGCGGTCAAGACTCCATTGTAGCGCACGTGTGACCCACAGGCCCCGCAAGTCGATTGTTTGCAGGTTCCGCAGAAAGAAGCGGGGACCGCGGGCGGGCACCAGCACATAGCCTACATACGACACCAGAAACCCGAGCGCGATGAGAAATGCGTAGTAGCGAAAGTCCGCGAAACGTTCGCGCCGCCACAGCAGAAAAGCGATGAACAGCACCGCCGGCACGAACAGAGTATAGACAATTTGTAAGTATTCCGTGAGGATGGGCGTGCTAATACGTTCCAGCCAAACGGTGGGATGCGCGCCCCACAGGCGGTAATCCAGATGCGCCAGGTCGGCATCCGCTTCCCACCCGCGCAGCGACGGCACGAGCACGGCCATTTCGCGGTAGCACCACGCCACGTAGGGCAGGGGATACCAGTGCCGGAAAAACCAACTGGCGCGCCCGGTACTGCGGATCGCCCAGAGGGCCAGGGCGATGGCGGCCAGGTGCCATGCCAGCAGCCATGCGGGCGACGGCAGGCGGTTCCAAAACAGCACGATGGCGACGGTGGCCAGCGCGTAGTAGGGGAGGACCACCTTGTCGACGGGCCAGAATTTGCCATCGGTTTTCGTGGATGGGACCGGAGGCCCGTTCCACCGATTCAGAACTTCAACCAAGGCGCCTCCCGGTAGCGGAATTGCCCGCCCTCCAGTTGGCTTTCATCGACCTGGTGAGCACGGCTTGGCCGCCGATGAACGCCGATGCACGCCGATAGGAGAAACCGATTCAGACCTTCAGCCAACCCGCCTCCTTGTACCAGTCGAGCGTGCGGCGCAGGCCGTCTTCCAGGCTGGTGGGCGCACAAAAGCCCAGTTCGCGGCGGGCGCGGCCGGGGTCGCAGACCCAACCCGCGCAACAGGCTTCCCGGACCTTGTCGCGGGAGAGGATGCCAGGTTTTCCGGTGAGGCTGGTCCACCATTCGGCGCACAGGGCTAAGACGCAAGCGGCGTTCTGCGGTATGGCCACGGTGCGCACGGTTCGGCCCATCAAGCGGGCCGCCAGGTCTCCGAATTCGACCCAGGAGGCCGGCGTGGCGTTCGCCATGTAGAAAACTTCTCCCCCGGCGCTGGCGCCGATGTAATCGGCCGCGACGATGAGGCCATCCACCAAGTCTCCCACATAAATATGGCTGAAACGGCGCGGCGCCGTGCCGATCTGCGCCATCCAACCGCGGGCGACGGTGCGGAGCATTTGCAGGACATCGCGATCGCGCGGCCCATAAACCACCGGCGGCCGGACGATCACGGTTTTTTCGGCGAGGGGGGATTGGTGGACGGCTTGTTCGCCCGACAGCTTCGAGCGGCCGTAGTGCGAGACGGGCCGCGGCGTGTCGGTCTCGGTAAGCGGACGGTCGGCAGGGCTGGGCCCGGCGGCGGCCAAGCTGCTGATATGCACGATTCGGTCGATGTGGCCGCTGTCGCTAGCGGCGCGCAGCAGGTTGGCCGTGGCGACGGCATTGCCGCGATCATAGTCCGCGACGGTGCGGGCTTTGGTGACGCCGGCCAGGTGGATGACGGTGTCCACGCCACGCAAGGCTTCCGCGAGTCCGGCGCCGGTGATGAGGTCGCCGTGCGCCAGTTCGACCCCGGCGGGTAGGTTCGTAGCCGGACGCCGCACTATGCACCGCACATCGCGGCGCTGCGCCACCAGGCGCTCGACCAGATGGCTGCCGATGAAACCGGTCGCGCCGGTCACCAGGATCATGATTGCGGAGCGCTGCGGAAGGATACTTCGGAGAAGCAACTTTCAGCGGAAGTGCCGGTGTGCTGCGTGTTGATTTGCAAACGGATGCCCTTTACGCGGGGCGCGGGGCGTCCGTAGGCCTTCAGATAATCGCCCGCCAGGTTGCGGTTTTCGGTAAGCCAGCGGTTCAGGTCGGCTGCGCCGGAACGGCAGACCACGGCGTAGATATGCACTAGCGGAATGGAACTGGCGCTCTCCATGGTGCCGGCGGGGGCGGTGGTATCCCAAATGTAGCTCAGGATGCGTTTATCGGCGAAGGCCACCAGGACCTGAGCGGCCTGGTCGTCGCTCTTGCTGTGCCGGAAGTCGCCGCCGGCGGGCAGTTGCTTGACGTTCCACTTCCAGGTAAGATACGGCGCCTCTTGTGGATCGACGTCCACTTCGCGCTCCACGCCATACGAGGAGTCGCTGCTCTTCAGATCGAGATAATTGCGATTGCCTTCCTTGACGGTGAGGATTTTAGGCGTGCCGCGATTCACCTTCACCTGCCAGCCATCCGGCAGATGGCCTGGCTGCCAATTCAGAGGATTCAGGACGATGAGGGCGGTTTGGGTGGCAGCCGCCAAGGACGCCAGTGTCAGGAATGTTAAGAATAATAAAACGCGGCGCAAAGAACCTCCGATTAACTCTTATGATCGCACGTTCTTGGATGATT
Organism: Bryobacteraceae bacterium; assembly: GCA_050008575.1. Lineage (GTDB taxonomy): Bacteria > Acidobacteriota > Terriglobia > Bryobacterales > Bryobacteraceae > Bog-159. The sequence goes on from JBEKMJ010000103.1 coordinate 29,618, forward strand.
CTGCTGGGGTGGAGGTTACGGCTTATAACAAAAGCCATTCAGGCGCGGCGTGGGTTTACAATCGGTATTTCACATCCTCATGGATAAAAACGATGCCATTGCCAGGCTGGCCAAACAAATCGACGCCGCGCGGAAGTCCGAGCCCTCCCTGGCGACCGCGGAAGAGGTTGCCGCATTGCGCCGCCAAGGCGCCTGCCAGCTTCACCAGATCTGCGCGGAGTTTGTCGCTTCGTTGAACAGCAAGCTCTCGGACGCAGCGCTGGAGTTGTCGCCGCCCGCGTATACTCCGGAGGCGTTTCGCGAGCCCGGTGTGAACCTCTTCCAGATCGCCTCGCAGGGGCGTGAGATACAGATCGCGTTCCAGTCCACGCGGGAGCTTTTTTCCACGGAGAAGTTCCCCATCCCGTACGTCCTGGAAGGCGAAGTGCGCACTTACAACCAGAGGATGCTCGAACGCTTCGAGATTCGGAACGACCGGCTATTCCTGTGCCTGCATGAGAGAGTGGTCTTTTGGCGCTTCTTCGACTGGCGCGGCGACCGCACCGCGCCGGTGGACACGAACCTGCTGGCCAGCCTGATGCAACGGCTATTTTGAATTTTGGACTTGGAGGGCGGGCAATTCTGCCCGCAGCCGGCTTTCAGCCGGCTAAGGCGAGCGCAGCTCGTCTCTGGAGTTTCTACATTTGCTGGAGCTGGAATTGGAGGGCGGGCTTTAGCCGGCGCGGGGCTTCAGCCCCGCTGGTAGCACAGGCTTCAGCCTGTGTAAGGCGAGCGTAGCTCGCCTGTGTCGGCAAGAGCACTGGCGGTCCCTTCGGGAACCTCTCTGGCGCCAGAAACCGGGCTCCACTTGACAGGTTTGCGATGATGGAATTGGATTCGGCAAGCTA
>JBEKMJ010000104.1:0-29871 GCA_050008575.1 Bryobacteraceae bacterium
GCCAGTGTGTTGACGGCCTTAGCTTGCCGAATCCAATTCCATCATCGCAAACCTGTCAAGTGGAGCCCGGTTTCTGGCGCCAGAGAGGTTCCCGAAGGGACCGCCAGTGCTCTTGCCGACACCCACACAGGCTAAAAGCCTGTGGCCGGCGGCGCGCCGTCCCGATGCAAATCCAGCGCAAAAATAGCCGGCGCGGGCTCCTCCTCGAATCGCAGCTCCGCCCCCGCCGACTTGGCCAATATGTGCGCCCACCAGCGCGCCCCGGCCGCCACAACCGCCAACAAAGCCGCCATTCCGGCGAAACTCGCCGCATCCCCGAGAGCGCGCCGCTCGAACTTCGCGCCCTCGATCATAGCGCAGAGCAATATGACAAACGCCAGAAAAGCCATGTTCGCCCGCGATTTCCCCGGCAGGTACGAACACGTGAACGGAACCTTATGAAAGCCGGCCAAACACAGTTCCGTGGCCGCGATTCCCACCAACCCGAGCACCGCCAGATGACCCACCGCCGGCCGCCAGGGCCAACCCCACAAAAACACACACGCCGAAGCTGACCACGCCGGAACCAATCCCAATACGTAAAACGCTCTGCGGACCGCCGCCGCCGTCTGCGCCCCGCCCTGGACAGGCGTAATCCGGAAAACCCAGTTGGCGCGCAATTCCAGAGGCATCGACGCCACCACGCGAACTGCCAGGATCGCGGCGCCCAGCACGAACCCGCTGGCCACCAGCAGAGGCACGCTGGGCTGATGCCATATGTCCTCGCGCGTTTCCCCGCCGCCATTCTTCAACAGCAAAACCACCAGCGCGCACGCGACGCCCCAGTAGAATGCCAGCATCATGCGATGCTGGCGGCTGCGCGCGAGCGTCCGGATGCTGAATTGCGCCAGCGCGGTGGTCAAAGGTTTTCCGAATCGCGGCAGCCAATGCACATGGCGTGAAGTGGGCACGATGTCCGGCTCTTCGACGATCCGGCGCAGGGTTCGCCAGTACGAAAGCACGTATGCGCCGGCGGTCCCTGCAACGCAAATTGCCAGGCCCCACCAGGCTCGGTGTGCCTGCGGCGCCAACGCGGGCGATCCACTCAGTTGCTGGAACAGGCCCAGGAACCAATACGCCGGCGACCAATAAAACGGCCCGTGATAGTGCGCGGCCAGGATCGCCGCCGTATCGAGCACCATCGGCTCCAGCATGTAACCGGACACGAGCGCGCAAAACGCCGCTAGTTGCAGGAAGGACGATGCCCGTAGAAACCACCGCCGGGGCAACAGTTGTGCCGCGAGGCCCTGCACGCCCAGGACGAAACAGAAAACGAACGCCCCGGCAGCGAACATCGTCGTCCAATACACGGCGAAGCAGCGAACCAGGCCGAGGAATCCGCCGCTCGCGGGAATCGCAACGCTGTCGAGCGACACAGCCGGCTCGCCGAACACCCTGGCGCGGATATGATCGCTCAGCAGTTCCTCCAAGCCGGGCGCGCCCTCATAACGATTCACCAGAACGACGGCGGCGTAGTCGCCCCTCGGATCGAAAAACGCCCAACTGGAGTAGCCTTCGGTGCGGCCTCCATGAAAGTAGGTCCCGTTGTCGGCGCGGTACAGCCACGCCAACCCGATCCATATTCCATGGCCGACCTCTGCCCGCGAAAGATGCGATTGGGCGATCGCTTCAGGCAGCGCGCCGGCCGCGATCTTCTCCGGGTGCAGTTGCGCTTCCAGATACGTGAGCATATCGCCTGCCGTGGAGCGAATGCCGCCGGAGCCGGGAACCGGGTCGATGTCTCTTGGATGAACGGGCTGCTGGTGCCTGTCGTAGCCCTGAATCAAGCGGCTGCGCTGTTCCGCCGAGAGCGCCGCAACGGTATCCCTTAAACCTAACGGGCCCGCGATTTCCCGGCTCAGCAAATCCCGATACCTCGTCCCCGCGCGATTCGCCAGTGCTTCCCCGAGCACGCAAAAGCCGAAGTTGCTGTAGGCGAATGAGGTATTGGGGGGCCGCGCGACTCCCAGTTTCGCCAGCGCGGCGTAAAGATCGGCTGGGCCGTAACCCGCGGTGGAATTCGCGGGTGTGTCCGGCTCCTTGGGCCAGGGCGGCAGACCGGAGTGATGCGTTGCCAGATCCAGCAGGCTGATTTCTCTTCCTAATGGCTTCGCCACGGTTCCAGGCGGCAGCAGGCTGCGCACTGGATCGCCCAAATCCACTTTCCCTTCCACGGCCATTTTCGCCAACAAAAGCGCCGTGAACGTCTTGCCGATCGAGCCGATTTCAAAGATCGCAGCCGGCCTGGCCACGCCGTAGGCAAAGATACGGCGCTCGCCGTGGCGCAGCACTCCGGCTACGGCGCCCACGCCTGTCTCCGGCGCCAACGCACCACCCGGCGAGCGCGCATGCGCCAGGTCGCGGTCGAGGACTGCGCCGAGGTCGCGCAAATCGACGGGCGGCAACGCGGCATCATAGGTGAGTGCAGGCGTCGTTTGCGCTACCGTCTGTTCCTGCAGCACGATGGGCCATACCATTCCTGCGATCAAGTGCAGCGCAAACACGGTCAGGCTGAGGGCCGTGCCCACGGCGGCTATCTTCGCTAGGAATAGCGTGCGGGCGCGCAGAGGCAACGGGGCCAGCACAAATACGTCGCGCCGGTTGGGAAACGTGGAGTCCCAACTCAACACCGCAAACAGGCCCACCACCAACATCGTGGTGGCGATCATGAAGTGCTCCGCGGTCAGGTTGATCCCCAGGCGGATCTGCGCCGGCACGCCGCTCACGCTGCCCGCGGACAGCGCGGGAATCGAGAACATCACGCTCACGAAAATCAACAGCGCGGCCAACTGGCCTAACAATTGGCGCATATCGCCCTGCCGCGCGAGCAACTCCAGATCCACCATGCGGAATAGAAACTCGCGATACAGCACGCGGAATTGTAATTTGGCCGCGTCGCGCATATCAAGCCAGGATCAGGTCCGCGATCGCGCGCGAAACCGCCACGGTATCCTGGTCCACCGCGAGTTGCGCGAAGATTTCTTCCAGCGTGGGCAGCGCCATCAGCGTGCGCAGCCGCGCAATGGAATCGTCGGCTACGACCTTGGCGCGGTGCAGAATCACCACGTGCGTGCACACGCGCTCCACGGTTTCGAGCTCGTGCGAGCTGAACAGCACCACTTTCCCGCGCCCCGCGAGCTCCCGCATCAAGCTGCGCATCACCAGCGTGGATGCCACATCCAGTCCCGAAAAAGGCTCGTCCAGCAGGATCAAATCCGGGTTGTGCAGCAACGCCGCCGAGAGCAGCACTTTTTGCCGCATGCCTTTTGAATAAGACGAGATCGGCACGTGCCGGTCGCCGTGCAGGGCGAACAGGCGCAGCAGACCGTCGATGCGTTCGGTGGTGGGTTGAGCGGGCAGACCGCGCAACTGGCCAATCATGGTCAGGTATTCGAGGCCAGTCAGATGCGCATAGATTTGCGGCTCTTCGGGCACGTATCCCATGCGGCGCTTGTAGGCCATCGGATCGTGCTGGATGCGCTGGCCCTCGAACAGGATTTCCCCGTCGGTCGCCTCCATGAGTCCCGTAATCATCTTCATGGTGGTCGACTTGCCTGAGCCGTTCGGCCCCAGGTAGCCGGTCACTTCGCCGGCGCGGGCCTGAAAGCTGACGCCGTCCACCGCGGCGATGCCCAGGAAGCGTTTGGTCACGTGGCGGAGTTCCAGCATGCACCCTATGTAGCATACTACTATCACACTGGTCAAGTAGCATGCTACATAGGTATAATGATCCGCATGGCAGGCGAGACCAAACTCTCCCATACCGCCGCGATGATCCTGCAGGCCCTCGGCGCCGGCCATGTTTATGGCCTCAGTGTGATGGAAATGACGGGTCTGCCCAGCGGCACCGTTTATCCGGCGATGCGGCGCCTCGAGCGCGACGGCCTGATCCGCTCGCAGTGGGAATCCCAGTCGATCGCCGACGCCGGAAAGCGGCCGGCCAGAAAATACTACCGGCTCACGCGCGCCGGCAAAGCCACCCTGGAGGCCTCCCAGAAGCGCTACCCACTGCTCGCCAAGTTGGCGCCGGTCGCGGAGACCGGCCAGTGATGAAGATCCTGCGTCACGCGATGTTGCGCGCCGCGGCCCGCCTGGTCCCCAGCCAGGAACGCGCCGAATGGCTGGAAGAGTGGAGCGCGGAGCTATGGTACGCGCAACAGTCGGGCGTTGTGGATGCCGACCGGTTCTGTCTGGGCGCTTTCCAGGATGCGCTTTGGCTACGGCGCCACGCGTCCCAGCGGGCACCGCGCACGGCCTCGTGGCTGGCTTCTCCATCGCGCTGCCTGCTATTCCTAGCCGGGTTGGACGCGGCGGCCTTACTGGCGATCCTCCCGGTTCCCCGGCCCTCCGCGCCAATTCCGCTGCGCGCCATCTTTCTGCTCATGGGTATGGCTTGCCTGATCCTGCTGGCGACGACGCGGTTATCCCTGGGCGACTACCCGGCGAGCCGTTCCGCTCCATCGCTGGCCACCAGAATGCGGCGGTGGATTTTCCTGGCGGCGAAAATGGCTTTGATCCTGGCGGGTATGTATGCGGGCTTGCTCCTGGCGGCATCTCTCGGTGAGAAAACGCGGACGGCGGCCGTCCTGGTCGACGCCCTGTTGTGCGGTTCCGTCCTGGCGTTTCGCTGGGCTCTGCACGATCAGCGGCGGCGCTGTCCCGTGTGCCTGCGCCTGTTGACCAACCCTGTAACAGTCGGGCAGCGTGCCAGTTGGTTCCTGGAGTGGAACTGCATCGAACTGGTCTGCCTGCGCGGACACGGTATGCTGTACATCCCGGAAAATCCGACCAGTTGGTTCGGTGCGCAGCGTTGGCAGTACCTGGATTCTTCCTGGAGCGGCCTTTGAAACAATGGAAAGCTATTGCGTACGCGCCCGTAACACGGCGCCCGATTCCGAGAATCGGATTCATGACGACCAGACTGCCGCGGCCTATGGCTTCCGCGCCGGCCTGGTGCCGGGTGTCACCGTGTACGGGTATCTTACCGTTCCCGTGATTGACCGGTTCGGCGAAGATTGGCTGGCGCGGGGCGGGATCCGCGCGCGGTTCCTGCAACCGGTTTATGACGGCGAAGAAGTCGTCGTGGAGTTAACCGGAAATAACGTCACCGCCGCCCGGGCCGACGGAACCGTGTGCGCGACGGGCGAGGTCTTCTGGCCCGAGGACGCGCCACCGTCCCTGGCGCTCTATCCGCAAGAACCGTTGCCCGCCGTGCGTCCGCCCGCATCCGCCGAGTCGCTCACGCCGGGCCGCGTGCTCGGCACACTGTACGCCAACCTGCCGTCGCCAGACCCCGCGGCGCTGCTCACGCTCTCCAATCACGTGCTGATGCAGAACGTGCAGCTCGGGCCTTGGATTCACGTCTCCAGCGAAGTCCGCCATTTCAGCCTGGCGCGCGCTGGGGATCGGCTGGCGGTTCGCGGCCGCGTGGCGGAGCGATTCGAGCGCAAAAGCCATCAGTTCGTGGTGGTGGACATCATCGTGGTTGCCGGCGGCGAGCGGCTCGTCCAGCAAGTACGCCACACGGCGATTTACGAACTTCGCAATCGCGCCAGCGGATAGAATCGAAGCATAAACATGAAACTGGCGGTGACGATTATGGCCCTGTGCGCAGCTTTACCGGTGCAGGCGCGGACCGTGCGCGTGGCGGTCTGCCAGATTCTCTCGATCGATGGCGACCGCGAAGGCAACTTCCGCCGCGTGGAATACGCTCTGGAGGAGGCGCGCGCCGCACACGCCGATATCGCGGCGTTTCCCGAATCGGTCATCCTGGGCTGGGAGAATCCGGACGCGCACCGCATGGCCGCGCCGATTCCCGGCGTCGATAGCGACCGGGTCGCCGCGCTGGCCCGGAAGTACGGGCTGATGATTTCCATCGGCCTCGATGAGAAGGACGGCGGCAAGCTGTACGACTCCGCCATCCTGGTAGACAAAACCGGCAAGCTGTTATGGAAGCATCGCAAGCTCAACGTGCTGGCCTGGTTGATGGATCCGCCGTATTCCGAGGGCAGGCCGGAAGACATCGGCGTGATCGAGACGGAGTTCGGACGCGTCGGCCTGGTGATCTGCGCGGACACTTTCGGCGACCACATCGCCAAGCGCATCGGACAACTGGCGCCGGACCTGATGCTGGTGCCTTATGGCTGGGCCGCGCCGGTGGATAAATGGCCGGAACACGCGAAGGAACTGGAGCAACTGGTCGCGAAGCGCGCGGCCCAATGGAAGTGCCCCGTAGTGGGGACGGATGTGATCGGCGAGATGACGCACGGTCCGTGGAAAGGACAGACCTACGGCGGCGCGAGCGTGGTGGTGAACGGGTCGGGCAAGGTGCTGCACGTGCTCCGCGACCGCGACGTGGAGGTCCGGACCGTGGCGCTGGAAATTGGTCGTGGATAAGCGGGGCCTGGAGACTGGCTATTTCAGTTGGATAGCCCTCGTGGCGCACGCTCTCAGCGTGCCGTGTCGGCACTCTGCCGACACAGGCGAGCGAAGCTTGCCTACAAGCGGGGCCTGGAGGCCCCGCGCAGACCTGGAGGTCTGCCCCACTTAAGCCAGCCAGCCGCGCTTTTCTTTCCAGCGTCCGCGCGTGAAGTCGGGGAACTTTACCGGCGCGCTGCCTTGCGCCACCGATGCTTCGCTCAGCGGACCGGGCGCGCTCCACGCGGCGGCATCGTACACGTCCAGATCCGGCGCCAGGCCTTTGTGCATGCACTCGATCAGCCGGTAAACCATCAGGAAATCCATGCCGCCGTGCCCGCCCAGCTTGCGCGCCAGCTCACCCTCGTGCTTCCACAGCGGATGCTCGTACTCGGCTTTGAATCGGTCGATGGGCGTGTATTCCTCCGCCTTCGGATCGTCGAAGTAGATCCGCGGCGGATAGTCGCGGAAAATCCCCTTCACGCCGGCAATCAAATTAATCCGGTCGTAAGGATGCGGATTCACCACATCGTGCTGCAGGGTGATCATCAGGCCGTTGGCGGTCTTGATGAGCGACGAATTCAGGTCGCCGCAGATATACTTTTCCTTCCACTTGGGACTGTCCTTGGGCACGTGCGCGGCGCGCCAGGCGTCCAGGCCGCGCTGCGGAGTACTCATCGACACCAGATAGTCGAAGCGGTCGCCGCGGTTGATGCCCATGTAATTGGCCACCGGACCCAATCCGTGCGTGGGATAGAGATTCCCGTTGCGCTCGGTGTGGGGGAGGCGGCGCCACAGGCCTTCGCTGCGGTCTTCATTGAGAATGCCGCGCAGGTCGTGCAGGTATGCGCCCTCGCCGTATAGCAGATCGCCGAACAGCCCAGCGCGGATCATGTTCAGCACTAGCAGCTCGTTGTAGCCGTAGCAGCAGTTCTCCATCATGATGCAATGCCGGCGGGTCTTCTCCGATGTATCGACCAGCTTCCAGCAATCCTCGATGGTGGCGGCCGCCGGCACCTCCACGAACGCGTGCTTGCCGCTGTGCATGGCCGCCAGGGCCATGGGGACGTGCCATTCCCAGGGCGTGGGAATGTAGGCGAAATCCACGTCGTCGCGCCGCAGCAGGTTCTCGAAATCGCGCTCGCCCGAGGCGTAAACCGCGGGCGGATGCTGGCCGGCGCGCTCGACGGTGGCCTGGGCGTGCAAGGCGGCATCCTTGACGACGTCGCAAACGGCGGTGACGGCCAATCCTTCCACGCCGAGGAATTCCGTCAGCATGCTGGAGCCGCGCTCGCCACAACCGATCAGCCCCATACGGACGTTCGGGCGCGGCTCAAACGGCATGCCGATAACAGACGTGTGGCCGTCCTGCGCCGCCGCGCTCTGGCTCAGGAGGACGGCGCCCGTACCGCGCAGCAGGTCCCGCCGGGAAAACGGAGACGATTCCATGCTCCTATCTTAATGCTGCGCAAAGCTGAAAGCTGATGGCTGAAAGCCAGGACGAGCTGCGCTCGCCTGTGCCGGCAGGAGTGCCGACACAGCACGCCGAGGGCGTGCGCCACGAGCTCTAAAATATAAAGCTCAGCCCGCCCCGGAACATCCGCGGATTTTCCATCAGCACCAGGCGGGACCCGTCCACCGTCGACAGCGGCAGATAGCCTTGTTGCAGGAGATTGCGGAGATCGGCGGTAAGTTCCATGCGCCACGGAAGTCCGGTGAGGACCGGAATGGCCTGGCGCACGTAAATGTTCAGGCCAGGCTGGGGCCGCACGCTGCCGGTGGAGTATATAGGCTCGGGCACGCTAAAGCGGCCGTCGGCCACCTGATAGCTGGCCACCACGTGCGTGCCGGTGTGCGGGCTCGCGGCCATCACCCGCATGGTCATGGACTGCTGCCGCCCGGAATGCAGCATGGACCGCAGCTCGCCGGGATTGCCGCTTACCGGATCGCTGTGGTCGGCGGTCAGTGCCCCCGTGGCCCCATAGATCACCGTGGCGCTCACGTTATCGCCCACATTCTGGGTGGCCGACGCGATATAGCCCATGCTCGAAAAATTGCCGGCGTTAAACATCGCCGTACCGGAGAAAAGGTCCGGCAGGATATCTCCCACCGGCAGGAATCCATCGGGTGCGGAGATGGTCAACGCCAGATTGCTCACCGACTCGTGATAGGCGCTGACGCTGAACTTGCGGGAGCCGACGGTGCGTGAGTACCCGGCCTCCAGATCTTCGCCGCGTTGCACCGCGGCGCGCGCGGACCGCAAGGATACCAGCGGAAACAGCGCCAGCGTGCCGATCTCGCGTTGCAAGGGATCGTCCGCGCCGTTGGGAGCCGCCAAATCCGGGCGGGCGTTGCCCGAAGTGTAGGCGAGTTCGATGGCGCCGGCGTCGCCCAGCGAATAATTGAACCTGACGTAGGGGCTGAAGTAATTCAGATGGTCGTTAAAGGAAACCGAGTCGAAGGCCATCCCGTATTGCGCCGATAGATTATCGCCGATGCGGGCATGATCGTCGAGATTGACCGAAATGCTACGCAGCATGGGCACCCCGCCTTCCGGACCGAAGATGGCGAGTCCCATTTGTTCGGGCAGGAACAATTCGCGCATGGTGATGGACACCTGCGGGCTATCCTGGCCTACGGTTCGGCTGTATGTGGTCCGGAATGCGGCCGAAGGAATGCCCGACTGCGCGCCGGAGCCTACGTTCCCGGCAAACTCAAACTGGTTGCTGCCGAACAGCGAGGTGGCCAGCGCGAACGCCGTGCCCATATCGGCGTCGCTGCCGAAGCCCGCTACAGGAGACCCGTCGCCGGCTGAAAACATCAGGAGGCCGCGGGTATCGGAGAAAACATGCCGCTTTTCCGCATCGTCGGACCGCGCGACCGCCTCGCCCGAGGGCAGCAGGCGCATCACCGGCCGCGTCGAAGCGGCAGTGCGCAAAACCCATTTCCAGTCGTCGGTCATGAAGGCCGGATGCTCGGGAGGGTAGACCAAATGGATGGAACTGAACAGGGCCGCCAAGCTCACATTCAGCACGCTGCGCATGCCCGGCTGGACCATTATGTTGTGCTTGATGGCCGGCACGAAGCTGGCCAGCGTCACCCGGATGGAATAGATGTCGGGAAGCAGACCCGCAAAGACGAAGCTCCCCTTCTCGTCGGTGAAGGCCTTCTGGGAAAGCCCATCCTGCTGGTTAAAAAGCATCACCAGGGCGCCCATCTGCGGGACGCCTTCCGCATTGGTGACTGAGCCGGCAATGGCTCCGGAGAGGCTCACGGACACGGCGCCGCAAGCCGGGCCGGCCGCCGCCAGGCAGGCCAACCCAAGTACGGCGCTGCATACCGAAATGTGCGTCCTCGTACTCATCATGCGGTGACGCTTAGCATATCACGGGGCGTTGGGTTTGGAGGGCGGGCAATTCTGCCCGCAGCCGGCTTTCAGCCGGCTGGCTCTGGCCGCCTAAAAGGCGGCTGCGGCCAAGATTGGCCGCCCTCCAAGTCCAAACTAGCCCACTACCGAACTGGCAGGCGAAACCGCCTGCCCCACCCACTACCCACTAGGTTACCGAAAACTGGGCGCTGGGTGTCAGGGTCTGGTTCCGGTTCCTGTCGACGATCTTCAGCTTCAGAGTATATTGCCCGATCTGCAGGTTCTGCAGCGGCAGCAGCTTTTCCACGGTCACCTGCGACGCGGATGCGCCCGGCAGGCTGGAAATGTCTTCTGTAAAGTCGTAGATGGTTTCGTTGCTGCCGTTCTTTACGATCTGGTATTGGATCTGCCCGTTGGGCTTCTGGGTCTTCTCATCCGGCCCGAAATTATACAGCTTCAAGAAAATGCCCATCTTCTCGTCGCGGCTGAAACTCTCCGTCACGCGCGGCCGCACCTTGCTGGTGCCGATCACGAATTGGCCTACGCCGATCGAGCGCGTGGGCACTTTTTCGATCAGGTCGGCCAAGACGATGGTGCTGGCCATCAGCTTTTCATCGTCCATATGCGGCACGCTAAGAGCCGTTTCGTAATTGTTCATGTTGCCGCCCACGATGTCTTTCACCACCACGTTGAGGCGGTACGTGCCGGGCGGCAGCGGAATCGATTTCTGGTAAATCGAGGAACGCTGCGCGTAGGCCTGCAGCATCTCGGTGGGGCAGTCCACTTCCACCGTATCTTCGAAGGTCTGCACGATGCGCCGGGTCATGGTGGTGACCCGCCCGAACACGTTCACCGAAGCCTTCTGCACGCCCGACTTGGCCTGGAACTGCATGTCTTTGTTATCGAACTGCAGCGTGATGTACGTGAGTACCGATGCTTCGGTCAGCGGAAAGAAATCGGCGCGCACCTTCATGGGCAGGATATTGAAGGTGATCTTGCTGGTGACGGCTTCTTCGAGATCCTTGAACTTGACGGCGGGCGGTTTTTGCAGTTTGGCGAACTGCTCCAGGCGGCTGAACTCCATCATGCTCTCCGGCGTGCCGCCGAACGCCTGGCCCAAGTGCGTGCCGTCGGTATTCTGGAAGCGCTGCGTCTTGGTGGACATGCCCATCTGTTCCATCAGGGTGAGACCGGCGCCCGGGACATACAGCAATGCGTCCTTTTCAGACGGGTCCATGGTCATGTGGAACTCGCCCGACATGGTGGGGTCCACGAACTCGATGATGATGTTGGTGCCGATGCCTTCGATGTAGCGGTAGCGCCATTGCTCGAACGGATAAGTGGACGTTTCGCCGCCGCCTTCCGCCATGGGCCGCTCGTAACTGCCGCCGGCCGGATGCGACTCGATTTCGTCCGCCGGGCCGTAAATAATATAAATGCGTCCGCGATCCGTTTTCCAGCCGGGGATGCCCGAGGCGTAGTGGTCGTTGGCGTACGCGATGCGCCGGTAATGCTCTTCCTTGAATTCGTTCTCTTCGGTATCCGGGGTGGGGTCGCGCCGCAGCCAGAACTGTTCGATGAACTGTTCGCGTTCTTCGTCGGTGGCCAGGCGTTTGAAGGCGGTCTTCTCTTCATCCGTGATGATGTAGACCACGTCCTCGTTCAACCACTTCTTATAGGGGGTTTCGAGTTCCTTGCGCAGCTTTTCGTCGCGCTTTTTCTTCTGTTTGTCGGTGAGGGGCTTAGCGATTGTTTCGCGCGCGGGGGGAGCCGGTGTCTGATCCTGGCAAACCGCGTGCCCGGCCAGCATCAAACCGAGGGAAACACAGGGCAACAGACTGCATTTTGAGACCATACGCACCTCTTCCCGGAACAGGGCCTATCGTTGAATCAATTGTACGGTTTCATTTTAGCACCGTCAAGTTGGGCTGTGGCGGCACAGTGGGCGCACGGTTCACGCCTGAAAGCCCGTAGCGGGCCTACGAGGCCCGCGCAGGCTACGAGCCTGGCCCACTGTCGTCGCTGAACTCTTCCACGGGGATGCCGTTTTCGGCGCGGTAGAGGACTTCGCGCTGGCCATCGCCTTTCACCCAGGTGAGCTGGTACCTGGCGGGCGGGGTTTCATCCTTTTCTTTCTTCACGTTCTTTTCGTTCTTTTCGTTCGTTTCGTTCTTTTCGTTCTTTTCGTTCTTTTCGTTGAGTGGTGGTTCGGGCGGTTTCGGGCGGGCGGCTTGGAGGCGTGCGAGTGCGTCGCAAGCCTTTGTGTATGAGCGGTCCAGGCGACCACTGACTTGCATCATACGGTCGAAGATGGAGATGCGGGTGGGGAGGTCGAGACCTTCTATTTCGGCTTCGCGCTGGTAGCGGTCGGCGCGCAATTGCATCCACTGGGCGATAGCGGCTTGGTCGACGAGGTGCCGCTCGTGGGGAGTTTGGGGCTGATATTGGTTTTCGAGATCGGCGTGGAGTTGGTCAAAATCCTCCTGGTTTTCGTCTGGCAGGAGGAGGGTTTTGGCGCGCAGGCCATGGCGGAGTGCGTTCCTGGCAGAGGCGGCCTTTCCGGCGTCGGTTTTGGGACCCGCGGAGCGGCGTCCATTGCGGCGGCTGGCCGCGGATTTCTTCTTTGATGTCATATGGTTACCTCGTTTGTTGCAAACGAACCTACGGGAGAACACGGCGATGGGGCGACACGGGGCGGGTTCTTTCTGGCTTCAGATTAGCATCGTGGTGGGTTGGAAATGGGCGGGGCGCGATGGGGTGGTGCTTGCAGGTGATTGGAAGATTGGGAGAAAAGAGCGCCCGGAGATTTTTGGCGGAGGTGTGACCGGCGATTCCTGGCGCCAGGCGAAAGCTTGCTCAAGTTTAGTTAGCCGGCTTTCAGCCGGCTTTGGCGGCGCATGGCGCCGCCCCACGATTCTTCCGCCGCGATTGCGCTATTTTAGAAAGAGCAATCTTCAACGATGCCATTTCGTATTCAGCCCGTTCATGAGTTCCTGGTTCGCCCCGCCCTCCCGGAACAACTGTCCCGGATGCCGGAGTTGGCCTTCAACATCCTGTGGGCCTGGGAACCGCTGATCCGCGCCCTGTTCCGCCGGCTGGACGCGAATCTCTGGCGGGAGTGCAACTACAATCCCGTGCTGATGCTGGGCCGCGTTTCGCGCGCCATCCTGCATCGCTCCGCCGCCGACCCGCGCTATCTGTCCCTCTACAACATGGCGTGCCAGCGCTACGATGCCCACGTGCAGGGCGGCAAGCCGCGCACCGACGGAAAATTGATCGCCTACTTCTCGGCCGAGTACGGTCTCTCCGAATGCCTCCCGATTTACTCCGGCGGCCTGGGCGTGCTCTCCGGCGATCATCTGAAATCGTCCAGCGACTACGACCTGCCCCTCGTGGGCGTCGGACTGCTTTACCAGCAGGGTTATTTCCGCCAGGTGCTGAACCCCGACGGCTGGCAGCAGGAGCGCTATCCCACCAACGATTTCTATACCCTGCCGGCCATCCCGGTGCGCGACGCGCTAGGCGAGAACCTGAAAGTGTTCGTCCGGTTGCCCACCGGCAAGGTCATGATTCAGGTCTGGAAGATGGCCGTCGGGCGGGTCACGCTGTACCTTCTGGACACCAACATCGCGGACAACCAGTTGCCGCAGGATCGCAGCATCACCGACTCGCTCTACGGCGGCGATACCGACACGCGCATGCGGCAGGAGTTCGTGCTGGGCGTGGGCGGGCTGCGCGCGCTCAAGGCCGTGGGCCTGGAACCCACCGTCTATCACATGAACGAAGGGCACTCCGCGTTCCTGGCGCTCGAGCGCGTGCGCGTGCTTAAGCGCGAACACGGATTGAATTTCGAAGAAGCCCTGCAAGCCACCCGCGCCAGCAATATCTTTACCACCCACACACCCGTCCCGGCCGGCATCGACCTGTTCGATCCGGGCCTGATGTATCACTATTTCAATGCCTATTGCACCGACATCGGCATCGATTTCGACCAGTTGATGGCGCTCGGCCGCCGCAATCCGGCCAATCGCGAGGAGCGCTTTTCCATGGCGATCCTGGCGCTGAAGACGTCCGCGCACCGCAATGCCGTCAGCAAGCTGCACCGCGAAGTCTCGCAGGAAATGTGGCACGACCTGTGGCCGCAACTGCCCGTTTGGGAAGTGCCGGTCAGTTCGGTGACCAACGGCGTGCACTTGACCAGTTGGCTCAACGGCGATCTGGCGGCGCTCTACGATCAGTATCTGCAGCCGGACTGGCGCGAGCGGTTCGCCGACCCCGGCATTTGGGAGCAGGTGAAGGAGATCCCGGACGAAGAGTTGCTCGAAGTCCATCGCCGCCGCAAGCGCCGCCTGGTGAATTTCGTGCGCGAGCGGCAGCGTTCGTCGGCATTGCGGCGGCAGGCTTCCGCGGCCGAGATGCGCCACACCGAGGAAGTGCTGGATCCCAACGCGCTGACCATTGGTTTTGCCCGCCGGTTCGCCACTTACAAGCGCGCCACGCTGCTGTTCCGCGATGTGGACCGCATCAAGCGCATCCTCTGCAACAAGGATATGCCGGTGCAGATCGTCATTGCGGGCAAGGCCCACCCGCGCGATAACGAAGGCAAGAATTTCATCCGCGACATCGTGCAGCTTTCGCGCGACCGCGATCTGTGGAAGCACGTGGTCTTCATCGAAGACTACGACATGAAGGTCGCGCGCGAAATGGTGCAGGGCGTGGATCTGTGGCTGAACACTCCAAAGCGCGGCCAGGAAGCCTGCGGCACCAGCGGCATGAAGGCGGGCATGAACGGCGTGCTGAACCTGAGCATCCTGGACGGCTGGTTCGACGAAGCGTACGAGGTGTCCGGCGGCTGGGCCATTGGCGACCGCGAACAGTACTCCGACGAGCAGGATGGGCTGCACGCCAGTGAAATTTACTACCTGCTGGAGAACGAGATCGTGCCGCTGTTCTACGAGCGGCGCGACCAGATTCCGCGCGATTGGCTGAAGCGCGTGAAGCAGTCGCTGATGGGGCTGACGCCCCTGTTCGATTCGCGGCGCATGGTGGCGGAATACGCGCGCGAGTTCTACGATCCGGCGCACGCCGACGCCGTGCGGTTGAGCGCCAACGATTACCAGGAGGCCCGCGCCGAGGCGGCCTGGAGCCAACGCGTCAAGCAGGTGTGGGACAGAGTGCGCTTCGTGGAGACCGGCACCGCCCCGGTGGGTACCATCATGAGCGAACACGCGGTACCCGTGCGTGCGGCCATCGATCTGGCCGGCTTACAGCCCTCGGAAGTGCGCGTGGAAGTGGTGATGGGACGCGTGGCCGCGGATGGCGGGCTGGAGGATACCGAAGTGATGGTGCTGCCGCCCACCGGGCAAGACGGCGGGCTGTCGATCTTCGAGAAGGAGATCGTGCCGGAGCGCACGGGGCGCTTGGGCTACGCGTTGCGGGTTAGCCCCAACCATTGCGACGATCCCCTGACGCGGCCCTGCACCAGCCTGCTGAAGTGGAGCGGCATGTAGGGCGGCGCCGTGCGCCGCCGCGGGGCTTTTAGCCCCGCCGCCGGCGGCCTACGAGGCCGCCGCAGGCTGCGAGCCTGCCCCACCAAAAGGCCAAAGTCGAGCGGCGCGCGCCATGAGGGCCGATCCACTGGAAAAAATGGCCAAAGTCCGGCGACGGCCCCGCGGCAGCGCATGGCGCTGCCCCACCGATTCCGGCGCAAGAATCGCACCAGCAGCTTGACTTTCGGATAAATCTAATCCTATCATGTGGTTGAACACTAAGCGGGGAAATCTCTCCTGCGATCTCCGGGAGGCCCATTTTGATCAAGCTGGATATCATCAACGAAGTTGTGAACAAAACCGGCATTACCAAGACCAAGGCCGAGATGGCCGTAGAAACAGTCTTCGAGTCCATGAAGAAAGCCTTGGAACAGGGAGATCGTATCGAACTGCGGGGCTTCGGAGTCTTCAACGTCAAGCCGCGCAAGACCGGCATCGGACGCAATCCGCGGACCGGCGCCGAAGTGTCGATTCCCCCCGGCAAAGCGGTGCGCTTCAAGCCCGGTAAAGAGCTGCAGACGCTGCAGTAGGGCGCGCACAAGATAATCGAAATTGTGTCCCCTCAGGATTATTCGGCGGCCGCTTACCCCGCCTACGCGGATAACGGAAATGGCCGCGGGTTCCCGCGTGCGCTGCCGCGCCTCCACGAGCGTTACTGGCTGCACGCGCTGTTGTTCCTGCTGACGCTGCTCTCCACCACGCTGGTAGGCTCCAGCTTGCAGGAGGATTTCAACCGCAATCTGCCGTTCGACGTGGAGCACTATCTGTATGCGTTCGTGAACGTCTGGAGCCATCCCGGCCTGATCTGGCAGGGGCTGCCGTTTTCACTGACGCTGCTCACCATCCTGCTGGCCCACGAATCCGGGCATTACCTGGCTTGCTTGTTTTACGGGGTGGATGCCAGCTTGCCGTACTTCCTCCCGGCGCCCACGCTGATGGGGACGTTCGGCGCGTTCATCCGCATCCGCTCGGCGATTTATTCCAAGCGCGTGCTCTTCGACATCGGCGTGGCGGGACCGCTGGCCGGCTTCGTATTCCTGATGCCCGCGCTGGCCGTGGGGGTGGCATTCTCCAAGGTGATTCCCGGCATCGCGCATCAGAGCAGTATCCAGTTCGGAACTCCAGGGCTGCTGTGGATCTTGCAGAAGGCCATCTTTCCGGGAGTGCCCGCCGCGGATATTTATCTGCATCCGGTGGCGCGCGCGGCCTGGATCGGGATTCTGGCGACCGCGCTGAACCTGTTGCCGATCGGCCAGCTCGATGGCGGCCACATCCTCTACGCGCTGGTGGGGGACAGGCACAAGCTGCTGTCGATGATCTTCATTGTGGCGCTCGTCCCGCTCGGCATCCTGAGCGGCTGGTGGCCGTGGTGCCTGTGGGCCGTCGCGCTGTTTTTTCTGGCGCGGCGCCACCCGGTGATCGTGGACCCTTCCGGCATCTCCACTGGCCGGAAGTGGCTGGCCCTGGCAGCCCTGATCGTTTTCCTGCTGTGCTTCACGGTGGCTCCCGTGCTGGAGGGCGGGCCCTGAGGAACGATGCCGCCGGCGGCCTACGAGGCCGCCGCAGGCTGCGAGCCTGCCCCCCTTGAATGCATGAAGATCACCGCCACGATCATCACTTTGAACGAAGAACGTCACATCGCCCGCGCCATCGAGAGCCTGCGCTGCTGCGATGAGATCCTGGTGCTGGACAGCGGCTCCATCGACCGCACCATGGAACTCGCCGAAAAGCTGGGAGCGCGCGTGCTGGAGAGCCAGTGGCGCGGCTATGCCGGCCAAAAGAACTGGGCGGCAGAGCAAGCCACTCACGACTGGATTCTGTCGCTCGACGCGGACGAGGCGCTGAGCGAAGCGCTCGAAGGAGAAATCTGGAACCTGAAGAAGAACGGTCCGAAATTCGACGCTTATACGATGCCCCGCATGGCGCAGTATCTGGGCCGTTGGATTCTGCACAGCGGCTGGTATCCGGACCGCAAGGTGCGGCTGTACAATCGCCAGAAAGCCAAGTGGGTGGGCGACTTCGTGCATGAAAGCGTGCAGGCGCGCGGGCGGGTGGGACATTTCAAATCGAATCTGCTGCATTTCACTTGCGATTCGCTTTCCGAACATTTGCGGACCATGGATCGCTACACTACGCTGGCGGCCGAAGAACTGGTGTTCCGCAGGAGTCCACTGGGGTGGAGCCACCTGATCCTGGACCCCACCTGGACGTTCCTGAAGACCTATTTCGTGCAGGCCGGGTTCTTGGACGGCGTGGAAGGATTGACCATCGCCTACATGGCGGCGCTCTATACTTTTTTAAAATACGCCAAAGCGCGTAACATGACTGGAGGGCGGGCTTGAGCGGAATCCGGAAACGCGTGCGGGGCTAAAGCCCCGCGCGGGATAAATCCCGCCCCCCAAGGCTTTTGGTTTTCGCGGGGCATGAGAATCTTACATCTCGATTCCGGGAGGGAAATGCGCGGCGGGCAGTGGCAGGCACTCCGGCTGGTGGAAGGGCTGCGCCGGCGGAACATCGAGTGCACACTGCTGTCGCCGCGGGGTTCGCCGCTTTGGGACCGGGCGCGCGCGCTCGATCTGGATGTGCGGCCGCTGGGGATATGGGCGGTACACCGGCTCTCGCGGCAGGCGGATCTGGTGCACGCGCACGATGCCCGCACGCACACGTTGGCGGCCGCCATGCACGGCGCGCCGCTGGTGGTCGCGCGGCGCGTCGCATTTCCGATTCGCTCGCGGTGGAAATACCGGCGTGCCAACCGCTATGCGGCCGTGTCACAATTCGTCAAGGGCATTCTGATGGCAGGCGGCGTGCCTGAGGAGAGGATATCCGTGGTCTACGACGGCGTGCCCCTGGGCGAACCCGCGGCCGGTGGCGAGATCGTGGTGGCGCCCGCCAGCGGCGATCCCCGCAAAGGAACGCCGCTGGCTCTGGAAGCCACTCGCCGCGCCGGTGTGGACCTGCTGCTTTCGCGCGACCTGGAAGCGGACCTCGGGGAGGCCGGTCTGTTTCTGTACCTGACGCACTCCGAAGGGCTGGGCTCCGCCATCCTGATGGCCATGGCGGCGGGCGTGCCGGTAATCGCCAGTAACGTTGGCGGAATCCCCGAGATCGTGCGTCACGGCGAAAACGGCTGGCTGGCGGAAAACCAGCCGGAGCCCATCGCCGTGGCCATCCGGGGGCTGCTCTCGGATCGCGCGCTGGCACGCAGGCTGGCGGCGCGCGCACGCCAAACCGTGGCGGAGAAATTTACACTCGATCAAATGATACACTCGACCATCGAACTCTACCGGCAGGTGCTCTCTTGTTAGAATCCCACCTGCTGGAAGCCTCTCTGGCGCTGCTATTCGGGCTACTGATCGGCAGCTTCCTCAACGTCTGCGTTTACCGTTTGCCGGAGGATCTTTCGGTGGTGCGGCCGCGGTCGTACTGCCCGGCCTGCAAACATCCGATTGCCTGGTACGACAATATCCCGCTGCTGAGCTATGCGCTGCTGGGCGGCCGCTGCCGGCATTGCAAGGCGGCGATTTCCCTGCGCTATCCGGTAGTCGAACTGCTGACGGGAGTACTGTTTTTCGTCTTCGTGTGGCGGCTCGGCCCGTCTCTGGCGGCGGTCAAGTACTGCGTGTTGAGCGCGTTGCTGGTGGGGCTGACGTTTGCGGACCTGGAGGCGCGCATCCTGCCCGACGAATTCACGTTGGGCGGCATCGCGGCCGGGCTGATCTTCGCTTGGTTTGTACCGCTCAACGACATGTTTTCGATGCTTTTCCTGCGCTTGAATCCGCACTGGTCGTGGGTGGGGGAGGCCGTGCTGGGAGCGCTGGTGCCCGCATTTTTCCTGTGGCTCGGCGGCTGGCTTTACTTCAAGCTGCGCCACCGGGAAGGCTTGGGCCTGGGCGACGTAAAGCTGGTGGCCATGGTGGGCGCGTTTCTGGGCTTGCACGGCGCGCTGCTGATGCTGATTGCGGGATCGCTGGCCGGGTCGCTGATCGGCTACGCCTATATCAAGATCACGCACCAGGACCCGGCCACATATGAACTGCCCTTCGGCACGTTTCTGGGTCTGGCGGGGATGGCGGTGGCTTTGGCCTTGGCGATGTGACGCGCCTGCCATGCCGCTTCCCGCCGCGAGATGGAGCCGCGTTGCGGCTTCCGAGCGGAGTACCAAGCAGCGGCATGTTCCTATGATTTGCAGGCGCACGGCGTGCGCGGAGGTCAGACCGTGTTTCGACAAGCGTTCCCTTGGTTCGTTCTCCTAAGTGCGGCGTCCGCGGCGGGGATTCTCTGGTCATGCGCTTCAATGCCCAAGGCAGTGGTGATATTCTCGCAAGACCTAGGACAGCGTCACGCCATGCTCCGCCGGTATGAACTCCGCGCTCGCCTTGCTCGATCCGAGCGGCAGTCTCTTGCAGGCGACCTATATCCCCTCTACGAAGGTGGGGTTCGCCGTCGGCTTGCAAGCAATCAGCGATCAGCCGGACCACACAGGTTCAAGCTGAAGGCCGATTGCTGAAAGCTGAGAGCTGAGAGCTGATTGCTGAAAGCTATCTCCCTTCCTGCCGCAGCCATTCCTTGAACGCGTCGCGGTACAGGACGATGCCTTTGCGCGAGTAGCGCAGGTAGCCCTGCCGGCGGAACTGGTTCATGTAGTGTGTGACGATCTCGCGCGAGGTGCCCACATATTGTGAAAGCAATTCGTGCGTGAACGGCGCCAGCCGCACGGAACCATCCTGTTCGGCCGTACCCAGCCGATCGCTGAAGCGGATCAAGGAACGCGCCAGCCGGCGGGCGATATTATCCACCGAGAAGCTTTCGATGCGGTGCCCGAACTCCATGGTCCGCTGCACCAGAATCTGCAACAGGGCCACCGCCAGCCGCGGCCGTTTACCGACGATGTCCTCGATCTCCGTGTTGGTCCAGGTCATCAACCGGGTGTTTTCCATGGCGGTGGCCTGTTCGGAGCGTTGCGGCAGATTCAGAAGGGCCGACTCGCCGAAGAACTCGTCGGTTTGGTAGATGTCCAAGATCACCTGGTGGCCGTCGTCGGCCATACGGGAGACTTTGACCTTGCCCTCGATCACCAGGTAAATGCTGGTAGAGGGTTGATCCTGACTGTAAATGCTCTGGCCCTTCTTGTATTCCAGGATGCTGGAACACGGCAGGTGGGCCAAGGGATCTTCCAACGTGCGTTGCGGTGCAATCACTCTCGCGGTACTTGCCATCATACTCATTCCTCCAAGCGCTTTTTGATTTGGTGTCATTATGGCTGCCCCTCCGATGCCGGAGCGCAGGTTTGCGAAACGGTTTCCACACTCTCGACGGTCATAATGGGGAGAGGTTCCTCCTTCGAAAGCACTCCCCTTACGGTGACTTTTTGCCCCATGTGCCTGGCGAAATTATCTTCAGGCGACCCAGCCGCCGGCTTAAGGCGAGCGGTGGGTTGGAGATTCGTGTCGTTGGTCAGCACGTACTGACCGTCGCGCTCATCGATGCAACCGGATAACGAAGACTTGGCGGCGGGCCGGGCCTTGCCAGCCTGCGGCGCGGCGGCTGCCACGCCAACCGCAAGCACCAGGACCGCCATCAGGTTCCGCATCCGTTCCACTCCGCGCCTTAATGCACTTGGCGTGCCAGATCGCACAATCGTTACCTTGTGACGTAACGTACTATGAAATCTTATTCATCGTCTAGTTTCGCACGAAAACGACCGGGTGGCGGCGTGCAAACCTTGCGTTAGTACGGTAATTTCTGCCGGGGGCTGACGGGGCTTTATGATGTAAGAACGCATCATGCGCTATCTGCTGCTTTTTCTTGCCGTCCCCGTCTGCGCGGCTGAATATTCGGCTCCCGCCGGTATCCGTCCCGCCTTGCGCCGCCCCGGAGCGGCCAGTATTCTGCCTGGCGGCCGCATCATTTCGCCTCTGGGCCATCAGTACGTGACCGGTCCCGGACCGTTCGGGCTGGCCATCAGCGCCAGCGGCAAGACGCTGGTATCCGCCAATAGCGGACCGGACCGCTTCTCGCTGACGGTGCTCGAGCAGCAGAAAGACGGCGCCTGGCAGGTCCGCCAACTGGTGGCGCCCGCCATTAAGAAGCTGACGAAGGCGAAGCCGGGCGAGCGCGAGAGCGACGAGAAAGGGGACGAGCAGTGGCACAGCGTCTTCATGGGTCTGGCCTTCGCCACCGAGCACACCGTATATGCGTCGGAGGGCAATACAGGCCGCGTACGGCTGGTCGACCTGGCCACCGGCGGGGCGCGGAAGATCTATGATTTGAATCGCGACGGCTTCGCGGACAGCTTCACGGGCGACCTGGCGTTCGACGCCGGCCGCGGCCTGGTGTACGTGCTGGATCAGGCCAACTTCCGCCTGGTAGCGATCGATACGCGCAAGCAGCGCGTCCTATCGTCCGTGCGGCTGGGACGGCTGCCTTTCGCGCTGGCGCTTTCGCCGGACAAGCGCAAAGCTTATGTCACGAACGTGGGCATGTTCGAGTATCAGGCGGTGCCGGGCGTGGATGTCCACAACCTGCGCGAAACCGGCCTGCCGTTTCCGGCGTTCGGATTCCCTTCCGGCGAATCGCGCGACGGCGCGCGACGCGAAACGGGTAAAGGTCCGGTGGACGTGCCCGGTCTGGGCGATCCCAACGTGCGGGAAGCCAATTCGCTGGCCGTGGTCGATCTGGCCGATCCCGCCGCGCCCAAGGTCGAGGCATTCATCCATACGGGCATCCGGTTCGGCGAAGGGACCGATGGCGGCAGCAGCCCTTCCGGTGTGGTCTCGACCGTGGACCGCGTGTTCGTTTCCAATGCGCATAACGATTCCATCACAGTGATCGATGCCAAGACCAACAGTGTTACGGGGCAGATCGACATTCGCGTTCCGGGCCTCGAAAACCTGCGCGGCGTGCTGCCGATCGGCATGGCTTTCGACCAGGCGTCCGGCTGGCTGCTGGTGGCGGAGGCGGGCATCAACGCGGTGGGCGTGATCGATACGCGGCAATCGCCGCAAGGGAAAGTCCTCGGACATCTGCCCGCCGCGTGGTTTCCCAGCCGCGTGCTTGTCGATCGGGATACGGTGTACACGACCAGCGTGAATGGGCAGGGCACCGGTCCGAACGTCTGGCAATCCGCGTTCACTTCCAGCGAGGCGTTCATCGCTTCGTTCCGCCGTGGCAGCATTACATCCTTTCCGCTGCCCGATGCCGCGGGAGTAGCTGCCGGAACCCAGACCGTGATGGACAACAACGGCCTGAGCCCGCACGACGCGCCGTCGGGCCCGGAGGCCGTGCCACTGCCCAGCGGCGTGAAATACGTGGTGATGATCGTCAAAGAAAACCGCACCTTCGACGAAGTCTTCGGCGATATCCAACGTCTGGCGAACGGATCGACAGTCATGGGCGCGCCGGCCGTCGCGCGCTTCGGGCAGGTGGGCCATGCGGCGGGCAAGGGCAATCGCCTCAGCGTGCAACGCGTCAACGTGACGCCCAACCATCACGCGCTGGCGCTGGGCTGGTCGTTCAGCGACAATTTCTACGCCGATTCGGAAGTCAGCGTGGACGGGCACCACTGGCTGGTGGGCGCGTATCCCGACGCGTGGACCGAGACGTCTTTCCGCGCCTCCTACGCCGATGGCCGCGATTTCCGTTTTCCGACGACCGCGCCGGGGCGGTTCAGCATCGCGGAAGGCAACTCTTCGGTGCATCCCGAGGAGCAGCCCGAGGGCGGCACCATCTGGCATCACCTGGCGCGCCATGGCGTCTCGTTTCGCAATTACGGCGAGGGCTTCGAACTCGCGGGCGTGGACGAAGGGCAAGGCTACAAGCCCACCGGCGGCCGCTTCGCGATTAACGTGCCCATGCCGGCGCCGCTCTATCGCAACACCTCGCGCGACTATCCGGTGTTCAACATGAACATCCCGGACCAATTCCGCGCCACGCAGTTCATCCACGAGATGGAGGAGAAGTATGTGAAAGGCGGCGAGGCGTTTCCGCAATTCATTTATATCCACCTGCCGAACGATCATATGACCGAGCCGCGCCCGCTGGACGGCTATCCTTACGAGGCCTCCTATGTGGCCGACAACGACTACGCGCTGGGGCGCATCGTGGAGTTTCTGTCGCACACGCCGCAGTGGCGCGAGATGGCGATTTTCGTGACCGAGGACGACGCGCAGGGCGGGCGCGACCACATCGACGCGCATCGCACGGTGCTCATGGGGATTGGGCCGTACTTCAAGCGGGGCTATGTCTCGCATGTGAACACCAGCTTTCCGGGGATGCTGAAAACCATCTTCCGGCTGCTGGGATTGCCGCCGCTGAACCTGTTCGATGCGATCGCCAGCGATTTGAGCGATTGCTTCACGAATACGCCCGATTACGAGGGCTACCACGTGCGGAAGGAGGATCCGCGGATATTCGATCCGGCGGCGGCGCGGGAGCCGCTGGACCCGCGGCCGAGCGTGAAGATGGACGATCCGGCGGAGGTGGTGCGGTAGGACAGGCATCCTTGCCGGTCCGTGATCGCTGCTGAGCGGGCGAGGGGGCGAGGGGGCGATCCGAGAGTGGACACTTGGCGCCGGTGGTTGGGTGGTCGGACCGTGCGGTTCTTGTTGTGCATATTTGTGCGCTTGAGCGGGCTTGGGCAAAATGGGCCAGACGAACCCAAATTGCTGTTAACCTCATATCGGTCAATGGCCCTAGGACGATTTCGCACGGGAGGATTGCGCCGGCACGCATGGAAGTTTTCAAAGAACTGGCAGGCTCTCCGTTGCAGAACACCTTTGGCGAGTGCATGCAGCCTGGATTTAGGGCGTCTGTTGGTCCACCCGACATCACAATAGCACGACCGCTGGCGGCTGGCTGGTTAGTGCGGGACCTCGATACTTTGTTTTCAGTCGATTGGGTGGGATCTGTAGGATGTGGTCGGTCGAGGTCGGGATCGCGTTCGGGGAACCACTCCGCGAAGGCACCCGGCTGGTATCGGGCCCGCACGGGCGCGCTGGAAGAGGGAACGTTATTGGTCAATATCGCTAGCATGACGACCTTACCTTGGTCCGCCGGGGACAGCAAGCGTTGTCTTCCGGAAACCACTGCGACTCTTCTCCCACCCCCCCGGAAGGCGACACCGTTCACTATATGTCGGTCAACGGGAATATGCTCAGCTACCTCCACGCTTCCGCCGGTTTGGCGCTGAGGCTCTCCGAAGGAGAGCGGGAGAAGTTTCTGGCGAAGTCACAAAACGAAGCTGTGCGAGGCGTATGGAGTCGTTCAGAGGGAATATGCGGCCGTGCCCGACGCTCTGCTGGCTAAGACCGCTGAATTCAAACCGTACTTCAAGATCAGCTACGATCACGCCAAGAGCCTAAAGCCCAAGCCGACGAAGAAAAAATGTCAGAAATCGTCGATCATCCAGACGTTCGACGCTGTAGTCCACCGCAGGAACGCAAGATGTTTTCCGTCGCGCGACGGTATTCCCCACGTATCCAGCCCATCCAAGGCTTGTTCAAAAAGCACCTCCGACTCACCCCCCGGATTCACATGCAACAGGTACGCCCCATTGCCTGGCGTGGTGCTTGCGACATACCATCCCTTGCCGCCGGCCGCCCAGAAGAGAACGGTCAATTCCTTGCGGCTCGGCACCTCGACTTCCGCGGCACTGCCGCCATTGAGCGGGATACGCCGGATCCGATTGCCGATCCCCTTGGGATCGACCGCGGCGATCTCCGATCCATCCGGCGAAAGGTCGAAGCTGGGGGACAAGCGCGAGTCGAATTCCATGTGGCCGATTTCGCCGCCTTGTCCTTTGGCATGGTCGAAGCGGTAGAACGTCAGTACCTTGCCCCGAAGCCGGGCGAGCACGCATACATCGGGCCGCTCGGCGGCGCAACCGATATCGATACCCGCGTCCCGGATCACATCGCTCGATGCCCCTCCGTCCATCGGTATGCGGCGCAGAGGCAAGGGCTGGTTCCAGGACAGGGTTTCGCCGGCCGGTACTGAGCGGAAGTAAATCCACGGGCCACCGAACCGGGGAAACATTGCATCCTGGGAATCCATGCTGAGCAATTCCGGGACGCTCCGGTCGAGGCGCTGGCGGAAAACCTGGAACTTTCCGTTGCGGTTGGAGGAAAAAACCACCGCCTGGCCGTCGGGTGTCCAGAACGCCGGGAAGTCGTCGCTCTCGTCCAGAGTCAAACGGCGGGTATTTGCCAGTTCGGTCCCGCCAGCCCGCAGGTCCCCCACGTACACATCCGCCTGCCACCTTCCGTTTAACAAGGCGACCTGTTTGCCGTCCGCGGTGGCCGAAATTCCCGAAATGCTAAAATTCGTCCAGTTGGTCAGCTTGCGGGGCGGGCCTACGGGCTTCCCCAGGACCGGGTCTACCGGCAGTTCCCAAAGGTTTGTGAAGTTCTGGGGACCTTCCGCCGCTGCGTAGATCAGTCTTCCCGGCGGCAACAGCCGGAAAGCCGTGGCGCTAGCCTCCGGCAACACGACGGTCCGGCCGGCGCCCTGTCTATCGCATGTTTCGAGTGTAATGCTCTGCTGCTCCTTTTCCCAGTGCACGCGCACGAACCACACTCTTCCGCCGTCGGGCGACCAGGACATCGGGTACAGCTTGTCCGGCGCCGTGGCGGTCAGGATTCGCCGTGGATTCTCGCCGTTCCCGTCCATCAGCCAAAGGTCGCGGATGCTTCCGTCCGTATACACCACTCGGGCGCCGTCCGGCGAAACTGCCGCGTTCATGGCATTCTCGCGCAGAGGAGTCAGCTTTCCGCTCAGGATGGAAAGCAGGGAAAGGCGGTGCAGATCGTTTACTCTCTCGCCGACTATCAGGCGGGTTGCATCGGGATACCAGATCACCCTGGCCGGATCCACGCCGGATCCTAGTGGAATGGAACGGGTCTCGCCCGGCGGCAAAGCCTGTATGGTGATGGATTGCGCGTCGGTATACGCGAGATATTTGCCATTCGGCGAAATGGCAAAGGTGCGCACCGGGTTTTCGACGGCATTGGCCGTCACCCGATGTGGCAGGGGAGTTGGTTTGCGTCGCAGCCGGATGGCGCCGCCGGGGAGAACGAGCAGCGCCGCAATGGCGGATGCGCCCACTACCGCGCCCATGATGAACCATCGGCTGCGCCAGGGTTTCGGATGCGTCAGCTTGTCTGAAATCTCCGCCGCACCCGGACCCGGTGGCGGGATGGCGATGCGTTCGACTTGCGCCGCAAACCGGTAACCGCGCCCGGGAACCGTGACGATGAGTTTATTCTCGGCCGGCGCCTGCTCCGACAGAGCTTTTCGCAGCAGGAAAACACTCTGGGTCAGGTTGCTTTCCTCGACGATCGTGTCGCCCCAGACCGCCTTCATCAGCTCCTCTTTCGTGAGCAGCCGCTGCGTGTTGCGGGCCATGTAGAGGAGCAGGTCGAAAGCTCTCGAGGGTATTGCGATGGTCTTGCCGCCAAGCGCGAAGACGCGATTCGCAGGGTCCAACTCAAACCCCTCGAACCGGTACAAAGTGTTGGTTTCAAGACCCATATGGCTCCTTGAGAACTAATTGAGAACCAATTGAGCAGGCGCTTGAGGACGCACAGGCGAGGGACGTGGTCTTATGGACCGGTAGCGGGCGCGATTGTGTACGAGGACACGCCAACTGTCAATTGTACCGAAGCCGTGGCGGCGGGCGATTCGGAGCGCACGATTCGAACCCCGAAAAAGGAGCTTACCAAAATGAAATTCAAAACGAACGCTTTCGCACACAGGGCCACGCGCGCGGTCCATTTAGCAACCGGGGCCGGTCTGCTGGCCGCGCTGGCCATGGCGTGTATGCCGCAAACGATGCGGGCACAGGAAGGATCGGATCCTTGGGTGCTCGACGATTTTTCGACCGGAGCCGGCAAGCTCGAAGCCACTTCGGGCGAGCATACCCTCAACCAGACCGGCGCGGACATCATCGGCGGCACGCGATCCATTACCATCCTGTACGGCAAAAAGGACAAGAGCGCATTCGGGCAGGAGTCGGTATTGCAAGTCCGGCCGAGCACAAGCGAGAACGCGCCCTCCGCGTTGATCTGGTCCAACGGCTTCGACGCAACTCCGGAGTTTGTCGTGGAATATCCAAGCAATGACACGCCGCTGAACCTCAACGTGACCAGTTACGACCGGTTCCGTCTCAGTTTCGAGGGGCTCTCAACCGGCGTCGAGCTCCTGTTCGAGGTGTGGTATGGAGGCAGTTTTCAATATTTCGGACCGCTGTCCTGCCCCCTGACGGCGTCCAACAGCTCGTTCACCGTAGACCTTCCTTTCTCGGCATTCACTCCAGGACTGGTTCCGATCACCTGGAACTCTCTCGACCAACTCACCCTGCAGTTTTCAGAGGGCACCAGCCCCTTGAATTCGCCGAATCTGGCGATCACCGGGTTTTCCGCCCTCATGTCCACGGACCCGGCCGGCACGGTCACGTGCCCTACGACTTAGTGTCTCGTGGGGCGGTCCCCCTGGACCGCGGCCGACGCCCTCGTCGGCCTTTCGCGATGGTCCATAGTCTTGCAAGAGCGGGTCCAGGGGGCCCGTCCCCACACTTCAAGTTCAGACTCACAGAACAGAGGAGACCCATATGAAAGGATATAAGGTATTTTCTCTCTTGGTCATTTGCCTGTCGCTGGTCCAAGCGGCCTTGGCACAGACGTCCATTGCCAACGCGTCCGCCCTGCCGCGGCTGGTCCGCTTGGGCGGCACCGTGAAGGGCCCCGACGGCAGTCCATTGCCCGGCGTCGCCGGCATTACGTTTGCGCTCTTTTCCGAGCAAACTGGCGGCGCGCCGCTCTGGCTGGAGACGCAGAACGTCACTGCCGACAGCAACGGCCGCTATACGGCTCTGCTGGGCGCGACCAAGCCCGAGGGGCTGCCGGCCGAGCTGTTCACCAGTGAGCAGGCGCACTGGGTGGGCGTGCAGGTTCAGGGACAGCCCGAGCAGCCGCGGGTGCTGCTGGTCAGCGCGCCGTATGCTTTGAAGGCCGGCGATGCGGAGACCATAGGCGGGCTGCCGCCGTCGGCCTTTGTGCTGGCTGCGCCGTCCGCGGCTCCGGCTGCTCCTGGGTCAACCGCCTCGCCCGCATCGGCCGCGGCATCGGCCGCATCGGCTGCCGACGATCCCGCTGCCGTGACGGGCTCCGGCAAAGCTGATTACGTCCCGCTCTGGTCGACCGCCACCAAGCTGGGCAGTTCCGTGCTGTTCCAGTCTGGGACGGGCGCCACTGCCAAGGTCGGCATCAACACGGCCACACCAGCATCCACGCTGGACGTCAACGGCGCCACCACGCTGGGCGGCGCGACGACCCTGCCGAGTACGGGCACGGCCACGGCCACTGCGGGCGATAACTCCCAACCGCTGGTTCTGGCGGCTTCGGTATTCAATAGCAACACCAGCACGGCGGTGCCGCAGACGTTTCAGTTGCAAGCCGAACCGGTGGGCAATGACACTGCGGCGGCCAGCGGCGCTTTGAGCCTGCTCTACGGATCGGGCACCAGCACGCCCGCAGAGACCGGACTGAAAATCGCCACCAACGGCCAGATCAGCTTCGCCACGGGGCAGGCGTTTCCGGGCGTGCCGCAGTTGAATGCCGCCAACGTCTTCACCGGCAATCAGACCGTGAACGGCAACGTGAGCGCGTCGGGCCAGTTTGTTTCCACGGCGGCGACCGGCACGGCGCCCTTGCAGGTGGCTTCGACCACGCTGGTACCCAATCTGAACGCTAGCTATCTGGGCGGACTGGGTGTCTCCAGCTTCCAGCCCGCCGGCAGTTATGCCACGCTGCTGGGCGCGAACACCTTCAGCGGCAATCAGAGCATCACGGGCACCCTGACCGCCACCGGATCGGTCACCGCCGGGTCGGACTCCACCTTCGCCGGACTGACCCTGCCGGCACTCGAGACGGCCACCACCTCGCAGGGCTGGATCTCGCATTCGTTGGACCTGGCGGCCTCGTCCTACGACAGCGCTACCACTGCGGCGGTGAACCAGACCTTCAAATGGCAGGCGGAGCCGTTGGGCAACGACACCGCCAATCCCGGCGGATCGCTGAACCTGCTCTTCTACTCCGGGACCAACTCGCCGGCGGAGACCGGCCTCAGCCTTGCCAGCAACGGCCAGATTACCTTCGCTACTGGGCAGACTTTCCCGGGCACCGGCGCCGGCACGGTGACCAGCGTCGGCAGCGGAACAGGATTAACGGGTGGTCCGATCACCGGAAGCGGAACGTTGAGCCTGGCGTCCAATGCCTGCGCCTCGGGCAGTGCATTGAGTGCGCTGCCGTTCACCTGCTCGCCGTTCGCCACTCTAGGGGCCAATGCCTTCACCGGCAATCAAACGGTGAGCGGCACGGTTACGGCAACATCTTTCTCCGGCAACGGCGCTGCGCTGACCAACGTTACCGCGTCGAACTCCAATGAACTTGGAGGCCTGGCGCCTAGCGCCTTTGCGCAATTGGCCTCGGCCAATACCTTCAC
>JBEKMJ010000105.1:0-29767 GCA_050008575.1 Bryobacteraceae bacterium
GACGCCATCTGGCCGGCCCTCTCTCCCGATGGCAAGTTCGTCGCCTTTGTGACCGGCAGACAACACCAAGGGCAACGGCTGATGTTACAGGATCTGAATGGCGGACAGGCCATTGAACTCTCCAAGGCTTCTGCATTCTGGAACCCGCGATGGTCGCCGGACGGCACGGAACTCACCGCCGAGCGAATGGATCCGCCGCAGCAAGGCACATTCCTGATCCCCCGTCTCGGCGGGGCGTCCCGATTTCTCGCCGGAGGATTTTCATGCTGGTCGCCCGACGGCAGTCAGATCGCCGCGGCCTGGCAAATGGAAGTAGGTTTCAGGATAGTGGATAAGGTGACCGCAAGCGCCAAAACCATCCGCCTGACTGGCTTTCAAGAGACCTTTGACCTGGATTGGTCGTCCGTATCCAACCTTCTGGCGCTTCTGACATCGGGAAACGGAAAAAACACCATTTGGACGGTTCGCACGGACGGAAGCCAGCAGCGAAAGGTGGTCGAAGGGGACGACCTTGGTTCACCACGATGGTCGCCGGCCGGAGACGGGATTTACTTCCTCGACGGCCACGGCCAGACCAGCGAACTCAGGAAGGCCGCGATTGATCCAAAATCCGGAGAGCCAAAGGGGACGGCGTCCGCGCTGCTGCCCGGTTTGGACACCGCCGGAGGTTACTTTACAGTTTCCGCAGACGGCACGCGCCTCGCCTACGGTAAGGGCCACTCCTATTCAAATCTGTGGCTGGCTCCGCTCCGGACACCCGGCGGCGGCGCCTCACCCACAGAGTTGCAGAAGCGGCCCCTAACCACGGGCACCTCGACGCTTCATACTCCCAGCATTTCACCCGACGGCAAATGGATCGCCTACGCCAGCGCGGGCGGTCACATATTCAAGATGCCGATCGAAGGCGGCGCGCCCATACAGGTGACATCCTCTAACGCCAGCGAGTTCACCCCCGCCTGGTCTCCGGACGGCAAGCGAATCGCATTCGGTTCCAGCGAGGGCGGCGCTCACACGGTCTGGGTTGTCGACGCGGACGGCGCCAACCGGCGGCAGTTTGCGAAGGCCCAGTTGAACGATTGGACCTTCAACAATGTCGTGTGGTCGCCGGGACGTAATATCCTCTACCACGGCCCGCGGTGGAGCGTTAACATCCTCGATCCGGATACTGGAAAGGAAAAGCCACTGATACGGAATGAATCGCTCGACGTGCTCGCCATGGCGTATTCACCCGACGGGACTAAGGTGGCAGCGGGTTGGAGCCGGCGGCCGCAACTCGGCATCTCGGTAATTTCGCTGGTCGACAATTCGGAGACATTTCTTTGCGACTGCAAGTGTTCCCCACTCGGATGGTCGCCGGACGGAAGCTCCATATACGCGGCCTGCCTGGATAAAAAAGTCGTGTCGATACCCGCGGGCTCCGCAGGGCGTGGCGCCCCGCACACCCTTTTCACAGCCCCGGAGAATATGGGCCCCTCCAGCGTGAGCGCGGATGGGAAGAAGATTGTGTTCCTGGTGGCGGAAACGAAGTCGGACGTGTGGATCGTGGATAACTTCGATCCGGCCTACATAAGGAAGTGAACGGATGACTCCCGAGCGATGGCAGCGCGTCAAGTCCCTGTTCGAGCGGGCGCTCGACCAGCCGGCAGCCGCGCGCGACGAGTTCGTGGAAGCGGCGGGGGAGACGCCCAGCGTAGTGGCGGAAGTCCGTCGGCTGCTGGCTGGCGACGCGGAGGCGGGGAGCTTCTTGAAGGACGCGGCGGACGCCGACTTTTCCGCGGCAGCTCTATCTCCCGGCGAGTTGGTGGGCGGACACTTCCGCATCGTGAGCCTGCTGGGACGCGGCGGCATGGGCGTCGTCTACCGCGCCGACGATCTAGTCCTGTCGCGCCCAGTGGCGCTGAAGTTTCTCCCCGGCGGCCGGTCCGAAACTCCGCAGGCGATGGAACGCATGAAGCGCGAAGCGCGCGTGGCAGCGGGTCTGAATCATCCAAACATCTGCGTGGTCCACGAAATCGGCGAGCACCAGGGACAGCCCTTCATCGCCATGGAACTGCTGGAAGGCGAGACGCTGAAGCAGCGCATCGGCGACAAGCCGCTGAAGACGGACGACCTGCTGGAGTGGGCTGTCGAAATCGCCGACGCGCTGGAAGCGGCGCACCACGCAGGCATCGTGCATCGCGATATCAAGCCGGCGAACATCTTCATCACCACACGCGGGCATCCCGAGATTCTCGACTTTGGCCTGGCCAAGACCGCGCCGTCAGCGAGGGCAACGGACCGCACCAGTCTGCCGACCGAGGAGTACCTGACTACGCCCGGCGTGGCCGTAGGAACCGTGCCCTACATGTCGCCGGAGCAGGCGCGCGGGGAAGAACTGGACGCGCGCACGGACCTGTTCAGCTTCGGCGCGGTGCTGTACGAGATGGCGACAGGGAAGGCGGCGTTCACCGGTGCGACGACTGGGATTATTCACGAGGCGATCCTGGGCCGTGCGCCGTCGCCGCCCAGCACGGTGAATGCGCGGATTCCGCGAGAGATGGACGGCATCGTCGGCAAGGCGCTAGAGAAGGATCGCGACCTGCGGTATCAGCACGCGGCGGACATCCGCACGGATCTGAAGCGACTGAAGCGGGACACGGAGTCGGGGCCCTCGGTGGCCATCTCCGCACCCATGCCGCCCAAGCGGTCGCGCCTTCGCCCGCGGCTCGTCGTCGCCGCCGCGTTGATCCTCGTTGTGGCTGGCGTTGCCTATCTCGCGTCAAAGCCCACCAGTTTGTTTCGATCCCCGTCGCCTCCCGTTCCGCCTACGCACCGGCAGATCACGTTCGTCGGGGATGCGAATTACCCGGCGCTCTCGCCCGATGGGAAGTTCGTCGCCTATGTGACCGGCAAATATGGGGACGGGCAGCGGCTGATATTACAGGACTTAAAAGGCGGGCAGGCCATTGAAATCTCAAAGGCCCCTAAAATACTGTATCCCAGATGGTCCCCGGACGACTCGGAACTTGCCGTGTTCCGGGATGACCCGCCGCAGCGTGGCGTATTCCTGATCCCTCGGCTCGGAGGTTCTTCTCGCTTTATCGCTGGTGGCGGCCATACAACCTGGTCGCCCGACGGCAGTAAAATCGCGACGGCGTGGCAGAACGAAGTCGGCGTCACGATAATGGATAAGGCGACCGGAAGCGCCAAGAGCGTACAATTGAGCGGGTTTCGAGCTTTCGATGGTCTGGACTGGTCGCCGGCTTCGAATCGCCTGGCCATTCTAACCATTTTGGAAAATGGAAGGAAAGCCATCTGGACTGTTCGTCCGGATGGGGGCCAGCAGCGCAAGGTGGTCGAAGAGGGCCAGCTTGCTTCACCTCGCTGGTCTCCGGGCGGGGACGGGATTTACTACCTTCACCCCAGCCACGGAGACACCCAGGAACTCCTCGTGGTCGCTATAAACCCCAAATCAGGGCAATCCAAAGATCCGGCGTCGGTGTTGTTGAGCGGTTTGCAGGTCGGCGGTTATTTCACAGTGTCTGCTGACGGGACGCGCCTGGCATACGCAAGGTCCCAGGATTATTCAAACTTATGGCTGGCTCAGCCCCGGAGTCCCGACAACGGCAGCGAGCCCGGCAAAGAAATGCAAACAGCGCCTCTAACCGGGGGAACCTCCAGTTTCGGTTGGCCCAGCATTTCACCCGACGGCAGATGGATCGCATTCGTCACCCAGGGGCATGTTTACAAGATGCCGATCGAAGGCGGCGCGTCCACACAGTTGACATTCTCGGATTACTCTGAGTTCAGCCCCGCCTGGTCCCCCGACGGCAAGCGATTGGCATTCGGCTCCGACGAGGGCGGATTCCGCAGGGTCTGGACCGTCGGTGTCGATGGCGCCGACCGGCGGCAATTCGCTAAGACTCAGTTGAGCGGCGATATCACATGGTCGCCCGGCCGAAGCATCCTTTACCAGAAGGGTGGGAATCGGAATATCAACATCCTCGACCCGGAAACAGGCGAGGAACAACGTCTGGTTCAGAAGGAGTCCGACCGCTGATTCTTCGACCCGAAGTATTCCCCCGATGGCAAGAAGGTCGCCGTGCTTTGGAACCGGCTGCCACAGCGCGGGCTGTGGACGATTTCGTTAGTCGACAGGTCAGAGACACTCCTCCATGCCGGCGAATGTAGGCCCGCCGGATGGTCACCGGACGGGCGCTCGGTATACGCCTATTGCGGCAGCGACATGCTGTCGGTTCCCGCAGGGGGCGGCGTCCCGCACACCGTTTTTACGGCCCCGGATCACATCGCCTCCGCCGACGTCAGCCCGGACGGGAAGAAGTTTGTTTACTCCGCATCGGAAACGAAATCGGACGTATGGATCGTCGATGACTTCGATCCGGCTTATCGAAAGCAGTAACATGACACCCGAACAATGGCAGCGCGTCAAGTCACTGTTCGAGCGGGCGCTCGATCAGCCGCCAGCCGCGCGCGAAGCCTTGCTCGACGCGGCAGGCGAAAGTCCCAGCGTAATCGCTGAAGTCCGCAAGCTGCTATCGGGGGATGCGCAGGCCGGCAGTTTCCTGCAACACGCGGCGACCACCGACTTTTCCCCGGCCCCATTGTCCCCCGGCGAGCTAGTGGGCGGACACTTCCGCATCGTGAGCCTGCTAGGACGCGGCGGCATGGGCGTCGTCTATCGTGCCGACGACCTGGTCTTGTCGCGCCCGGTGGCGCTGAAATTCCTCCCCGGCGGCCAGTCCGAAACGCCGCAAGCCATGGAACGTATGAAGCGGGAAGCGCGCGTGGCCGCGGGTCTGAATCACCCCCACATCTGCGTGGTCCATGAAATAGGCGAGCACCAGGGTCAGCCCTTCATCGCCATGGAACTGCTGGAAGGGCAGACGCTGAAGCAGCGCATCGGGGACAAGCCGCTGAAGACGGACGAGCTGCTGGAATGGGCCGTCGAGATCGCCGACGCGCTGGAAGCAGCCCACCACGCCGGCATCGTGCATCGCGACATCAAGCCCGCGAACATCTTCATCACCACGCGCGGGCATCCCAAGATCCTCGACTTCGGCTTGGCCAAGCCCGCGCCATCAGCCAAGCCGGCGGATCGCACCGGTCTGCCGACCGAGGAATATCTCACGACCCCTGGCGTGGCCGTTGGAACCGTGCCATACATGTCGCCGGAACAGGCGCGGGGGGAAGAACTGGATGCGCGCACGGATCTGTTCAGCTTCGGCGCGGTGCTGTACGAGATGGCGACGGGGAAGGCGGCGTTCATCGGCGCGACCACGGCCATGATTCACGAGGCGATTCTGAGTCGCGCGCCGTCACCGCCGAGCGCTGTGAATCCCCGGATTCCGCGAGAAGTGGACGGCATCATCGGCAAGGCGCTGGAAAAGGATCGAGACCTGCGGTATCAGCATGCGGCGGACATGCGGGCAGATCTGAAGCGGCTGAAGCGGGACACGGAGTCGGGGCGGTCAGCGGCCGTCGCCGCACCCACGCCACGAATCCATCGGCTGATCTTTTACGCGCGGGAATCCAGCGGACATACTCCAGAACGTTCGTTGGCAGGAGTATCTTTACACGCCCCGGCCCTCTTTGAAGGACCTGCCCTTTGCGCGCCTGGTGCGGGACGCATCGCAATCCTTCATTGCAGCTTTCAGGCGCAGACGGACGAGCGTTGGCGATTTTCCGCGGCTGGTGCGGGAACTAGTCCCCTGCTTCCAGCAAACGGCCGATGCGCTTCCAAGGGGCGGTGACGAACTGAAACGGACGATTGCGGTCATGGAGGGCGGAATACAAGATCTAGCTGCGCTTCAGAAGGCCCATCGTGCCTATCTCCTAAAACTACAGGCGTTGCTCGGATAAGGGTCAAAAGCACCGGTTGCCCGCCTGGATTGGGCGGCCCACCGACAGGCGTTAGAGCGTGGTGAACGAATGCTTGGGTGTCGGAAGTCAACCAGCTTTTCATAGCGAGTTTGAGGACGGCGACCCTCTGCCGCATTTGCAGAGGGTCGGCATACTCGAACCCCCCGTTTTGCAGGCCTTCCAGTGGGCGCCCGCTGGAAATTGTAGCGAAAACTGTAGACGAGTGCCCTTAAGGTTCAACAAGCTTCAACACACTGGTTTTTTTGAAAACACAGGGAAAATGGCGTGGGGTATTTACCGGGAGATCCACATGTTAGAAGGCGGATTGTACTATGCTTCGGAAATGCCTTGTTTTCAGGCATTTATATTTGAATGACTTACGCGGAGTGTGTTGATGCTTGTTGATCTCTGTTGAAGCCGAAGGCTTTGAACAGCTACAAAATCATCTACAGTACAGCTTTCGCCGTATGCGGGCAAAATCGGCATCGAGGCGCAATCAAGCAGGATTAAAACGCCAACCTCTGCCAATAGGGCAGCGATTCGCCTCTGCACCGTTCTTTGGCTGGCTGCGCTCGGCGTGGTGAGAAATTCCTTTACTACTTGGTGGGCGATCCGCCGGGGTTGAGCTTACTGCATCCGGTTTCCAGGGCGGCCGCGCCGGAGCCAATTCACTGAGCTTTCGTGACCTGGAAGCTCTGGCTGATAGGCGTGGCTGCGGCATAGTCAACATTGCCCGGCTGCGTCGCACGGATCGTGCACTTGCCAATGGCCACCAGTGTCACGGTGTCTCCAGACACCGTGCAAAACCGATGACAAATGACCAGTCCTGCGGCTCTGGCCTTGGGAGAGAAGACCAGCTAGTCCGCTCGGGCGGCGGAAGGCCACACTCGGAAAATGAGTGTGGCCTTGCCACTCCGGCCCGATTAGCCAGTCAGAGTGGGACCGGGACTGAACCAGGCCGCGCTGGTTAATGCATAAATGAAAAGACTGCGCCGGCGGAATTCACGCCCCAGACGCCGGCTCCGTACCCGCTCGCGATCTGGGTAAGGACGCCCGGCACGGCGACGGCGCCTTCGACGTTAGGGTCGAGGCGGAGGATGCGTTTTGGCGGAGGTCGCCGCCGCCCACGGCAACCTGCGTGAGCGTTCCCGCCACTTGGATAAATTTCCCCTGGGTGGCGTTGTAACGAAAGACCTGTTGAGAAGCGTTCACACCCCAGACCTCTTGCCGGCCGG
Organism: Bryobacteraceae bacterium; assembly: GCA_050008575.1. Lineage (GTDB taxonomy): Bacteria > Acidobacteriota > Terriglobia > Bryobacterales > Bryobacteraceae > Bog-159. The sequence goes on from JBEKMJ010000105.1 coordinate 7,095, forward strand.
CAGCGACCTGGGTGAGAGTGCCTATGACTGAGACGAACTGCTGCGCCGATGCGGGGACGACGACGGCGGCCAGCAAGAGACAGAAGCGGCTAAAAGCACTATCCGACGATTCATGTTTTCTTTCTCCTTTTAGGAAAGCGGACCCAAAGCCGACTTAAAAGCGTCGTGCCGGATCCGCGTCCGTTTGCAATTATCAAGGTTTGTACGCGGCCCTGTAAATGTGCGGCGGCTAATCTTTGGATACTCTACGAGTAGACGCACAGCCATCTGAAAACAAGTCACTTGCCGTCGTTAAGGGTCACTTCCAGAATGCACTGCCGGGTCACTCTTGCCGAGCGCCGAAGCGTTTCGCGCGCACGTGGCCCACGTTGCGCCCGGACGCGGCCTTCCTTCCCGCCCCACCACCCTGGATTGGCGACGCAATGCGCGCGCCCCCAACCCCGCCTGTCGGTCAGCCGCAATCTGGCGGCAGGTGCGAGATGGGCGGCGCGTCCCGGCGCTGACAAATAGTTCGGACGTGCGTTTGTGCAGAACTGCGAAGCCGTCCCGGCAGGCTTTCTGCGCCAACGCACAGCATTGCGGTGTTGGCCAAGGCATCGGTAGAGCCCCCAGTCCAGGCAGCAGTAGGCCGCCCCGCGTGGGTGCCGCACCCTGCGCGCGCACTTGGCCGAACAATTTCCTGCTGCCCGCGTTGACCGTCGCACAGTTGTATCGGAGCCGCTGGAATATTGAGGTCTTCTTCAAATGGATCAAGCAACATCTCCGTATCAAGAGCTCTCTGGGCAATTCAGAGAATGCCATCAAGACGCAGATTTGGACAGCAGTGAGCGTCTACCTGCTGGTGGCAATCGCCAGAAAAATGCTAGGCGTGGAGGCGAGTCTCTAACACTTTTTTGCAGGTCGTGGGGCTGACCACATTCGAGAAAATGCCCATTTTGCGGGTGTTTGAGCGCAGTTACTCGCAGATCGAGCCAGCCCCCGATTCCAAACAGACTGAATCTATTCCACTTCTAACGGGACAGCTGTGGGGCAGACCATCGTTTGATGTGGTCTGCCAGCCTTGGTACGGAGGGCAGACGACACAAAACGATTCGTCTGCCCCACCGGGCTGCACAGCGCCTACTAATGGATGAATGAAAAGACCGCATCGGCAGAATTGACTCCCCAGACACCGGCTCCGTACCCGACTGCGATCTGTGTTAGGACGCCCGGCACGACGATGGTGCTTTCGACGTTAGGATCGAGGCGGAGGATGCCCGTGTATGGAGGCACGGCCGTGGTAACGATTCCCCAGACCCCATTTCCCCCAGCCACGAGTTGATGGAATTGAGCCCCGACAGTCAGGACAAAACCGGCGGAGCCTTGGTACCGGTAGGCATTGCCGGCTTTATCAAGTCCCCACACATCATTCACTCCCACCGTGATCTGTTGCAGAGAGCCCCCAACTTGCACCCAATTTTGCGTTAGGAAGTTGTACTGGAAGACTTGGCCAGCGGCATTGATGCCCCAAACATCGCCTCCGCCAGTGCTAATTTGCGAGAGAAAACCCGGGGAATTGTCCCACACCAAGGTGCAATAGTTATATCTGAAGATCTCCTGATCGACGTTGATTCCCCAAACTTCATAGGGATGGCAACTGTCCGTGTCGCCATCGCCGACCGTGATTTGGGTAAGCTCGCCCTGCACTTGAACGAGCTTCCCGGTGCTAAAGTTGAACTCAAAAATTTCGCTCCCGGCGTTAAGACCCCAGATCGCGTCATCCTGCATCAGGTTGCCGCCGCCGACGGCAACCTGTGTGAGCTTTCCTGCCACCTGGACGAATTTCGACTTGGTGGCATTGAAACGAAAGACCTGTTGAGAAGCGTTAACACCCCAGACCTCCGCTCGGCCGGCAGCGACCGTTGTGAGCGTGCCTGTGACTTGATCGAATTGCTGTGCCGATGCGGGGACGACAATGGCGGCCCAGCCAAAGACAGAAGCAGTCAAAAACAATATCCGACGATTCATATTTCCTTTTCTCCTTTAGGAAGGCGGGCCCAAAGGCGACCTAAAGTGTCTCCCAAGGTCCGCGTCCGATTTCGATTATGGGGTTTGTGCCCCGCCCAGTAAATGTGCTACGGCTAATCTTTGGATATTCTGCGAGTAGACATGCAAGGGTCTGAAAATAAGTCACTTGCGGTCGTCCGACGGGGCCGTGATATACTCACTGCGACTGGGCGTCATGGCTGATTCGACTCGTGCGAGGGTGCGTCTGTATCGCTTCGGACTGTTCGAGCTCGACGTTCGCTCGGGAGAACTCCGGAAGCACGGTATTCGGGTCCAGTTGCGCGAGCAGCCTGTCCGGATTCTGCTCCTCTGCTGGAGCATCCCGGCGAACTCGTAGTGCGAACGGAGATTCGCGATAAGCTTTGGCCAAATGAAACGATGGTCGAGTTCGACCCTGCGATCAACAACGCCATTAGACGGCTGCGCGACGCGCTGGGAGAATCGGCCGAAAGACCGCGTTATATCGAGACGGTGGCGCGCCGCGGTTACCGCTTTCTGGGGGAAGTCGAAGTGGTGGAGGCGCCCGACTCCGAACCCCCAGCTTCCGAGCCGCCTGCTCCCGGCGGCCCCGAAATCGACGCCGACGATCTCGAGGGCAAGCCCGTCTCCCACTATCTGGTGCTCGACAAACTGGGCAGGGGTGGAATGAGCATCGTTTTCCGGGCCAAAGACCTCCAGCTGAAGCGAAACGTAGCGTTAAAGTTCTTGCCCGAGGAGTACAGCAAACACGCGCAGCCCTTGGAGCGCTTCCAGCAGGAAGCCCGCGCCGCCGCGGCATTGAACCATCCCAATATTTGCACCATTTACGAGATCGGCGCATCAAAGCCGGCCCTTCCTGGCGATGGAACTGCTGGAAGGGCAGACGCTCAAAGACGTGCTGGCCGAAGGGCCGCTGGTGCCGGAGGAGCTGCTGGGATTGGCAGTGCAGATTGCCGGAGGGCTGGAGGCGGCACACCGGAGAGGTGTTGTGCACCGCGACATCAAGCCGGCCAATCTCTTTGTGACCCGGAACAGGCAGATCAAGATCCTGAACTTCGGTCTGGCAAAGCTGCTGTCCGGGCATTCCTTAAACACCGTCCACCCGGAGTCGGAGGAAGCGGCTTCGATGGAGGGCCCGCGGCTGACGGTCTCTAGCGCTGCCGCTGGCACGGTGGCGTATATGTCGCCCGAGCAGGTACGGGGCGAGTACGTGGACGCGCGTTCCGACATTTTCAGCCTGGGCGTAGTCCTCTATGAAATGGCTGGCGGCGGGCGGCCTTTTGGTGGGTCGTCGGCAGAGACGATGGGCGCGATCTTAAAGGACGATCCGCCCACGTTGCCAGCCTCCGTGCCGGCGGCTCTCGACCGGGTGGTGCGCCGCTGCCTGGAGAAGGAGCCGGACCGCCGCTTCCAATCCGCCGCCGATCTCGACTTCGCAGTGGAATCGCTATCGGCAAAGGACAAATACGAACGATCCAGCCGCTGGCGGGAGCGCACCGGGTGGGTGGTTGCCGCCATACTAGCCGTAGCGTTCGCGTTAACCCTCTGGTCCCCGTGGCGAACCGCGCCGAGCGTTCCACAGCCCCTGGTCCGGCTGGATCTCGATCTGGGAGCCGCGGTTTCCAGCTCAAATGTAGGCGCCGACACGATCCTCTCTCCCGACGGCGTCCGCCTGGTTTTCGTCTCGGAAGGCGTGGACGGAAAATCGCACCTCTCCACTCGCCGGCTGGATCGGGCCAATCCCACCGAGCTCCCCGGCACCGAAAACGCTTATGGCCCATTCTTCTCGCCAGACGGCTTGTCCGTGGGCTTCTTCGCCTCCGGAAAAACTCAAGAAGACCAGTCTCGATGGTAGCGATCCCGTGATTCTATGCGACGCACCCGCTGGCCGCGGCGCGACCTGGAGCGAGGATGGCAGCATTATCGCCGCCCTTGACGTTGTCCGCGGCCTGGCCCTGATTCCGTCGGTGGGAGGACAACCCACCTCGCTTACGGAAGTCGAGCCGGGTGAGTCCGGACACCGTACGCCTTATGCTTTGCCGGGCGGCAAGGCCGTGCTCTTCACCTTCAGTAAGGTGATGGCAACTACGAAGAAGCCGGAATCGCCGTGGTGTCTCTCAAGGATCGTCACCGCAAGACGATCCTCGGCCACGCGGGAATGAGCCCCATGTATCTGCCCAGTGGCCATTTGGCATACGTCACGAAGGGGGAACTGATGGCAGTGCCTTTTGACCCCGAGCGGCTGGAGTTGCGCGGCGAGGCCAAGCCCGTGATCGAGGATGTGGTGGAGGACGCAACCTACGGGAGTATACAGTTTTCTTTTTCCCAGACCGGACCGTCCTTTACCGCGCAGGCCGGACCGAACGTCTTCGCGAGGTGCTGTGGCTCAGCGGAGACGGCCAGACACAGCCACTGTGGCCGGAGCCAGCCATGGCTCTGGAGCCTCGTTTCTCGCCGGACGGGCGGCGCCTCGCGATGTTTATCTCCAATGGACCGGGTTCGGATCTGTGGGTCTATGACATAGACAGAACCACCAAGACGCGCCTGACCAGCGGACTCGCTGGAAGGGATGCGGTTTGGAGTCCGGACGGACAGTTCATCGTTTTCCAAGCTCCCGGTGGCATGTTCTGGACGCGCGCGGATGGCGCCGGCAAGCCCCAGGCACTGCTGGCGTCCAAGACTTATACCCGGCCAGGTTCGTTTTCTCCCGACGGGCGGCTGCTTGCATATGCCGAACCCTTACACGGCGGAGGTGGCGCCATCAAGATCCTGCCGGTCGAGATCGTTGCTGGCCAGTAGCGGGCGGGACCGCCGGAGGTTTTCCTGCAATCCGCCGCCACATCGAACCTCTACCCCAGATTTTCGCACCATGGGCGTTGGCTCGCATACAACGACGCTGAGTCGGGAACCTTTGAGGTCCATGTCCGCGCGTTCCCGAATCGGGAGGCGGAGTGGCAGATCTCCAACACCGGCGGGATCTTTCCCGTCTGGTCGCCCGATGGCCGCGAACTGTTCTACCGGAGCCCAGACAATCGCATCATGGTGGTGGACTACAGGATCCGAGGCAATGAGTTCTCCGCGGATAAACCGCGCCTCTGGAGCGAACGGAGTCTGTTCAATCTCGGGATCGCCCCGACCTTCGACTTGGCCCCCAGCGGCCAGCGTTTCGCGGTCCTGATGCAGTTTGGCGGCGGCCAGCCGCGCGCCATTCAAAACGCCCTTCAAGCCATGTCACGCTGATGCTGAACTTCCTCGACGAAGTGCGCGGGCGTGTGCGGGGCGGCAAATTGCAATCGCTCCCGAGTAGACGCGCACAAAGCTGAAAATAAGCCGCTTGCCGTCGTCCAGGGGGTCCGTGATATACTTCTCTGCGGCTGGACGTCATGGCTGATTCGACTCGTGCGAGGGTGCGTCTATATCGCTTCGGACCGTTCGAGCTCGACGTTCGCTCGGGAGAATTCCGGAAGCACGGCATGCGCCTCCAGTTACGCGAACAGCCTGTCCGGATTCTGCTCCTCTTGCTGGAGCATCCCGGCGAACTCGTAGTGCGAACGGAGATTCGCGATAAGCTTTGGCCTAATGACACTGTGGTCGAGTTCGACCCTGCGATCAACAACGCCATTAAACGGCTGCGCGACGCGCTGGGAGAATCGGCTGAAAAACCTCGTTACATCGAGACGGTGGCGCGCCGCGGTTATCGCTTTTTGGGAGAAGTGGAAGCGGTAGAGGCGTCCGCCTCCGGACTCTCGGCCTCCGAACCGCCGGAAATCGACGCTGACGATCTCGAGGGCAAGCCCGTCTCCCACTATCTGGTGCTCGACAAACTGGGCAGAGGCGGAATGGGTATCGTTTTCCGGGCCAAAGACCTGCAGCTCAAGCGAAACGTAGCGCTAAAATTCTTGCCCGGGGAGTACTGCAAGGACGCGCAGCCTTTGGAGCGCTTCCAGCAGGAAGCCCGCGCCGCCGCGGCACTGAACCATCCCAACATTTGCACCATTTATGAGATTGGCGAGCATCAAAGCCGGCCCTTCCTGGCGATGGAACTGCTGGAAGGGCAGACGCTCAAAGACGTGCTGGCCGAAGGGCCGTTGGAACTGGAGCAACTACTGGGGTTGGCGGTGCAAATTGCCGGAGGGCTGGAGGTGGCACACCGGCGAGGCGTTGTGCACCGCGATATCAAGCCGGCCAATCTCTTTGTTACCCGGCATAGGCAGATCAAGATCCTGGATTTCGGCCTGGCAAAGCTGGTATCCGGACATTCCTTAGACACGGTGCACCAGACGGACGTAGAAGAAGCGGATTCGATAGCAGCCCCGCCGCCGGCAGTCCCAGACTCCCGCGTAGGCACGGCGGCCTATATGTCGCCCGAGCAGGTGCGCGGCGAGGACGTGGACGCGAGGTCCGACATTTTCAGCCTGGGTGTAGTCCTTTATGAAATGGCTGGCGGCAGGCGGCCATTCGGTGGCGGGTCGTCTGCGGAGACCATGGGCGCGATCTTAAAGCACGATCCGCCCACGTTGCCACCCTCGGTGCCGGCGGCTCTCGACCGGGTGGTGCGCCGCTGCCTGGAGAAGGCGCCGGATGGCAGGTTCCAATCCGCGGCCGATCTTGCCAGCGCATTAGTATCGCTATCGGCAAAGGACAAACACGAGCACTATCAGAGTAATAGCGATTTGCTGGTGGACTTGCGGCGTTTTCCGGCTGCGCCCGAGGTCGGTTCAGCGCGATGCCCCCCGCCAAACAACCTATCGGCGCAGCAAGTCGGCCTGGTGGGCCGTGAGCGCGAGATGGAGCAAATCTGCGATCTCTTGCGGCGCGACGGCACGCGGCTGTTAACCTTGACGGGCGTCGGCGGTACGGGCAAGACGACGCTGGCGCAGGCCATAGCTTGGCAGTTGCGAGGCGAGTTCTCCGACGGCGTTTTCTTCATTGAACTTGCCGCCATCAAACAGGCCGAGCTGGTCGCCTCAACCATCGCGCAGCCGTTGGGAGTCAAAGCGCTTGACGGGAAGCCCAGCATCGAGGCGCTGAAGGACTACTCACTTGGGAGAAATATGCTGCTCGTGCTCGACAACTTCGAGCATCTCCCCACTGCCGCTTCGCTCGTCGCGGAACTGCTGGCTGCCGCGCCGCGGCTGAAGATCTTGGTAACAAGCCGGGCGTTACTGCACTTGAGCCTGGAGCGCGAGTATCTGGTCCCGCCGCTCGCCACGCCTGAAACATCCGCGCAATTTTCCCCCGAGGAGTTGATGCGCAATGAAGCCGTGAGGCTATTTGTCGAGCGAGCGCGGGGAGCGAAGGCCAACTTCGCTTTGACCGATGAGAACGCGCGCTGCGTGGCGGAGATCTGCTTGCGAGTGGACGGTCTGCCTCTGGCCATCGAACTCGCGGCGGCGCGTGTCCGGGTCCTTTCGCCGCGGGCGATTCTCTCGAGGTTGGATCGCCGATTGAAGCTGCTGACGGGCGGATCACTTGACCTGCCTACCCGTCAACAGACCATCAGCGGCGCCATGGAGTGGAGCTATGAGTTGCTGTCGGCCGGCGAGAAGCAGTTGTTTCGCCGGCTGGCGATCTTCGCTGGAGGTTTCACGCTCGAGGCGGCCGAAGGAGTCGTCGTTGGACAGCCGTCTGCCGTTGCCGAACACGCGACTGCCGAACTAATGATCGAAGCGCTCGAAGGGATTACATCTTTGGTCGATAAGAGCCTGCTTGTGCCAAGACCGCAATCCGACGGCGAAGTGCGCTTTCGGATGCTGGAAGTCGTCCGTGAATACGCACTCGATCGTTTGGAGGCAAGCAGCGAGGCCGAACAGATGCGGCGTCGTCACGCCGCTTACTTTCTTGGAATCGCCGAAGAAGCCGATCCGCATTTGCACGGCCCGCAACCGGCGAAGTGGCTGCGACGCCTGGAGGAGGAACACGGCAACATACGAGCGGCCCTGCGGTGGTCGTTGGCTTACGACGCGGGGATGGCGGCACGCTTGGGCGCGGCGATTCGATACTTTTGGGTCTTCCAGGGACATTTGGCTGAGGGCTTTGCGGTGTCGCAAGAGATATTGATGCTCTGCGACCGGGCTCCCACTATCGTGCGGTGGAAATTGTTATCCATGGCGGGCAACCTGGCGAGGTACCAAGGCGATTACAGGACGGCCAGAAGGCTGTATGAAGAAGGCCTGTCCGATGGGCGTTCCGTCCACGACTTGCGGCAAGTCTCATTGTCTTGCAGAGGCTTGGGGGGATTAGCGTTTGAACAGGGCGACTACTCCACTGCGCGCGGATTCGCCGAGGAAGCATTGTCCGTCGCCCGCCAGTCGAACGATCGGTATGGCATCGCCCGATCGCTCAATATGATTGGAGATTTGGCTCGAGCGCAGGGCGAGGATGCGGCGGCGCGCCCCCTCTATGAGGAATCCATAGCAATCTGCAGGCAACTCGATAATAATTATGCTATCGCCAACATCCTCACGAATTTAGCGGCGGCTGAGTTCGGCGAGGGCAACTACAGCGCCGCACACGCACACTTCACGGAGGGATTGACGATGCTTCGGGAATCAAGCGGCGAAATCGTAGGCGACAAGATATCTGTTTCTTACTTACTCGATGGGCTTGCGGCTCTGGCTGCCCAGCGCGGTGAAACAGAATTGGCGGCTACAGTAGCCGGTGGGGCAGAGCACCTGAGAGAATCGATTAATTACAATGTAGAACCTGCCGAACGCCGCTTCCGCGATGCTTACATGGGTGCCCTGCGCACCGCGCTCTCCGAAGAGGATTTCTCCAGAGCCTATGGACAGGGACGCAAACTGAAACTCGATGAGTGTGTTGCGCTGGCCCTGGGAGAGAATGCGAGCTAGTACATCGTCCGGTTAGTGTTTATAGAATCGACTTCCAGTGCACGCTACAACAGGCGGAGCGGGGCGGATGATTTTAGTGCCGACGAGGTGGGGCGGAGCCGCGACCGTCAGGGCACTCACCAAAGTCTGCGCCAGAGTGGGGCTGGTGGCGGTGGGGATAGCGGCCACCACACCCTCGCCGCCCCCGTCAAAATCCCCGATGAACGCGACGGCGCCATTCTCGTTGATGGATGGCGGAGACATATAAGTCAATGGCGCGTTCGCATTCGGCGGCGTCTGGCCGGTTATCGACAAGATCCGCCATTGGTACATCATGCCCGGGATTGTGCCGGCGGGAGCCCCCGACAGCTTTCCGCTGCGCACACTTGCCTCGTCAAGTACATCTCGGAAACTTATGTGGGTTTCGTTGCCTTCTGTTTCGTGCTAACGCTGATGCTGGACCTTGCGCTCCTGCCTGCTAACTCAAAACCAGACGCTTCATTGAGCCGGCCATTATTGGATTGGACACAGTTTTCGCCTGGGTGGCTAACGCGGTGATTGTCGTGGTTCTTCTCATACTCGTCCGGCACTGCTAGCGCAGCATAACTTTCCTTCTTGTCACGTTGAGCGGAAGGGCGGCCAGCCCAGGCGTGCGAATGGCTCGCTGCCAGCTTCCCATAATCGGGGACTATGTAAACTTTCCCAGCGGCCGCGCTCGGCCGGCTCGTTTTCGCGCGGGAAGCGCCCGGATGGGTCGGAGAGCCGGACCCGCGGCCGAGCGGGGGACTCGAGGATTGGCCCGAGTTCCCCTACAGCAGAGCCGTTATCAGACCCGTGGCGATCAGCGTCGCGACCCAGACGAGATCCACGTTCAACCAGGCTTTGCGTAATATTCCGACACCGAGCTTCTCGAACACAATCAGCGCCGCGGCAGCCGTGATCAGCAGGTAGCCAGCGGCGTGTAGCAACGTTGCAAGTAGCGCCGCCGTCGGTGTGGATGCCGCCACAGCATGGCACGGCGCTTGGTTGGACACACCTCCCAACGCAAGAAATACGGGTACGACCATCAGTCCTGCTCCGTGAGCGGATGCCATCAGAAAAGACCAAACGGTCAGTCCGCCGATTCCGACGCGCATCCCAACCCACCGCGGATGCCGGTGCCGAAACAACCGGGATAGACCGAGAGCCACCAGGAACGCGGCAACGGGCCAGCGCAGATTGCGCATAGGAATGATCGCGCCAAACACCACCGCTACGCCTACAGCGGCGGCGATGGCTAGCGCGTGGCCTATCCCAAGTGGTAGCAATGCCCTCCAAACAGCCGAACGGCGGCGCTCCTGCATCCCCAGGGCGACCGCGAATAGCCACCCCATGCCGGGATTGATGCCGTGAAAGGCTCCGAGGCCAACCAGCACGGCTCCGGATGACAATGACATCGTCATTTGGGCAGTCATCGTTCACCTCACGAAAAGCAATATGAGTCGGAGGAGGCATCGCCGCCCTCCAATCGCACCTGGTGCGGCCGCATGTCGTCCATTTGGAGGAAGAGTTTTGAATCCAGTTCGAGCCCGCCACCGGTGGCCGCATCCAGCTTCGCCAACCAGCCACGAACACCATCCGGATAAAACTGCTCGTCCCACGCCCGGTACAGAGAATTGGTGAGGTAAACGCGACGTCCATCGCGACTCACCTCGACCATTTGCGGGCCTCCATTGAGCGGTGTCGTAGGGTGTGCCGTGTGCGGCTGCCGACGCACGATCCCTCCGAGTTTCACCGAACCGGTCTGAACAGGACTGAACGGGTCGGAAACATCATATTGCCGCAGCTCGCCTGTGCCCCAGCAGGAGACATACAGGAAACGGTCGTCCAGCGAGAGATTGATATCCGTGATCAGGGGCGGTACGGCACCGAAGCCCTTTAGTAGAGGAGGCAGTTTCTCGGCATCGGCAGGTTCGGCCGGAATCTCGATGACCTTCCGTGTTTGCCATGCGCTACTGCCGTTGCTTCCATCGCGATACCAGAGCCAGATCGAGGCGGAGAGGTCCTTAAGCGACACCACCACGCCGACAAAACCGTATGTTTCATTCGGGTCGTGCGCCGGCCGCAATTCCAGCACCATCTGCTGGTCTGCTCCCAAGTCGAGCACCTGTTGATGACGGCGTTTCTGCAAATTCCAAACGTGCAGCGCGTGGCCGTATTTGCCGGCAAGCAGAAGTTCCGGATTTACTCCGTTCTCGACCATGTTCGGCGTGCCCCATTCGCTGGTGATCATCGTGTCATGTCCGAGATGCCACCAGAAGTCATACGCCAGGTGTTGCGGCCCGCGTTCTTTTTCCCACTGTCCTTTTAACTCGAATGTTTCGGGATCGAGCATGAAAATGCCGCCGGGACCGTCCCCGCCGGGCGAGCCCAGCGCATTCATGTAAATCCCGTCGGGACCGCAATGCGAAGTGTGTGGGCGGCTGTACCCCGTCGCGCTCATTACAGTGTCCGGCTCGATCACCTTCACCAGGGCCGGTTTTCGCGGATCTGGTTTCGTGTCGACAATGTGGATACGCGACGACCGAAGACCCGGCACCACCAGATAGCGACGCTCCATGTGCGGGTGTGGCGAGTATGGGCAAAGACAGGAGCTGCAGGCATTCCACCCAAAATGGTGCAGTTCATCGCCGGCTATAGGCATGTCCACCTGGCCCACCAGCCGGCCGTATCCCTTCGACGTGCGATCAACATCGATCACGCCCAACGCGTCTCTGCCATTCTCCCGCGAATTCAGCATCGACACGTAGGCGATTCGTTCTGGCGGCGCCTCCATCGCCATCTTAGGCGACGGATAAAAGCTTCGATCGGGTATCCACTGTGCCATATCGCTCCCTCCAGATATCGAGTAGACAACACGCCGTGTCCCAGCGTCCTTTGGGAAGAGTTGATTTTTCCTGGAAGTTTCCTGAAAATATCAGGCATGCCCATGGCAGTGTTCCGCTTCGGTCCGTTTGAACTCAATGTCCGCGAACGTAGGCTGCTTCAGGACGGCAATGTGATCCCTTTGCGTGGAAAGGTGTTTGACACGCTCCGCCTTCTCGTCGAAAACGCCGCCAGCCTTATGCCGAAGGAGGACCTGCTTCGGGCGCTGTGGCCTGATGCGGCTGTGGAGGAGAACAACCTCAATCACAACATTTCCATTCTGCGGAAAGCGCTAGGCGAAAAGGCCACCGGGCAAACCTACATCGAGACCGTACCGCGGATCGGGTATAGATTTGTTGCGCCCGTTACCAAGATCGGCGCGGCATCAGAGCCGGTGAGCGGAACCGCTAGAACAGCGAAGAAGTCGGAGCGTCAGCAGATCCGTTTTTGTACCGCGTCGGACGGAGTGCGGATCGCGTATTCCATGGTCGGGAGCGGGTACCCCTTAGTCAAGGCTGCGAACTGGCTCAACCATCTAGAATTCGAATGGAACAGTCCGATCTGGTGCCATTGGATTCAGGAGCTGAGCCGTCAACACCTGCTGATCCGCTATGACGAACGTGCGAACGGCTTATCGGATTGGAATGTGGACGAGCTTTCCTTCGACGCTATGGTTGGAGATCTCGAAAGCGTAGTGGAGGCCGCCGGAGCCGATCGGTTCGCGCTGCTTGGAATTTCTCAAGGCGGAGCGGTCGCCGCCGCCTATGCGGCCCGTCACCCGGATCGCGTAAGCCACCTCGTGCTCTATGGCGCGTACGCGCGCGGATGGCAAAGGCGGAACAATTCGCCGTATGCGGAGAGCCAGCGAGCAATGATCACGCTAACGCGGCTGGGCTGGGGCACGGAAAACGCGGCGTTTCGGCAACTCTGGACGTCAAGCTTCATCCCCGGGGGCACGAACGAACAGTGGGAGTGGTTTAACGAGCTGCAGCGGATCTCAACTTCTCCCGAGAATGCAGCCCGCCTGGAAGAGGAGTGGGGCAAGATCGACATCAGCGAAATCCTGCCGCAGGTTCGCGTTCCCACCATCGTGTTCCATTGCGAACGCGACCGCGTAGTCCCGTTTGAAGACGGACGGCGTATGGCCGCTGCGATTTCTGGGGCCCGGTTCGTTCCGCTGCCGAGCGGTAACCATCTGGTGCTTGCGAATGAACCGGCATGGGAACTGTTTCTTGAGGAGGTTGGAGAATTTCTTGGTTGGCCGGCTCGTTCTTGATTCCGTTCTATCCTTGGATCGAACCGCATTGTCAGCGCCATGCCGCTGGTATTCGGGGTGCACCTATATGGTTCGGGAAAGGCTCACCATGGATAAATTACACGATTTGGCCCTTGAAGCGGCGCGCCAGATCCTCGGGCCAGATCCCGAGTTCCCGGAACTGATCGCACTCGCAAGGCAACTTCAGCAAGCCGCCTTTCAGATGCAAGAGGCCGCTCTAAAGCAGATGGCATTTAAGGAGAACGCCGGCTCAACGAGCGGCGTAGCCGCAAACGAAGAAAGCGACGCAACGGATGACCATAGGCTGAGTGGGGTGGCAACAGACCAGGAGATTCAGCAGTGGGCGCTGGAGCATTATGGGTTCAAGCCGGAGACCTGCTGGATTGCGCACTGCAAGGAAATCTATGGTCTGCCCGTAGCCGAGGCGCCCAACCGGCAGGGTGAGCAGCGCGTGAAGCTCTGCCCGCCGGAAAGGCAACTGGCGATCAAGAAGGCGTTCGAGCACTTTTGGCATGCTGGCTTGACTGTGAGGTAAACCCAGCGTCCGCGATCAGGATCGGCGTGAGCGAAGGCAAATGGGGGTATATTGGTCCGTACCCCGGTATACTTCTTCACACCCCATCATGAAGCGCCAGGTCCTCATCCCGGTCTCGTCGGCGCCCTCCTCATCGCTACCCTCCAATACACCGAATACCGCTTCGTCATCATCGAGCACTCCGTTGAGCTCTACAGCGCGCTCGTCGCCACCCTCTTCGCGACCTTCGGCATCTGGCTCGGCCTCCGCATCACGCGCAGTCGCGAAACCATCCGCGAAACGGTCGTGGTGAGGGAAGTGCGCACGGCAGCTCCCTGGAAGGACCTGCCGCCCGTCAAGAAGGGTCGCCCCCGGAGTGGGCAAACGACTGGCGTCCACCTGGAAGTGCAGGTGGGGCGCATCGGAGTTGCCGAGCCCGGCTGCCACCTGACCGTGCGTTGCATTCCATTGGTCCAGGCATTGCTCCCTCCGCCATGAAGGAGAGAATGATGGCTAACAAGAACAAGTCGGTATTCGGCATCTATGCCGACCGCGTCAGTGTCGAAGAAGCTGTTGAAGCGCTGCGCGCGGCAGGCTTTCGTGGTACAGATATCTCCGTACTGTTTCAGGAAAACCAAGGCACCAAAGACTTTGCCCATGAAAAAAACACGAAGGCGCCGGAAGGCGCGACAACCGGCGGCATCGTGGGAGGGATCTCCGGGGGCGTGCTGGGCTGGCTAACCGGCGTAGGGGCGCTGGCTATTCCCGGCTTGGGACCGCTGATTGCGGCGGGCCCGATCGCGGCCGCACTGGCCGGTGTGGGCGCGGCGGGAGCGGTGGGCGGTTTCATCGGTGCGCTAATCGGCATGGGCGCGCCCGAATACGAGGCGAAACGCTTCGAAGGCCGCATCAAGCAGGGCGGCATTCTAATGTCCGTACACTGCGACAACGACGACTGGGTCAGGCGCGCCAAAGATCTGCTTCGGCAGACTGGGGCCGAAAGTGTCGATTCGATGGCTGAGTCCAACGCGGATTATTTCGTGAGCGACAAACCGATGCCGCGTGTTCGCCGGACGGCTTATTCCGATCCGCTTTCCGGGCCGGACGAGCCACCGCTTCCTCATGGGGACGAGGCCGCCCGGTTGCCATAGAGGTAAATGGAGACCAGGGGCCGTTACCGATTTGTGCACCTTGCAGCCTGCGCCAGGCGATTAGCGAAGCGCAAATCAAGACGAAGTGAGTTTCCGGCGTTAATGATGTCGCGGACTGATCTGCCCGCGCGGGGTGTGCGCAAACGCGACATCGCATGTTTTGACAGGCTGCGCAAGGCACTGAACAGCACGATGGCATTCCTTTTGCTTTCCTGCTTCCAATGGCAGTGGCTCCCGGAAGACGAGTATCCCCGCGGACCGCGCGGCAGCTTGGGGGTCTCTATACGACACCGGACTCTGAACCAGCAAGGGCCGGCTGAAACGCCGGGCCCGACGTACAATACTTCTTAGGGGGATTATGAGCACACTTTTGATCATCATTATCTTGCTGCTTCTCCTTGGCGGCGGGGGTGGCTTCTACTACGGCGGACCAGTGGTCGGGGGCAGCATCACGGGCATCGTTGTCCTGGTCCTTATTATCTGGCTGCTGTTCGGGCGACGTTGAAGACCTTGCTCTGCCCGGTGTCGTTCTTACATGCCGCTCCGGCATTTTCCGCATTGGCGGGAACACTCCGATTGGCACAGGCAGGCGTACCCCAGCGTGTTGTTGCGATGGCTCTTGACTTGCTTGTTAATATTAGTCGATAGCCGTCCTTATCACCCCTAACACACTTCCCACAAGTATAATACTCGCCCTCTGTAACTGAGCTGAGGTAATCTGACGGGTTAGGTGCGCAACATCGCGGAAGTCGCGACGGCGCGGGCTACGGGCGACGAATCAGGCAAGATTTCTGTGCACGTGCGCGGCGAGACACTGGAGCTGAGGGACACCATCAACACCACAAAACCACCTCAGTTTCTCGAATTACCGTGTGTTTTTTCGCGAACCGAATGGTGGACGGGCGCACGGTTTTATATGAAGTGTCCGATACGGCTCTTGTTTCATTTGCGAGGTGAAGGTAGCATCATGAGTAGGAGACTTTACATGATGCAGCTAAGTGTTACGAAACGAGTACTGACTGCTATGTGGGCGGCGCTGGCGGTCATTCCAGCTATGGTGTTCTCACAGGGAGTGACCCCTAGCACTAACTATGGAGTTGTAGAAGTTGCGTCGACGGTTCCTCCGAACGGCGACTTGAATCCTTACGGCGTGGCCATCGTGCCGCGCACCATGGGAAAACTGGTTTCAGGCAACATTCTGGTCAGCAATTTTAACAATAGCGCCAACTTACAAGGGACCGGCACGACGATTATGAACATCGCGCCGGACGGATCAACGAGCGTATTTGCCCAGATCGATCCATCTACGTTGCCGGATCAGTGCCCTGGCGGTGTGGGATTGACGGCGGCGCTGGTAGTCTTACGCACGGGCTGGGTGATCGTGGGCAGTCTGCCGACCGCGAACGGAATGGCGGCGACCGCGCAGGCAGGCTGTCTCCTCGTACTGAATAACGAGGGCACGGTGGCAGAGACGATCACGAATGTGATGATCAACGGTCCATGGGATATGACCGCGCTAGACGGAGATTTGACCGCGACTTTGTTTGTAACCAACGTTCTCAATGGCACAGTGGCCGGAAACGGATCGATTGTGCAAGGCGGGACGGTGGTCCGCATCCGCACGACACAGACGGACACCACGATGCCATCGATAACAGATATGTTGGTCATCGGCTCGGGCTTTGCGGAAAGGACCGATCCAGCGGCGCTGGTGATCGGGCCAACGGGCGTCGCGCTGGCTCCGGGCGGATCGCTATATGTGGCAGACACTCTGAATAACCGGATTGTCAGCATCGCGGACGCAGTGAACCGCACGACCGACGCACATAACGGACAGACCTTTTCGCTGGTCCCGACTCTGAACACTCCGCTGGGAGTGATGGTGCGGCCCAACCATTCCGAGCTTATGGTAGCGAACGGCGGCAACGGCTTGCTGATCGGTCTCAACGAGGACGGAACGCAGAAGTCGGCCGGATTCATCAGCGGAAGCGGTAGTCCGCCCGGGGCGGGGACGCTGTTCGGTTTGGCGGCCAGTTCGTCCGGTCTATACTTCGTAAATGACGGCACTAACACTCTGAACCTGCTGTCGAATCCCCTGTAGTTATTTATTCCAACTTAAAACGGGGCGGACTTGCAGCATGCAAGACCGCCCTTGGCCTTTGAA
This sequence comes from Bryobacteraceae bacterium, assembly GCA_050008575.1. GTDB lineage: Bacteria > Acidobacteriota > Terriglobia > Bryobacterales > Bryobacteraceae > Bog-159. The sequence continues at coordinate 23,959 of JBEKMJ010000105.1, forward strand.
ACATCGCTTTTTGAAATGCCATTTCAACAGTTGAGGCGCGGCTGCCACCAGAACCGTTTATACTCGGTGAGCGACGTTAATCACCGCTTTGCCGCGAAAGCGGGAGAACTGCCCTACCTCCTGCAGTTCGCTATCCCGGCGCTGCTCACTTGCTGGTTCGTGAAGAAACGCAAAGACGCCGAAGGGTCGCTCACGCTGGCCCGCGATGAGCTTGAATCCAAGGTGCGCGAACGGACCGCTGAATTGCGGCAGGCCAACCATCCTCAATGCCTCGACGACCTCCATTTCCGGGACGCCTGCGTTCAGCATCTACAGCGCCACGAAAGCAGCGGTGCGCTCTTTCGCGCGCTGCTGGACCCTCGATCTAAAAGACCGCGGCATTCGCGTCAACGCAGTCAGCCCAGGTCCGATTCATACACCTGGTCTTGCCGCTCTCGCCGGGCCGGACACGGCGCAACAGGAAGGACTGCTCGGCTACATGGCGGCGCAGGTCCCCATGGGACGGCTGGAAAAGCCGGAAGAGGTCGGCAGAGCCGTCGTCTCTTTGGCCTCCTCCGACAGTTCCTTCATCACGGGGATCGAACTGTTCGTTGATGGCGGAATAGCACAGGTGTGACGGATACGATTGCCCAGTGAGATCGAAGGCTTCATCGCGGTCTCAGGCACGCAACAGTAGGAGAAACATCATGGATCGGGAGAAGCTCCTCGGCATAGCGCGCCAGCTTCTCACTGGCCTGGGCGAAGGAAAGGCGTTTGTCTCTTCCGGGCAGGCGCTTGGTAACAGCGTGGCCGGTGCGCTGGCTCCCACGATCCCGGCTTTCTCCTCGGCACATCTCGCGGACCGCGGAAGCTGAGCGGCATCCACAGTCACGGTCAAATTCAAGGACGGCAGATTCTGCATGGTGCCCGTTGGGTTCATCTGCATTACCAGGCAGGAATCCCCGATTTAGTGGCTCCGGGCCGTTTCTGCCCAGGTATGCATTTTCGTAGAAGCCAGTTGCCAACGAAGGCGCAACATAAACCGCGCGGAGATGTGCTACGCTCTCGGGCGAGGAGATCGGAAATGAAAGCCACTATTCCACCAGTGCTCTGCATCACTTTGCTGGCGGCGGTCTGCGCACACGCACAGGAAAATGGGCAGTCCCCTTTCACGGCAAGCAGCCCGGTGATTGTCAAGAGTGTCAATTACCCAAACCAAACTGACACAATCCCGCAAACCGTGCTCTACGCCGACTAGCGACGGGACCTTTCGGGTGAATATCTATAGCGAACTGGTCAACACCAACCCAGCAAATCAAGGAGCTTCAGATTACTGTGCTACCGTCACCTATACCAACGATTCAGGCGCTACACAACAGCCCGTTGGCATAGTGCCATGCGTTTACGATTCCAGCACACTTGAGAATTCCAGCGCAGGAACGACGTATTTCATCCGCGCCAAGGCCAATACACCGATCCTGTTTTCTACCGCGATATACGGCTCAGTCCCAACGCAACCATTCGCATACTCGGTGTACATCGTGATTGAGCGACTGTGATGCTAAAAGTCCCGACGAATCGTAACAACGATACGCCCGGTCAGTAATTTATCATCTTGTGCAAACCGCAACAAGGGCGGCGCAGAATAGAAGCAGCTTCACCTTCCAAAATCACAATTTCGCCAGTCTGGTCTTGCTGCGCCGAAACCATCTCCGTATTGCCAAAATCCGGCGGCGAACTGGTTTTTCAGCTTCGATCTCGATACGCGGCATTACTACATCACTATTCCGGCGTGCTGCATCCAAGAAACGTCCACCCCAATTGAAAACGTGAGCCGAAACTGGATCCGGTGAAAGAGGAACCGTTGATTCCGGCAGCCCCAATGCGAAGGGCCCTAATGGGCGCGGCAACCCTTCGTCAAGCGCGTCGGGTTGCGATTCAGGCTATACTCGCTCCTGATGAACGCCAAATCTCGCAGGCGTGCGGCCGCGTTGCTGGAAGTGCTGGGAGTTTACCTGGCCGGTCCGGTCGCGATGTTCGAAATCAGGCGTCTGCTCGGGTTATCGCTCACGAATCCGCTCAACAACTTGACTGTCCATGCGTCCAACGCTGATTTAGTCACCGCATCGCGACAACTACTTGTGTTGCTCGTCTTCCAGAATGCCGGTTATTTTGTGCTCGCCGCTCCTCTCAATTGGTGGTATCGACGGCGAAGGCCTGCGGACTATGGCCTAACGAAGGCCGAGCACACTTGGGTGATGCTGCTCTTGGCCGGAATCGGAGCCGCCGCCTTCTGGGAGTGGCCAGTTCTGGGCGTCAGTTTAGCGAATTCGATCCATCCGGGCCCGACCGCCCCCTGGCGGCAAGCCTTCATGGATATGTCCTGGCAGCGCTGGCAATTCTGGCTGTTCTCCGGGGTCCTCAGTTGGGCGGGCGCTTCTTTTTTCGAAGAGCTTTTTTATCGTGGATACTGTCAGCGGCGGCTTGCGGAAGATTGGGGAGACGGACCGGCGGTCTTGGGAGCGGCTTGCCTCTTTACGTTTACGCACACGCAGTATCTAAGGCCTGACCCATATAACGCTGGCATGAGCGTGGGCCTTCTCTTGTCCGCGATCGGTTTCGGAGTCGTGTTTGCGTGGACTCGGTCTCTGATCCCTTCCATGATTGCCCACGCCTTGTTTGACATTCCCATGACGACGTTTTGGCAGAGCGTTCTTCTGGCCGGTCTTGTCATAGGCGCAGTTGTAGTCTGGCGCCGAGCAGGTCGTGTAGTCAAGCAGGTCTTCTCGACCGGGAGCATTGCAGCATGTGTTGCGCTCGGAGCAATCGCAGCGGGCTGCGCGATCCTCTGCTCTCTGGACCAACTCTTGATTTATATGGCGGCGCTGGCGATTGGCATGCTGCTACTCGCTGTTGTCCTTGAGGCCAAGGACCGCCTGGGGCAGCGTGCCGCGACCCACGCATCGGCTCCGTGACGTCAAGAACGGCAAAAAGAAAATGCCCCCTGAGAAAATCATTCCGGGGATGTGAATAACTATTCCGGGCGTGGGCGATTTGCGTTCCACATCCCGCCGGAATCCCTTATTCACATCGCCCCGGAATCCGTATTCATAACTTCCCGGAACGCTTATTCACATGATGCTGACGACCCTTTACATCCTCGGGCCAGATCCCGAGTTCCCGGAACTGATCGCACTCGCAAGGCAACTTCCGCAAGCCGCCTTTCAGATGCAAGAGGCCGCTCTAAAGCAGATGGCATTTAAGGAAAACGCCGGCTCAACGAGCGGCGTAGCCGCAAACGAAGAAAGCAACGGATGACCATAGGCTGAGCGGCGCGCGTCAATCTGCCCGGCACTTTCGCCAAACGGGAGGAATAACAGGGGCGTATCAGAGCCTTGATCAAATAGGACGTCTATCCACGACCTGATGCTATCCTTAATACTCATGCCCTCGCAGACATCGACATCCGGCGCCGGGGGCGACCTAGGGAAGGTCGCGCCGAGTGCCGCGCTTGCGGTTAGCGAATTTCTCCTGCGTGCCTGCCACGATATGCGGACAGCCGTGCGCGCTGTCCGCACCCACACCGACCTGCTTTTGCGGGACAGCCATGCGGTGCAAATGCCCGGTATTGAGGAGCGCCTTGACCTGGTCGCCGACGGCGCGCGGAAAATCGATCTGCTGGCCGATGGCATCGCCAGCTATTCAATTGCCTTGCAAATCCCCAAGGAATTGTTCCAAGCCACACCCATGGATGTGATCCTGAGAACCGTTCTAGCAAAACTGGATAAGGAACTCCGTGCCGATCAAGCGACGGTAACCTACGGCACGCTGCCACGCGTCTCCGGAGACCCGGACCGGCTGATGGAAGTATTCGAGAACCTGCTCCATAACGCTCTTCGCCACCGCGGCCCAAACCCTCCCCTTATCCACATCACCGCGGAAAAACGGGCGGAAGAGTGGCTGTTTGCCGTTCGGGACAACGGCCCAGGAGTGGAAGCACGCTATCTGGAAAGTCTGTTCCAACCGTTCGTGCGACTGCAGGGCACGCCACGCACCGGCCCGGGTCTGGGGCTGTCGATTTGCCGATTAATCGTGGAACGGCATGGGGGCCGCATGTGGGCGGAATCGGAGGCTGGCGCCGGAACCACCTTTCTATTTACCCTTCCTGCCGACTAGCCGCCACTCGCGGACTGCTCACGAGCCGGCGCCGCCGCCCCGGAATTCTCAGCTTCAAACGAACGCAGCTTGGTATGGAGCGTCCGCAGGCAAATGCCCAGAACCTTCGCCGCCCTGCGTTTATTGTTGTTCGTGTGTCTCAAGACCAGCCGGATATAGGTCTCTTCCACTTCGCGCATATGCGCGCCGGCACGGAGCGTTAGCACCTCGTCATCGTCAACTTGTGGAGTCTGCGGCAGGGAAGGCCGCGGCGCCTCCGGCACAAAAGCGCCGGGAAGGTGCCGAAGAAGGATCTCTCCTTGGCCCGCCACGATGATCGCGCGCTCGATCACGTTTCGCAGTTCACGCACATTGCCGGGCCAGGAACCTGCCTTAAGACGGGCGAGCACCTCGGGGCTGAGATGGGTCACCCGGCAGTCGTGCTTTTGGTTCAGATCGCCGATTAAAGCCGTCGCAATCGATGGAATGTCCTCCTTACGTTCGCGGAGCGGTGGAAGCGAAATGTGGAACACGTTCAAACGGTAGTACAGATCTTCGCGAAGATGTTTATCCTGTATCGCCTTCTCGGGCGAGCGGTTGGTGGCCGCCAGAACCCGCACCGAGATCGGGATGTCACTCGCGCCGCCCAACCGGCGGACGCTCGACTCCTCGATCACGCGCAGCAGCTTGGCTTGCGTGGCAAGCGGCATCTCCCCGATCTCATCGAGCAACAGTGTCCCGTTCTGGGCTTGTTCGAAGCAACCTACCCTGCGCACCGCGGCTCCGGTGAATGCCCCCTTTTCATGGCCGAATAGCTCGCTCTCCACCAGGCTCTCCGGCAAGGCGGCGCAATTGACCGCCACAAATGGGCCGCCACTTCGCGGGCTCAAACGATGAATCGCGCGGGCGACCAGTTCCTTGCCCGTGCCGCTCTCGCCGGTAATCAGAACCGAGGCGGTGGTCGGCGCGACTTGCCGGATCCAGGAAAATACCTCCTTCATGGCGGGAGAATTGCCTACCATCTCGCCTAAGACACCCTGATAGCTGAGCTGCCGGTTCAGCCGCTCGGTTTCCGCGACCAACTCGCTTTGCTGGATCGCACGTTCCAAAAGGGCGCGCATGACTCCGGGCTGCACGGGTTTCTCGAGAAACCAGAAGGCCTTCAGGCCATGCACAACTGAAATCGCCTGATCGATACCTCCAAATGCCGTAAGAACGATTGTAGGGGTGCGATCTCCCCGCGCAGTAAGCTCCTGCAGGAGCGCGATGCCGTTCATGCATGGCATCACCAAGTCCGTCAGGATGACATTTGCCCGAAAGGAGGCCAGCTTTTCAAGAGCCTCCTGGCCGTCTGCCGCCGTCGCGACCTCAAAGCCGAAGGCTCCAACCATCGCCGCGAGGTCGGACCTTTCGCCGGCGTCGTCTTCCACCACCAGTATCCGAGCAGACATTGCTTTCTCACCTCCGCTCCCCGACATTCTAACGCGAAATGGGGATAGAAAACGATATTAATGCGAAGTGCGCGCGCGCAGCAATACTTGCACACCGGCCAACTTCGGCGCGCGCCAGAACTGACCCACCCGTGCTTTCCAAAAATGACCCACGCCGGCGGTAGCTGAGGCGAATCGCCAGAGATGCTGGTGGCAGCGAGATTCCAACGGCAGGTTCAGTTACC
>JBEKMJ010000106.1:0-29650 GCA_050008575.1 Bryobacteraceae bacterium
ACCGGTGCTCTCCAGCGGCCTCGGGTTCGCCTGGATCCGCTTGCAATTCCGTACCGTTTGGACCTATGGAGTGCGTTACGAAGTGGGACTGCCGCCCAGCGACGACATCGTGCGGCTGCTCTGCTTCCCGGTTCTTTCGATGGCATGGGCTTGGAGCGGCGGCTTCGCGCTGGGCTCCCTGTCGCGGCGAACCGCGTGGCTGCATCCGGCGGTCGTTTGCCCCGCAGCCTGGTTCTCTGCAACACTGCTGAGCACTCTGCTTTCGAGCCGTCTTCACCGGGCGTTGTTTTGGCTGCTGCCTCTTGCTGTACTCGTCTTGATTCCTTTCCTCCGCGGCGTGCACCGGGGTGTCCGCCGTGGCGCGTTGGGAATCGGCCACACGGTGTGGTTGGCAGCGTCGATCGCCGCGCTGACCCTCGTCGCACAGGTGGAGGGCGGCCGGGAGAGCCGCGCATTTACGGCCTGGAGCAGCGGTGGAACCTTGAATGGACCGCTTGCCTGGACGCCACAGGTGCTGCCATTTGCCGCGATCGTCTGGCAATTCATATTTGTTTTCGCAACCACGCGTTTCAAGGAGAACAGCAGATGAAAACACCCTGGCTTCGGATCGTGCTTCTGGCTTTGTCCGGCGCCGCCGCCGCCGCGGCGCAACCGGCCGTCCGTGCCCCTCCACGGGTGCAAACTGGAAATCCCATGGTTTTCAGAGTTTGAGAAAAAGTACGGGGCGCAGGGCCTCGCCGTAATTGGCGTCTCCATGGACGAAGGCGGATGGAAGGTGGTGAAGCCCTTCCTGGCGCAGACGCATGTGCCCTACCGCATGTTGCTTGGCGACGATGCCATGGCAAAACACTACGGAATCGGGAATCTGCCGGACACGTTTCTCATCGACCGCCAGGGCAGAGTGGCGGCGGTTTACAAGGAGGGCCTGGTGGACAAGGACGACGTCCAGGCTAATATCGAGGCCATGCTGGCCAGACATTAGATTGGCCTTTTGGGACAGGTGCCGACTTAGGGGGGCGGGATTTATCCCGCGCGGAGCTTTAGCTCCGCTTAGCCGGCTGAAAGCCGGCTGCGGGCAGAATTGCCCTCCCTCCAATTCGTGCGGAATCGCAAAGCACGTCGGCGGGAGCCTCCGCGATGCTAGACTTGCAATAAGGTTTAGGCAAAAGGGCAGAATCGTCGGTGGTTCCCAAACAGTCCCCGGAACTGGTAAGGTTCGGTGTATTCGAAGTCGATTTCCGCGCGGGAGAGGTGCGGAAACACGGCTGGAAGATCAAATTGCAGGATCGGCCCTTCCAGTTGCTGGCGGTGCTGCTGGAGCGTCCCGGTCAGACGATTGCGCGCGAGGAATTGACGCGGAGGCTGTGGCCCGAGGACGCGCCGATCGACGTCGACAACAGCCTGAACATGGCGGCCAAGAAGCTGCGCCAGGCTTTGGGAGACGATGCCGAAACGCCACGCTTCGTCGAAACCGTCCCCCGCCGGGGCTATCGCTTCATTGGACACGTGGAAGCCATGCCGGCCGCCGGCGCGCCGGCGCAGGCAGGCGGTGCGGCACCGGACGTCGCAGCTTCCCCGGCTCCGGATGCGAGTCCTCCGCCCGCAGCCAATCCCGGGGCGCACCGTCCGCGTCGCCCTTGGGTGCCAGTTCTGGCGGGTGCGGCCGCACTCAGCCTGTTAGCGATCCGGCTCCTGCAACCTGCGCGTTCGCCGGCCGTACTGCGGACGGTACAACTGACCCATACCGGGCGCGCCGACCCACACGCGACCATCCTTACAGACGGCGCCCGGATCTACTTCCACGAGCGGTCCGGGGGCCGCTTCCCGCTCGCCCAGGTGTCGGTGGAAGGCGGCACGCCATCGCCGTTTCCGGTTCCGCCCGACAATCTGGAGTTGCTGGCGATTTCGCCAAATCGGTCCGAGTTGATGGTGAAGATCGCCGTCGGCAACGAGGAGGACGCGCCCCTGTGGATCGTCCCGACGGTCGCGGGATCGCCTCGCCGGCTGGGCGACGTGCGGGCGCACTCGGCTACCTGGTCGCGGGACGGACGGAGCGTTGTTTACGGGTTTGGCGAGGCGTTGTATGGCGTGAACGGCGATGGGACGAATCCCCGCCAACTGGCCGCCACGCCTGGCACGCCGTACTTCGTGCACTGGTCGCCGCCGGGGCAACCCGCCATCCTGCGATTTACCCTCGCGAAGAAAGTGTTTTCCATATGGGAATGTTCGCCCGACGGTTCCGGGATGCGCCCTTTCCCGACCGCCAGGCCGTGGGCGGGAGCCACCGAGGGCGAACTCGGCGCCGGCTGGACACCCGATGGAAAGTACTACCTGCTGGAGTCCTTGGGCGAGCGCAATGTCGGCGTTTGGGCGGTGCGGGAAGGAGGAGACCTGTTCCATCTTTTCGATCGGCGTCCGTTCCCGATCTACGCCACGCCGAGCGATGCGGGGGTAGTAGTTTCCAGCGCGGACGGCAAGAAGCTATTCTTCGCGGGCGGCCAGGAGAATCGCGAACTGGTCGGCTTCGACGCGAAGCGGAACCAGTTTCTGCCCTTTCTGTCCGGCGGGGCCCGGAGGGGAGTCGACTTTTCGAGAGACGGGCAGTGGGTCGCCTACGAGGGCATTATGGACGGGCTTCTGTGGCGCAGCCGCGCCGACGGCAGCGAGCCGCAGCCCCTGACTGCGCCGCCGCGGCACATTGCCTTCCCCAAATGGTCTCCGGACGGGCAGCGCATTGCTTTCATCGCCGGGCAGGCGGGTATCGACACGAAATTGTTTGTAGTCGCGTCGAAGGGAGGATCGTTAGAGACGGTGGCGACGGCGCCGTACCTGACGAGCGAGCCGTCCTGGTCTGGCGACGGGCAGACCTTGATGTTCGGTTGTTGGCCGCCGGGCGGCTGGCCGGAATCGGCAACCGTCTGTCTGCTGGATTGGAAGACGCGGAAAATCGTGAGGTTGCCTGGAACCGAAGGGCTGCTGCGGCCGGTGTGGTCGCCCGATGGACGATACATTGCCGCGCTGCGCGAGAACGGTAGTCAGGTGGTGCTGTTTGACATGCGCTCCCGCCAGTGGACCCGGCTGGCGGGGGCGGGGGCCTACGGCATTCCATACTGGACTGGCGACAGCCGGAATTTTTACTTCCAACAGGTCTTGGGAGATTCGGATCAACCCATCTTCCGCGCCAACGTGGCCACGCGCGAGGTGGAGCGGACGATGGACGCGCGGCAGATACCGCAATCGGGTTTCAGCGGATATACGCTGACAGGCCTGACTCCCGGCGGCGCGCCCATCGCCACGGTGCTACGGAACAATGGAGATCTGTACGCTTTGGATGTGGATCTGCCGTAGCGCGCCTCTCGAGTTTCTGCATTCTGTGAGCCGTGGTGGGGCAGGACTCCAGTCCTGCGCGGGTTCTCCAGAACCCGCTCCGGCGAGCGTAGCTCGCCTGTGTCGGCAGAAGTGCCGACACGGCACGCTGAGAGCGCGCGCCACGTCCGCGCAGCGGCTGCCGTTTCGCGACGCCGTTTTCGATTTTGCGACGGCTTTCATGAGTCTGATGGACATGCCGGAACCGCTTGCCGCATTGCGCGAGGCTTGCCGCGTCGTGAAGCCGGGCGGATTCCTGCAATTCTCCATCACGCACCCTTGCTTCGATCCGCCGTACCGCAAGCTGCTGCGCGATGCCGGCGGCAATGCGTACGCGGTTAGACCGGTGGCTGTTCTCCGAGGCACCGCCCGCCGCCAGAGCCGGACTGCGGCCGTTCCAAGTGCCTCGATTCCACCGTCCGCTGTCGGCTTGGCTGAACGCGGTGATCGACGCGGGGTTTCAGATCGAGCGTGTGGCGGAGCCGTGCGTGGACCGCGAGCGGGCGGTGCGGTTTCCGGCGGTGGCGGATACCCGGGTAGTCGCATACTTCCTGCATGTACGCGGACGGAAGCCGGGGTAAGAAACCTTCAGCCTGCGGACAAAGATTGGGCAAGCCAAGGCAACGGACGGGAGAGTAGGGGGCTTAATCCGGGCTTAATCCACCGTAGGCGCGATCCGGCGCATCACATCCTTCACCCTGCGGGCGTAGCCGGCGCTGCCATTGTAGGTCTTTAGAATCCCATCGACATCCTTATTTCTGTAAAGCGCGGAATGCGCCAGGGAGGACGCCACGGCGCGGATGCCGGCGGCGGCCGATGAAAACGCCGCGCGCCCGGAATCCCATCCGAAGAGATTGTTGTTTCTGGCTGCTTTACCGCCGGAGGTTTCCACAAAAGAGAGGCTGGGAAGCAAGCGCCAGTCCAGAGCGTACATGTCGGCGGCTTCCAGGAATATCGGGGAGAGTTTGGCGGCGGGACAATTGCCCTGCTCGAAGAAGGCGCGCAGGAAGGCGAGTCGGGAATCTTGGGCGGGTTCGTTGCGATGCTCGGCCGCGGTTGGCTTTGCGGAATCCGCAGGCGTTCCTACCGGCAGGGAAACCACGCCGGCAAAAACGGCCAAACCGTTCGAAAGCAGTTTTCGCATCTCGAAATAACCTCGTTTCTGAAATTTGTTTTCTAAAGAACCGGCCAACTAGCGGCCGAGGAAATACAGGGTGAGGGCGCGAAGGCCCAGATCAGCGGCGTGCGTTTGGTTCAAGCATAAGCTCCGATTATATCACTTGGCAACGAGGGGTGCCGGGCGGGTGGATGAATACGTACAAACCATTTAAAATCTTTGCGTTGGATGATTTGGCCAGAGGGCACGGCTGTGTCAGAATCAAGCATTGGAGGCAATATGCCGAAGATGCGCGCCGTGCAGGTTTCCCGTCCCGGCGGACCTTTTGAGATCGTGGAACGGCCCATCCCGGAGCCTGGCGCGGGATCGGTACGAATCAAGGTGCAGGCTTGTGGGGTCTGCCATAGCGACGTGTTGACGAAGGAAGGACACTTTCCGGGAATATCGTACCCGCGCGTTCCCGGACATGAGGTGATCGGGATTGTCGACGCCGTGGGCGCCGGCGTGGCCGGTTGGACACCTGGGCAACGCGCCGGTGTCGGCTGGAACGGAGGATATTGCGGGTACTGCGATCACTGCCGCCGCGGGCAGTTCTTCGCCTGCCAGACGGCCACCTACATCACCGGGATTACCAGCGACGGCGGCTATGCGGACTACACGATCGCCCGCGCTGAAGCGCTGGCGCGGGTGCCGGAGGAGTTGTCCGCGGTGGACGCCGCGCCCCTGATGTGCGCCGGCATCACCACCTTCAACTGTCTGCGCAACAGCGGCGCGCGGCCGGGTGACGTGGTGGCTGTGCTGGGCGTGGGCGGACTCGGCCATCTGGGTGTCCAGTTTGCCGCGAAGATGGGTTTCAAAACCGTGGCCATCGCCCGCGGGCAGGACAAAGAACCGCTGGCGAAGTCGCTGGGCGCCTGGCGATATATCGACAGCCGCGCGCAGGACCCGTCCGCGGAGCTGCAGAAACTGGGCGGCGCCAAGGTGGTGCTGGCTACGGTGACGGCGGGCGACGCCATGGCATCGGTTCTGGGCGGGCTGGGCGTAAATGGAACCCTGATGGTGATTGGGGCTGCCATGCAGATGGACCTTTCTCCCGCGCAGCTCATCGGCGGAAGCCACGCCATCAAGGGCTGGTATTCGGGCACATCGATCGATTCCGAGGATACGCTTTCCTTCAGCGTGCTGGCGGGTGTACGGTCCATGAACGAGGTTTTTCCGCTGGAACAAGTGAACGAGGGTTACGAACGGATGCTGAGCGGGAAAGCGCGGTTCCGGGCGGTGCTCGCGATGTAACAGCGAATGCCCGTGCGGGTCTGAAGCCCCGCGCCGGCTATAGCCCGCCCTCCAGGGAATATTATAAAGAAGCATCCATATGTATAAGAAGATTCTCCCTACCATCCTGCTGTGCACGGCTGCCTTTGCCCAAACGGCGGGCATCGACATCCCTTACAAGAAATTCGTATTGGACAACGGCTTGACCGTGATCGTGCACGAAGACCACAAGGCCCCCATCGTGGCCGTCAATGTCTGGTACCACGTGGGATCGAAGAACGAGAAGCCCGGCAAGACCGGCTTCGCGCACTTGTTCGAGCACTTGATGTTCCTTGGCAGTGAAAACCTTCACAGCAGCTTCGACGATGCCATGGAGCGGGTGGGCGCCACCGACATGAACGGCACCACCAATTACGACCGCACCAACTACTTCGAAGACGTGCCGACTTCGGCGCTGGATTACACGCTTTTCATGGAGTCCGACCGCATGGGCCATCTGCTAGGATCGTTCGATCAGAAGACGGTGGACCGGCAGCGCGGCGTGGTCCAGAACGAGAAGCGCCAGGGCGAGAACCAGCCCTACGGTGTCACCGAGCAACTCATCACGCAGAACACATATCCCGCCGGGCATCCTTATTCCTGGACGGTGATCGGCTCCATGGAAGACCTCAACGCCGCCTCCTTAAACGACGTGAAGGAGTGGTTCAAGACGTACTACGGCCCGTCGAACGCGGTGTTGGCGCTGGCGGGCGACATCGATTTCGATACGGCGAAGGCCAAGGTGGAGAAGTATTTCGGCGACATCCCCGCCGGGCCGCCCATCGGCAAGCAGGAAGCGTGGGTGGCGAAGATGACTGGCTCGCATCGGGGGACGGTGCAGGACCGCGTGCCGCAGGCCCGCATCTACAAAGTCTGGAACGTTCCGCAATATGGCACGGCCGACGCGGATTACCTGATGCTGGTGAGCCGCTGCCTGGCGCAGGGGAGGGTGTCGCGCTTGTATAAGCGGCTGGTTTACGACGACCAGATCGCCACCGATGTGCAGGCGTACGTGGATGAAAACGAAATCGGCAGCCAGTTCGAGATCGAAGCCACCGCGCGCCCCGGCCAGGACCTGTCCAAGGTCGAAAAAGAGGTGGACGAGGAAGTGACGCGCTTCCTCGAAGGCGGTCCGGAACCGCAGGAACTGCAGCGCGTCAAGACACAGTTCGCGGCCGGCTTTATTCGCGGCGTGGACCGCATCGGCGGCTTCGGCGGCAAGTCGGACGTGCTGGCGCGCGGTCAGGCCTTTCTGGACGACCCCGGCTTTTATAAGACGCAATTGCAGCGCGTGCAGGACGCTTCGGTGCAGGACTTGAAATCCGCCGCGCGGCGGTGGCTATCGGACGGCGTCTACGCTCTGGAAGTGCATCCGTATCCGGCCTACAAGACCGCCTCGGAAAGCGTGGACCGCTCCAAGATGCCGGAGACGGGCGCGCCGCCGGAGCTGAAACTGCCGAAGCTGGAACGCGTGACGCTCTCCAACGGCCTGAAGGTGATTCTGGCCGAGCGCCATGAGATCCCAGTGGTGAATTTCGGGCTCCAGGTGGACGCCGGTTATGCCGCCGATCAGTTCGCCGCGCCCGGCACCGCCAGCCTGACTGCGGCGCTGCTGGACGGCGGAACCGCCAAGCGCACGGCGTTGCAGATTAGCGAACAGGCCGCGCTGTTGGGCGCACAACTGCGCGCCAGCTCGAGCTTGGACGTCTCCACCGTTTCTCTCTCCGCGCTGAAGAGCAACCTGGACCAATCGCTGGAGCTGTATGCCGATGTGATTTTGCATCCGTCGTTCCCGGAGAGTGATTTCCTTCGGCAGCAGAAGCAGCAGATCGCTGCGATTCAGAGGGAGAAGGTCACGCCCATTCCCATGGCGTTGCGCGTGTTTCCAGGCTTGCTGTACGGGCAGCAGCACGCGTATGGCAATCCGCTGACGGGTTCCGGCACGGAGGCCAGCGTCTCGAAGATGACGCGGCAGGATCTGGTGAAGTTCCACGAAACCTGGTTCAAGCCGAACCACGCGACGCTGGTAGTAGTCGGCGACACCACCCTTAGCGAGCTGACGCCAAAGCTCGAAAAGTTCTTGGACGGATGGAAACGGGGCGACGTGCCGGCGAAGAACATCGGCGCGGTGGAGTACCAACCGAAGCCGGTGGTGTACCTGCTCGACCGGCCTGGCGCACTGCAGTCGGTCATTCTGGCCGGGGAGATCGCGCCGCCCCGGAACAACCCGGACGAGATCGGCATCGAGGCCATGAACGACATTCTGGGCGGTAATTTCGGCGCGCGCATCAACATGAACCTGCGCGAGGACAAGCACTGGTCCTATGGCGCGTCGAGCTTTTATTGGGATGCGCGCGGGCAGCGGCCCTTCGTGGTTTTTGCGCCGGTGCAGACGGACAAGACCAAGGAATCGATGGCGGAGATCGACAAGGAACTGCGCGGCATCCTGGGCGGGAAGCCGCCCACGGCGGAGGAACTGGCGAAGGTGCAGGCGAATGAGACGCTGAGCCTGCCGGGTTCGCGCGAGACGATGGCTGAAGTGGCCAACTCGATCGAGACGCTGGTGGAATATGGCCTGCCCGACGATTACTACGACAAGTACGCCGGGCGCGTGCGGGCGTTGCAGGTGTCCGACATCGAGGCCATCGCCAAGCGCGTGGTGCGGCCGGATAACCTGGTGTGGGTGGTGGTGGGAGACCGGGCGAAGATCGAGGCGGGTGTGCGGGAGCTGAATTTGGGCGAAGTAAAGTTCCTGGATGCGGACGGCAAACCGATTTAGAGTGGGGCGGACCTCCAGGCCCCTCTGCGCCCCACTAGCCGAGGGGCGGGTCCTGGAGGACCCGCGCAGGACTGGAGTCCCGCCCCACTATGACCAGTGACCGCCCCAGCCGCACCGCGGAATACATGGCTCTGTTTCGCGCGGTGGAGACCGCCCAGCGCGCGGACCGCCGGCTATTCGAGGATCCGTATGCGGCTGCGCTGGTCACGGGGCGGCTCAAAGCGCTGGCGGAGTTCGCACGCGTGCCCTGGTTCGGCCGCCTGGCGACCTGGTTCCTGGACATCGGATGGCCGCGCACGCGCAGCTCTGCGGTAGTGCGCACGCGGCTGATCGACGACCTGGTGCGAAAGGCGGTCCGGGGCGCCGCGCGCCAGGCGCTGCTGCTCGGCGCGGGATTCGACAGCCGTCCACACCGGCTGAAAGAGCTATGCGGCGTCCCCGTCTTCGAAGTCGATCATCCCTCCACGCAGAAGGCCAAACGCCAGCGCTTGGAGGCGCGGCTCGGGCCGCTGCCCGGCAACGTTTGTTTCGTGCCGGTGGATTTCGAGAAGGACGACCTGGAAGCCGCGTTGCTGCACGCCGGTTTCGACACTCGCGTTGCCACTGTGGCCCTGTGGGAAGGCGTGGTGAGCTACTTGACGCCCGCCGCCGTGGATCGGAACTTCCGCATGCTGGCGCGCATATTGGCACAGGGAAGCCAATTGATTTTCAGTTATGTGCACAAGGGCGCGCTGGACGGTTCGGTCGCGTTCCGCGAAGCGCGCCGATGGAAGTCCTCCGTGCGTTCGAGCGGCGAACCCTTCATTTTCGGTTTCGATCCCGCGGGGCTGGCGGATTACTTGGAGCCGCGCGGCTTCGCGCTGGCGAGCGATGAGTCCACCGCGGAGGCGGCGAAACGGTACTGCGCGCAGCTACCGCGCAGCGAGCCCGGATCGGAACTCTACCGGATCGCAGCCGCGCGGCGCGCCGCCGCGTCGTGATGAGTCGGGACGGGGCACGCAGAGTGCGTGCGCCACGACGGACGTATAATGAGTTTTATGTCTGAAATCGCTCTCGACCGCCGCAATTTTCTGCGCGGCGCTTCCGCGCTGACGGCGCTTTCCTACTCGCGCGTGATGGGCGCCAACGACCGCATCCAACTGGGCGTGATCGGCTGCGGCGAGCGCGGCCGCTACGACATGGAGAACTTCCAGAAAGCCAAAGCCGATGTGGTGGCGGTCTGCGACATCTATGGCGAGCAGATCGACAAGGCCCGCGAGAAGGCGCCCAACGCCAAGGATTTCAAGGACCATCGCGCGCTGCTCGAAATGAAGGAGGTGGATGTGGCGCTGATCGCCACGCCCGACCACTGGCACGCGCAGACCGCCATCGACGCGCTGAACGCCGGCAAAGACGTCTACGTGGAGAAACCGCTCACGCGCACGATTGAAGAGGGACCGCCGATCGTGAAAGCGGCGCGGGTCAACGAGCGCGTCTGCCAGGTGGGTATGCAGCAACGCTCCGGGCAGCACTATCTACAAGCGAAGCACGAGTATTTCGATACGGGCAAGTTGGGCAAGATCACGCTGGCGCGCACGTGGTGGCACGGCAACGGCTATCACCTGCGGGTGGCGCCGGAATCGTTGCAAAAGCAGCCGGCGAATCTCGATTGGGCGCATTTCCTGGGGCCGTTGAAGTGGCGCGATTACGATCCGCAGCAATATTTCAACTGGCGCGCGTATCTGGACTTCGGCGGCGGCCAGGTGACGGACCTATTCACGCACTGGATCGACGTAGTGCACATGTTCATGGGGCAGGAGGTGCCCTTTTCGGCATCGGCCGCGGGCGGCGTTTACAAGTATAAGGATGGCCGCACGGCGCCGGACACCATCAATGTGCTGCTGGAATATCCGGCCGAGTTCAACGCGACGTTTGAGGCCACGTTAGTGCCGGGGATTACGGGCGCGGCGGTGGAGATTTGCGGCACGGACGGGCGCTTGTATATCGATCGCGGCCACTACGAATTTCACCCGGTAGGCAGGGGCGCGAAGCCCGTGACGGTGAAGGCGTTCAGTAAAATCGACGAAGATCATGTGAACAATTTCCTCGACTGCGTGCGCTCGCGGCAGCGGCCTAACGGCGATGTGCTGATCGGGCACCGGTCGGCGCAGGCTTCGCATTTGGGGAATATTTCGTATATGCAGAAGCGGCGGATCGACTTCGATCCGGTGAGGGAGGAAATTCTGCCGTTTTGAGGCTGGGTCGTCGTCGTAAAGGGTGCGGTGATAGATTCCGGCGACAGAGTTATGGCAAACGAATCCGGTCCTATTTGTTCTGGACCGGAAAGGCCGATGTAGAACGGCTCAAGAGGGTGAGGAGCTTTGGACACGTCGCGCTTTTGGGGCGCACCGGCCAGCGGGATTAAGCCCCGCGCGGGATAAATCCCGCCCCCCAAAGCAGGCCATTACGCCTGAGAGCTGAGAGCTAACGTCTGAAGGCTTTTTGCTATACTGGCATTTACGCCTGTAGCGCCAATATTCACAGGATCGAGAGGTAGTTCATGATTCAGTCAACACAAATGCGTCCGGGCATGGTGGTTAAGTTCAATAACGACTTGTTCTCGGTGTTCAGCGTGAACCATCGGACGCCCGGCAACCTGCGGGGCTTCGTGCAAGCCAAGATGCGCAATCTGCGCAGCGGTACGATGATCGAGCACCGCTTCTCCTCGGAAGACCGCGTGGAGCGCGCGGCGCTGGAAGAACACGAAATGGAGTACTTGTACGACGACGGCGAATACTTCTATTTCATGAACACCGAAAACTACGAGCAGATGCACCTGACCAAGGATCTTTTGGGCGACGCGGTCGGGTACCTGGTTCCGCAGTTGAAAGTGGCCGTGGAGTTTTACGAGGGCAAGCCGATCAGCGTGGAATTGCCGGCCACGGTGGACCTGACGGTGGTGGAAACCGAGCCGGGCATGAAGGGCGCGTCGGTATCCAACGTGACCAAGCCGGCCAAGCTCGAAACCGGACTAGTGGTGCAGGTGCCTCCCTTCATCACCGAAGGCGAAAAGGTTCGCGTCAACACCGCGGAAGGCACCTATTTGGAAAGGGCCTGAAGGGCCGCCGCCAGTTCCGTCTCTTCTTCCGGCAGGACCGTCCGCAGATCCAGCAACAGGCGCTTTTCTTCCACGCGCGCGATCACCGGCGGATCGTTGGCGCGCAGCCGGCGTTGCGCGGCGCCCTCATCGGCGCACTCGATAGCGATCAGCCAGGTGGGAATGGATTGCTCGGGCGTGGCGCCGCCGCCGATCACGGATTCGCCGGGCGTGAGTTCCGCATTCAGGCCGGGCAGCGAACCAAGAAGCCGCTCGGCGCGCCCGCGAATTTCGGCGGCGCTTTGGCGGATCATGCGCAGCGCCGGCACCTGGTCCCATTGTTCCAGCAGGAGGTGGCGCAGGGTGGTCTCGAGCGCCTGGTAAATCGTCTTGTCCAGACGCAGCGCGCGGAACATAGGGTTGCGGCGCAGGCGCGCGACGATTTCCGGCTTGCCGGCCAAAATGCCGGCCTGCGGACCTCCCAGCAGCTTATCGCCGCTGAACGAAACCAGATCCGCGCCGGCCAGCAGGCTATCGGAAACCAGGGGCTCGTCGATGCCGAACGGGCGCAGGTCCACCACACAGCCGCTGCCCAGATCTTCATACACCGGGATGCCGCGCTCGCGGCCCAGAGCGGCCAACTCCGCGAGCGACGGGCGAGCCGTGAAGCCTTCGATGCGGAAATTGCTGGGGTGTACGCGCAGCAGCAGGCGCGTACGGTCGGTGATGGCCTCGCGATAATCGGCGATGCCGGTGCGGTTGGTGGTGCCCACTTCGCGCAGCAGAGCGCCGGAGCGCAACATAATGTCGGGGATGCGGAAGCCGTCGCCGATTTCGATCAGTTCGCCGCGCGAGACGACGACCTCGTGACCCGCGGCCAGTTCATTCAGCGCCAGGTAGATCGCGGCCGCGTTGTTGTTGACCGCGATACCCGGCGCGCCCAGCAGGCGTTCGATGAGCGTGCCGGCATGGAGGTCGCGCTTGCCGCGCAGTCCGGTGGCCAGGTCGTATTCGAGGTTGGAGTATCCGGCGTGGATGGCTTGCGGCCCCAGCGGCGCGCGGCCAAGGTTAGTGTGCAGGACTACGCCGGTGGCGTTGACCACCCGGCGCAGCGAAGGCGCGGCCACCGCCCGGAGCGCCCGCTCGACACGCGCTTCGATGGCCATCTCGATAGCGCCGTTGGCGGTGCCCGCACGGATTTCGCGGCGCGCCTCATCGAGCACGCGGCGGATCTCCGCCACGACAAGCTGCCGCGGAATGCCCGGCGCGGTAATGCGCCCGGCGACTTCGTGGACAGCCGGCAATTCGCGCAGTTTTTCGCTATCAGTCAAGGGCTCGCCTTGTTCGATGGTACAGAGCGGGAGCGGCACTTGTCCAGGAGGGCGCCATGGATGCTACACTGATAGATTCGGGGCGTGGCTCAGCCTGGCTAGAGCGCCTGGTTCGGGACCAGGAGGTCGGTGGTTCGAATCCACTCGCCCCGACCAATTCCCATTCTCGAAATCCGTTAGCCCGCCCCTACCTTGCCCGAAGCGCTTCCGTCTGCACACTTGGGCCCAGACCCACGGATAGGCTGAAGAGCGTGCCATCGCCGAAGACTCCGCCCGCAACGGTTGTGCCATAGAAATCCCCATTCGTGAACTGGGCCAGCGCGGTGTTCGGCAAAGAGCCGTCGGCGCAATCGACTCGTGAGCAGAAGTTGTATAGCGTGGTGAGCGCGGCCCCCGGCGTGATTTTGAAGATCGTGCCACAGGCATAGAAAGGTGTGCACGCATTGTTGGCGCCGCCTTCAGACGTGCTCCCGTAGAAGTTGCCGTCCGTGGCCTGAATTAGCCCCGCCGATGGGAACAGTCCGTCCAGACAACCGCTTTCGGCACAGAACCGGTAAATCGTGGACAATGTGCCACTCGGGGTAATTTTGAAAATAGTCCCACAACCGGCGGACTCGGAGGCCGACACGCAGGCAGCGCTGCCGGACCCGCCGTTCGCGGTTGTCCCGTAGAAGTCGCCGTTGGCGGCCCGGACCAACCCAGAGTAGGGATGCAGCCCGCTGCCGCACGCGCTGCCGCCCTGGGCGCAGAAGGTGTATAGCGTCGTCAGCTTGCCGCTCCCGGTAATCTTAAAGACGGTTCCACCCACGTGCGCTCCGCCATAGACCGTAGTCCCGTAGAAGTCTCCGTTGGCGCCCTGCGCGAGGCCGCCCGCCGGGTTTTCCCCGTCCGTGCAACCCGGGAAAACGCCCGCCGCGCAGAAACTATACAGTGTAGTGAGGCTGCCTGCCGGCGTGATTTTAAAGATTGTGCCACCGCACGGGTAGGCGCAGTTGGCCCCGCCATAGGACGTGGTCCCGTAGAGGTCCCCATTAGCGGCTTGGACCAAGCCATATTGCGGGCTCTGGCCGTCCGCGCACCCGCTCTGGGAGCAGAAACTGTATAGCGTCGTCAGCTTGCCATTCGGAGTCATTTTGAAGATCGTGCCGCAGCCCGTAAAGGAGCCGCCGGTATTGCAGCCGGAAGCGTTGTTCGCCCCGCCATATTCGGTCGCGCCGTAGAGATCTCCGTTCTTGCCCTGGACCAACGCCGCCTGAGGGTAGGCGCCGTCCGGACACCCGCTCTGTGCGCAGAAGCTGTAGAGCGTCTGCAGACTGCCACCCGGCGTGGTTCGGAACACGGCTCCGGAGTTGAAGTCTCCGCCCAGCGCGGTCGTTCCGTAGCCGTCGCCATTGGCGGCCTGGACGAGCGCCGCGTCCGGGGCGGCGCCATCGGTGCCATCGAAGCTGTGCAGGGTCGTGATCGTCTGCGCGGGGAGGGCCAGCGCCGTCGTCGCAAACAGTACAAGAGCCACTCTTGCGTTTTTCATCTTTGTCATTTGCCTCGGAAGCTTATACGGACTTGGCGCCTGCATACGGTAACATTTTGTTCGCCGCCGCTCACGCCGCGGCACCCGCGTGTTACGGCTCGACCCCCGAGCCGGATAGCGCCACGGTCTGAGGGCTGTCCGGCACGTTGTCGTCAAATCTCAGTGCGCCGGCCTGCGCACTCGGTTGTTTGGGAGTGAAGGTGACACTCACCTTGCACTGGTCGCCCGCGGAGAGCTTGCTCCCACAGGTGTTCGCCGAAATCGCGAAGGCGTCGCTCACGGCGATGCCGCCGATATCGAGGGTGGCTGTGCCCGTGTTGGTCAGCGTCACCGACTTCGCCGCGCTGGTGGTGTTGACGGCCTGCTTGCCGAAGTTCAGCGAAGTGGGTGAGAGCGTGGCCTTAACGGCGCTGTTCACCAGCAACTGGACCGAATCCACGGCTGCCGAATATTCAGCCGCGTCGTTCGGAGTTAAAGTGACGGTCAGGTTCCGCGGACCTACCGGCAGCACCGTGCCGGCCTTCGGGTTATAGGTAAGCGTGCCGGCCACCGGCGAGGAGGCATCCAGTTGGGTTGTAGTTAGGGGTGCGCCATGAATGATGTCCTTGGGAGTTGCCCAGGCGATGGCCGGCATCGCTGGGCAAGAGCCAAAGCATAGGCCCGATAGGTTGTAGGCGCCGGCGTTAGTGTCCGAGCAGTCGCCCACCAGCACGGTGTAAATACCGTTCAGCGGAAGCGTGACCGAATTCAACTCTATTGTGGAGCCACCTGCACAGGCGCCGTCCGGATAAGTGTTGCTGGCTGAAGCGATCAGGCTCCCAGCGGGATTGTACAGCCTGATCTTCGGGCTAAGGCTGCCGCTGGTGGTTACCACGGTAAAGTCGGCGACGTTGTTAGTGCTTCCGCTAAACGTCAGGGTGTTGCTTTGCGCCGCCGAAGCGACGTCACCGGTCTGCGTCTGGCCGCCGAAGAGAAGAGGCGCAAAGCCAAACGGGCTGTTCGTCCGCTGCGCGTAGATCAGGTAGTCGCCGGTGTTGGTATCCGAGCAGTCGCCTATCAGCACGGTATAGGTTCCGCTGGCCGGGAGGGTAATGGTGTTCATCTCCACGGTTGAACCGCCCGCGCATGCCCCGTCGGGGTAGTTGTTGCTGGCGGAACTAAGCAGGGTCCCGCTAGGGTTGTACAGGCGGATTTTCGGGCTGAGACCGCCGCTGGTGGTCACCATGGTAAAGTCGAACACATCGTCGGCGCTGCCGCTGAAGCGGTAGGAGGCG
The DNA here is from genome assembly GCA_050008575.1 of Bryobacteraceae bacterium. Classification (GTDB taxonomy): domain Bacteria; phylum Acidobacteriota; class Terriglobia; order Bryobacterales; family Bryobacteraceae; genus Bog-159. Next base: position 15,783 of record JBEKMJ010000106.1, read on the forward strand.
CTTTGCGCCGCCGAGGCGACGTTCCCGCTCTGTGTTTGACCCAGCAGGAGCATCGGGGCGCTGGACGGATTATTGGTGCGCTGCGCATAAAGATCGTACGCGCCGGTGTTGGTGTCCGAACAGTCGCCCACCAGTAAGGTATAAGTGTCGCTCGATGGAAGCGCGACCGCGTTTAACTCGACCGTCGAGCCGCCCGCGCAGGCGCCGTCCGGGTAATTGTTGCTGGCTGAAGCTATCAGGCCGCCGGCGGAGTTATACAACCGCATCTTCGGGCTAAGACTGCCACTGGTAGTCACCATGGTAAAGTCGACTACGTCGTTGGCGTTCGCCCCGAAGGTGTAGGTAAAGCTCTGCGCCGCCGAACCGATGGTTCCGGTCCGTGTCTGGCCAAAGGGGAGGTTCGCCGCCCCCAAGGGATTCTCCGTCCGTTGGGTGTAGATATCATAGCCGCCTGCATTGGTATCCGCGCAGTCGCCGACGAGCAGGATATAGGTTCCGCTCGACGGGAGGGTGATGGTGTTCATCTCTATAGTGGAACCGCCCGCGCAGGCCCCGTCCGGGTAGTTGTTGCTGGCGGAGCTGAGCAGCGTCCCACTGGGATTATAGAGCCGGATCTTAGGGCTGAGACTGCCGCTGGTAGTCACCACGGTGAAGTCCATCACGTCGCCGTCGTTTGCGGCAAAGGTGTAGGTGTTGCTCTGCGTCGCCGTAGCGATCGTGCCGGTGCGAGTTTCATCAAAAGGCAGAGTCACGGCGCCGGACGGATTGTTGGTCCGCTGCACGTAAATATCGTACGCGCCGGTGTTGGTGTCCGAGCAATCGCCGATCAGCACGGTATAGGCGCCGGTGGCCGGAAGCGTGACGGTGTTCATCTCCACTGTGGTGCCGCCCGCGCAGGCCCCGTCCGGATAGTTGTTGCTGGCGGAACTGAGCAGCGATCCGGTGGGATTGTAGAGCCGGATTTTCGGGCTGAGGTTACCGTTTGTAGTGACCATGGTAAAGTCGAGAACGTCGTTGGCGTTGGCCGCGAATGTGTAGGTATTGCTCTGCGCCGCCGAACCGATCGTTCCCGTCTGCGTCTGGCCAAAGGGGAGAGTCACGGCGCCGGACGGATTGTTCGTCCGCTGCGCGTAAAGCGTATAATTGCCGGTGTTCGTGGCCGAACAGTCGCTGACGATCGCCGTATAAGTGCCGGCCACTGCAAGCGTGACGGTGTTCAACTCGACGGTGGAACCGCCCGCGCAAGCGCCGTCCGGATATCTGTTGGAGGCCGACGCGATCAGTTGTCCGGTGGGGTTATAAAGCTGGATTTGCGGGCTGAGATTGCCGCTGGTACTGACCATGGTGAAGTCAACGACGTCGCTCGCGTTGGCGCTGAAAGTATAGCTGGCGCTCTCGCCCGCCGAACCGATCGTTCCGGTCTCTGCCTGGCCGAAAGGAAGGGACGCAGCCCAGGCAGACGAACTCAGGCCCGCAAGAATGCAGCCAGTGGCGAACAAGCGCGATTTCAAGTGTTTCATCCGGAATCTCCTTTACTTTTCAAAAACAGCGCACGAGGGGTAGGCGGCCGGAAACGCGGCCGCGCATACTAGGCGATAGCGCGACCGCATATTCCGAATGCCCCCGATCTTCTATACGGACGCGCAGCCGGAATACGGGAAGAAAAAGTTTCTTAAGGTTTCAGCACACGAATCCGGGCAGCGTCAAGGCTTTACGGAGGGTGCGCCGGCTATGGCCTTTTCAAAAATAGCCGCGAACTCGTCGTCGGACAACTCCGCCGCCAGGTCGCGATAGAGAGCCAGGCGTCCGGCCACGTCCTTGGAAGAGATGTTCTGCACATGGTAGCCCAGCGCGGACGCAATCGAGAGGTGATAGAGCAGCGTGGCGGCGGCATTCTGGGCGGGGGCGTCGGCTGCCGCGGCCAGACGCTTGGCGGCGCTTTTTATTGAAACCAGAACCTCTACCGGAGTGTCCGGGGAGCATACGGCCCGCAAGAGTTCGCCTCCGGACTGCCCTATGGCGGCGCACATCTCCGTGAGCAGATACTCCATTTGTTCCCTGTCACCGATCTCCAGGAGCCAATCGCGCGCGGTTCTTTCATCGGTGGACGCTAGGGCCAGCAATTCCTTGAGCTGCCGGCCGGTGCAATGATCCAATCTTGAAATTTCCACTTCTGACATGATTCAATCCTTAAGCGGCGAAAGCAGCGCCCGAATCTCCTGGTCGATGGCTGCTTCCCTTACTTGCGGGCGCTGCGCCGCGCTGCCGCCAGGAACTTCGATCTCGTTGCGGAGCATGCGGCGCAGAATCAGGCGGAAATGGCGCACTACCGTGTCGGCGCGTTCGCGAGCGGCCTTTTGGTCCATGCCGTAGCGTGCACCCAGTTCATCCCAAGTAGGCGCCATTTCCGCCTCGCCAAGATACCGCGCTTCGAACAGGCCGAGGTGTACCTCCTGTTTTCGCTTGAGGCAGAGCGCGCGTACGCGAGTCAAGGCCTCCGCTAATGTGACTTTTACCCACGCATGATGAAAGGCGGCTTCAGCCGCGGGAAACCCGGGCAGCTCTATAACGTCCCACCCTCCGGCGTCCGCTTGATCGGGATGCGCCTGCACGGCTTCCTTGCGGTTGCGGCGGTGATAGTCGGTCGCCAGGTTCCGTAAGGCTTGCTGCAAATAGTTGCGGAAGGCGCCTTTTTCGGGGTGCGCGCGCTCTAATAGTCCCCCCGATGCGCTGAGCCGGGTGAAAAACTCCTGCGCCAGGTCTTGCGCCTGTTCGGCGTCCTGCACGAGGACCAGGAGAAACTCGTAAACCGGCCGGTAGTATCTCTGCGCGAAATCTTCTCTGGCGCGCGAGCCTTCGTCACACTGCTGGCGGGCTCTTGAGAGCAGCGTCCAGGATGTCTCCGGGAACCGTTCACGCACGCCCATCCGGACGATCTCCCTTGGTCTGGGTCGTCAGGTGGCCGATAAGAACTCGTGCCAGATGTTTGCCCATGGTTGTGAGTATACCTTGAACACGCGCAAGGCATCCTAGTAGACCATATATGGCGTTTGTGGGGCGGGCAATCCCTGCCCGCAGCCGGCTTTCAGCCGGCCTTTGCGGCCACCACGAGGCGCGCCGTGAAAGCAGGAGCCGCCTGAAAGGCGGCTGCGGCCAAGATTGGCCGCCCCACGGTGCATAGCCCGTGCTTCAGGCTACTCAGACTGAAGTTGCGCCTGCTAAGCTAGACAGACAATATTGTTATTATTTCGCGCCCAAGGAGTCGCTGCCACGATGCCATCTCAACCATCGGAACCCACCGATCGGAGCGATCCGCCCGGAGGAGATACCAACCTCGATATTTCCGCGCTATCCCGCGATCCGGCGGCCGATCCGGCCCTGGCGGTGGCGTGGCAGCGGAATGAGTCGATCGGCCCCTATCAGTTGCTCCGGCCCATCGGCGCCGGTGGCATGGGCGAAGTGTGGCTGGCAGAGCAGTCCGAACCGGTGCACCGCCGCGTGGCCCTCAAGCTGATCAAAGCCGGCATGGATACGGGCGAAGTGGTGGCCCGTTTCCGGTCCGAGCGGCAGGCGCTGGCGCTGATGGATCACCCGTGCATCTCCAAGGTCTTCGACGCCGGCTCGACACCGCAAGGCCGGCCTTACTTCGCGATGGAGTACATCACCGGCATTCCCATTACGACCTATTGCGACCAGCATAAGATGACTGTGCGGCAGCGCCTGGAGTTATTCATTCAGGTCTGCGAAGGCGTGCAGCATGCGCACCAAAAAGCCATCATCCACCGCGATTTGAAGCCTTCGAACATTCTGGTGAGTGAAGTGGACGGCAAGCCGGCGCCGCGCATCATCGATTTCGGGGTAGCCAAAGCCATCGCGCAGGGTCCCGCCGGTGAAGATCAGTTTACGCGGACCGGGGCCATTCTAGGAACGCCGGCTTATATGAGCCCGGAGCAGGCTGGCTCGTCGGGCATGGATGTGGACACGCGCACCGACGTGTACTCGCTGGGCGTGGTGCTGTACGAGTTGCTGGTGGGCGTGCGGCCACTGGATTTCCACGAACTGGCTCTCGATGAGGTGCTGCGGCGGCTGCGGGAGGAGGAAGCGCCGCGTCCCAGCACGAAGCTGCGCACCCTGGGCGACGAGTCTGGCGCCGCGGCTGCAAGCCGCGCCTCCGATGCGGCCGCCCTTGCCCGGCAACTGCGCGGCGACCTGGATGCCATCGCTTTAAAGGCCCTCGAAAAGCAACGTTCGCGGCGGTACGCCACACCGGCGGATCTTGCCGCCGATATCGTTAGGTATCTGCGGCATGAGCCGGTGTGGGCTAATCAGGCGAGCGTCGGCTATCGGGCCCGCAAGTACATCCGCCGCCATCGCGTGGGTGTAGCGGCCGCCGGCGGCTTGCTGTTGGTCCTGATCGCGTTCGGCGTGGCCCAAACATTGCAATTGCGACGGACCGCGCGCGAGCGCGACCGGGCCGACCGCATCACGGCTTTCATGACCGGCATGTTTAAGGTGTCGTCTCCCACCGCGGCTCGCGGCAACAGCATCACGGCGCGGGAAATCCTGGACAAAGCATCCCACGAGATCGCCACCAGCCTGACACAGGATCCCGAGATCAGGGCCCAGATGATGCAAGTCATGGCGGAGGTCTACGGCAACCTCGGGCTATATCCGCAAGCGCAGTCCCTGCTTACGCAGGCTATCGATATCCGGCGCCGGGTGCGCGGGCCGCAGGATCCCGAGACCCTGGCCTCCATGAGCGGACTGTGTACCACCCTGGCAAGACAGGGACAGTATCCCGAAGCGGAAAAGTTGGGCCGGCAGACACTGGAAGCACAGCGTCGCGTCTTAGGCCCCCAGCATCCGGACACGCTGGTGTCCATGAGTAACTTGTCTAATGCCCTCTATCGCGAAGGCCGCTACGCGGAGGCCGAAAAGTTGGAGCGCGAGGCGTTGGTTCTTAAGCGCCGCGTTTTAGGGCCCGAACATCCCGACACGTTGGCTTCCCTGGCCGACCTCGCTACCATTCTCTACGACGAAGGGCGGTACGCCGAAGCCGAAAAACTGCAGCGCCAGGCCATGGATCTGAGGCGTCGTGTCTTGGGACCGGAGCATCCCGAAACCACGGGGTCGATGAACAACCTGGCGCTGGTTCTCTATGCGGAGCGCCGCTATGCCGATGCGGAGGCCTTGGAGCGCCAGACCCTCGACCTGAAGCGGCGTGTCTTGGGGCCGGAGCATCCGGACACGCTCAGTGCAATGGGTAACCTGGCCGACGTTCTCGACGATGAGGGCCGCCACGCCGACGCCGAGAAGTTGATTCGCGAGGTGTTGGATATCCAACGCCGGGTCTTGGGTCCGGAGCATCCGCTCACGCTGAGCCGGATGACGGACTTGGCCGACGTTCTCGACGCCGAGGGCCGTCACGCCGAGGCTCTGACATTGGCACGCGAAACGCTGGCTATCAAACGCCGTGTCTTGGGGCCGTCGCATCCGTCCACGGCCCTTTCCGAATACAATCTGGCATCCATGTTGGCCCGCAAAGGCGACCACGATGAGGCGCTTTCGGTTTTGCGGGCCGCGGTCAACCACGGGTTGCGCGCCGACGTCGCCCTCGCCATCGAGAAGGACGCCGATTTCAACTCGCTCCATGGCGACCCACGCTTCGCCGCTGTGGTCGCCTTAACCAAAGTGCATGCCGCCGACCGGAAAACCAAGTAGCGCTCCCATTGAAACGATGGGCAACGGTCCCCTGGAGGCGCAGGCGTTTTCCCGCGGCTGGGCATTTAACCGTGGGGCAGGACTCCAGTCTTGCGGGCCGGCGTCCACGTCGGCCTGCGTGAATCCGCCCAGGGCTAATTAACAAAAAGCAATGTTGTCTTTTAGCGACTTGCACGCCGACAATTAGGAATGTCCCATCCTCAAAAAAATCAGGACGCTTACAGTGCTTTCGAGTTGCATCTTGACTTTGGCGGCCTTCGCCGCCAAGGACCGGGACTGGCAGGTCGGGCGCGTCCTGGATTCCGCTATGAGCCGTTCGGTCTATGACATCGGCACGGTGACACACACCTCCGGGACGGCAACGGCATCCGGCGCCGCGACTGCGAACACCACTGGCAGTGCGTTGACGATTGGCAATCTCACCACGTTGCAGAGCGGCACGGCCATGAGTGGCACGGCCACGGCCAGAAGCGAAACCGTCAGTTCCACGGCCATTCAGCGGGTTGCCGTGCAGACCAACTAGCTGCTGATTGTCACGCACAGGTACCTCTACGTGATCGAGGACACACGAAGGTACGCCACCGGCGGCCTCCTAATGAACGCGCTCGCCAACAGGAAGCACGGGTGCCGCTTCGTTGTCGGCGAAGACATTAAGTACGCCCAGGAAAAAGGCTACCTATGGGTCCTTGATCCTGACGGCAAGGATGCAAGATACCGATCGTACGCCAGCAGGTACTGGACAAAGACAGTTCCGCGACCGGCGGCGCACCGCAAGGCGCAGGACCCCAGGCGCCGGCCATGGATGTCCTGGCTACCCGGGCGGGCCCAACCGCTCCAAATCCGCCCCAGTCCGCTCCCGCCGCCACTACGGGCGATCTGATCGAAATGGCATTCACCTCGAATCCGCCAGGAGCCCTGGTAAGCATCTTTGGCACTGCCGTCGGCCGCACGCCTTTCATCACCAAGCTGGCGCCCGGCACGTACAAAGCTAAGTTCTCAGTTGACGGCTATTATGATCTGGCCCAGAGCACATCCGTCGGACCAGGATACTCCAACCTCGTGCATGCCGCTTTCGAGTTGAAGTAGCGAACGTGCCCGCGGGCGAACGAATGGCGCATCGTAGGACTGCCGTGGTTGGCGCCTCGGAAATTCGCACCCAGCACGTGGGTCCCGGCGTGTCGCGCGGTGGTCCAGTAGCAGCACGCCCTTCAGGCGCCGATTTTCGTCAGCGCGGCAACCGCTTACGTTTCGTAGCTCCACGGCCGCTGCGGTCGAATAAACGCCGGGAGGCACATCCACCCGCGAGAGATTCTCTAGCTACTTACATTCCAGGCGATCATCGTGCGAGGCGACGATCTGCCACGTACCACCGCGTTTCAGCCACGTATCGGTCCAAACCTGGCACACCTTTGCGCTCGGCTGGGACTTGTCCTTGCCGAGAGCATGTTCGCGGCCATAGACAACGGCGACACTGTCTCCGAAAAAATGCACTTTGGCCTCATCGAGCCCGCAATCATGCGCGGTGCGTGCGCCCTTCTCGTCCTTCAATTCATCGGCTTTTGTGAAGTGCGCACCTTTCGTTGACGTGCCTTGGAAATCGTCGGCAAGCAGACTGGCGACTACGCCGTTATCGACGCATACACCCTCAGCCCATTTGCGTTCCATGTCGATGATGTATTTCGCGTTCTTGTCGTCGGCCAGCGCCCAGTGACTCTGCTGTGCGTGCGCCGGGACAAGCGACAACATCGCCGCGGTTGCCACCGCGAAGATTCGTAAATGCATTTCTCCCTCCGTGGTACCAAGATAGCTGTAAAATCGCGGGAGGCCTATAACAATGCCTATTCATGTTGCGAGAGTCGGTTGCGAAAGTGAAAATCGGCGTGGTCGCAGCACCGGAACCGGCTCGGGCGACTCCTCTGCCGGTATTCCTCCCACCTCCGCGCCGCTTCGTCGTCCTGGCCGTGGATCGCTTGCGAGTAGATGTCCGCCGTCACACGCACACTAGAATGGCCCAACCGGGCCGACAGGACGGGCAGCGTCACTCCAATATTCAGAAGCGGGTACATGGTAGGTTATCACGAGACGCGTTCAAGTCGGCTCACGGTGTGGCCCTGGGGCGCTTAACAGTTTTGGGGAAACCGCTCCCTGACGGTCGCGGCTCGGTAATACTCGCCTTGATTGCGCACGGTTTACTAAGCCGCGACCGTTACCGAGCCGCGACCGTCAGGAAGCGGTTTCCGGTTAAGCACTCGTTCACCTCTTGGTTACCGGATTCACCTGGAGATTCACTCCGGCAGCCGCATGCAGGCGCCGCGTTCCGCATCCGATGCTTAACTGCCTGGATTATCATGGGCTTGCGCAAACCCACAAGCTGTCGCGACTTTGGCCCAGAGTGTGCCTTAGTAGGCACCATCATCCACCGGGAACAGCACTCGGAGGAGCACACAAAAAAGGAGATACGAAAATGACAACGTTAAAGACCATGATCCTGAGCATCGGCGCGGTTGCCCTGTTGGGAGCGGGCGGGCTCTCCGCACAGACCAAAGCGGTTGCCGACATCCCGTTCGCCTTCACCGTGCAGAACACCACGCTGCCGGCCGGCCAGTACACCATGTCCGCTACTTCCACGTCCCACGACCTGATGGTCATCCGGAATGACGAAACCAAGCAGGCCATCCTCGTTATCGCGCCCAGCAGCGAGAGCGGGTATAGGAGCGCCCGGGACAAGAACGTCGTCCGGTTCCACCAGATCGGCGAGCGTTACTTCCTGTCCGAGGTCAAGACCGACGCGGTGTGCGGCCAGGTTTCGCCGTCCAAACTGGAGCGCGAGCTCACCTCGGGTGGCAGCGGCCAGGTGGCTGCCGTGATCGTTCCCGCCCTAAGTGTTCGCTAGCCGGCGACCGCACTGGGCCAAACTCCACCGCCTAGACTGGGCGGTGGAGCTTTTCTTGGGTGGGGCGGTCCACCCTGGATCGCAGACGTCGGGCTCTATTCGCCCGCGCTGCGCGACCCGCGCGCTGCCCGATTCGATGCCGTGTGCGTAACCACCGGCAAACGCTTCCGCTGCCCTTTAGCCGAAGCGCGCCGCGCCACCACGGCCCGCTTGGGCGCCACCGCGGCCGCCCGATACGCCACCGGAATCAGCAACCGGTCGCCCGCCGCGGGTGAATCCTGCTTCAATCCATTAGCCGCCGCGATGCTGCCGCTGGCCATCCCGTATTGCTTGCCGATGGAAGCTAGCGTCTCGCCGCTCGCCACCTTATGCATGCGCCATGCAGCGCGCCGTTCCGCCGGGATCATCTGCAGCGATGCCGATAGCATGCCGCCCGTGCCCTTCGGAACATGCAGCACATAACCCGCCGGCGCCACGCCCTTCAGCAGCGCGGGATTCAGATCCTGCAGCTCCGCCAACGGCGCATCGGTCAAATCCGCCACCAGCCCCAAGTGTGTCGTCGCATCCACCTCGATGGTATCGAACTCCAGCGGCGCTTCCGGAACCACACCCTCTAACCCGTACTCCGCCGCGTTCTTGGTCATGATCGTCATGGCCAGAATGATCGGCACGTAGTTGGTGGTCTGCTCGGGCAGCACGTGGCGGGCGCGCAACTCCCAGAAGTCCGCATATCCTGTGCGCTCCACCGCCCGCGCCACCGCCACCGGACCGCAATTGTACGCCGCCATCGCCAGGTACCAATCGCCGAACATATTGTACAGATCGTGCAGATGCCTGGCCGATGCCCGCGTCGCCTTCTCCGGATCGAAGCGGTCGTCCGTAAACGCGGTGCGCATCAGCCCGTATTCCTGGCCGCGCCATGCCATGAACTGCCACATGCCTCCCGCGGCTTTGTAAGAAATGGCACGCGGGAAGAATCCCGATTCGGCCTGCGCCAGGTGGATCAACTCCTGCGGAATGCCCTCCTCCTGCAGGATGCGCGCGATCAGCGGCCGATACCGCCCGGCCCGCTCCAGACCCGCGACCAAGGTCCTGCGCCCGCGTCCCGAGAAGTAGTTGATGTACCCCAGCACCGCGTCGTTAAACGACAGTGGAAGCTGCGAAACCGTCGCCTGCACCTGCTCCTTTACCTTGTCCTTCAGCTTGGGATCCACGGGAAACGTCATCTGCAGCAGGTCTTCGAGCGGCGCCTTTTCGAAGCGCGCTTCGTCCAGATCCACCCCCGCGCCCAGCCCCGCCAGATCGCGCCGATGAATGGAATCCACCATCTCCTCCAGCCGGGCTTCAAACGCCTGCCGGTCCGACGGGTTCTCTTCCGAAGCTTCCAGCATCAAATCGACAGCCGTGTCGAACTCCCGGCGCGCGAGCTCGGTGTTGTTCGCTTGATAGGCATGCTTGCCCCGCTGGAAAGCCTGATCGGCGCTCTGCATCGTCAGGTCGCCTTCCGATGGCGCCACCGCCGCTTGCCGCACCACAATGGCAGGCTCGTCGTTCAGGTACAGATTCGGTTCCACCGCCGGTGGTTCCGCAACCTCCGCGGCCGCGGGGGCCGGGGTGGAGGGCAGGAACGCCGTTTGGAACTTGGACTGCTGATTATAGCTGCAACCCGAAATGCCCAGGGTCACGGAGGACGCGAAAATATAGAAATATCGCTTGGTTCGACTGGTCACTAAAAACGATCCTTCGAACAGATTCGAACAGCTTTACAAGCCGCCAACGGAAGTTGTACCCGAAATGAAACCTAGAATCTAACGCATTGCCCGGCCGAGGTCAACCGGGTATCCCGAGTATACGTGTGTCCGAACGACACAGAACGAGATGTACGTTCCCACACCTTCTATTCTACTCCTCTTCTTCCTCCTCTCCGGTCTTGGCCGCTTTGGCCGCCGCGATGATCTTGTCCGCTTGCAGCGACGGCACGTAATCGTAATGATCGAATTCCATGGTAAAGGTGCCACGCCCCTGCGTCATGGAGGTCAGATCGTTCTGATAGTTTAGCATCTCCGCCATGGGCGCCTGGGCCCGGATAAATTGAGTGTTACCTTTAGTATCCATGCCCGCGATGCGGCCCCGCCGGCTGTTCAGGTCGCCCATCAGGTCGCCCGCATACTCCACCGGCGCCTGGATCTCCACGTTCATGATCGGCTCCAGCAGCGTCGGTCTGGCTTCCTGCATGGCGTTCTTGAATGCCTTGCGCGCCGCCAGTTTGAACGCCAGTTCCGACGAATCCACATCGTGGTACGACCCATCGTACAGCGTCACGCGGAAATCCACCATCGGAAATCCGGCCAGGAACCCCCCTTCCGCCGCTTCCAGGATGCCCTTTTCCACCGCCGGGATATAGTTCTTCGGGATCGATCCGCCGAAGATCTCGTTGACGAATTCGAACTTGGCGCCCCTCACCAACGGCTCCATCTTGATCCAGCAATCGCCGAATTGCCCGTGCCCGCCCGTTTGCTTCTTGTGGCGTCCCTGTACGTCGGCCCGGCCCCGTATCGTTTCCCGATACGGAATCTTCGGCGCCTTCAGAATCACTTCCACGCCATACCGCTTCTTCAACCGGCTGGCGACGACTTCCACGTGCTGCTGCCCGCTGCCGCCCAGCAGGAACTCCTTGGTCTGCGGATCGCGGTAGAAGCGCAGCGACTGGTCTTCTTCCAGAATGCGATGCACCGCGTTGCCCATGCGGTCCTCATCCTGCCGCGACTTGGCTTCGATGGCGAAGGCGATGGACGGCTCCGGAAGCTGCACCGGCGGATATCTGTACGTCACGCCTTTGTCCGCTATGGTATCGCCCGTCAGAGTGTCTTTCAGCTTGGCCACCGCGCCGATATCGCCCGCGTGTATTTCCGTAACCGGCGTGATAGTCTTGCCCACCGGCACTCCGATGTGCGCCAGCCGCTCCGCCGTGCCTTTTTGGTTGTATAGATTGGCGTCGTTCTTCAGCACGCCGGAATAGACCTTGAAATAGGTGATGCGGCCCGCGAACGGATCGGCCGTGGTTTTGAAAACATACGCCGAACAGGGCCCGGCATCGTTAATTTTGCAGGCTTTCTCCTCGCCGTTCATCTGTACTACCACCTCGCGCTCGGTGGGCGCGGGCAGGTTGTCCGTCACAAAATTCAGGATCAAATCCGTGCCGATGTTGTGCAGCGCCGAGCAGCACAGCACCGGGAACAGGCGCATCTCTTTCGTGCCCGCCCGCACTCCGTCCAGAATATGTTCCGCCGGCAGCGTGCCTTTCTCGAAAAACTCTTCCATCAGCGCGTCGTTGCCCTCGGCCACCAGTTCCACCAGCGCTTCGTGCGCGGCCTGCGCGGCGTCCGCCAGGTCCGCCGGGATCTCGCCCTCCTTGCCCTTGCCGTCGCCATCCGCCGTGTAGGTGTAGGCCTTCATCCGGACTAGGTCGATCACGCCCTTGAAATCGCGCTCCGCCCCGATCGGAATCTGCACCGGTATGGCGGTGCGGCCGAAAGCCTCCTGCACGCTCGCCAGCGCCCTCTCGAACGAAGAGCGCTCGCGGTCCAGCTTATTGATCACTATGGCGCGCGCCAGTTTGTAATTGTCCGAGTAGCTCCAGACTTTCTCGGTCTGCACCTCCACGCCGGCCACTCCGTCGACCACCACCAGCGCGGCATCCGCCGCTACCAGCGCCCCGCGCGTGTCGTTTATAAATATGTTGTAGCCGGGTGTATCCAGGATGTTGATCTTGGCCTTCTTCCACTCGGCCACGCCGATGGCAGTGGAGATGCTGACCTTCCGCTGGACCTCTTCTTCGTCGAAGTCCGTGATAGTGTTGCCTTCATCCACCCGCAACAGCCTGCTGGTGGCCCCGGCCGTGAAGAGCAACCCGGCGGTGAGCGTCGTCTTGCCGGAATCGCCGTGGCCCACCACACCGGCGTTCCGGATGTCCTTGCCTTCGTAGGTCTTCACATAAGCTCCCGATTGAAAAGGTAGCACAGGCTTCAGCCTGTGTGGGGGGGCGGGATTTATCCCGCGTGGCGCTTTAGCGCCGCTTCCGGACTTTGGCCTTTTGGTCGGGCAGGCGGTTTCGAACTGCGGCGGCGGCTTTAACCTTGCCTTAACCTGGCTTTAACCCCGCTTCTGCGTCGATGTCGCCGCCCCGTCCAGTCGCGCCCCCAACTCCTCGAACCCAGCCCGCGGACCATGCCATTCCAATTCATCCACATCCTCAAACAGCGCGATGTCGGTGCGCAGGGTGGCGAGTGTCCGGAAAAGCAGCGCCAACTCCAGCTCGCCAGCCAGCGTCCGCGCCAACGCACCGGCATTGACAACGTTCACGCTCCACTCCCGCCAGTCCGCCGGAATCGATTCGATATGCCCGAATTTGGCCAGCACCGCGGCCGTCGACTTGGCTCCCCACCCGGGCAACCCCGGATACCCGTCCGCCGCGTCGCCCACCAGCGCCAGGTAGTCCGGAATCGACGCCGGCTTCACACCGAACTTTCTCACGATGGAATCTTCATCGAACGTCACCCGCGTCCGCCGATGCAACTGCACTACCCGCGCATTGCGCACGCATTGCGCGAGATCCTTATCGGGCGAACAGATGATAACGCGTTCCGCCCGCGCATCCCGCGCCGCGATGGCCGCGCCGGCGGCCAGCGCATCGTCCGCCTCGAACTCCACCATGGGCCACACCACGACACCCGCCGCCGAAAGCGCCTCTTCCAGCAATCCGAACTGTGCCAGCAGGTCCGGCGCGATCCCTTCACCAGTCTTGTAGCCCGCCCATAGCGCATTGCGAAAAGACTCGATGACGTGATCGGTCGCCACGGCCACATGCGTGGCGCCGCCGCGAATCATCCCGAGAACCGACGAAAGCACGCCGCGCACGGCGGCCACCTCGCGGCCGTCCCGATCCCGCGCCGGCGGCAGCGCGTAATAGTGCCGGAACAACTCGTATGTGCCGTCGATCAGATGAATGTCCAGAGTGCAACTCCAAAACAAACTTACCCGATCGGTGGCGCCGGTATCAAGCGGGCGTGGCCGCATCCTGCACGAGTTCTGCCGCCTGTCGCTGTGTGGTATCGCGGTTGCGTCGGCACTTCGTGTCCTTTCGGTGGGGATGCGTAGGGTGGATTTGAAACAGCGAAATTTATGATCTGGTTCGCTTTTTGTTCGTCTAAGGGAAACAGCTTAAGCTGACGAAGTATTATGGATGCGAACAGTT
>JBEKMJ010000107.1:0-28293 GCA_050008575.1 Bryobacteraceae bacterium
ACGCGCCCACCGCGAACTCATCCTCAACTATTTTCGCGCCCGGAAAGAGTTCTCCAGCGGCGTCATCGAGGGTCTAAACAGCAAAGCAAAAGTCACTATGAGAAAATCCTACGGGTTCCGAATCATTCACTTGGCAAACTGCCCGAGCCGGAACTCACCCACAGATTTTTCTGACGAATCAATTTTTCCATGCTATTCGTGGGCCGCAGGCCCATCCTGGCAGGACTCCGGAAACGCACTCGCCAACCTGTCGATTTGCGGGGCTCTAGCCCCGCGCGGGATAAATCCCGCCCCCCAAGGAGTCCCGACCCACTGGGCATCGCAGTTTGCCGGAGATGGAAACTAAGTGGCATAGGGCACAGATGCCTGGCCCACGCGGTTGCGATAAGCGCGGGCTTGTTCGAGGACGGGGCGGTACTCGGCTACATCTACGTCGCGCTCGCAACAGGCGATCATCAACGCGCCGTCATCCCTGAAATTGCCGTCCCACTCGATGACCCGTTCATCGCTCCAGTCCGGTGAGTACTGTTGCATTTTGTCATCGGGCATGCGGTCGAAATAGGCGCGAAGGTTGATGCTGGTTTCATCCGGGCGCTCATCCTCCCACGGTTCCTGTTCGAAATTCCAGATTGGTTGTTCCATGTTATTCCTTAACCGCCTGACTTTCAACTATTTCGATGCGGATGCGATCCGGGCCTTCGATGAACGACCCATCCGTCGCTTTAACGCCGTCTTTGCGCAGCCGTTCGAGGGTGTCGTGCACGCTATCCACCGAGAACGCGAGGTGATCGACTACGCGGCCCTTGGTCGGTTCGAAGCCTTTGCGATCCTTCCATAGCTCGGGCATGGCGTCGCGTGCGTACTCAACGGGGTAGATGACGATATTGACATTGTCCATGTTGAGCGACGCGACCGGATCCACGTGGACGCCACGGTAGATGCGCCCCGTGCGCGGGCCGATATATCCGGGAATGCCGAAGTATTTCTTGTACCACTGGCCGGCGGCGATGGGGTCTTCGCTCAGCAAGTGGACGTGGCCGAAGCGATGATGGGCGGCGGTATTGAGCTCGATCAACGCGTGGCCGGGGCCATCGACATAGGCGTAGAAGAAACTGCCGAACGGCTTACCCACCAGGTCGCTGATGTCCGTAATGGGGGTCTGGAACTTGGTGCCGGAGTCGATTTGTTTCTTATAAGCCGCGGGCATGTCTTCGGCACCCCAGCCGAAGTGCCAGATGGCGGAGACAATTTCGGATGGCGGCATATCTTTCACCTTGGTGAACAGCATCCAGGACTTTTGCGTCCAAACGGCGTCGGCTTCGCCGAACTTGCGTTTTTCGCAGTCGAATTTGCGGGTATAGAAATCGATGGCCGCGGCGGGATCGGTGGCATTCAGGTGGATGTGGTGGAAGTGGGCTTTGGGTGCTTCTTGCGCGAAGGCCGTGATGGCTAGCGCCAGCAGGATTAGTGGGATTAGTATTCGCATAAGTCACTATGGACAGTGTATTTCTTTACTGCTTTCTTGGGGCCGTCGGGGTTGTGGCAATCGAGACAGATGGGGCCGCTCAGCACGAAGCGATGTTTGGCCGATGTATCGTCGTGAATCTTGTGGCAATTGATGCAGGTGACATCGCCGCCGTTCATAACCACGTCGCGCGCGTTGCGCAGGATGTGACGGTCGGCGGGGTTGAGTTTGGCGTCGTCCGCCCTGGCGAAGTTGACTTGGAAGCCGGTGAAGAGATTGTCGCCCGCGACGAAACTGTTGGGATAGGGCAGGCCATTCGATTTCGCCTTGCCGTCGCGCAGATGGCATTGTCCACAGATGGAGACGATTTCCTTGGGATCCTTGGAATGCTTCTTGGAAAACCAGATGAGCGAGGTGTCGTTGGGGTGGTTCTCAGGCGCGATGCCATGACAAGTGTAGCAATCGAGCGAGGACGTGGAGAAGGCGTGGGTTTGTGGGTCCACTGCGGTCGTGTGACAGCCCGCGCAGCGCAGGGCGAACGCCTGTTTGTCCCAGGTTTTGCCATCCGCCGAGAGCAAGTCGAACTTGCCGTAGCCGTCTTGTTTGAGGCCGCGCTGAGGCGGATGCGCGCCCAGGACGAAGGCGGCATCCGCGGGAAGTGTGTCGGTGTCGTCGCGCGGGTGGACGGTGCGCGCGTGCGGGTTTCTCTCCCAGGTGTCGGCGACTTTTACGCGGTGACAGAAGAGGCATTCGTCGCCGGTGACGTACTTGGGGACTTGGGCGGACAGGAAACAGGATAAAAGGGGAACACAGGCTGAAGCCTGCGCCATCTTTAATCGCCGGCGCGGACCCATCCGTAGGCCTCATTGGACCGCTGGCCACCGTTACCCAGATAGGCGGTCTTCAGACGCGACAGCGCGTCGGCGGGCAGCGGATTGCGCTTGGCAGTCACATCGATCTTGTAAAGCCCGGCGGCATTGAGGCCGAAAATCTTGGCCTTGTCTTCCTTGGATAGCTTCTTATAGCCGAACTTCTCGCACAGTTCGTCGCTGATCTGGAAGCGTTTGAAGGCGTCGATGACCCACTGCGGCGATCCCCACCACAGACAGTCCGTCCCCCAAATCACGTGATCGACGCCGTAGTATTTGACGTTCTTGCCGATGCCATGCATGGCCATGGTGGGGTTGGAGATGGCCAGCGGGCCGAAGAAGCTGCCGATTTCGGGATACACGTTGTCGATCTTCGGGTTCCGGCGCTTGATATCCATCAGGACGTTGTGCCAGGCGAAATCGCCGGTGACGGGATCGTACTTATTGGCTGCCTCCCAATCGGGCTCCTGGGGGCCGTGCTGAATGGCGGAGTGATAGATGACCCAGGTGATATCGGGGTTGCGCAGGGCGGCCTGTTCTATATCCTTAGGATTCGCCAGACCGCCGAGAATGCGCGACTGATAGGAGTAACCCTTATGCACGCTGAAGAACTTCATGCCGCGCTTGCGGGACTCCTCGATAAACCACTGCGCGTTGTCGTCGTCGCACTGGAAACCGCCGCCGGAGCGTCCGGGATCGGTGTGACAATACCACTTCCAGGAAGAGATCTTATATAAGTTGAGCTCGCGTTCCATCTGTTCGATGGTAGCTGCCTTGTCCGGTTTATTGGCGGTCTTATCCCAATAGTGGTTGGGCGCGAGATTGCCTTGGCTCAGCGCGCGCCGGGATTGCGCGAGGCCGTTGATCTCGTCGCGCGCCTGAGCCATCAGCCAGCTCGGCAGAATGTTGAGGCCGGGGGTACGCGCCTGGCCTTCGAGGATCTTGCCATCCTTGTCGCGCTGGAGTTCCTTGCCGGGCACGCCGGAGATGACGATCATGTCGGTTTCGCTATCGAAGAACATCTCCTTGATGAAATTGTGGAAGCTGTAGGCTTCCTTGTCTTCCTTGAGCTTAAAGCCCATGTTTTGGAAGAATTCCATCTTGCCGATTTGGCCGCGCAGGCCGATGGGCAGGCCGTTGGTGAAGTGCGACTGGACATCCAGGACGAAGTATTCGCCCTTGGGCAGCTTTTCCTCGTAGGCGCCCTGGTCGGCGGCTTCTTCTTCGTCGACGTCCCAGACTTTACCCCAGACCTTGTTGGAGGCGAGGAAGCAGGCGGCCAGGCCCATGGGGGTGGCCATGAATTTGCGGCGGTCCATGCCCAGCTTGCGCGAGTTTTCTTCGGCGATCCGGCCGGTCCAATACTCGACTTCTTTTTGCTTTTGGGTTTGGGGGCGCGGGATGTACTCCTCGTTCGAGACCAGTTGCGTGGGCACGGGCGAGTCTACGCCCTTCAGACGATCGCGTTGTCCTTTTCGAATCCACATGGATTGTTTGCCTCTTTGTCGGAATGTCGGAATGCGCTCACCGGATTATACGCCTTGACGGGGGTGGGGGGCAATCGGTCGGGTGAACACAGATAAGACCCGGCCGCTGGGTGCCGGCCGTTTGAGAGACGCTACTGCACGGTGAAGACGTCCGTCGTGGTAAACGATCCGTTGGGTGTGGTGACAGTGACCGGCCCCGTTGTCGCGCCCGCCGGCACGGTCACCCAGACGCCCTGGCTGGAGGGCACGCCGAAACTGGTAGCCGGAGTGCCGTTGAAAGAGACCGCGGTGGTCCCCAGCAGATAGCGTACCCATAACAACGATGATGTCGCTCCCTCCCGCCAAACTTCAGAAAACTACGTTTTCAGATGATTGCAGACACCCCTCTTCGCGTGCCATAAAGTGCGCGCATTTCCGTCGGTTATTATCCGGGAGGCGCCGGGTATCCAGGCTATGCGTATAACGTGGGCTACGCGCGGGCCATGCTGCCAGGGGCGCACGCTGTCCTGCAAGCTACTCGACGGTAAATGGGATCTGTGAAATGGCGGTTCCGTTTGGAGTAGTGATGGTAACCGGGCCGGTGGTGGCGCCGGACGGCACGGTCACTGAAACATACTCCTTAGTGATATTGCTGAACATGACCGCGGGCGCGCCGTTGAAGCTCACCCCGGTGGCGCCGAGCAGATTTTCGCCCCAGACAATTACGCTGGTTCCCGGCTTGCCGCTTGCGGGCAGCAGCCCGCTGAGGCTCGGCAGCGGCTTGGGCAAGCCCAGGTTCCACGTCCACGCCGTGCCGATGCCCTCCCCGCCGGACATGGTGGTGCCATAGAACAAGCCGTCGCTGCCCTGGGTCAGCCAGCAGGGACAGGTGCCGATCTGTAGCCCGCTGAGATACTGAAGTGTCTCGAACTGGCCGGCCGGAGTGACTCGGAACAGAGAGCTGGGGCCGCCGAATTGATACTGGCCCTGCGCCACGCCGTATATATTTCCATCGCTCGCCACAGTAAGGAACGTAGGAAGTCCCGTGACGGAGCTGGCGAATTCGTATAGCAACTTGTAGCTGCCGTCGAGCGAAAGCTGGAAGATAGCGCCGCCGCGGTTCTTGCCGCCTAGAGCAGCCGTCCCGTATAGCATTCCATTGCTCGCCTGCACCAAGTACTCCTTAAATGTTCCACCGCCGTAGCCGGGACGGCCGTCCGGATAGGTCGCCATGATCGTGAGATCGCCTTGGGGAGTTATGCGGTAGACTAGCGCCGAGGTCGATGCTTGGCCGGTGCCGCTGGCTACCGCGGAAATGCCATAGAAATTGCCATCGGACGCCCTGATGGGCAGGCCGTACGGTGTGCCTTCCGTCGCGGAGAAGTTGTGTAGAATAGTCTCAGTGCCGCCAATCGTCATCTGCACCAAGGCGTTGTGGCCGAGACCGGCAGCGTTCGTCCCGAAGAGGCTGCCGTCGGGCAACTGGATCGAAACCACGGGCGGGAAACCCGTTGGCGGCGGGTATGTCTTAGCGCCCCCGCCAAGGCCCAGGCTGAAGTTCCCGGCGTTCTGGGTGCCGTAAATCCTTGCGTTTATTGCCTGGACCACTGTTTGCACTGGTCCGGCGCTTGCGAGGAACGTATACAGGGTCGAGAGGGTGCCCTGGCTGGTCAGCGTGAATGCGGCGGCGTTGCCGCCAACGGCTATGCCCACGAACTTGCCGGGCGAAACTTCGACGAGCAGCCCGGGCTCGCCGTACTCCGGGCCGAATCCAGTCAGTAGAGTCAGGGTACCTTTGCTGGTCGCTGGTACCGGGGGGCGGGGCTGCCACCACGCTTCACCGACGCTGCTGCCGGTGAGAAGTAGAAGGATCGCGGACGCGTGCCCATACCTTAGTAATTGCATGGATGGCTCCTGGGGCCGTTACCGCTACGGGTGGTACACCACGACGCCGTTGTCGTACGTAGGGACATGCACGCTGCCGTTTGCCACGATGGGAAGCGCGAAGACTGACGCCAGCCACTTATCCACGCTCGTCCACAGCTTAGTGACGTCGAAGGCGGTGCCGGCGCTGGGCGCCGTCACCAATTGATACGCTCTGAGGTGCCCTGCGAAGTTTGCCGGAGCGGCGTCCGGCTCCACATAGGGGTTTGCCCCGTTGGGATTCAAAACGCCCCACAGGATAGCGGTGGATAGGTCCGTTCCGCTGCTGGAAGAGAGGGTCAGGGTACCGCCGGGGAAGCCCGATGGCGAGAGATTGTCGTCGTCCAGCTTACCCGTTTGCGGATCGCAGACGAAGGTTCCGCTGCTCGGGTAGCACCAATCGAAGTCCTCCAGGCGGGGCCACAAAAAAAGGTAGCCGTCAAAGTAGACCTGGCTGAAGACGGAGTCGCACGGCAGGTTATTGGCGTTCCCCAGTCCGCCGTAACAGGGGCCGCTGAATCCGCTGGCTGGGCTGGTGAGCGAGCCGGCGAACTCGCAGCTCGGCGTGCAGTCCGTTGTGTTGTATCCGGTGAGCCCGCCGGTGGAGGGATTCGAATTCAGGGCGTATCCTTGGCCGGACTTGTCGAACGTGACCAGTTGAGGCGCCTGGGGCGCGGGTGGGTTCGTGACCAGTATGCCGGAGCCGCCCATGTCCTCGTCGTTTGCGTTCATCGTGCCGAAGGCGCTGGGGGTAAAGAATCCATTTGGGGCGCACGGCGTTGGCGAGCTGGACGTGTTGCAGGTGGTGCTCTGGGTGAAGCTCACCACCGATTCGCAGTAGCTGTAGGCGGTGGTCGAGCCATAACTTGGCGCCTGGAATCCTCCGTTGCCCATGGCAGCCAGAACAAAGTCCTGACTGCTCCCGGAGAACACGGCTGGGTTCCTCCAGTGGCCGCCGCCCAAACCGCATTCGTTGGTCCAAGGCGGGCTGGTGTTGCCGGTACACCCGACCAGAGGCGTCCCGGAGGGATCCAGTATAGTGGTGGCGGCGAACGCGAAATTCGACCCGCTTTCGATGCTGGATGTAGGATAGCCGATGAGCCAGCCGTGATACGGGTATGAAAACTCAGTCTCGCTTCCATTTCCGACGCCGAAACCGATATAGATCTCGCCTTTGTCGAGCAGGAGGGCGGGCCGCTGGAGTTGGTACTGGGCGGCGAACTTTACGACGCAGTTCGTGGTGCAGCCGGAAGGCGAAACGCCGGCAACGTTCGGCGAAGCCGGGGCGTAGACCCCGGAGCCTACGGCTACGGGCGTAAACTCATCGGTGCCGTCCGCGAGGCTCAACCCGTGCAGGTACCGGTAGATGCCTCCAGTGGCCTCGTTCTTACACCCACCCACGACATAGACCACGTTGTCCGCCAGATAGGCGACCGGCGTGGACAAGATGCCAGCGGCCGGGAGCGAAGGGCCGGGCGCAGGTATTGGCGCGCCCGCCCCATCCGACGAGTAACAGTCGCCGCTGCTGCCTCCTCCGAGCAGGTTTCGAGACCAGTACCATTTTCCCCAGGGCACCGATGCGTTGCACGGGTTGGTTGTGCTCTGCGTGGCAGTGGCGTCGAAGGCGAAGACCTGGTCGGTTAGCGTCGCGACAACGACAATATTCGCCGTGCCGCCTGTCGCGCCTGTAACCGTAGCTTGGTAAACGTAGAGCGGCTGAGCGTAGACCGGGTTGTAGCCGGAGCCGCCGGTGTAACTCGCCGAGCAGCACGCGGCAGCGGTCGGGCTCGATGGCGAGCGCGTGTTTGGCTCTGAGGGCGTGGAGGAGCTGAAGCTGCTGGGCCATCGTTCCGCTTCCAGCGTTTGTGGGAGTAAGGCAGCCTTCCGACGTGTTCGCCCCCGTGCGCTGGTTATTGTACTGGGCTGTCCACACGCTAAAGTTGGTGGGGGTGCAGGAATAATCTTGCGCCAAGGCGCTCGATGACGCCAGGAGCGCGAAGAGGCCCGCCACTACCGCAGGGGGGGGATCCAAAGAACCGCACGTTGCCTCCTTAATTGCTGTGCCGGTGTTCATTCGATGCTAATTAGTCCAGTATACTCCAGAAAACCAGCGCCATTGCCGTCAAATTACAAATGTCTGTTAGGATTATGGACCAATGTATAGGTGAGGTCAAGCACCAAATCGCGGACTAATCGTGCATTGTGCTAAATCACACGTGAAGCCCCCAGCCGGACGTCGACGACGGACGTTTGGATGATGCTGGGCCTGGCGCTAACCGCCGGCGCCGCAGGCCTGCGAGGCGAGAAAGCGCCTAACACTGATCGGGTGATCAACTTCAGCGTAGGTTGCTGCTGCGCGAGCTGCGCGGCGGGAGCGATAACCCTTGATAGAAAGGCCGCCGGCGAGCATACTCTAGTACGTCCAGGCGAAATGGCACTCTAAGTTTCGTGGTTGGTTTCTGTCCGGACTCTAAGATACATAGGCCTGAACCGAATGCAGGAGCGTACGTATCCGTTCACGGCAGTGGGAATGGCGAAGGGCGATGGTTCAAAGTCCGGGATGCCGGGGAGAGTTGCGGGCCAAATCAGGCTGAGAGGACCCGGCGCTGGGTTCAGAGAGTAAGCAAGCAGGTAGCCCAAGCACTCGCGGCCCGCGGTGCTGTACGGCTTCCCCGCCGTGACCGTACCCGTCACGGGAACAAAGGCTGCGCAGGTCAAGATCATGAAAATCGCGATCATCGGCGGTCGCAAATCCGTTCCTCTAGACAGGTGATTTACCTGTTTTGGCAATAATAAGCCTTACGGGCGCGCAAGTCAATGCTTTTTGCGTGTTCAATCCGCGTTACAAATTAACGCTAATCAACCGGCCCACGCCGAAAAAGGACGCAAATGGCCCGACGATAGGCACCGATTAAAATGCAGTAACTTGATTATTTTGATCCTCCGCGGCGGAAGAGGTTGAGTTACGGCACAGCGCGCAGTAGGACGCGTTGGTGAAACGGCTCAATTCATGGCGGCCTACGAGGCCGCCGCAGGCTGCGAGCCTGCCCCACAACACTATTTTGCGAGTTCCTTTTTCTTTTCTTCTTCCTTTTTGTCTTTATCGTCGGGCGGACGGCGCGGCTTACGTGGAACGGGCTTGGCGCTGGCCATCTCGATGTAAGTCCGGATAATGCGTTCCTTCTGCTCGGGATCGAGAGTCAGCGCGCGAGGATTGCCGCTGCCGGAAAGTTTGAAGTAGCCGTCGTTGGGGTGTACCGCGTAGAGCATCGCGGCCATGGCCCAGGATGACGCATCGTACGGCATGGGCTTGTAAGCGCGGTAAGCATCGGCTATGGGATGGGTGCTCGAATATGCGAAATCCTTATCGATGCTCGCGCCGGGAAATGGCAGCGCGTCGCCGATTTCCCGCCCCACCATCATGATCGGTGTGGGCCACTCGGTAAAGACTTTCCGCGCGGCGGCGGCGTCCGCCTGAACCCCGGTTTCGGCCACACAAAGTAATCTGACTTTGCGCGCGATCCAATCTTTCACGCCAAACATATCCAGTAACTTCGCGAGATCGGTGGCCGGTCCGCTAAGTACCACGGCTGCATTTTGGTCGTACTGGCCCATTAGTGCGTTTCGGATCAGCGTCGCGGGGTCGGCCGTGTCGTCAATACCTTTGATGGTCGTCGCCGCAGCAGGTTTGGTGAACAGGGTAGACTCCGCGGCGGGCTTGCCGTCAGCCAAACCGATCGGCGTAAAGTGCATGAACATGGCCGCCTGACCGGTGGTGGCGCTGGCATAGAAATGGCCCACCGCATCGCAGAACTGGGCGGCGCGCAGATCCCCCGTACTAACGCAAATGGCCGCGATGCGCGCCTGGTCTTTGCCCTCGAAGCCGTGCAGCATGGCCAGCGCCAGCACGTCGTCGATGCGGTCCATGGCGGCGTCGAACACGATGCCGACGGGTGGTTTGGCCGCTCCCGGAAACTGCATGTCAGGTAAGATCCAACGCGTCGAGACGGCCGGTGGAATCGCCGAAATGCTCGACGTGCACGCCCATGCGGTCCATCATCGCCAGATAGAGGTTGCACATGGGCGTCTCCTTCCGGTAGACGATGCGGCGTCCGGATTTGAAATGACTGCCGCCGCGACCGGCGATCAAGGTGGGCAGATCTTCGTGCAGGTGGCGATTGCCGTCGGAAAGGCCCGCGCCATAGACGATCATGCAATTGTCGAGCAGCGAGCCATCGCCTTCGCGGATGGAGCGCAGCGTCCTAATCCAGGCGGCGAACTGGCGCACGTGATAGGAATTGATTTTTTCGACCTTCTCGATCAGATCCGGCTGGTTGCGGTGATGGGTCAACGGATGGTGGCCATCGGGAATATCGATCTCGCGGTAGGGGCGCGAGGTGCCTTCGTGCGTGACCAGGAAGGTGATGACGCGGGTGAGGTCCGATTGAAAGGCCACAGTCATCATGTCGGACATCAGCTTGAAGTGCTCGGCGAAATCGGCGGGGATGCCGTAGGGCTTCTCCATGTGCGGATCGATTTGGGCGTTGTCCTTCTCCGCTTTTTCGATCTGGCGCTCGATTTCGCGGATGGAGGAAAGATACTCGTCGAGCTTGCGGCGGTCGGTGGGGCCGAGATCGGTTTCCAGCTTGCGTGTGTCGTCGCTGACAAAATCGAGAATGCTGCGGCGATAGAGATTCTCGCGCGCGCGGGCCGCGGGCGTAAGCGCCATGCCATTGCCGAACAGGCGTTCAAAAAGGGCGCGCGGGTCGAGCACGGGCGGCAGGGGCTGGGTCTCGCTCTTCCATGCCAGATTGTTGGTATACGCGCAGGAATAACCGGAGTCGCAATCGCCGGCCTGGCGCGCATCCTCCATGCCGAGTTCGAGCGAAGGGAAGCGGGTCTGCTTGCCCACTTGATTGGCCACGATCTGGTCGAAAGAGACGCCGGCCTTGATATCGATGACGGTCTTGCGCGGCTGCACGCCGGTGAGATAGGAGGCGCAGCAGCGTCCGTGATCTCCGGCGCCGTCGAGCAGGGCGCGGCCGGTGTTGTGGGTCAGATTGCCGAATAGCGTGATGTCCTGGCGGTAGGGCTCAAGGGGCTTTAGGATGCGGGGGAGCTCAGCGAGCGGTCCTTCGTAATCGGGATTCCAGCCGTCCATGATGATGCCGTTGGGCACGTAGACGAAGGCCATGCGGACAGGTGGCTTGGAAGCGCGCGTGGCGGCGGAGAGGGCGGGCACCATAGCGTCTAGGAAGGGGAGGGCGACGGCGGTGCCCATGCCGCGGAGGAAGGTGCGTCTGGGGAGGGATTTTTTGGTGATCATCGTTGAGCTGCCTCTTTGAAGGGCGGGTTCTGGAGAACCCGCGCAGACCCGGATGTCTGCCCCACAGGGCCGGATGGTGCCACGTCGGCGCGGCCCATTTGAAACGGGGCGCTGTGCACGATCTCGAAAATCAGAGATTGAAAATGATAGCCTGACGCCGCCATATCGCGATTGATGCCATTCACCGTCGGCCGATCGTAGGGATGCAGCCCGCGGCCCAGCGCATAGGTCAGCATTTTCTCCGTCAGGCAGCGCGAGAATTGCGGCAGCCCCGCCATCAGCAGCGCACGCATCTCGTCCGGCGTCTTAAACGATTTGCCGTTGGGCAGCGTGCCGCTGGAATCCACCGGGAATTTGCCGTCCTCGGTGCGCCACTTTCCAATGGCGTTGTAATTCTCCAGGCCGAAGCCGAGCGGGTCCATTTTGTTATGGCAAGTGGAGCACATGGGATCGGCGCGGTGCTTCTCCATCTGCTGGCGCAGCGACATCAGCGTGCCCACGGCGCTTTCATCGAGAGCCGGCACGTCGGGCGGCGGCGGCGGAATTTCCGAGCCCAGGATATTGTTCAGCACATACTTGCCGCGCAGCACCACGGATGTGCGCGTAGGGTAGCTGGAAACCGTAAGCACACTGGCCTGGCTGAGCAGCCCGCCGCGCTGGCCGGTGGTCAGCTCCACGCGGCGGAAATCCGGCCCCGTGACTCCCGCGATGCCATAAAACTTCGCCAGGCGCGCATTCAGGAACGTATACTTGGCGTCGATGAAATCGGAAAGGGGGCGGTCCTCGCGCAACACATATTCGAAGAACATGCGCGTCTCGGTCTTCATGGCGTCGCGCAATTCCGGCCCCCACTCGGGGAACTTGTCGGGGTCGGGCTTCACCACGTCCAGATTGCGGATTTCCAGCCACTGGCCGGCGAAGTTGGCGGCCAGCGCGGCCGAGCGCCGGTCCGCCATCAGGCGCTTCACCTGCGCGTCGAGCACGGCCGGATCGTGCAGTTTGCCCGCCTCGGCCAGGCCCTGGAGTTCGTCGTCGGGCATGGAACTCCACAGGAAATAGCTGAGCCGCGAGGCCAGCTCGATGTCCGAAATGCGGTGCACATCTTGCGCATCGGTGGGGTTGGGATCGTGCTCGATGCGGAAGAGAAACTGCGGCGTTACCAGCATGGCTTCGATGGCCAGTTGGATCCCTTGCTCGGTGGTCTCGCCGCGGGAACGGGCGAGCGCGACGAACTTCAACAGCGATGCGACTTCGGCGCGCGTGGCGGGCCGCCGGTAAGCGCGATGCGCGAGAGCCGTGACAATTTTATCGACGCAAGCCGGGCCGGACTTGGGATCGCAAATCAAAATCTTCTTGCGGCTGGCGCGCTCGACGTCGGTGGGGAACGGCCCCACGAAGACGATCGAATCCAAGAACTTGTTTTTTTTCTTGTTGTACGCGTCCTTGTCGGACACGGTTTTCACAAAGTCGTCGTCGATGAAGCCCGCGCGGAAAACGTGATCGCCGGAAGGCAGGTACATGCGCACTTCGGCCTCGGAGTAGGGATCGAAGTAGACCAGCTTCGACGGCTTGGTTTCGACGGGCAGCGTCTTCATCAGCGTGCCATCCATCCAGAAGCCGAGCGTTACGGGCTTGGCGTCGGCGGCGCGCTCGCCGGGCATGCCGAAGCGGATAGTGTAATCGCCATCCCATTCGACCCGGTGGGACGCTTCGATGGTGCTGACGTCCGGACGGCGAATGGTTTTGTCCTTGGCGTGGTATTGCGCTTCCAGGGGCTTTTGGGGCAGCGGATCCGCCCCCATGGCGCGCGACGCGATGATTTCGGCGGCGTCCATGTAGCGTTCCATCAGCACCGGAGAAATCGTCAGGACGTCGGCGATGTTATCGAAGCCGTAGCCGGAGTCGTCGGTGGGGAAATCTTTTTCGGCGCGGAAATCGACGGCCAGCAGATCGCGGATGGTGTTGGAATACTCACTGCGGTTGAGGCGCCGGGCGGTGACGTGGCCGGGATCGGGCTTGATGTTGCGGTCGGCCTTTTCGAACTCGCCTTCCACGTAGTGGATGAGGGCCTGCATCTGCGGCTCCGGCGGGCGGGGAATGCCTTTTGGCGGCATTTCGCCGGCGCGCAGTTTGTCGAGGATGGTTTCCCATCCATCGCGATAGGCGGCGATGGAACCCGGCGCCATCAGCAGCTTCACGTTGAGGCCGCCGGAGGACAGCTTGTCGTTATGGCAGAGCGCGCAGGTCTTGGACAACACCGGCTTCACAGCCGAATCGAAATCGACCGAAGGGGCGTCCGCCGCGCACAGGGATGCAGCCATCGAGACGGCAATCACAATCGTTCGCGGCTTCAGTGCGTTACCTCCGGCTCCGAATGGCTTGTTATTCTATAATACATCTGAAAATGGCGTTTGAATTCAAAGATCGGTTACCGCGGCGGCGTTTTCTTGGCATTTCGGCGCTGGCGCTGGCGGGGAGATCACATGCGCAGCGGGACCCGGCCGCATACGGTCTGACGGCATTGTTGGATGGCAGCGGGATGGTGCGCATCCCGGCGGGCGAGTTTCAAATGGGCTCGGCGGGCGGCGAGGCCGATGAACAGCCGGCGCATCGCGTGCGGACCAGCCAGGATTTCGAGATCGGAAAATTCGAAGTGACACAAGCGCAATGGGAAACTGCGATGGTCGATCCGCATGCGAAAGCCGGGGCGCTGCGGACGACGCCGGAGGGCGCCACGGTGGGCAGTAATCCGAGCTACTTCAAGGGCGCGTCGCTGCCGGTGGAGAGCGTGTCGTGGGACGACATCCAGGCATTTCTGGCGCGGCTCAACGCGCGCGATCGCGATCATACTTACAGGCTGCCGACCGAGGCGGAATGGGAGTACGCGTGCAAGGACGATGCCGCCGAGCTCGCCGCGGGCGCCTGGTACAAGGACAATTCGGGCGACCGCACGCAGCCGGTTGGCGGAAAGCAGCCGAACGCGCGGGGCTTGTACGACACGCTGGGAAACGTCGCGGAGTGGGTGCGGGATTGGTACGGCCACGATTATTACGCGGAGAGTCCGGCGGTGGATCCGCAAGGCCCGAGTGCAGGGTCGTATCGCGTGTTTCGCGGGGGGAGCTGGCTGGATCCGGGGAAGTACTGCCGGGTGACGGCGCGGAACTTCGAATTTCCGGTGAGCCGGCTGCATAATGTGGGGTTTCGCGTAGTTAGGATTTTGAGCCACAGATGAACGCGGACGAACGCGGATTTCCTAAGCACTTTGACGGAAAGCGCTTCTACAATCCGGATGCTCCGCAAGCGCCCGGGTTTCTCGACGCCCTGCGATGGAAGCTGACCAGCCGGCCGGAACCGTCGCCGCGTTTCATTTCGGATGTCGCTCCATCCATACCGCCCCGGCGCGTGGAAGGCAGCGGACTGCGCGTGACTCTGGTGAATCACTCGACCGTGCTCATCCAACAACAGGGGACAAACATTTTGACCGATCCAATTTGGTCCGAGCGCGCGAGTCCTTTGTCCTGGATAGGTCCGCGGCGGCGGAGAAAACCGGGCGTAGCTTGGGAGGATCTGCCCGCGATCGATGCCGTGCTGATCAGCCACAATCATTATGACCACCTGGATCTACCGACGCTGCGGCGGTTGGCGGCGCGGGGAGATTCTACATTCATTGTTCCGGCTGGCGTGGCTCGGCTGCTGCGCGCGGAGCATATCGGGCCCGCGCATGAGTTGGATTGGGGCGAATCGCTGGCACTGGCGGGATGCACCATTCACTGCGTCCCCGCGCTGCATTTCTCAAGCCGGGGAATTCACGACCGCAACGCGACGCTGTGGTGCGGGTATGTGATCGCATGCCAGGAGCGGATCGTATATTTCGCCGCGGACACCGCCTTCGGACCTCATTTCGCGCAGATTCGGGAAAAGTTCGGATCGCCGCGACTTGCGTTATTGCCGATCGGAGCCTACGAACCACGTTGGTTCATGTCGCCCGTGCACATGGGTCCGGAGGAGGCGGCTCGGGCGCACCGGATCCTGGCCGCCAAGACCAGCATCGCGATCCACCATGGAACTTTCCAACTGGCGGACGAGGGCATCGACACCGCGGAGAAACAGCTCATGACTGGCGCGGCTCGCGAGTCGTTTCTGGTCCTCAAGAACGGCCAATTTGCCGACATTCCATGAATGGAGATTCGTCGGGCGAGGCACGGACCACTCTCGCCCTGGGGCCGGTATTTGGACTGGCGGCCGGCGTGGCAAACGGCCTCACGCTCGCTTGGTAGTTTTCCCGCGCACGGTCGAAAACCTCTTGTGGGGCGGCCAATCCTGGCCGCAGCCGCCTTTCAGGCGGCCAAGCCGGCTGAAAGCCGGCTGCGGGCAGAATTGCCCGCCCTCCATGGTTTAATCGCTATTGGTGGGCCGCAGGCCCATCCTGACAGGACTGGAGTCCTGCCCCACTCCCGGATCGAGCGCAATCGCCAGCGGTACGACATGAACCTGGCGGTGCCAAGGAATTCCGTCTGTTGGCTTACTTTCTGTCGCGGCGGGGGTGCGCTTCGGTAACGGTGACGCCGCGGGCGAAGATCGAGCCGGCGCGGCACAGCCCGGAGTATATTCAGACCATCCGCGATATCGGCCTGGGAGGCTCGCTGCGGCGCACGGAACTGCGCGGCTCCAGCGCAGCCGCCAGGCCCTGGATTCCGCGCCGGATGCGGCCCTCGTCGAACGCGGCGAAGCCCAGCACCAGGCCATGCACCTTCGTGCGCCGCAGGGCGAAGCGGTCGATACCCATGCTCTCGATGTTGTGGCGCGTGGCGGCTTCCTCGGCTTCGCGCGACGTCATGCCATTGCGCAGGAACCCGGCGGTGTAGAGGCCCGCTTGGACGCGCGAAATTTCCAGCAGACCTTTCAGATATTTCCGCCCGCCTTCCTGCAGAGCCGCGAGCCTGGCGGCGTACAGCTCGCGCATGCGGCGGATATGACGCCCCAGGTGCCCCTCGACAATGAAGTCGCAGAGAATCGCCTGGTCGAGGCCCGCCGCATGGTGGTCCGTTCCGAAGCGGAGCGCCAGCAAGGGATCGACCAGGCTGGCGGGCGCCACGATGTAGCCCAAGCGCAAGGCGGGAAACAGCAGTTTGTTGAAGCTACCCACCAGGATCGCGCTGCCGCCCTTATCCAGCCCCTGTAGCGCGGGCGCGGGGCGGCCCTCGAAGCGATACTCGCTGTCGTAATCGTCTTCGATCAGAAAAGCGCCGGCTTCGCGCGCCCACGCGAGAAGGGCCAAGCGGCGTTCGAGCGGCATGGTCATTCCTAACGGGAACTGGTGGGCGGGAGTCAGATAGGCGCCCTTGGCGGCCCGGCATGCGCGCCGGCCTTGCGAGACGGAGAGGCCGTGCTCGTCCACAGGGACAGGCACGATGCGCGCTCCCGCATTGCGGAAAGCGGTGGTGGCGCCGAAATATCCGGGATCTTCCATCCACACCGGGTCGCCGGGCTGGATGAGCAGGCGCGCGAGCAGGTCGAGGGCTTGCTGCACGCCCGACACGATCATGATGCGGTCGGCGGTCGCATTCACGCCGCGCGACGAGCCCAGGTAGCCCGCCAGCGCTTCGCGCAACGGCGCGTATCCGCGCGCGCCGCTGCCGGCGAGCAGCGCTGCGGAGACCTGCCGCAGACGCCGGCTGGCGATACGCGCCCAAATGTCGACGGGGAACTCCGCCAGGGCCGGCTCATAGCAGCGGAACGGGCGCGCGGTGTGGAAGAGCGTCAACCCGGTCAAGGGCGCGAGGAGACGCCGCCCTACCGGCGGTGGTCTTTTGGCCGCGGGGCGGTGTTGAGGCAACCGCTCGTCGACAAATGTGCCGGCGCCGACCTGGCTCCTCAAGTAGCCTTCCGCCTGCAATTGCTCGAATGCGGTCACCGTAGTGCCGCGGGACACGCCATACTGTCGCGCAAAGTCGCGCGTGGCGGGCAGGCGGGCGCCCGGACGCAGGCGGCCATCGAGGATGGCCTGGCGCAGTTCTTCACGCAGCCAGCGGGTGAGGGGCACGCCCGCCGGGCGTTCGTTCAGGGTGAGGTCCAGGGAACTGGCGGCTTTGGGCATGGGTCGAGCTTTGCTGAGCCTCGTGGCCTTGGCCGGCTGAAAGCCGCTGCGGGCAGGATTGCCCGCCCTCCAATGGTCCAATACATTTGCTCAATATGGCTCTATCCAATGTACCAAGAAAAAATGTAATATTGCGAGTATAACGCTCAGGGGTGAACAGACCGCGTGAGCGCGAGGGGAACGGCGAGGGGATCTCTGGCCGCTGTGGCGGGTCTCGCAGGGCGCTGCCTGACGCCCGCCGCCACTGGCGGTCCCCGGAGCCGTTCCCCAGAGATCGCCTTTCGAACTTTACGGCGCGTCGCGCTGTCCTTACACGTCGGAAATGCGCTGGCGCGCATGAAAGCCCTTGCCGGCGGCCAGCGGGCGGTGCCCGTGCTGGTTGAAGACGGCCGCGTGATGCAGATTGGCTGGCAAGGGCGAAGCTGTGTAGTGGCCTGAAACGGGCTAAGTATACAGCCGCACCACCCATTCGGCGTATAGCGCCGGCTTGCGGCCGCCTTCCACCTCCATGGCGACCACCCACACCGCCTGATACCCCTCATCGAACGGCTCCAGCGATTGCAGCGTGAAGCGCGGCCGGATGCGTGAACCGGACAGCACCGGGGCGGGGAAACGCACGCGGTTCAGTCCGTAATTGATGCGCATCTTGAAATCGCCGCGGATCTCGAAGCAGTCGTGCGAGAGGCAACTGAGCAACGACAGCGTCAGGAAGCCGTGCGCGATGGTGCGGCCGAAAGGCGACTCGGTTTTGGCGCGTTCCACGTCCTGATGGATCCACTGGTGGTCGCCGGTGGCGTCGGCGAAGGCGTCGATGCGCGTTTGCTCGACGGGGAACCAATCGCCCACCGCTACTTCTTGGCCGATTAGAGATTGTAGTTCTTCAATGGTTTCGATAATTCGCATGGTCGTAATAGGAGCTATGGGACAACCCACAAAATGTAGGAGTTCATGGAGGTAGATACTTGCAACTGGGCCGGCCCGCTGAGACTATTGGGCACGTAGAAGTTAGTTTGGCAAAGGCCCGCGGCAACTCGCCCGGAGAAGAAGACGGTCGCGCTGGCGTTGCCCACGGTAATGGCTGGAAGTGTGCAATCGCCGGTGCCCCATGCGATCAACGCCTCGCCGGGCTTCGCCGGGTTCAGACCTGCGCTGCCTGGTCCGACCAAACTGTAGTCGGCATGCGTGACGATCGGCAATGCGCCGGAGGGTGTGGCAAGAAGAAACAACTCCATAACGGCGGCAGCGGTGGCGACGCTTACCGGTGGCGACGCCTGGCCGTTTACTGTGACGACGACGGGGCAGGACGACTGCCCAGCGGCGCCGTCCGGCGCCAATGCGTCGATCTGCCAGCCCGCCGCCGAATTTGCCGCGGGAGGGCCGGAGTTGTACGAAACGGCCGCCGGAAAGCCGCAGACCGACACGCTGGCGCCGCCTAAGACGGTCGTATCCGCGCTACTCCACACCCCAGCCGCGCCAAGGTTCTGGCCAAAGACAGTGAACCAGGCGCCCGGAGACAGCGGCTCCGCCTGGTAGTCCGCCGCGTTGACGATGCCATTTGTATTAATCGAAGGCGCGCCATTCATCGGCGCACTTACAAATGCGGGCCAGAGCGTATCCGATCCCGCAAACGAGGCTTGCAACTGAAACACGCCCGCGGCCTGCGGAGGGAACGCCAGACTATAGCTGCCGTCGCTGCCGGTTTGCACGCTGCCCAGGCTGGCAGTTCCCGGCGTGAAGGGCAGAGTGACTCGCGGGGCCACGGAATCCACTTCGACGCCGCCAATCAGGAACACGAGGCATAAGATGGCATTGCCTGTGGATGCCGGCGCGACGCGCGCCTGCACGGTCAAGTTAAACGAGCTTCCCGGTGTGACCGCGAACGGAGACGAATTTACCCAGGTCTGTTGCGCGGCGGTGGCTTGAATCAGGAGCGATGGGCCGCCGGCGTCCGATGCGATCTGCACGGTAGCGTTGCCGTCCGGGGGGCCCTGAACTCCCCAGCCAGTAAGGCCGTTTGTGAAATTCTGCGTAGCATTCGTGCCGGCGTCCGCATATTGATAGGAGTAGACGTTCATGTCCACGGGCCCCTGGGCCGGGTCGCATTCGTTGATGCAGATTTGGACCACGGCCTGCGAGACATCCGTCGCCGCCGTGGGAACCGTTCCCGTTATGGTGTATGTGGAGAGTACACCGGGTCCGGCTACCGGCTGCAGAGTAAGAACCACGGGCGCGGAGGGGATCGGATTGCCCACGTTGTCGAGCAACTTACCGGATGCTTGATTGGCCGTGGACGTCAGCGACAGGCTGGTTCGCGTTCGATAATAATAATCGACCAGATAGGTGAGCGCGTCGGGATCGGTCTCGGGCAAGACATGCGTTGGATAAGTCTCCCAGGTTTGAAAAATGGTCTGGTCCGGAATGGCGCCGCCATGCAACTCGTAATCGAGGAAATGGCTTTCGGCGGCGCTCATCCAAGACGCGTCGCTGGTCATACCCAAGCCGTTGTAGATCAGCCCGAACGGGATGCCCCGAATGGCCAGCGCTTGCCGCATGGAATTCACGCCGGCGATCCAGCCGGAATACGCATCCCAGTCCACGTCGCAATGGAAGAAGGCCAGCGGGGAACCGGCGGCGATCTGCCAGGCGTCCAGCCACGCGGT
This sequence comes from Bryobacteraceae bacterium, assembly GCA_050008575.1. Classification (GTDB taxonomy): domain Bacteria; phylum Acidobacteriota; class Terriglobia; order Bryobacterales; family Bryobacteraceae; genus Bog-159. The sequence goes on from JBEKMJ010000107.1 coordinate 19,807, forward strand.
GTAACTGGCCAGCCAACCGGGCGTCCCGGCGGGGACGGGTTCGATGTCTCCGACTATTACGGTGGGAAACACGGTTCGTATCTGGGCGATGGACTGGACGGCGCCGGCGGCAATCTGTGGCGCAGTCCAATTGCAGGCATTCTGCCCGGTATAAATATTCCCGTAGTAGAAGGGCTCGTCCATGGCAACATATTGCAGGGATGCTCCCAAGCTTTGGATTTTCTGGGCCACTAGGAGAGCCGCGCCGCCCGAGAATCCTTCGACGCCGGCGCCGCAGGTTGCCGCGGATAACGGCCCAAACTCGACGGCTAAAGCGATGCCGCGTTGCGCCAGGTTGGCAAAGACCTGCTGCCACTGACCATCGGTCAGTTCACCGGGCAGGTCCCCGACGAACTCGCTCGCGGCGAATTTGAATACTTGCACGTGCGACGCGGCGTTGGGCCACGGCGCTCCGGGGGTGAACAGATCGATGTAATCCACCTGGCCGACTCTGCCGTCGGGCCAGTCGCCGGGCGCTTCGGGGCTAAACCAGACGAGTTGGGGATCGCTGCCTGCCATGCAGGGGAGCGCGGCCAAGAGCAGTACGCAGGAACGCGACAGCATTTGTACCATTATGACGTGCGCAGCTTCTGGGGCGCGCAACCCGCGGCGGCGCATGGCTTTTGGTGGGGCAGGCTCGCAGCCTGCGGCGGCCTCGGAGGCCGCCTGCCGCGAAGCTGAAGCTGGAGAGCCCGTCGCTTATTAAAGCTAAGTTACCCAGTTGACTTCTCACGCATTGCGTTTACTTTTACTAGCGTTCTGCCGGCTTTTTGCCGGGTTCGCCTGTGAAGGCGTCGCCGAACAGCGGGCCTGCGAGGCCCGCGCGGGCTGCGAGCCCGCCCCACTAAGCCGGACCCAAAGCAAGTTAACGGAAGGTGCGAAGGGGTGGGTCTGGGAGATGCGGCACTCCGTTGAAGCTGAACAACATCAGGTCTTCGTCGCGCAGGCGCAGCGTGGTGACGGCGGAGTTGTACATCACGCCGGCCAGGCGCATGATCTTGCCGTTCGATACGCCCAGCGCCGCCGCCACCCAGATCGAGATGGGGGTGGCCGACGTGAAGATCGCCACGGCGTCGCCGGGCTGAAACCCGCCCAGCGACCGGCGGGCGCTGAGGACGCGTTGGTTGAACGCCACCCAGGATTCCGTGCGGCACGGGTAGCGGCCTTCCATCCAGGCGCGCATCGCCTGCGTATCGCAGTCGGTCCAGGCTTGGTGGATGGGCGAATGCTTGTCCTCCAGCTTCCGCAACAATTCCTCGTAATCCTGTTTGAACCGCGGATCGGCCTGGCACAGCAGTGGCGCGAATTCGCTGAACACGCCGGTCATGTCGAATTCGTTCCAATTGGGCTCGGAGACGATATCGGGAATCGCGGCGCCCGCTTCACGGTATGCCCGCCAGACTTGTTCGGCGGTCTGCCGCTGGCGATTCAGCCCTCCGGCGATCAGCGCTTTGAAGGAAATTTTCTGCGCCGCCAGATGCTGGCCCAACAAATATGCCTGCCGCCGGCCGAGATCGGACAGGGCATCGTATTGCCCGCGCGTGCCGGCCTGGCCGTGGCGGATCAGATAGAGGGAACTCACCCCGCTCTCTCCGCGACCCCTGCCGCGATCTTCACGAGCCCGCGCACGCGCTGGTCGAAGTTGCGGAAGCGCTCGTCCCGCGTTTGCCCGCGGTGATACCGGAAATAGATTTGCTGCAGGACCACCGCGATCTTGAAAATCCCGAACACTTCATAATAGCCGAGGCCGGAGACGTCGCGCCCAGTGAGGCGCGCGTAACGTTCCACCAGCTGCGCGCGCGTGAACCAGCCGGGCAGGGTAGTGATGGCGCTGAGCGCATCGCGCCGCACGGGCGGATCGCCGGCTTCCGGCCAATAGCACATCACGCAACCCAGATCCACCAGCGGATCGCCGACGGTGGCCATCTCCCAATCGAGCACCGCTTCCACGCGGCCGGGATCGCCGGCGTTCAGCATCATGTTATCGAGCTTGTAATCGTTATGCACCAGCGTGGGCGCCGGAGATTCCGGCAGGCGGTCGCGCAGCCAGCGGATGAGCTGGTCCATTTGCGGCAGCGGTTCGGTTTGGGCGCGCGCGAAGCGCTCGGCCCAGCCATTTACCTGCCGTTCCAGGAAACCGGCGGGCTTGCCCAGTATCACGCGGTTGACATCCACTGCGTGCAGCCCCGCCAGACAATCGACGAACGCTTCGCTCACGCGGCGGCCGAAACCGGGATCGCCCGCATATTCGGCGGGGATCTCACGGCGCAGCACCAATCCGCGGCGGCGCTCCATTACGAAGAAGATCGCGCCGATCACCGCCGGATCGTCGCACAGCAGGAACACGCGCGGCGCTTGTCGAAAGAAAGGATGCACGGCCGCCAGCACGTTGTACTCGCGCGCCATATCGTGGGCTTTGGGAGCGACCGGACCGAGCGGCGGACGGCGTAAAACGTATTCGCATCCGCCGGCTTCCAGCAGATAGGTCAGGTTGGAGTGCCCGCCGGGGAATTGGCGCACGGTCAATCCGGCTTGCACGCCTGGGAGTTTGCCGTCCAGGTAGGCGGCGAGTGCCTGCGTGTCGATCTGCTCCCCCTCGCGGACGGGGGCGAAGTCGGACGGTGTAGTCATGCGAGAGCCAGCGGCCGGATGGGCGATCCGGTGCCGCCGCGGATTTTCAGCGGCGCAGCCACGAATAGAAAAGTGTACCGCCGCTCGGCCGCCAGTTGTTCCAGGTTCAGGCACTCGATGATGTGGATGCCGCTTTCGACTAATAGATGGACGTGTACGGGCATGTTGGAATCAGGCACTTTTTCGAAGGCCACGGTGTCCGACCCGGCGGCGAATATACCGCGGCTGCTGAGCCAGCGCGCGCCGGCTTCGCCCGGTCCCGGCCCATGCACCTGGGCGATGAATCGCGCGGCATCGTCCCAGTAGCGCGCCCAGCCGGTGCGCAGCAGAACCACGTCGCCGGGCCGGATTTCCACCTGCTGCAGGCGCGCGGCCGCGTCCAGACTTTCGGGCGCGATCTCGAAATCGGCGGGCAGGGCGTCCGTTTCCATCTGCCCGGCGATATCCAGCAGCACGCCGCGGCGCAGAATGGGCGCGATGGTATCGACGGTATGGCGCTGGAGGCCGCCGGCGTAGGTTTGCGCGTCCGCCGCCGCGTCGCCGCCGTGCAGCTTGCCGCCGCACGAAAAATGGCAGAGCGCGTCAATATGGGTGCCCACATGTCCGCCCAACGCCAGGCCTTCGGACGCCGAACTGGCGCCACTGCGCGCCACGTAGTCGCCATGTTTCTTGTTCAATCCGAACAAGAACGGCGGATGATTGGGATGGTGCGGCATGCCTGGGTAATAGGGCTGCGCCAGGTCGTAGACGCACGCCGATCGGACGGCCGCGAGGAGTTGCTCCATAAGTGGTGAGTCCAGTTCTCGATTCTCGCACAGCGCGATACAATCTTAGCAAGCGCGTGAAAATCACCATTTCAAAGGAAAACTACCTGAAGGCGATCGCGGAGGCCGAGTCCGAGGGCGAAACCGTGAAGGCGGCCACGCTCTCGCGCTGGCTGAACGTGACAGCTCCCGCCGTGACGATGGCCATCAAGCGGCTGAAACGCGATGCGCTGATTCACGTGGGAGAAGAAGGCCACCTTACGCTGACGCCTGCCGGGCACGAGATCGCCAATCGCATTTTGAACCGGCATCATCTGATCGAGCGCATGCTGACGGAGATTTTCGGCATGGAGTGGTACAAGGTCCACGAAGAGGCGGAGCAACTGGAGCACGCCGTGTCGGCCGATTTCGAACACAAGCTGGTGGAAAAGCTGGGCTCGGGAGAAGCCTGCCCACACGGCAACCGCGTGGGTTTGGATACGCCTGCCGACCGGCGGCGCCGCGGCTTGAAGACGTTGGACGAGAGCGCTGCCAGCGAAGCCGTGGCCGTGAGCAGCGTCTACGAGCGCGACCGGCGGCTGCTGGAGTATCTGGAAGGCCTGGGCGTGCGGCCGGGTTCCAGGGTAAGCGTGGAATCCCACAACGCCGACGACACGCTGACGCTGCGCGTGGACGGCCGATCCGTGCAACTGGGGCGGTCGGCGGCGCAGAAGGTATGGGTGGCAGGCGTTTAAGCCGATTCAGTTCAAGGCTTCCAGCGCGGGCTCGATCCATGAGAGTAGAAAGCCCGAGATGGACGGGAACTGCGAGGCCAGCAAACCGATAATCGGTAGTGCCCCATAGCGGACCAGCTTGAGATAGAACGCGCTGTTGAGCTCTCCCGGCTTGGTGCCGGCGATGGCGCTCAGAATCGGACTGCGCTCCATCTCCACGATGCAACTGCCCAGAATGAACGCGATCGCGGCGAACATCACGATCAGAAACCGTCCAATCAGATGCGGGGCTTGAAAGCTATAAGAATTCAAAGAAAGCATCAAGAGCATGAAACCGATAGAGGGGAACCACAGCAGGTTTAGAATTTGCCGCACGCCGTACAGCACGAACAGCGAGTAATGCAGGGCCAGGAAATTTTCGGCCAGAGCGGGCACGCTCTTGGGATCGTCCGGCGCCGGTTCGCGCGGCTTCGAGAGTGGTTCGCCGGCCAGCTTCCCGGCGAGCGCGTCGGACTCCCACCGCGGCATTAGAATTTGCTTCCACAGCCCGCTGGCTGCCTGGTTGTCGAAGGTCCAGAGACCGCGGTGCACGTCCGCCAATCGACTGCCGACGGTCAGCGCGCCGTCGATCCGGCCGCGATATTCCGTTTGCCATTGCGCCACGGCGGCGGCGCACGGTCCGTCGTTCGGTAACTGCGCAGACTGCAGCCCCAGGTCGTCCAGGATACGCAACGAACTGGCGTGAATGTCCAGGGCCTGGAGATCGAAACGCCGCGCCCAGATGGGACGATTGTCGCCCGCCGGGGAGACGGACGTGAAAGCTCGGGCCAGAGGAAGCATGCCGAGGTTGGCGGCGAAACCGTGCAGCGATCTCCACAAGACGCGGATTTGCCGGCACGTCAGCAGCAGCAGTCCCACCACCAGGACCTGCAACGAGATGCATAGAACGTCGTACGGTGTGCCGTCGATGGAACCGAGGATGGCACCGAGCCGCAGATCCACGCGGAACAGCCAGCCTAGCGGGACTAGCAGGGCCAAGCCGGCGCCGAACCAGATGCGTTGGTCGCCGGTGAACCCCAGCACCGAACGCGCCGATTCCACGAAGTCGTCGTGAAACGCTTTGAGCCTCCCGTTCAGAAGGTTCTCCATGCCTGCGGCGATCGCGACGGGCTGCTCACAAAAAGCGAAATGCAGCCGCCGGACTTGAAAGAAGCACCACAGCAACAGCGTAATGGCAGCCGCCAGGATCGGCCACAGGGGGGAAGACCCGAAGCGCATCTCGGCCGCCCGGAAAGCGAATAACTGTTGCCGCGTTTCATCGCCCGCGCAGCAGAACCGCCACAGCAGGACGGCCGACAGCACGGCGGCGATCCCCAGCCACGTGGCCAGCCAGCGGGGTTGCCTGGGGCGCCAATGCCGGAATCCGATCTTCCCCGCGATCCAGGCCGGTACGCCGCAGCCAACCAGCAGGACCAGGGGCCATGGCCGGGGCCGCACAATGGCCAGCGCGATCTGTATGGCGATCAGGATCAGCAGGGACAGAAAGAGATAAAATCCCCGCCAGGAATCTTCCGATTCCGGCGGTGCGAAGCCCGCCCGCAGGATCCAGATGCCCGCGGCGGCGCTGAACAGGGCAAAGGCGATTGAGAGAAGGATAAAGCTTCCCGACGCAGACACTCTGCGGAGGTCCGTATGCCCACTCATCCCCGGGACGGCTTTGAACCAATCTTGTCTCTCCTGCGTGGGGTGCCTGGCCCAGAACCTCACGGGCGCGAATCCCCGGCGATCCAATGTCAAGAGCCAGGCGGGGGGGTAATCGACAGACTCCCATGCGTAGTCGGCCAGGGCTTTTTCGAGGTCGGCCGGGTCGGCCAGCGACAAGACCGTGGCGTTGAATATGCCTTCCGAGAGGGTATCGGGGAAAATGGCGATCTCGTTCCGGCCCTCCCATATTTTACTTTCGGCGAACAGCGGATAGCTGGTAAGAAACAAGGTTCCTGCCAGCGGCTGGGACTGCTCGGCCTGTACGAACAGCAGATCGGCGTTAAGGATCAGCAGCCGCGTATCCGGGCACTGCCGCCGCAGAACGCCGGCCAGAAACAAAAGGTCGAGCACATTGGTGGCGCTGACTTCCACGATCCGGATATTGTCGTGTTTGATGGCGCGGGTAATCTCGTTGATGACGCCGTTCTGCGAGAGAGGTGTTTGCTTTTGGGAGTAAGTGGGGACGGTGTCCTCGCCAACGCTGGAATCCTTCAAGGAGAAGTCCAGAGTAGGGGAGGGCGACTGGGACGATTTCGAAGCCTGTACCACCTGGCGATAGGCGTCCCGCAAATGCGAGATGTCGCGGGGAAACCGAAGGACGTGAATATCCTCGGCGGATCCCGCGTGGGACGCGGCTCTGCCGAACGTGGATTCGCCCTCCGCCAGCACGGCGGCCCTTTGCGGAGGTATGCGCAACTCGTCCAGCAGATGGCGGAAATGCCGGTCCTGGTCCCTGATGTTGTCGGTTGCCGAATGGAACGATACTCCGGCGCGTGCCTGGAAAGCTTCCGCAACGCCCGAGCCTTGCGCCGTGCCGCTTTGGACCCGGTATGTTCTCCCCGGCTGGCTCGCCTTGTCTTGTAGGATCAAATCGGCTAGGGAATAGAACGAGCCCGAAAATGTAGGTCCGACGATTTTCACGGTTTCCGGATTCGAGCCCGGAGTGCAGAGCGCCTGCGAGTAGGCGCGCGCGATTTGAAACTGATCGGGGTTTATTCCGGCTGTGGGCGTTTCGCCAACCAGAAAAACCAGCAGCCCGCCGGTTGCCCAGACCGGCTTGAACCCGGTCTGCTCGGAACCCTCTTCGACGGCGGGCCGGAACGCCAGTAGACCCGGCTGTTTTTCGTTCGCCTTTTTGGCGGGGTCTGTCTGCGTGGGATCGGCTGTGTCGTTCCATGGGAGCCACTGGGTGGCGAAAACCCACTTGGCGGCGCCCGCCCCTCTGCGAATCGCTTCGATGGAGTGGTCGGTGTACAGCGCGAGCCGCGTATGCAAGGGGTCCGGCACGGTGGCCAGGAGGCATTCGGCGCGATCGGCCTCACCCAATCCGAAGAATCGCCGCACTTCGGTGCGACATTGCCGATCGCGGGAGCATCGTAGGATATCTTCGGGATTGCCGAGGTCCACGCTCCGCGCACCGGAGGCCTGTACGGAAGTTGGCGGCGGCTCGTACGGCGCGAAAAAATGCCGCGTAGCGATCCACGGGCCTTGGTAGGGCTGGGGAGTGCGGGCGGTTTCCCGCGCCTGTGTTTTCTCGGCGCTTCCGGCCGTATCCGCGGGTCCGGCCTCGCCGGCGGTGGGAGACACGATGCGGACCACCAGCGCCACGAGTGCGACGGTTCCGGCCGATAATCCTACGTTCCGGCTCACAGGTACTGGCTCCCTCCCTCCGCCAAGTGGGGCAGGACTCCGGTCCTGCGCGGGTCCTCCAGGACCCGCTCTTAAGCCCGGCGTGAACGTCGGCGGCGAGCGAACTCTCGCTCGCCTGCGCTGGCAAAGTGCCAGCGCGGCAGGCTGAAGAGCCTGCGCCACGAGTTCTGGGTTTCCACCCCAACCAGGGGCGATATACCTGTAGTGATTATTACCACGGAATCGTTTCACGGATCGGCGAAATACTACGCGCCGGCAGGCCTTTGCGGGTTTCGCGACTTGGAAATGGCGGGGGTTTCCTGCGTTTCGGGCTGCAGGTGCGTGGTCAGGTGTTCCTTGAGCATGCCGAACGCGGTCTCCGGATCGTCCGCGTACCGGAACAGATCCAGGTCCGCCGCGCCGATGGTGCCATGCCGGACCAGCGCATCGAAGTTAATGATCTCCTTCCAGTAGCTCGACCCATACAGCACGATCGCGACCTTTTTGGCCAGCTTCTGCGTTTGGGTGAGCGTGAGCACTTCCATCATCTCGTCGAGCGTGCCGAAGCCGCCCGGGAACACGATCAAGGCTTTCGAAAGATACGCGAACCACAGCTTGCGCATGAAGAAGTAGTGGAACTCAAAGCTCAGCCCGGGCGTGATGTACGGATTGGGCAACTGTTCGAACGGCAAGCCGATGTTCAAGCCGATGGTCTTGCCGCCGGCATCGGCCGCGCCGCGGTTGGCCGCTTCCATAATGCCCGGCCCGCCGCCGGAACAGACCACGAAGCGGTGCGTGCCGTTCTCGGTGAACTGGGCGGCCCACTCGGTGACCATACGGGCCAGTCTGCGCGCATCGTCGTAATACTTCGCCAGGGGTCCGTCGTCGCGCACCCGGGCGGAGCCGAAAAACACCACCGTGTCGCGGATCTTCTGGTGGCGGAAGAC
>JBEKMJ010000108.1:0-28069 GCA_050008575.1 Bryobacteraceae bacterium
GTCGCGCCAGTAGCACCCGCCGCGCCCTGCGGTCCGGCGGGCCCCTGCGGACCGGTCGCGCCCGTAGCTCCCGCCGGTCCGGTAGCGCCGGCAGGCCCCGCCGGTCCCACGGATCCAGTCGGTCCAGCCGGTCCGGCCGGCCCGTCGGGACCAACCGCGCCGATCGTCACGTCGAAAACGGCCTGCTGTTCCGAAACGAAATTGGTCACCACCAATTGGTAGGATCCGGGGTTGAGATTGTTCGGAAGCAATGCGGTCACCGAGCTTGTGGTATGCGTTGTGACCACCAGCGTGACATTATCCAAAGTCACGCCAGGAGTGCCGCTTCCGAAGTACTTGCCGGTGATGGTGATGGTGGGCGGGCTGATCGCGAGGTCCGCCGTAGCGGCTGTAATAACCGGCTCTGTGGCGGCCTGCGCCGGTGTCACTCCTAACATACCGATGTAAATGCCGCCCAGTACCGCTAGACAGTTCGAAACTCCGTTCTTACGCCGTTGGTCTAACATTTTCCTTCCCCTTTTGTCTTCAAAAGTGAACATCCGTATACAAAGGCCGCGACTCTCTCAGACGACCCTCAATGTACAAAGCGCAACTCCCGGCCAAAATGGGACACGGCGCGCGGGATAGTCGGTGACCGGGACATCTCAAGATCCGAAAGCGCGGCAAACGCCCGATCTTCGCAGATCCGGCGAAAGGCGCACAAGACAACGGCGCGGCGTTTACGGTAAACGGCAACCAAAGACAGCCACTTGGTGCGCATGGCGAAGAATTCGCGGTAACCTGGGGCGCTACAGCTTTTGGGTTTCCTGACCGACAGAAACCAATCCTGCTATGCACCCCCGCCAGCCAAGCCACGGCGAGCGGCGCTCGCCCCGTGTTATGATGCCTTCGCCAGAGCCCCCTTTCATTTCATCGCCATGTTCCGTAGCTTTGACGAACTCCTGGACGCCGCACGCGCCCGCGGTCCGGTTTCTATCGCTGTGGCCGCCGCCCACGATCCCGATGTGATCGAGGCCCTGCAGCGCGCCCGGGAGTTGGGTTTGGCCGAGGGGATCCTGGTCGGGAAAGGCAGCGAGATCCGGGCGCTCGCCGGCGCGAGCGGTTTCGACCTTTCCGACAGCCAGATCGTCAACGAGCCCGACCCGGCGGCGGCCACCCGCCAGGCCATTGCCTTGGTGCGGGAAGGCCGCGCGGGCCTGCTGATGAAAGGCAAAGTCGCCACCGCCAGCCTCGTCCGCGCCGTGCTCGATAAGGATGCGGGCCTGCGCACCAGCCGGCAATTGAGCCAGGTCGCCGTATTTCAAGTGCCCGGCTTCGACCGCCTGATGCTGCTCACGGATGCGGCCATCAACATCGCTCCCAGCCTTGCGCAGAAGGCGGAGCTTTGCCGCAACGCCATCGAGGTAGCCCGCGCGCTCGGCATCGAAAAGCCGAATATCGCCGCGCTGTGTGCCTTGGAACTAGTGAATCCCGATATGCCGTCCACGTTGGACGCGGCCGCTCTTTGCGCTATGAATCGGCGCGGCCAGCTTGGCGGCTGCTATATCGAAGGCCCTATCGCGCTGGACGCACCCCTCAGCAGGTTCGCCGCGGAACGCAAGGGCATTGTCAGCCCTGTCGTCGAAAACACGGATATCTTCCTCGCGCCGGATATAGAGGCCGCCAACATCCTCTACCGTGCGATCGTGTATTTTGCAAAGGCGGAATCGGGGGGAATTGTCTTGGGGGCACGCGTCCCGGTGGTGCTGCTCTCGCGGGCGGAAACTCCTGAAACGAAGGTGCGGTCGATCGCCATCGGGACTCTCGTGTCCGGTGTTTCCTAGACTTCGCGCCGGCCGGCTCTAGTATGCGGCCCAGGCGGGCCGGCTTCAGCCGGCGGAATAGCGGGCCTGCGAGGCCCGCGCAGGCTGCGAGCCTGCCCCACGAAGGCGTTGTCAATTACGGAAATCTACAAGCTCGGGACACCGGCTGAAGCCTGTGCTGCCTAGACCACGCCGGAGTGGCGTTTCAGGATCTGGTTCAGATTCTGAGAGAACGCCGATTTCGCCATCACCATATCGCAGCCCGCCTCCTGCGCGGCCTGCTTCAGCTCGCCCTGCACGTGAGAGAGATAGCCGATCAGACTCACCCCCTTGCACTCGGCGCTGCCCTTGATCTTGGCGATCAATTGGAGCGGCTGGGCATCCTCGAAATTCAGGTCGAAGATGATCACGCTGGGCTTGGACTTGGCTTTGATAAAAACGTCATGCGGGTCCTTGACCAGTTCCACGGCCATGCCGGCGCGTTTGGCGGCATCGGTAATCTTGACCGAAAAGAACAGATCGGTTACGACTGCAAGAACCTTCTTGTGTTGCTGCGGCATAAAGATGTGCGGTTATGAGTTCTCGAAAATCGACAGGGAGGGGAAACTCAATCGTAGCTGCTTTGGCCGCCGCTTGCAAGCAGCCGGGCTTTGACGCGGCCAGCGGTGAACGCCTGCGGCAGATCGCCGGCCTTCGATCCGTACACGGGACTGGCGGAAGGAGCCCAGCGGGGCGTCGGAGCAAGACTCCAGCACGCGCCGGATGAAGCCGGCCCGTCTCGCGCGGATTGGCCCGGCAGACCGATATAGATCTTGAGCCCCATTTGGGCATCGCAACGGACCGTTTCCACGCTGGGGCTTGAGTGGCTTGTTCGATGCGCGCGATCAGGCCCGGCATCTGGTCCGCGGAGAAATCGCCGCCATCGTGGGCCGGCACCGCCGCGCGCTGGGCATTCAGCCGGCGTAGCCGTAGAACTCGATTTCGCCCGCCAGCAGACAGAGGATGAGCAGCCCACGTTCAGGCGCTGTGGGCATGGACGCCGCGCGTGGAGCGGACGGCCATAATGGTCACGAACAGCGAACTGGCCAGCAGCGCGCCGTCACGCAGCAGAGTCATCCAGGAGAGGCGCTCGCCCGGACCGAAGCAACCGCAGTCGATCTGTAGGCCTTTGACCATGGCCCGGATCATCAGGCTGAAGAACACGGCCAACAGGAGAGACGCGGCGGTCGCCGAAACGCTCCGCCATAAACCTGAGATCAGCAGGACGCCTAGCAGCAGCTCGAACCACGGTAGCGCGCGCGCCACGAGTTCCACCGCCCACAGGGGCAGGACCTGGTATGAATCGATGGAGATGGCGAACAAGGCCCACGGGTCGCGTAGCTTCATCCAGGCGGCATACACGAATAGCGCCCCCAAAACGATGCGCAGAATGGATGCGGCCAAGCCGGCGGGCGTCCGATTATTTAAGAAGGTCATCCAGGGTTGCCTTGACCAGCGTGTAATTGAAAAGACCCTCGCCAAAAATCTTGAACTGCCGGATGCCGGAAGTTACCAGCACGGTAGGCGTGCTCTGGAGCGGAAGCGCGCTGCCCTCCGCCAGATCGTGCTCGATGGTGCGTTGCACGATGGGGTCCTTGACCAGCGTTACCAGTTTTTTCCGCTCGGCGGGCGTCAGCACGGGCGCCAGAGTTTCGTCGAGCTTGCCGTCCGCCGACCAGGAAGTCTGCTTGGCGAACAACGCGTCGGCGGCCGGCTCGTATTTGCCCAACTGCGCGCAGGCACAGGCAAGTTCGGCGGCCTTGCGGCCGTAAGTGTGCTGCGGCAGCGGGAAATAACGGTATACCAAGTAGACCTTGCCCCGTTTCACATAATCCTTGACGAGCAGCGGTAACTCTTCGTCATGGAAACGCTTGCAACCGGGACACTGGAAATCGCTGAAGACCTCGATGGTGATGGGGGCCTTGGGATCGCCAAGCGCGTTGCCGGGAATGGTATCGGGAGCAGCCGCCAGTGCGGGCAGCATGGCCGCGAGTGCAGCGATATAGAGCTTCATAAGGGCATTGTACCGGAAAAAAAGGAACGGAACCACAGATGGACACAGATGCACACAGATGAAGGCGGAGCGGAGGCTCTTATCTGTGTTTATCCGTGTGCATCCGTGGTTCCATTGTCTTGGTTTCTATTCCACGTCGAAATCGGCCGTGCGCATCTTCTTGCCGTTCAGGCTGTCGATTACGGTCACCTCGGCGCGGTAGCCGCCCGGAGTGAGCTTCTCGACGTGTACCGGGAGCCCGATGGGAATCACCGGATTACCGGCGCGAATGTAGTTACCGGCGCTGAACATTCCGGAGTCGAGCTTGACCTCCTGCGTCTTGCGGTCGAGCAAGCGAAGCTGGATTCCCACGATGGGCGGAGTCTTATCCGCGGCGTGGGGCTCGTACATCTCCGTGTATAAGGCCACGTGATCCGTGGTCTTAAAGCGGTACGCGGCGGCGGGCGAGAACTGATATCCTTGCGCGATCAGGGGCGTGCGCCCTTCGAGCAAGACCGCGTCCAGGTCCGCGCCGGCATCGGCGGCCCTGTGCAAGTCCTTGCTCATCGCCAGGGCGCTCAGGCCGAACTGCTTGGTATCGTATGGCTCGATGGTCAACGGCATTTCTACCTTGCCGAAGCTTGGGCCGCCGGAACTAAAGGCGGCTTTCAGGGTGTATTGGCCGGAGGCGATGTCGAACTGGCCGTCATAGTAGTATGGCCGGGCGTTAAAGGACTCCAACTCCTTCTTGTTCTCGACCTCGATCTTCTTGTTGTCGCTAAAGCGCGCCGCGACGGTGCCGTCGGGGCGGTAGGCGATCGCCAGGATATTCAAGTCGGCATGCAATTTCCCGTGAGCTTTTTCGAACTTGATACTCTCGGTAGGAATATTGAGCGCCACATCCACACGGGCAGTATTGGTGGCGGAGTAAAAGTAGGGCGCTTGGACGCTGGCGCCGGGGACTCCGGCAGCGGAGCCGGCCACGCGGGTTTCCAGGTCCTTCTCAGCGGAATTCCCGGAGAGCATGTCCGTCGGCTTGACGTTGCAATAGCCGCTACGGAAGCGCACTGAGGTTCCCGGGCGGTCCAGTTTCACTTTGATGAAATGGCAGCTCCCTTCGGCCGTCTCGGGCGGGGTATAGCCGAGCAAATAGAATTGGTCCTGCTCTTTGCTGATCTTTTCCAATCCGCCTAACAAGTCGTTCGTGTTGAGGATGACGAACCCGCCGGTGCCATCGGCGAGCGCGTAGAGCACTTGTTGATTGGTGGAAGCGCTGGAAATAAGAGGCGGAATCAGATTGCGCGACTGGTTGTATGGATTCAGGGTGTTGTTATTGAGGCCGTTGTTGGTCGTTGCGCCACCGGATGTGGTGCCGCCGCCCTTGCCGCCGCCGCCCGAACCTGTGCCGCTGCCGCCCTTGCCACCGCCGCCGCTACCGCCGGTACCGCCGCCCGTGCCACCGCCGCCGTGACCGCCGCCGCCGCCCGTGCCACCGCCGCCGCCACCGCCACCGCCGCCGTGCTGGAAGAAGGCCGCGCCCAGCGAATTCGTCACGTGGAACGAAGCGGGAACAAGCTGCACCAGTTGCGGACTCGAGGGGGACCACAGGCTGGCGCCGGTGGGTCCGGCCGAGACGCCCGTTACCAGACCACGCACGTCGATGGGGTAGATGGCCACGTTCGCCCGATTGCACTCGGCGATGGCGGCGGCCAACTCCGATATATTCTCGGCGGGGACCACAAAGCCGGCGGTCAAAAACACGACCATCTTGCGGCCCGGTATGGGGGCGAGCATCTTGGCCATGCTGCGCAGGGCCAGCAACTCGTCGTACAAACCGAAGGAGGCGGACGCGGCGCCACCCAAACTCGGCATACCGGTGGATGCTACCTCGACCGGCTCATTAGGCGAAACCGGCGAGAACTTGACGCCGCCGACTACCTTCTTGAGCCGGTCGGCGTCCGCGGTGAAGTTTTGCGCCACCACCAGACCGCCGGCGTAGTCGATGACCGCCATCAGGCGGTTCGGCCCGGCGTTGGCGTCGATAAATTTTGCCGCGGCCTGACGCGCCAACGCCTGGTCGCCAAAATTCATGGTGGCGTTATCGAACAGCAGCACCATATAGTGCTTCTGGCTGTTATTAGGCGAATTAGGATCGGCCTCAAAGGAAAAGCTGGTGATCTTCTGTTCCTTATTGTCCTCAAGAACGTGAAAGTCTTTCTGTCCGAGGTCGCGAACGTATTGCCCCTTCTTGTCGGTGACGACCGCGTCCACCAAAACCACGCGGGTCTCCGACTTGATGACCGGCATGGAGCCGGAAGCTTGGGCGTTGGCATCCTGTGCGCGCGCCGCGCCCGCGAAGCCGATCGCGGCCGCCAGAAATAACATGCTGCGAAGCTGCATCGTGCACCTCAATTCATCGGAATATCGACAGTGCCATTGGCCGCTGCCATCAGTTGTCCTTCGGAGTCCCGGATCACCATGCGGATCATATAACTGCCCGGCTTGACGTCAAAGCTGCTTTTCACGGTGATGCCTGAATTCAGCCTGCTTTCCAGGGTCTGGTCTTTCAGGCGCATTTCCACGGTCTTGGAATCGCCCGTAACGAGATTTCCGTTGCGGTCGAAAAGTCCTGAGACGACGGTCAGGTCGTCCTGGTTGCGTCCATTTTCCTTGCGAAAACGCAGATGTTTCACATCCACGCGAGTCATCACAGCCAGCCGCGCGTTGTCCGCGTCCGGCTTGAAAAACTGCGTGTGTATGGATATGGGGATGTCGCGCAGCTCCTCGCGCGAGAACAGTGCGTCCTGAATTTCCTGCTTGGCGGTTTCCGCCGGGTCGGCCAGATGTTGGGGCGCGTAGTAGCCGGTGCGGGCCTGCAATTCCAGCTTGCTGGACTTGCCAAGCGAAACCTTCAGAGTGTGAAACCTGCCGTCGAGTTTCAAGTTTTGCGGCGAGAAACCCAGCACATAGATGAATTCGGGGCGGGCGGCGACCTTCTTGAATCCTGCGACCAGATCGTTGTTGTTGTGAAAGAACGTGCCGCCGGTGCCATAGGCGACTTCGGCGAGCAGATCCTCCTCAACCTGGGCGGCGGCCAACTGATAGCTGGAGTGTGCGGTGACCCCGGCGATGTTCTGGGGAGAAGGCGTGCTGGCGTCGCCGCCGGGCACGATGGTGTACAGACCGCGCGCGTTCAAAGAGCTGATGACGACATTGGCGCGCACGGCGCGGTCGATGAGCTGGGTGGTGTCCTGGTACAGATCGGCGAGCGCGAGGAAGCCGGGAGAAATCAGAATAATGCTACGCTGCCCCGGCATGCTGGAAAGCCGGCGGACCGCGTCCCGGAGCGCGTAGAGCGAGACGCGGCTCTCCGCATCGCCTGCGTTTAGAGCTTGTTGCGCGGTGGCTTGGGCCGTGGATATGGCCTGCTGGACTTGTCGCGTAGGGTCCAGATTCATGCAGGAAATGGTGTCCTGCACGGCGGTTTGCAAAGCGACCGAATCGTTGAGGTTGACGATCAAGTCCGCCTGGTAGTAGCTGATATTGGGGCAGGATTGGCCCGAGGCGCGCGCGATGGGCTGGGGAGCCAGGCGGGTGAGCGCGGCATGCAGCTTATCGCGGTCGTCGGTGAAATCGAGGTTGGTGCGGCCGGAAGTGGTCAAGATGGCGGCCCGGTCGGTGGGCACCAGCGAATCGCGCATGTGCTGTTCGGCGGCGTTGCGGACCAGCATCAGATCGCCCATGGCGAGGTGCACGTCGTCAAAGAAATAGGCGACGAAGCGCTTGGGAATGTCGGCGGGGTTGACGGGCGTGGGCGATTCGCCAGCGCCGGCGGCGGCATCCGGCTGCGGCTTGGCGGGTTCGGCCATCTGGCTGGCGAGGGTTTCGACGGTGAAAGAAGAGATGGTCTGCGGTTTGCCCTTGTCGAAGATCTGGAAGTCTTCCTTTTTCAGATCGCCGACGGCGCGCCCTTGTTTGTCGCGGACGACCACCGGCACCAGCACGAGATTGACTTTGGTGCGGAAGGTGGCGGGGGTATCGCGGGTGGTCATCTCATCGTTCGGATTGGCAGGCGGTGGCTGGGTTTGGCCCGCTGCGGCCGCCCAGAAGACCGGGGGGAGGCAGAGGCATAGACACGGCCAAACAGCGGGTCGTAGCATCGAATCAATTCTACTCCTTTAGTAGGCGATTTGCGCGGGGTTGAGTACGGTATGCCAGCGTGACAGGCAGGGAGGCGTGACTACTCACAGGCTGAAGCCCATGCTACCAAGCCGTGCAAAAAGCTGGCAGAGCTTCGCGGCAGGCGGCCTACGAGGCCGCCGCAGGCTGCTAGGCTGCCCCACCAAGAGGCCAAAGTCCAGTCACCGGCTGACGCGTGTGCCACCTACTGGAGATATTAGGTCTCGACTTGTTTGGTGGCGGCGTCCTGGGCCCAGGCGGTGGCGGCCAGCGAGCAAAGTAAGGCGATGCGGAAAAACATGTTTGGAATTTCCTCCAGGTGCTGTTTGATTTGTACGACAAGCGCGGACAGGCCAGCGCTAAAGGCCGGCGGCGCATGGCGCCGCCCCACCAAGCTCGATGACAGACTGACGCAGGCGCGCGTCGCTTTGCATCAGGCGCAGGTAGCGCGTTTCGTCGCGGCCGCTGTTGGCCCGCAGGTTAGCGATGCGGGGCAATACCGAATCGGCCGCGCGCACTCCGGTCAATTTGAGCGCCAGATTGCGCACGCGGAAGCGGTCCCACGCGCCGTGGTCGGCATCCGCGCATTCATAGAGCAGATAGGACTGGGCCAGCTTTTCGAGCGTCCGCCGCGAGCTGCGATATCCGGGCGTGCGGCGCATGCGGCGCTCTTCGCGCGCGACGAGATGCGCGGCGGCGGCGTCCAACGGACGGAAGCCCAGCTTGCGGTAGAACCAGAATGCGCCGGAGTCGAGCGCCTCGTCGTTCTCCAGACCGATCTGATAAGGATCGACGGAGAAGCAACGGACGCCGAGGATCTGACGGAACAGGCGCAAGAGACGCGCGTAGAGCCAAGCGGACTCGCCCTCGCGGAAGGTGTAGTAAAGGTTGAAGCCCACCTCGGCACGTTCAAATAAAGAAAGGACTTCCACGTAGCCGGCGGGCACGCCATTCTTGAAAAACATGCCGGCGTGATAGGCACGCAACGGCAGGCGCCAATCGGGCGGCACGCCGAAAAAGACAATTCGGACGCCGCGGCCGGCATCGGCGCGGAAGACGCGTTGGGTGTCCGGATGGGTGAAGCCGTATAGCTCGCGAAAGCGCACGGCGGAGGTATCCAGGATCAGATCGAGTATTTTGCGGGCCTCCGGCTTGGTAAGCTGCCGCACGGGCAGGGGCGGGCTGTGCAACTCCCTCTCGAGATCGATGTCGCGGCGCTGCAAGAGCGGTTGGCGATGGAAGTACGGCTTGCGCAGGGGCAGGCGCAGGCGCGAACGGCTGGCGCGGGCGTCGATGCGCCACAGCAGCAACAGCTCCAGGGATTCGAAGAGATCGGCGCGTTCGCGCGGGTTGAGGGGCAACGACGCGATGCGCTCCAGCAGCCACGCGAGAGCGGTCGATCGGGGTGGGCGCGCGGCATCGATCCAGGCACGGAATGGGGCGTGCGCTTCCACCGGCCAGTCCTCTTCGACCAGGGGCAGGAAACGCCGCAGAACGGGGCCGAACTTGTCCGCCCGGTCGTAGTTTTCCCAATCGATATCGATTTGGCGCGGATAGCGGGCGGCGAGCTGGCGGGCCACTTCGAAGCTGAAGACGGCGGAAAACGATGTGCCCGCGATGCCGGACACGGCGGGGTCTTCGAATGGCGAAAGATCGTGCAATTTGGCGACGCGCGGCGCAAAGGAGGAGAGCTCGGAGCCGGCCAGGCGCAGGACCTCGGCATCGGGCGGATAGGCACACAAGAACAACAGGGTTTCGTGGAGACGGATGAGGGAATCCGCGTCGGTGAAGGGTTGGCTGGCGATATCGGCGAGCAACTGGTGGAGGGGGTGGACATCCGGCGCGCCGAACCGGGTCTTCCATTCTTCCAGGCGCGCGAGCAGATCCATGGGCATTGGTTTGAGCTTATTACAGAGCCGGGCCGGGTGGGGCGCTGGATGGCTGGCGCTTGTGCGGATTTGGGCTTCGTTGTGCGTCGGGGTGCGTGGGGCCGGATTGGCGCGAAAGGCTTTTTTGGTACGAACTAAGCCAATAAGTAATTTAGAATCATACATTTCCAAAAATAACGAACCGCCGTTTGGCGGGGCACGGGAGACAGCCGGAGAATGGGTGGTGCGGGAGCCGGTGGGCATAAAGTTCGCGCGTGGCCTTTCGTCTCGATGTGAGAATAGCATGGGCGCGTGCGGGAGGCGGCATGGCGTTTGGCGTTGCTCGTTTGTTTTGTGGGGGGTGGGCGCTTTTCTTGACGGGTGAATCCGAAGGAATGCAGGATGAAGATAGTTTAGCGGGTCTAAAGCCCCGCGCCCGGCGAGCTTCGCTCGCCTGTGCCGGCAAGAGCGGGCGGCGGTCCCGGGCGGAAACTCCCTGGCACTAGAAACCATCGCCGGGGGTGGGCAAGGCTCCAAGGCAGGCGGCCTGCGAGGCCGCCGCAGGCTGCGAGCCTGCCCCACTTAGCACGCCCTGCTATTCCACGATCGCCTGCATCACGGCGTTCTCGAAATCCCTCTGCACGGACGGCACCTGTGTCTGGATCATCACCATAGTCACCATCTTCTCGTGCGGATCGATCCACGTCTGCGTGCCGTAGGCGCCGTCCCAGCCGAAGCTGCCATTCGACAGGCGCAAGCCCGCGGCGACGCTGTCCTCCACGATGCCCACCAGCAGCCCGTAGCCCATGCCATGCGCCGGGCGTCCGAGCTTCCCGTTGAACATATCGCCCACGTGATTGGATGCCATCAAATCCACCGTTCGCGGGCTCAACAGGCGTTTGCCATTCCGTTCTCCGCCATTCAGGAGCATCTGCGCGAATTGCAGGTAATCCTCCGCGGTGGACATGAGCCCGCCGCCGCCGGAGAAATAAGTCTTCAAGGAAAAGCCGTCCTGGTTATCCGCCTTCAACAAACCGTTGGGACTCTTGCGATACAGGGTCGTCATGCGCGGACGGCGGTCGTCGGGAGGATAGAAGAACGTATCTTTCATCCCCAGCGGCTGAAAGATGCGCGTGCGCAGGAATTCGTCGTAGGGCTGGCCGGAGACCAGTTCCGCGATGCGCGAGAGCGTGTCAGGGGCGGCGTATCCGCTATAAGCCCATTGCGTGCCCGGCTGGAAATCGAGGGGGACCGGCCCCAGCTTCGGTATATAAGTGGCCAGCGTGTCGCCCTCCACCATACGCGGAGGGCCCGCCTTCGATCCGATACCGCCGGTCATCAGGCCGTTAGTGTGGGTCAGCAGGTCGCGAATGGTGAGCTCGCGATCCGCCGGGACCACGTAAAACTCTCCGGGGCTTCCCTTGGCGACGGCCACTTTAGGATCTTTGAACTCGGGCAGAAACTTCGACACAGGGTCGTTCAGACGCAGTTTGCCCTCTTCGAGCAACATCATCACGGCGACACCGGTGATGGGCTTGGACATGGAGGCGATGCGGAAGATGGCGTCCTTCTGCATGGGGCGCTTCGATTCCAAATCCATCAGGCCATGCGCTTCGAAATGCACCAGGCGGCCGCGCCGGGCTACCAGCGTGACGGCGCCCGAGATTTCCCCGGCATCGATGTGGCGCTGGATGGCGTCGTGGATTCGGTGGAGGCGCTCGGAGGACAAGCCGGCGTCTTCGGGCTTGGCGAGGGGCTGGTCTGCCGCGGGCAACAGGGCGGCGAGAAGGGGCATGAGCAGGAAAGGGATCCGGTGAGTTTTCATGGCTACCATCTACGTTACCCGGTTGGTGGAGCAGATGCGAGAGCGGGCGGGGCGCACCGAGACTGCCCTGCGAGTGGCGGCGCGAGGATTGCCCTAATCCCCCAGCCCTTCCGCGCCGATAGGAAGGCAGGAAACGTTATGTCCTTACTTCTTGCCCGTCCGCAAGCACCCTGGGCCCTGCGCCTGCTGCCGCCCTTCCCGGCGATCGCCCAGCGCGTCCTGGCCCTGGTCAGCCATGAAGATGTGGCCGTTCGGGAACTCGGCGATCTGGTGAAGATGGACCCGTCCTTTTCGGCGGAATTGCTCCGGTTCGCGAACTCCGCGCTGTTCGGCATCCGCCACGAGGTCAGAAGCGTCTCACAGTCCATCGTGCTGCTGGGCCTGGATCGCGTCAAGACCATGGCCACGCTGGTGGCCGTCAACCGGATGATCCGTTCCTCGGTCCGCATTGAAGCGCTGCGCAAGGTGTGGATCCACAGCTTGGCCACCGCGCTGATCGCCGAAGAAACCGCCCGCGTCAGCGGCGTGCCTGCCGATACCGCCTACACCGCCGGCCTGCTGCATAACTTAGGCACCCTCGGCCTGATGTCCGCCTATCCGGAGGAATACTCGCGGATGCTGGAGGTCACCCAGGATTTCGGATTCGATCTGCTGCAAACCGAGCGGGATCTCTTCGACATCGACCATTGCCTGGCGGGCTGCTATCTTGCCCAGGACTGGGACTTCCCCGACGAACTGGCCGCCGCCATCGCCGTGCACCACGAAGACCCTGTCGCGGGAGAGGCCAGCCTCGACAACGTCGTGAAGGTGAGCTGGCGCCTTAGCGATGCGCTGGGCTACGTGGCCTTCCCGCCGGACCAGTCCTGGACTTACTCCGAGTTGATGGCCTTCCTGCCCAACGGCTCGTCTTTCGGGCGCGGCAAGTCGCCCGCGGAATTCAAGGCCGCCATTGATAAGCGTCTGGCCGCCGCCCCGATCTAGTAGTACTCACAAGAGTGCACCGGCGGCAGGCCGCCGGAAGTGCGGGTACCCCCCGTATTGCCTTGTATTCATTATTTGCCCGCGGGTGTTTAACAGTCTTGGGGAAACCGCTCCCTGACGGTCGGGAATCCCCAAACGGCAACGCACCATTGCCGTTTTGCGCCGTTTGGTGGAAGGCCTCTGGGGCGGCTTTCGTGCTATACTCTCGGCTCCGGCCCTATTCCCCGTCGAACGGTTTCCGGTATCAGACGACCGTGGTGGAATATGTCCGTGCCCGCACAAACCGCCGACCGCCCCATGCCGGCGCCCTTCTCCGATTATGAGATCGACGCGGCGTATGACGAAATGTTCCGAGCCAAGGGACGCCCGCGGGCGCATTACAAGAATCTCTATACCCAGCTTCTGAATCTGCCGCCCGAAGAACTGCAACGCTGCAAAAAGGAAGCCGATCTCTCCTTCTTCAATCAAGGCATCACTTTTACGGTCTACGGCCGCGCCGAAGGCACGGAGCAGATCTTCCCTCACGATTTACTGCCGCGCATCGTCACGAGTTCGGAATGGGCGACCATCGAGCGCGGCCTCACCCAGCGCATCACCGCCCTTAACCATTTCCTGGCCGACGTTTATCACGAGCGCCGTATCCTTAAGGACCGCATCATCCCCGGCGAGGTGATCTATACCTGCAAACACTTTCGCCGCCAGATGCATGGCGTAAAAGTTCCGCGCGACGTGTACGTCAGCGTGGTGGGGACCGACTTGATCCGCCTCCCCGACGGCCGGTTCGTGGTTTTGGAGGACAATCTGCGGGTGCCCAGCGGGGTCTCCTACATGCTCACCAGCCGCAAGGTGATGAAGCAGATCTTTCCCGCCCTGTTCCGGAAATGTGGCGTGCGGCCAATCGAGCAATATAGCCAGGCGTTGTTCTCCACCCTGCGTTCGCTGGCGCCGGAGGGCCGCTCCACCATCGTTCTGCTGACGCCCGGCATCTACAACTCCGCGTACTTCGAGCACGCCTTCCTGGCCCGCCAAATGGGAATCGAGCTAGTGGAAGGGCGCGATCTGGTGGTGCACGATAACAAAGTTTACATGCGCACCACTTCCGGTTTGCAGCGCGTGGACGTCATCTACCGCCGCGTGGACGACGATTTCGTCGACCCGCTGGCTTTCCGCGCAGACTCGTCCCTGGGCGTGGCGGGGCTCTTCAACGCCTATCGCGCGGGGAACGTGGTGCTGGCGAACGCGCTGGGCACGGGCGTGGCCGACGATAAAGCGATCTATTCCTACGTTCCGAAGATCATCCGCTATTATCTGGGCGAGGATCCTATTGTGGATAACGTGGAGACGTTTCTGATGACCGACCGCGCGCAACGCGAGCACGTCTGTGGAAACCTGGAGAAATATGTGGTGAAGGCCGTCGGCGAGTCCGGAGGCTACGGCATGCTCATCGGGCCGCACAGCAGCCGCGCGCAGCAAGCCGAATTCCGCGAAAAGATTCTGGCGGATCCCAGGAACTATATCGCCCAGCCCACGCTGACGCTGTCCGCCGCTCCCTGTTTCATGGACGGCCGGATCGAGCCGCGGCACGTGGATCTGCGGCCATACGTTCTGTTTGGCGAGAAGGTCACCATCGTGCCGGGAGGGCTCACGCGCGTGGCTCTGCGCAAGGGCTCGCTGGTCGTGAATTCATCGCAGGGCGGAGGGTCGAAGGACACATGGGTATTGCAGAACTAAGGAGGGCGCGGGGCTCAAGCCCCGCGCGGGATAAATCCCGCCCCCCTGGAGTAATACGATGCTTTCGCGGGTAGCCGATAGCCTGTATTGGATGAGCCGCTATTTCGAGCGGGCGGACCACTGCGCGCGCGTATTAGAGGCGAATTACATCCTGATGCTGAATCCTTCGAAGGTTTCCGCCGAGGAGAGATGGCGTCGCATCCTGGCGTCACTGGGCATTCCCGAGACGGCCGACTCGATCGATCCGCAAACGGCCATGCTCAAGCTGACTAGCGACCCGGACAACGAATCGTCCATCGTATCCTGTATCGCGGAGAGCCGCGAGAATGCCGGCCAGGTTCGCGAGCAGATCAGCTCGGAGATGTGGGAGCGCTTGAACCGTTTGTATCACTATGTCACGCAGGCCAACGCGCGGCTGGAGACGGATGCCGACCCGCTGCGGCTGGTGGCCGCCGTACGCGAAGGTTCCTACCAGTTTCGCGGTGTGACGGCCGCCACCATGAGCCACGGCGAAGGCTGGCAATTCATTCAACTGGGCAAATATATGGAGCGCTCGTGCGCTTTGCCGGTGCTGCTGGATGCCTATTTCTCGACGGCTGGGCAAGCCGACGATCTGGACTGGGTTGGGCTGCTGTCGAGCTGCGCCGCCTTTGAATCGTACTGCAAAGTATATACGGCCGATCTGAAGCCCGACTCGATGGCCGAATTCCTGCTGCTGAATCCGGAGTTCCCCTATTCGGTGCGCTATGCCGTCGAGCGGATGAGCGAGTCGATTGGCGCGATCTCCAAGACGTCTTTCACGCACGCCACCAGCCGGATCGAGCGCATAGCTGGACGGCTGCGCGCTTCGCTGGCTTACGCCCAGATTACCGAGATCATGGCAGGCGGGCTGCACCGTTACCTCGACAGCGTCATCGAGCAATGCAAGAGTCTGCATGCGGCGGTGCACGCCGTGTATATCGATTATCCGATCCAGTCGGCTCTGGAGGCTTGATGTTCTACGCGATCCGGCATTTCACCCGTTACCGTTACAGCCGTCCCGTTTGGCAGAGCGTCATGGAGTTGCGGATGCAGCCGCGCAGCGAGCACACCCAACGCTGTTTCACCTTTCAAGTATCGGTAAGTCCGCAGGCCAGGGTTTTCTCGTACCAGGACCACGTCGGCAACTTCATTCACCATTTCGACGTACCCGGACAGCATCGGCAACTGACGATAATCGCCGACGCCCTGGTGGATGTGGAAACTCCGGCGCCCCTTCCGGAGTCCTTAGGCCCCAACGCATGGGACGAGCTGGATGCCATGATCGGCGGGGAGGATTACTGGGACATGCTGATGCCCAGCCGATTCGCGCGCACTTCGCCGGAGCTGGAAGCGCTGGCCAAGGAGTTTGAAGTCGATCGGCGCGGCGGGCGGGAACCCTTGGAATTGCTAACCACGCTGAACCGCAAGCTGTACCATCATTTCTCGTATGTGAAGCGATCCACCGGGATCGATACGGCCATCGAAGAGGCTATCCGGTCGCGGCAGGGTGTTTGTCAGGATTTCGCGCACATCATGATCTCGATGGTACGGAATCTGCGCATTCCGTGCCGGTATGTGAGCGGCTACCTGCATCGCGATCCCGGCCACGCGGACCGCTCCGACGAGGGCGCCACGCACGCCTGGACCGAGGCCCTTTTTCCGCGTATCGGCTGGGTGGGGTTCGACCCGACCAACAACTTGATTGTGGGCGGCAGACACATTCGCACGGCCATCGGGCGCGATTATGCCGACGTATCGCCAACGGTGGGCACCATGAAAGGATCCGCTGAGACCGAGCTGCAGGTGCGCGTCCGGGTGACTCCTTCCGATGCGGTGCTGCCTCCCGACCAGGAGTTCGCCGCGGACGAAGAATGGTCCCGCTTCCTCGAAAACGACCAGGAGGCCGAGAAGGTGCACGCGCAGCAGCAACAACAGCAATGATAGTTGTGGGGCAGGCTCGCAGCCTGCGGCGGCCTCGTAGGCCGCCTGCGAAGATCATATGTCCATTCACGTCGCGCTTCATCATCAGACCCGCTACCGCTACGACCGGCGCGTAAATCTGGGACCGCACATCGTCCGGCTGCGCCCCGCACCACACTGCCGCACGCCCATCCTGGCTTATTCGTTGAAGGTCCTCCCCAAGAACCACTTCATCAACTGGCAGCAGGACCCGCAAAGCAATTATCTGGCGCGGCTGGTCTTCCCGGAGCCCACCACGGAGCTGTTCGTGGAAGTCGATCTGGTGGCCGAAATGGCGGTCTACAATCCGTTCGACTTCTTCCTGGAGCCTTACGCGGAACAATGCCCTTTTTCCTACGATCCCTCGGCCGCCCGCGAACTGCGGCCATTCCTCGAAACCGAGCCGGCCGGGACCATGCTGGCCGCGTTTCTCGCCAGAGTGCCGCGCGGGGCCACCCGCACCATGGATTTCCTGGTCACTCTCAATCAAATGGTGCAGCACGAAATCGCGTACGTGATTCGCATGGAGCCGGGCGTGCAGAGCTGCGAGCAAACCCTCTCTCTGCGCAGCGGCTCCTGCCGCGATTCGGCATGGCTGCTGGTCCAAATTATGCGCCATCTGGGACTCGCGGCGCGCTTCGTTTCCGGCTATCTGATTCAACTGGTGGCGGACGTGAAGCCGCTGGAAGGTCCCGCCGGCCCCACCGCCGATTTTACGGACCTGCATGCCTGGACCGAAGTGTACCTTCCGGGCGCGGGCTGGGTCGGATTCGATCCCACCTCCGGGCTGCTGGCGGGCGAGGGACACATCCCGCTGGCATGCACGCCGGACGCCAGTAGCGCCGCGCCCATCTCCGGCCTGCTCGACCCCTGCAATACCGAGTTTAGCCACGAGATGACGGTGCAGCGGATTTACGAAACCCCACGCGTCACCAAGCCATATACCGCCGCACAATGGCATGCCATCGAGAAGCTCGGCCATCAGGTGGACGCCGATCTGCGCGCCGGAGACGTACGCCTGACCATGGGCGGCGAACCGACTTTCGTTTCTCTCGACGACCACGACGGCGCCGAATGGACCACCGCCGCGCTGGGGCCGCTGAAACGCAAGCTGGCTGTCGATCTGCTTGGCCGGCTGCGCCGACGTTTTGCGCCCGGCGGCCTGCTGCATTTCGGGCAGGGGAAGTGGTATCCCGGGGAGCCGCTGCCGCGCTGGGCGTTCGGCTGCCACTGGCGCAAAGATGGAGTCCCTATCTGGGAAGACGCCAACCTGATCGCGGAAGACACCAAAGATTACCATTACACCGCGGAGCACGCGCGGCAGTTTCTGGAGGCCCTGGCGCGCCGCCTGCAGGTGGACGCCGGCTTTACCATCGCGGCATACGAAGACGTCTTCTATTACCTGTGGAAGGAACGCAAGCTGCCGGTGAATGTCGATCCGCTGGACCCCAAGCTGGCGGACCCCATCGAGCGCGCGCGGGTGGCGCGCATTTTTGAACAGGGGCTGGACCAGCCTATTGGCTACGTGCTCCCACTGCGCCGCGTCCCAACGCGGTCGGGCACGCCGCGCTGGACCAGCCAGCCCTGGTTCCTGGCGGCCGCGCGCATGTTCCTTATCCCCGGCGATTCATCCATGGGATATCGCTTGCCGCTGGAATCTCTACCGTGGACCAAGCCGGAAGATGTGATGTATAGCTACGATGTGGATCCGTTCGAAAAGCGTGCGCGGCTTCCGTTAAGGCCGGAGCGCCGGCGCGACCTTTTCAGCGCGCCGTCTGTTCCCGACGAGCCAGCGCCGAGCGCTTTACCGAGCCGCGACCGTGAGGAAGCGGTTCCGAAGAAAGGCGAATCGGCATCCTGGATCTCGCGTCCCGCCCTATGCATCGAACCGCGCCAGGGCAAATTATTCGTCTTCATGCCGCCGGTCGAATTTCTCGCCGACTATCTCGACTTAGTCTCCGCCATCGAAGACGCGGCGGCTTATCTCTCAATGCCTGTCATGTTGGAAGGCTACGCGCCGCCTGCGGACCAGCGGATCGCCGTGCTGAAAGTCACTCCCGATCCCGGAGTCATCGAAGTCAACATCCATCCGGCGGCATCCTGGGATGAGCTGACGGCCAACACCACGGCGCTCTACGAACTCGCGCGCCAGAGCCGCCTGGGCACCGAGAAATTCATGTTGGATGGACAACACTCCGGCACCGGCGGCGGCAATCACGTGGTGATCGGCGGCCCCACTCCGGAGGACAGTCCCTTCTTACGCCGCCCCGATCTGCTGCGCAGCCTGATCGGCTACTGGCACAATCATCCGTCTCTTTCATATCTGCTCTCGGGAATGTTTATCGGACCCACCAGCCAGCATCCGCGAGTGGATGAGGCGCGCACGGATTCCATCTACGAGCTGGAAATCGCCTTCAACCAGATTCCCGACAAAGACTCGCCCGCGAGCCCCCTGTGGCTGGCCGATCGCGTCTTCCGGCACCTGCTGACCGATCTGGCGGGCAACACGCACCGCGCCGAATTCTGCATTGACAAGCTCTACTCGCCCGACGCCGCCGGAACGCGGCTCGGCCTGGTGGAACTGCGCGCGTTCGAAATGCCGCCGCACGCGCAAATGAGTCTCACCCAACAATTGCTGGTGCGCGCGCTGACGGCGCTTTTCTGGGAGACTCCCTATCGCCGCAAACTCGAGTGGTGGGGAACCGCGTTGCACGACCGCTTCATGCTGCCGTACTTCGTGCAACTCGACTTGGAGGACGTGATGGCGGACCTGCGCGCGGCCGGGTACGATTTCGAGACGGAGTGGTTCGCCCCGCACTTCGAGTTTCGATTTCCGCAGACCGGTGCGGTAACCGCGCGCGGCATTCATTTGGAACTGCGGCACGCGCTGGAACCGTGGAATGTTTTGGGCGAAGAGGCCGCCGGCACCGCGACGGTGCGCAACGTGGACTCATCCGTCGAGCGGCTGCAGGTGAAACTGACGGGCATGACCGGCGAGCGCTTTGTGGTGGCGTGTAATGGCCGGCG
Organism: Bryobacteraceae bacterium; assembly: GCA_050008575.1. Taxonomy (GTDB): domain Bacteria; phylum Acidobacteriota; class Terriglobia; order Bryobacterales; family Bryobacteraceae; genus Bog-159. Next base: position 19,426 of record JBEKMJ010000108.1, read on the forward strand.
CGTGCCGCTGCACTCCACGGGCGCGGTGGGCGAGTATGTGGCGGGCGTGCGGTATCGCGCGTGGCAGCCGCCGTCGTGCCTGCACCCGAATATTCCGGTGCACACGCCCCTGGTGTTCGACATTATGGACACGTGGTCCGGGCATGCCATCGGCGGCTGCACGTATCATGTGGCGCATCCCGGCGGGCGGGCCAATGAGCAATTTCCGGTGAACGCGCAGGAAGCGGAGAGCAGGCGGCTGGCGCGGTTCCAGGCGACGGGGCATACGCCGGGTACTATGGTTGTGCCGCCGCAGGAGCGCAACCCCGAATTCCCGTTGACGTTGGATTTGCGGCGTGCGTAGGACCTCCCGGCCTGTCCGTTCGCCATACTCGGCGGTCGAATGCCGGGGCCGGACGCGCCTGAAAGGTCCAATTGAGGTCTTGCGCCTTACGGTCAAGGCGGCGCGACGGGGACTTCACGGGATCTATGGCGGGGACACTTCGCTCCGAGCACTTCTCTCAGGCCGGTAAACGCTACGCCGTCGATCGTTACTTTTACAATACCCAACGGGCGAGCATCGCCACCGTCCGTTGCCCTGGACTACTGGGGCCGGCTCCGCCGCAGATCCCACAGTCCGCGCGCCGAGAGGATCAAGGTGAAGCCCCCCAGCCCGCCGAGCGCCCAGAGTGTCCAGACGAAGAAAAAGCCGCCGGGGGATTTGGCGATCTCGCCGTAATGTGCCCCCCTCATGTGCATAACGGGCATGGCTGCTGCGAACAATCCGATGAGCAGCATGATGACGTGCCCCGATCGCCGTTCGGGGAGCACGAGTGTCCCAGAGGAAGACCGCGAGGATGAGCAGCGCAGTGTTTGAGCTCTCGGCCTTCGATATCCCACGAACGATGTCGTCCGTAATGTGAAGCGTCAGGAAGAGGATCGAGAGCAGAGACGCGACGGTCAACATGGTGTTGTGTTTCATTGGAAAGTCTCCTTATTGGATTTTATTGTGCCTCATTGCCCTGCTGCCTTTGCCTACTCCGTCCAGCGCTGCTCGTTCACACCAAACACCAGGAGCGACAGCGTATTTGAGAACCCGGCGAAACTCACGATTGCAATTCGGTTATGCAAGCGGCTCGTACAAGTAGGCCAGCCAACCCATCCCCCACTGCCGCTAAGACGCACAGGATGTGAGGAAGAAAGGTGGATCTGGAGACCAGAGCGCCTTAAAAGACGGTAAACACCTTCTCGTTGTTCAATATTTTTGGCGCGGCCCGTTCCGGGCCTCCGCGATGCGGCGCACTAAAATGGCAGCCGTCCCAGCAGCGAGCGACGGCATCTTTTTCGCCGTTTCGAAGGTAACGCGACAGTGCCAGGCGCGCACCACTACATCCATCTCTCTCAGCAACCGACAGTCGTCAACGCGATTCCGGAGGCAGTGCAGGCGAGCCGGGGAAGAACGGCGGCATTCGACCGGGCGAAGCCCCCTGGCAACCGGCCACTTTCACGGAATGCCAGTATATCGTCCGCTAGCACGCCTCCGCTCGCGACCAGCGTGGCAAACCCAACTTCCACACTCACCCCGCCAGCGCTTCCAGCACCGCCTCCCGGTTCTTGGCGATCACGGCCAGATACGCGCGCGTCGTTGCATCCGGCTTCCTCCGTCCCTGCTCCCATTCCTGCAACGTCCTCGGATTGATGCAAAACGCGCGCGCAAACTCCGCTTGCGACATGCGCGCCCTGGTCCGGATGCGTTTCACGTCGACCTCGTTCGGTAACACGATACGCCGTGTTGGCAGCTTAGCCTCGCCCTTCACGTGGGCCAGAATTTCCTTGGCGCTCTGCTCCACTTCCAAGCCGAACTTCGTCCGGCCCTTGGTCCCATTGTCCGTAGTCCGCACACCCATTTTTATCGCCCTCCCTTCGCCGCCTTCTTGATTTCTGCCGCGAGCCTTTGCGAGCACGTGCCGATCCGCTGCCGTAAGTGTCGCCTTTCGCGATTTGGCGTAAATCGCAGCCATGTAAACCCGCCCCGGCGCAGCCAAAAGAAATAAACCACGCGGAAGCCGCCGCTCTTCCCCTTCCCTTGCCTGGCCCAGCGAGCCCTGCGAAATCCACCCGCGCCCGGGATGATCGGACGATCTTCGGGCCCGCATGCGATAGAGAACTCCATCGCCATCCGCTCATCCTCGTCGCGCAGCGTCAAGACTTGGAACGGGATCGCGACACTCATAAAGCGGTTGAGCGGCGGGAAGCTATAGCGAAGGGCCGCGGAATTGACAAGTCCACAATCATAGCCAGGCTGCGCGAGCATGAACCTGAGCTTAAGGCTGCGGGCATCATTCGGCTGGCCTTATTCGGCTCGGTCGCGCGCGGGGAGGCCACGGCCCAGTCGGACGTCGATCTGATGGGCGATTTCGACCGTGCGCGAGGGCTTACGCTGTTCGACATGGCGGGGCTGGAAGTGCGGCTCGGGGAAATTCTGGAAACTCGCGTGGACCTGTCGGACAGTCGCATGCTGAAGGAGCCGGTACGGCTTCGCGCAGAGCGGGAAGCAGTCCTTGCCTTCTAAGGAACCCCGCCAGTCGCTCCGCGACATCTCGGAAGCGATCGACCTGATCGAGGTCGGGCTCGGGGAACGCGCTGTAGCCATTTGCCCCGATCAGCCATGGCACGCGATTCGGGCAACGGGCAATTGGCTGCGGCATGCGTATGAGCGGATCGACCTCGAAACCGTGTGGGGAACGATCAAGGATGACTTGCCGCCCCTCAAAGCGGCTGTCCTGCGCGCGCTGGCGCCGCACACGACCGACCCAAACGGGCCACTGAGTTGATGCGGAGGCTGGAGCCTACCCGATGGCCTTGCTACGATGGACGGGAGGGGCCACCCATCACGATTACAATAAACCTAACGCGTTTGCCTCCAGGGCGCGTGGCTGCGCCAATCCTGGGAGACTGCAGCGCCATTGGAATTGGATTGGCTTTCGATGGACGAGATCGACGCGGAGATATCCGCGTCGCGCATAGCGCGGCACGAGAGCCGTCTAAACCCGGGGTCACGATCCGGGTCGCCTTCGACACAAACGTTATCGCCCCCGCGTTGCTACCGCGTTTCGGCCCGCCGGCAGTGCTGTTTCCGCTGCCCAATGCTGAGCTTCCAAAATGAGCATTTCCGGAGACACGCTCGATACGCCCCTGCTGGCCGCCGGCTATCGCCAGCCCGCCGGCGTGTACGACGAGATGTCCGCCGCGCCCGGCGTTCTGCGCCCGCACTGGGATGCGTTGATCGGCGCCATGTCCACGCTGGGCGCGGAGGAGCTGGCCCGCCGCTGGAGGATCGCCCGGCAGCGCATCCGGGAGAACGGCGTCACCTATAACATCTACGGCGATCCGCTCGGCATGGACCGCCCGTGGAACCTGGATTCCATCCCCCTTCTGATTTCACCGTCGGAGTGGCAGGCGCTGGAAGCCGGCCTGATCCAGCGCGCGCGCCTATTGAACTGCATCCTGGCGGACCTTTACGGCCCGCAACAACTGCTGCGCGGCGGCCATCTTCCGCCGGCGCTGGTATTCGCCAACCCCGGCTTCTGGCGGCCGTGCCACGGCGTGCCCACGGCAGTTCATCCCTACCTGCACCTGCTGGCCGTCGACCTGGCGCGCTCGCCCGACGGCCAATGGTGGGTGCTCTCCGACCGCACCCAGGCGCCTTCGGGCGCGGGATATGCCCTGGAAAACCGCATCGTCCTGGCGGAAACATTTCCGGATTTGTTCCGCGAGTTCGAGGTCGAGCGGCTGGTCTCCTTTTTCCACTCGTTTCGCGACACTCTGCTGAATCTGGCGCCCTCGCGCCGCGACAATCCGCGGGTGGTGCTGCTCACGCCCGGGCCGTTCAACGAGACCTACTTCGAGCACTCTTACCTGGCCCGCCAGCTCGGTTTCACGCTGGTGCAAGGAGAAGACCTGACGGTGCGCGACAGCCGCGTATTCCTGCAGACGCTCGACGGTCTGAAGCCGGTGGATGCGATCTTGCGGCGGGTGGACGACAGCTTCTGCGATCCCATAGAATTGCGTTCCGACTCCTTTCTGGGCGTGGCCGGTCTGATGGAGGCCGTGCGCGCGGGCAACGTAGTGGTAGCCAATGCCCTGGGCAGCGGCCTGATTGAATCGCCGGCCTTCATGCCGTTCCTTCCGCCGCTCTGCCAACGGTTGCTGGGCGAGCGGTTGAAGCTGCCGTCCGTGGCCACATGGTGGTGCGGACAGTCCAAGCCGCTGCAATACGTGCTCGATAACCTGGATTTTCTGGTGATCAAGCCGGCTTTTCCCGCGCACGGCCTGGAGCCGGTGTTCGGCGCGAAGCTAACTGGCGACGAGCGGTCGCGCCTGATTGCGCGGCTGCGGGAACGTCCCTACGAATTCGCCGGCCAGGAAATAATCGACCTCTCGACGGTCCCGGTGTGGTCCCAAGATAGCCTGACGCCGCGCCGGGTGGTGCTGCGCGTCTTTCTGGCGGCGTCGGGAGACTCCTGGGTGGCGATGCCCGGCGGTCTGGCGCGCGTGTCTCCGGCGCTGGACGAACCGGTGGTCTCCATGCAGAGCGGCGGCGGCAGCAAGGACACCTGGGTACTTTCCAACGGACCAGTGGACGTCTTCACGCCGCAGCATCCCCGTGGCCAGCCGCTGGAGCTGAACCGCGGAGGGGGCACCAACCTGCCCAGCCGCGCGGCCGATCACCTCTTCTGGCTGGGCCGCTACGGCGAACGCGCGGAGCACCTGGCGCGCGTCCTGCGCTGCATCCTGATCCGGCTGACCGGCGAGTTCGGAGCGTCCGGCACATCCGAGTGGGATTCCCTGATCAAACTGTACGATTGTCTGGCGTCGCCGCACTCGCGGCTGTCGGAGGAGGACGCCCAAGGGCATCTCGACCAATGGCGGGATCTGGAGCAGGAAATCCTCTCGCTGATATTCGAAGAACAGCGCGGCGACAGCTTGAACGCCGTTTTGAATCGCGCCGCGCGGGCGGCCGCGCAGGTGCGGGATAGTCTTTCGAGCGACACGCTGCGTATCGTGAGCCAGTTCGGCGCCGCACACAGCTCGGCTTGGGGCTACGCCTCCACGGGCGAAGCGCTGGCCGTTCTGAATCGTTGTATCGGGATCCTCGCCGCGCTGCGCGGGATCGAAATGGAAAACATCACGCGCGGGCCCGGATGGCATTTCCTCAGCCTCGGAAGACGCATCGAGCGCTCCATCCAATTAGTGGATCTTTTTCGCGCGATTATTGTGCCGTTCAGCCCGCGGACTTGGCCCACGTTGGAGATGCTGCTGGAGGTGGCCGACAGTTCCATGACTTACCGGGCCCGCTACTTCACCGAACTGCAAGCCGCGCCAGTGCTCGATCTGTTGATGAACGACGAGGCCAATCCGCGCTCGCTGGCCTTCCAGATACAAGATCTCCTGGACCATTGCCGGTGTTTATCCGGCAGGCCCGCGGGGGCGGCATGGCCGGTTTCCAAACAGCGTCCTTTGGAAGAAGCGGCAGGGAGACTGTTTGGCGCGGACGTGCGGATGCTGTGCCAGCCAGGCGAGGACGGTGTGCGCGAGCCCCTCGACCAACTGCTGGTGGTCACGGGAGCGGCGCTGCCCGCCCTGTCGGACGCTATAACCAACGTCTATTTCAGCCACGCGGAAAGGGAGCGCGCCGTTTGATCTATCGCGTCCGGCACAGAACCACTTACGATTATGAGGACACGGTTTCGGTATCGCATCACGTGGTGCGTCTGACGCCGCGCAATCTTCCCGCACAGACCTGCTGGGAGAGTTACGTGGCCATCCTGCCGGCGCCGCCGGTCACCTCCGCGCACTTCGATTACTTCGGCAATACCTTGACTTCGTTCACGTTGGACGAGCCGCACGACTGCCTGGTGGTGGAGGCCAACACCGATTTGGAAGTGCGGGCCGTCGCGCCACCGGACTTCTCCGGAACGCCTGCATGGGAGACCGTGGGTAAGGCGCTGGCCGGGGAGACGAGCGACGAAGTTCTAAACGCTTACCAGTTCGTTTTCGATTCGCGGCGCGTGCGGCGAAGTCCGCAACTGGCGGACTATGGGCGCGAGTCGTTTCCCGCAGGGCGTCCGCTGCTCGAAGCGGTGCGGGATCTGACCGGCAGAATCCACCAGGATTTCCGCTTTGACAAGAACGCCACCGAAGTTGCCACCCCGGTGCAGACGTTCTTTGAAAAGCGCCGGGGCGTGTGCCAGGACTTCGCGCACCTGCAGATCGCCTGCATGCGCTCGCTGGGCCTGCCGGCACGCTACGTCAGCGGCTACCTGAGAACCATGCCGCCGCCGGGACGGGCGCGCTTGGTAGGGGCCGACGCCTCGCACGCGTGGTGCTCGGCATGGTGCCCGGGGGCCGGCTGGGTGGATTTCGATCCCACGAATAATTGCGTACCGTCGGACGGTCACATCACCGTGGCCTGGGGCCGCGACTACAGCGACGTCAGTCCCATCTACGGAGTGCTCCTCGGCGGCGCCCGGCACAAATTGCATGTCGAAGTCGACGTGATGCCAGTGGAGTAACTTCTTTTCACTCCCGCAGGTGTGTCCCCGCCAGCCTTGAGAAGGCGCTCTCGACCCACTCCGACGGAAGCTCGCTTACGGCGCCGCGCATGCGTTCCTGCCACCAATCGGAGATTTTTTCCAAGTCCTTGCGCTGGTAGCGGTGCTCGATCAATTGGAAGCTCCCGCGCGTATAGAGCAGCGCGTCAAAGGGAAAATCCACGTTGGCCGCGCAGAGCCGCGTGGCGTCGAACGCCAGTATCCCCAACTTGAACGCGTAGAGCATGGAATCGGAGTGAGTCAGAGAGCGCTCCAGGATGGGCTTGCCGAAGCCGGAATTGCCGATGATCTGATAGGGCGTGTCGGGGCCGATCTCGACCCAGTTGCCCTCCGGATAAACCAAAAACAACTGATGCGCTGAGTCGGCCGACATCTGGCCTCCGATCAGCGAGTAGATATTGAACTCGAAATCGGCCTGGCGCAGCGACGGTCCCTCCTCCTGCGCCAGCCGCCGCACCTCGCCCGCATAGAGATTTACGACCTTGAAGAGGCGGTCGCGCGCGCCGATCTGGCGCGTAAAAACCTCTTCGAAATAGAGCAGGGCCTTGTCCCGTAACGAACGCAAGCCGGACGTCATGATAAAAAAAGAAAAGCCGGGCCCTTGATACGCGGCCACTTTCTTGGCCATCAACGACTCGCTGCCCGAAAGCACGCGCGTGTCGGCGATGCCGACCAGGCCGTCGTCAACCGTAATCCCCAAACAGAATGTCATGCCAATTCATTGTAGCCTAGTGAGGCGGGGCTCCCAGCCCCAATGCCACCTAGTTTCCCTAATCCTGGTACTCTGGGCTCGCTTGGAGGGCTGCCTAAGGCGGCTAGAGCTAGAGCCGGCTAAAAGCCGGCTGCGGACATAATTGCCCGCCCTCCAATTCATGCAGAATCGGCTCCCAGGCCGGCTCTTTGCTTAATCGTCTTTTAATGACTAGCCGCTCTTGACACAAAGTCACACTTGCTGTATTATCGACTCATGGACACCGCAACAAAAACTCGCACGCTCTGTTGCTCCCGCCTGTCCGGTTATCCACTCTTATCGTTACTGTATTGGTAGTTGCCGGCCCGCCGCTAAGGTAGGCTCTAGCCTGCCCTACGTGTGGCTCGCCGGCATGGCGCCAAGCTATTCATCCTTGTAAGTAGTTCTCTGTTCTTTGACATCGGGGAGATGGGTGAGTGGTCGAAGCCGCTGGGCTGTAGCCCCAGTAACCCTTCGGGAAAACCTCGTAGGTTCGAATCCCGCTCTCCCCACCAATGCGCTCCGGATGCGGATGGTGACGCAAGTGGCCTCCAAACCCACGATTGGCTGTTCGAATCGGCCCCGGAGTGCCATGGGCCTGTGGCGGAATCGCATACGCACCAGTCTTAGAAACTGGCGTCTTCGGACATGAGAGTTCGAGTCTCTCCAGGCCCACCAAGTTATGCGCCCCTGGCGGAACGGCTTACGCAGCAGCCTCAAAAACTGTAGCCTTCGGGCATCCGGGTTCAAATCCCGGGGGGCGCACCAAGGTGGGACAGGCTTCAGCCTGTCGCTGGAGATGGGCTATTTCAGTTGGGTAGCCCTCGTGGCGCACGCTCTCAACGTGCCGTGTCGGCACTCTGCCGACACAGGCGAGCGAAGCTCGCCTTTGTCGAGACTCGTCTCGACACCCATCCAACGCGGAGACGTAAGCCGAGTTACGGCCTAGCGGCAGCCCGCTCGAAACGGGAGGGCCCTTCGGGGCGTCTGGGTTCGAGACCCAGCGTCTCCGCCAGATATCAAAATCGCGTTTGTCAGCCTTTAAGTCGCTATCTTTTGCATGACTTTCACGGTTCGAAAGTCTTAATTGCGAAAATGGCTCCCGGAAGGACATCCGCAACTCACCGCCCTTCCAGGTCCCTTTATCGAGCACCAGCCGAAGGAGTTTGCGTTGCTCGGCCCCCGGTTGTTTGAGGAACAACTCGGCAGCTTTGGCGGCGACCGCTATCGGGTCCACTGCCTGACTTACGGATGGCAGCGCGGGAACCTCTGCCAGTCGGCGGCGCACTCGATCCTGTTGCTGACGCACCTCTGCCGCTTT
>JBEKMJ010000109.1:0-26822 GCA_050008575.1 Bryobacteraceae bacterium
TGCGCCGAAGTTGTTGGCATCGAACTCGACCAGGCGTTTCTGCTGCGGATCGTAGCCGATCAGATACTTTGCCAGATACCCGGTTGCCGGCTCAATGTCCCGCTCAGTGAGTTCCAGCCACTTTCCGCCCAGAATCACACTGCCGGTGAAGACCGACTTGTGCGTCTTCCCATTCCCCATCGCGCCGGCGCAATCCCACGTGCCCTCGAACTGAAAGGCTCCGGGAGGGATCGCTGCCAGAGGCTTGCTCTCTTGAGCTGGCGCGGACAGCGCCCACGCGAACCAGCAGAGCGTAACCGTAACCTGGCGTGCGTAGCGGATCCGCATGTTAGCCGATTGTACCCCAAACGCGCGGCCCAATCAGCGCGTCGCCGCGTGGGTGAGACGGTCGAGAATGCCCGCCCATTCCGGCGTATTGGGTGGACGCTCTACGGCGATCCAGTCCAGCCCCCGCGCGTCCAAACGATGCAAAACGGAATAAAGCGCCGCGGCATAGGCTGCCGGCTCAGCGGGCATCTCGCGGCCCAGCCGCAACCATTCTCCGCGGCCGGTGGGCGGCGGATCGCCGGCCGACAGCAGCACCAGCGGCGTGCGCGGACGGTAATGTTGTGCGTGCATCCCCGGTGAAGCGTGCGCGCCGGGCCCACCGCCTTCCTCAATCCGCACGGGACCGATCAGCGACTCGATCTCCGGCAGCGGGATCACGCCGGGCCTCAGCAGCACCGGCTCCAACCCAGCCAATGACAGCACGGTGGACTCGATGCCCACGGTGGCGGGGCCGCCGTCCAGCACCAGGTCGACCGCATCGCCCAGCGATTGGCGCACGTGTTCGGCGGTCGTAGGCGAGAGTTCGGTGAACGGATTGGCGCTGGGCGCGGCGATAGGCACGCCGGCCGCGTGGATCAGCGCCAGCGCCAGCGGATGAGCCGGCACGCGCAGTCCGACTGTCGAGAGGCCCGCGGTCACGATATCGGGAATCGAAGGCTGCTTCGGCAAAACCAGGGTCAAGGGTCCGGGCCAGTAGCGATGCGCCAGGCGGTCGGCGGCATCGGGCCACTCCAGCACGAGCGCGCGCGCCATCTCGATCGAATCCACGTGGACGATCAGCGGGCTTTGGCGCGGCCGCCCTTTCACCGCGAAGATGCGCTCGACGGCCGCGGGATCGAGCGCGTTTGCGCCCAGCCCGTAGACAGTTTCAGTGGGAAACGCGACGATCCCGCCAGAACGAATCAGCCCCGCCGCGCGGAGGAGATCTGGGGCCGCCGTGTCGGGTTTCACTCCGGCAGCTCGTCCTTGCCCCCGTCGCCCGCCGTCTTGCCCGTCTTCCGGAAGACCAGGTAGGCGTGGATCAGCGGCTCGATGTCGCCTTCCAGCACGCGGTCCACGTCGCCGATGGCCAGCTTGGTGCGGTGGTCCTTAATCATGCGGTAGGGCGCCAGTACGTAGCTGCGAATCTGGCTGCCGAAGTTGATATCCAGCTTGGTGGCCTCGGTCTTGGCCGCTTCCACGCGCTTCTTCTCCAGCTCGAACTCATACAAGCGCGCGCGAAGCTGCTTCATGGCGCTGTCGCGGTTCTTGTGTTGCGAGCGCTCGTTCTGGCACTGCACCACGATATTAGTAGGCAGGTGTACGATGCGCACCGCCGAATCCGTCATATTGACGTGCTGGCCGCCGGCGCCGCCCGACCGGAACGTATCGATGCGCAGATCGTCGGGCTTGATATCGATCTTGATTTCGTCGTCCACTTGCGGGTAGACAAACACGGAAGCAAACGACGTGTGCCGGCGGGCGTTGGCGTCGAACGGCGAGATGCGCACCAGGCGGTGCACGCCGATCTCGGATTGCAGCATCCCGTAGGCGTTGTCGCCGTTGACTTCAAACGTGACGGACTTGATGCCGGCGCCCTCGCCCTCCAGCCGGTCGGTGATCACGGTCGAGAAGCCATCGCGTTCGGCCCAGCGCAGATACATGCGCAGCAGCATCTCGGCCCAGTCCTGGCTTTCGGTGCCGCCCGCGCCGGGATGAATGGTCACGATAGCCCAGCGCTGGTCGTTTTCGCCGGAGAGCAGCATGGCGGTTTCCACGCGCTCGACGAACTGCGCGTAGGTCTGGAGATCGCGCTCGATGTCGCCCGAAACGTTTTCGCCCTCGCGGGCCAGTTCGAAGAGCGTATCCAGATCGGAGGTGAGCGCGGCGATGCGCTGCTCGTTGCCCAGGCTCTCCTCGATGCGCTTGCGCTGCTGCATGATCTTCTGGCTCTTCTCGGGCTGGCTCCAGAAGCCGGGCGCGGCGGTCTGCTCTTCTGTCTGTTGGAGTTTCGCTTTCAACGCGGGGGCGTCAAAGATACCTCCGCACAGCCAGGGCCTGTTCGCGGAGCGGGGTGTACTGGCGTTCTAACTCGTCAACCGTCATTGCATTTCAATTCTACCAAAGCTGGAGGACCTGTCAGGATGGGCCGGCGGTCCACCAATAGTGACTTAAGCCCACGTGGGGCGGCGCCATGCGCCGCTGCGGGTCTCTAGACCCGCCCATTCCCCGCGGATCGCGGTGGGTTTCGACCGTGCGCGGCTTCTCCGGAACCCGCCGCCCTTCTTAGCGCTTCGCGGCGGCTGCCGGCTGGGCCTCCTGGCCCCCCTGCATGCACGGATTCCACTGGCCGACGTGCCCGAAATTCAACACCGCCACGACGCCGCAGCGCGTGTCTCCCTTGCGCCTGCGGTGGACGATGGTGCGCTCGCAGCCGCCCAGTTCCGCGGCGCAACGGTACACGTCGCCGCTGAGCCCAGGGCGCTTGTAGACCAGATTCAATTGTCCGCAAAACGGGCACTTCATGTCGCCGATCGGATGATACTTCATGCGCACGCTCCTTCGCCTGTTAAGGCATTAAAAACATTATGCACTATTCCTGTTTCGGCGTAAAGTGGCTGCCGGATCTCACGGCACGTACGGCGCAACGAAGGACAGATATCCTTGCCGCCCGTTGCGCTTGTTCCAGAAATCGATGGACTTCTGAATGCGCTTCAAGCAGGTCACGATGTCATCCGGCGTGTTTGGAACGGCTGCCGCCGGTCCCATCTCCGGCGGCAAGGATGGTCCCTCCCGCCCCAGGCGCCACTCGCAGATTGGCAGAGTGCTGTCGAAGATTCGCTGCGCCTTGTCGCCCAGGCGCACAGGAGGCGGAGTCCGCTGTTCTTGCTCCGCCCGATAGCGGCGAATCAGCGCCGCAACGGCGTCATTGGCGTCCAGGTCGAGCAAAGAACCATCGGCGCGGAACGCTTGTATGATGCCGAACTCGATGTTTTGGAGCACGTCCTGGAACTCTTCTTCGACGTTCATATGGACTCCTTATGATCGAGGATATCGCACGCGGATACCTCGTGTGGGCGCGGCGCTGTTGTACACTTTAGGCTAAAATGTACAGTAGACGATGTTACAGGAAATCAGCCTAAGTGACGCGCGCAGGCGGCTGTCCTCGCTTCTGCGGGAGATTGAAGCGGACCCCGGCACTGGCTACCGCATTCTGGTCCGGAAGCGCGTGGTCGCGGAGTTGCGCGACGATCTGCCGCCAATCTTCGTCGGTGACTTCCCACACCGGCGCGGTCCGTCCGGCGATGCCCGCGTTGTTTACGAGGATGTCGATGCGGCCGGTGCGTGAGAGCACCTCGGCCACGTCCGCATGCACGGAATCGGAAAGCGTGATCTCGATGGGAGGGGGAACGCCAGGCCGCCCATCGATTGCGCGATTCATGCGCCCCGCCTTTTATGAAAACATCATGCGGTGCCCTCGGTTGGTAGTGGGACGCGTCCCACTACCCCTCGGTTCGGCGAGGCGGAGAGGCGTGAGCCGAAAGTAGAGGGCCGACCGCGAGGTCCTCGTCAATCAACGGCCAGTGAATACCATACCCGGAAGGCGAGAGTTCCGCCCGGCTGCGTTCGGCGAAAGATGCGCGCGCGAGGCGCTCGGAACATTCATCCCATGGAATGGAAACAGGCCCGGCTTCCGTGGTGACGATCAGCGCGTCCGGCGTAGTGGCGATCGCGCTTGCTAATACCGGTTTTGTTTTACTCTGCACGATGCTCTCCCAAGTGTTCCCGCCAAGCCGCCACGATCTGGTCAAAATGCTGAAAGATGATCTGGCGCACCTCTCGTCTCAACCGCGGCGTACAGTTGTACTCGAACTCCTCTTCGATATCGAAGGTGTCCGGGTGCAGCCAGTACTTGCACTCGGCTTCTCCCTTCTCCGCATGCACGTGCATGGGCTCATTGCCCTCATTCGAATAGAAGTGGAACCGCCAGCCCTGCACATATGGAATAGTGGGCATCGGTTCCTGGCTTCCATTATAGAGCGTCATTCCAGGGGGGCGGGCGCGTTCGGCGAATGTGAAAAGGGAAGCCTACCGCGTATTGACGCATCCGTTCGCCGAGTTGGTTTACTTTTCCGTCCGCTTTCCATGATAGTTGGATTGCCCAATGCGAAGCAGTCGTCGCGTCCACCGCCGCGGTCCGGGCAACCCGTGCCAACGAATGCACCACCGCGGCGATTTCCTCGGTGGCCACTTCCTTGCCGGCAGACTCGGTGAAACCGATGACGGCGGCCTTGGTGGCCGAGTATGCGCACATATTCTGATTGCCTTCCTTGCCGGCGATGGATGCGATGTTGACGATGCGTCCGCAGCGCCGCGCGGCAGCAGTAGAAGACGCCGGTCATGTTCACCGCGACGATCTGCTGCCAAACTTCGTCGGTGACTTCCCACACCGGCGCGGTGCGTCGGGCGTAGTGGCGATCGCTCTTGCCAGTAACGGTCTTGGGTAGTGGGTCCGATTGGGGGGGCGGCCAATCTTGGCCGCAGCCGCCTTTAAGGCGGCCAGAGCCGGCTAAAGCCGGCTGCCGGCAGAATTGCCCGCCCTCTAAATCCAAAACGACCCACTACCCAATTTTGTTTTACTCTCCACCATGATCTCCCAAGTGTTCCCGCCAGGCCGCCACAATCTGGTCAAAATGCTGAAAATGATCTGGCGCACCTCTCGTCTTAACCGCGGCGTACAGTTGTACGCGAACTCCTCCTCGATATCGAAGGCGTCCGGCGGTTTCCCCAAGACTGTTAAGCACCCCCCCGCGCGTGAGCCCGGACAACCGCGTCCGCCCCGCCCCGCGCGCCCCACCGCGCATCGTCGTATAATATACAAGAAGCGCAGTGAACAGGGTCACCACCCCAATTAAGGACTCCTATAGATGTCAACGCTAGAAGTCTCGCCGGCGGAGCCTCGCTTGAGCGATCCCGGCCATACCGTAATCAACGATTTCTCCATTCAAGTCGCCACCGTCAACGGATCCGGCAGCCAGACCGCCAATACCGTCCTCATGCGGTCCATTTTCCAGATGGGCGTCCCCGTCTCCGGCAAAAATATGTTTCCGTCCAATATCGCCGGACTCCCCACCTGGTTCACCATCCGCGCCAGCAAACACGGTTACATCGGCCGCAAAAAGGAAATCGATCTCCTCGTCGCCATGAACCCGGAAACCGCCCGCGAAGACGTCATGAAGCTCGATAGCGGCGCCTCCGTCGTCTATGACGAGCCCCTCAAGCTCAACGCCCTCCGCTCCGATCTGCACTTCTACCCCGCGCCCTTCGATAAGCTGGTCGCGCCCGTCTGCCCCGACGCCAAGCTGCGCAAACTCGTGCGCAACATGCTCTACGACGGCATCGTCGCCTGGCTGCTCTCCATCGATATGCAGGAGATCCACCAGGCCTTGGTCAAACAGTTCGGCAAGCGCAAAGCCAAGGCCGCCGAGTTGAACTGGGGCGCCGCCCAGGCCGGCTACGATTACGCCGCCAGGACGTTCACCAAGACCGATGCCTACCGCGTCCAGCGCATGCATGCCAATACCGGCAAAATCATCGTCGAGGGCAACGCCGCGTGCGCGCTCGGTGCCATGTTCGCCGGCGTCACCGTGGTCACCTGGTATCCCATCACGCCGTCTTCTTCCCTCGTCGAAACCCTGATCGGTTATCTGAAGCGCTTCCGCATCGACCCCGAAACCGGCCGCGCTACCTTCGCCGTAGTGCAGGCCGAAGACGAGTTGGCCTCCATCGGCATGGCCCTCGGCGCCGGATGGGCCGGCGCCCGCTCCATGACCTCCACCGCCGGCCCCGGCGTCTCCCTCATGTCCGAATTCGTGGGCCTCGGTTATTACGCCGAAGTCCCCACCGTCATCTTCGACGTGCAGCGCGTGGGTCCCTCCACCGGGCTCCCCACTCGCACCATGCAAGGCGATCTCCTGTCCACCGCCCTGCTCTCCCATGGCGATACCCAGCACCCCATGTTCTTCCCGTCGTCTCCGGAAGAGTGTTTTACGATGTCCGGCGACGCCTTCGATTTCGCCGAGCGCTTTCAGACTCCCGTCTTCGTCATGACCGACCTCGACCTCGGTATGAATAACTGGATGTCCGATCCCTTCCCCTATCCCGAAAAGCCCCTCGACCGCGGCAAAGTCCTCACCGCCGCCGACCTCGACAAACTCGGCGGCTTCGCGCGCTATAAAGATGTGGACGGCGATGGCATCGGCTATCGCACCCTCCCCGCCACCAACCATCCCGCCGCAGCCTATTTCACCCGCGGCAGCGGCCATAACGACCGCGCCCAGTATACCGAGCGCGAAGACGATTACATCCACAACATGGACCGCCTGGCGCACAAGTTCCAGACCATGCGCACACATCTCCCCGCGCCCGAAGTGCGCTCCCATCCCGACGCCGAAATCGGCTTCGTCGCCTGCGGCACTTCGCACTACGCCGTCACCGAAAGCTGCGATCAATTGCTCGCCGAATACGACATCCCCGCCAGCTACCTGCGCTTGAAAGCCTACCCGTTCACGCCCGAGCTGGTCGAGTTCATCGCGCGCCACCAGCGCGTCTATGTCGTCGATCAAAATCGCGACGCGCAGTTGCTCTCCCTTATGCGTCTGGAAATGACGCCCGAACAAATCGCCAAGCTCAGAAGCATAAGGTATTACGGCGGGCTGCCGCTGGACGCCCGCACCGTCACCGATGAAATCGTCCGCCAGGAGGGCAAATGAGCACCGTCGCCACACCCCCGCCGCCGCCCAAAAAGTTGAACCACATCGGCTTGGAAGTCATCCCCTACAAGGGCGCCAAGACCACCCTGTGCGCCGGTTGCGGCCACAACTCCATCTCCGAGCGCGTCATCGAATGCTTCTACGAGATGGGCGTCGAGCCTTGGCGCGTCGGCAAGTTCTCCGGCATCGGCTGTTCGTCGAAATCCCCGGCGTACTTTCTCAACCTCTCCCACGGATTCAACGCCGTGCACGGCCGCATGCCGGCCATCGCCACCGGCGCCATTATGGCCAATCGCACCATGCTCGGCTTGGGCGTCACCGGCGACGGCGATACCGCGTCCATCGGCATCGGCCAGTTCATGCACCTGGTGCGCCGCAATCTGCCCATGATCTACATCATCGAGGATAACGGCGTCTACGGGCTCACCAAGGGACAATTCTCCGCCACCGCCGATCTCGGCTCCAAGCTGAAGACCGGCGTCGTCAACGATCTGCCCCCCTTCGATTGCTGCGCCCTCGCGCTGCGCTGGGGCGCCACCTTTGTGGCCCGCTCCTTCTCCGGCGACAAGAAGCAGTTGCAGGCCCTCATCAAGACCGCCATCGCGCACAGCGGCCTCTCCGTCATCGATGTGGTTTCGCCCTGCGTCACCTTCAACGATCACGAAGGCTCCACCAAGAGCTACAGCTATATGAAGGAGCACGAAGAGATGCTCCAGGATCTCTCCTTCGTGCCCTCTTTCGAGGAAATCTCCGTCGAGATCGACGAAGGCGAAGTGCGCGACGTCGAACTGCACGACGGATCCCACCTGCGCATCCGCAAGCTCCATCGCGACTACGATCCCACCAGCCGCCTCGGGGCGCTGCACGCCCTCGAAGACGCCGAGAAGAAACACGAAGTGCTCACCGGCGTGCTCTACGTGAATACCGAAAAGCCCAATTTCCTCGAAATGCTGCACATGGCCGAAGAACCCCTGGCCACCCTGCCGCAATCCAAGGTGCGCCCGCCCCAAGCCGCTCTCGACGAAATCATGGAAGAACTCCGCTAGCCGTGGGGCAGGCTCGCAGCCTGCGGCGGCCTCGTAGGCCGCCTCCCGCTGAGTTCATCGGGCCACGCCGGAATAGGACAGCGGGTACCGTAAGTTCCGCCCCTCAGTGGGGCAGCGCCATGCGCTGCCAGTTGTTCCGGCCAGGTCGGGCAACGGCGGGTTCGCCGGCAGATACCGGCCGGCCAGCGGACCGGCCTCCCGCAGGCCGTGGTAGACACTGGCCGCTCGCTACGCCGCCGACGGCTTTGGGTCCATTTTTTGCGCAGCGTGTGGGGCGGGCTCGCAGCCTGCGGCGGCCTCGCAGGCCGCCAAAGCGCGCCGCATTTTCATGCCCCGTTGGCGCCTCCTGCCATACCGTTTCTTCTCAGCGCCTTCACGGCAACGCCCAATACCCCTCCCGCGTGCTCGCCCGCAGCTCCGGCCTGCCCTTCACCGCCACCCGGATCGCATGAAATTTCCCCGCCTCTCCGCCCCGCGGCTCGAAGCTCAAAATGTATTGCCGATGCACCTCCTCGCCCACCAGTTGAATGGCTTCCTCCAACGCGTTCTTCTTCAGGAAATTCAGCGTCCGCCCACCCGTGGTCCTGGCGAACAGGCTGGCCAGATCCGGCTTGTGCAACCGCGCTAATTCCCCGATCGTATACATCCACCCGCCCGGCCCCAAGTCGGGAGGCACCGGCGTGTCGTCCGGCTCCGGGCAAAGATCGCACTTCCGTATCTTGATGCGCTCCTCTTCGGGCTTCAGATCCTCCGCGGTCTTGGGCTTCACCGTGAACGGCTGCAGCATCGGCGAATACGTCAGCCAATAAATCGCCGCGTTCAGCCGCTCCACTCGCTCCATCACGTCGGCCAGCTTCGCCTGGCTCCCGCGGTCGCGCTTCTCCGCAATCGTCAGGATGATCCGCCGCCGTCCCGCCGGCCGCCGTTCCAGCATTTCGAGCGCCTCTCGCAACGCATCCAGCATGTGCGCGCCGCCGCCCTCTTTGCGCAGCATGCGCAGCGCGTGAATCACCAGGTCCGGGCTGCCCGTGAAATCCTGGTGCACCTTCACCTCGTCGCTGAACGAAATCACCGCGGTCTCCCCGGCGTCCGCCGCCAGCAACTGCGTAAACAGAATGCCGGTGCCGCCCAGCTTGTCGATCACCGCCCCGGAATTGGCGCCGGTCTCCACCGCCACCACCAGGTCGATCGGATACATCGTCCAATCCATCTGTATCTTCTGCGGCACATTGTTGTCGTACAGAATCAGGTCTTCCGGCGTAAGCCCGTCCACATAACGCCCCTTGGAATCCGTAACGGTAGTGGGCGCTACCACTAGCGGAGCGGTGCTTTTGAACTGCGCCCAGCCCGTCCAGGCAAATATCAGGACAACCGCGACAACACGCATTGCCAAACCCTCGTGGGGCAGGCTCGCAGCCTGCGGCGGCCTCGTAGGCCGCCAAAGCGCGCCGGCGCTTTTTTCTTCGTTCGCAAATCTCGCCAATTTATTTCCCCCTTTCCCCTCAACGCCCTAGCCCCAAACATCCGCACGTTCCCTTCCACCCCCCGCATAGCTTCGTAGTAGGAGAGCAACCATGCCGTCAGAATCGCAAACCAATTCCAATCGCAAAAATGCCCAGCGAAGCACCGGACCCCGCACCGAAACGGGAAAATCGCGCTCCGCCCGCAACAGCACCGTCCACGGACTCACCGGCGCATCCCCCATCCTGCCCGGCGAAGATCCCGCCGATCTCCAGGCCCTTACCGATCAATATCGCGCCGGCCTCCACCCCGATGGCAAGGTCGAGGACGACCTCGTCGTCCGCATGGCCGTCGCCACCTACCGCATCCAGCGCATCGTCCGCATCGAAACCGGCTACCTGGACTATCGCGTGCGCGCCTGCCCGGTGCCCGAGCTGCACAACCGGAATGGTGTCACCGACCCGCTGGTCTGGGCATTTCAGCTCGATTGTACCCAACACAACGTCATCGAGCGCCTGAACCGCTACGAAAGCCGCGTCCAGCGCGACTATTCCCGCTGCCTCGCGGACCTCCAAAAACTGCAAAAAATGCGCCAGAAAGAGATTGTCGAAACGAAGCCAAAATCCAAGGTAACTCCCGTCCCCCCAACACCTTCCGGCGATTCCGACGTCCCCCAAGAGCCCACTCCGGCCGCCCCCACCCCCGCCCCGGCCACCTGACCCAAGATCTGAAGCCCAGTCAATATGTAGTAAACCCCCTTCATCGACCAACCTCGGCCCCAAGCCAAGCCCCAAGTGTCTCCAGCCCCAGCCCCAGCCCTAGCCCTAGCCCCTAGCCCTTCCCTGGACCTTTCCCCCACCCTCTGTCGTATTACCCTCCATGAAGCCCATCTTCCGCCGTCTTGCGCACTCGCCGATGTTCACCGTCATCACCCTCATCACCCTGGCCATCGGTATCGGCGCCAATACCGCCATCTTTAGCGTCCTGAACGGAGTCCTCCTCAAGCCACTGCCCTACCCCGATTCCGGTCGCCTCGTGGCCGTCTGGGAGACGTCCCGCCTGCAGGGCATGGAGACGCTCAACGCTTCTCCTTCCACCTACTTCACCTTCCGTGAAGAAAGCCGCACTTTCCAGGACATCGGTGTCTGGCGCAACAATTCGGTCAACATCACCGGCGCGGGCGAACCCGAGCAGATCGCTGCCCTCGATGTCACCGGCGGCGTGCTTCCCATCCTCGGCGTACAACCCATCCGCGGCCGCTGGTTCACCCGCAAGGACGACTCCCCCGGCAGCCCCAAAACCGCGGTCTTGTCCTACGGCTACTGGCAGCGCAAATTCGGCGGCGATCCGTCCGTCATCGGCCGCCGCATTATGGTGGATGGCGATGCCAGTGAAGTCATCGGCATCCTGCCGGCCAGCTTCCGCTTCATGAACTCCGCGGCCGCCCTCCTCGAACCCCTGCAGCTCGACCGCGCCAAGGTCTTCGTCGGCCAATTCAGCTACCAGGCCGTCGCGCGCCTCAAACCCGGCGCCACCCTGGCCCAAGCCAATGCCGATGTCGCGCGCATGCTCCCCATGATGCTCGGCAAATTCCCCATGGCCCCCGGCATCAGCCTCCAAATGGTCCAGGAGGCGCACTTCGGACCCAGCGTGCGGCCCCTCAAAGCCGACGTCGTCGGCGACATCGGCAAGGTCTTGTGGGTCTTAATGGCCACCATCGGCGGCGTGCTCTTCATTGCCTGCGCGAATGTCGCCAATTTGATGCTGGTGCGCGCCGAAGGCCGCCAGCAGGAACTCGCCATCCGCGCCGCTCTGGGCGCCGGCCGCTCGCGTATCGCCCGCGAGTTGCTGCTCGAAAGCGTCACCCTGGGCTTGGCCGGCGGAGCCCTCGGCGTGGCCCTCGCCTATGCCGCGCTCCGCGCCCTCGTATCCCTAGGCCCAGCCAACCTGCCGCGCCTCGAGGCCATCTCCATCGATCCGCCCGTCTTGCTCTTTACCCTGGCCGTCTCGCTCGTGGCCGGCCTCCTGTTCGGCCTCATCCCCGTCTTCAAATACGCCGGCCCGCGCCTGAATACCGCCCTCCGCCAGGGTGGCCGCAATTCCAGCGATGGCCGCGAACGCCACCGCGCGCGCCGCATATTGGTGGTCGTGCAGGTCGCCCTCGCCCTGGTCCTGCTGATCGGTTCCGGCCTCATGATCCGCACCGTCCGCGCCCTCAAGCAGGTGCCGCCCGGATTCACCCAGCCCGAACAAATCCTCACCCTGCATGTCTCCATCCCCGAGGCTGAAATTCCCAAAGCCGAGCAGGCCACCCGCACCTACAACAACATCCTGGATAAGGTCGCGGCCATTCCCGGCGTCACCGCGGCCGCCCTCACCAACTCCATCACCATGGATGGCCAAAGCGACAACGACCCCATCTTCGCGGCGGACAAGGCTTACGCCGATGGACAAGTCCCGCCCCTGCGCCGCTATAAGTTCATCTCTCCCGGCTATTTCAAAGCCATGGGCAACCCCTTGCTCACCGGCCGCGACCTCACTTGGACCGATATCTACGAAACCCGTCCCGTCGTGCTGGTCTCCGAAGCTCTCGCTCGCGAACTCTGGCGCGGCCCCGCCGCCGCCCTGGGCAAGCGGGTTCGCGAGAACCCCCATGCGCCGTGGCGCGAGATCGTCGGTGTGGTCGGTAATGAGCGCGACGACGGCGCGGACCGGAAAGCCACCCCCATCGTCTATTGGCCCATGATGCTTCGCGATTGGTGGAGCCAGCCTCTCACCACCCAGCGTGGCCAGGCCTTCGCCATACGCAGCAGCCGCGCCGGTTCCGCCGGTTTCTTGAACGAGGTCCGCCAAGCCGTGTGGTCCGTGAATCCCAACCTGCCCATCGCCGCCGTGCGCACCATGCGGGAAATCTACGATGGCTCCATGGCCCGCACCGCCTTTACCCTCGTGATGATCGGCATCGCTGCCGGCATGGCGCTGCTGCTCGGCATTGTGGGCATCTACGGAGTCGTATCTTACACCGTGTCCCAGCGCACCCGCGAAATCGGCATCCGTATCGCCCTCGGCGCGCCTCCACAATCCGTGCGCCACATGTTCTTGCGCGAAGGACTGCTGCTGACCGCCATGGGAGTGCTCTGCGGCCTCGCCGCCGCCGGCGGCCTAACCCATCTAATGAAGACCCTCTTGTTTGAAGTGAGTCCGCTGGACCCCGCCACTTACTGCGCGGTCTCTCTCGTCTTGGCCGCCGCCGCGCTCGTGGCCAGTTACATCCCCGCCCGCCGCGCCACCGCCATCGAGCCCGTGGAAGCCCTCCGCTTCGAGTAAGTAGGGCAGCGCCATGCGCTGCCGGTAGCACAGGCTTTAGCCTGTGACTGGAGATTGGCCATTTCAGGTGGGTAGCCCTCGTGGCGCACGCCCCCGGCGTGCCGTGTCGGCACTTCTGCCGACACAGGCGAGCTACGCTCGCCCCTGGAGTTTCTACTTACTGGAGCTGGAATTGGACGGCGGGCCTCAGCCCTGCTGGTAGCACAGGCTTCAGCCTGTGAGCTGGCGAGCTTAGCTCGCCCTCGGGTGGGTCTGGAGACCCGCCGGTCGCGGTAGGGATGCCGGTTGCCCGGCACCCCCCGCACAGATCCGTGCGAGCACTCCTAACGCACACGGTTCTTACCTTGGATGTGTTCCCACGCAAAGCGAACGTCAGGATACGGACGCAGAGTTTCGACGTCCGGAATGAGGCACCCGAGCCGCTCCCAAGATTTGTTCCAGGGTCCAGCGGGTTCTTTGACCGCCGCCGAATCTGCCACCACCACATGCGCAGCACTTCGTGCCGGAACGCGCGCAGGCGCTCCTCGTTGCGCGGCACGGCGTGATATCGGAAATACCCGCGAACCGCCTGCGTTCGACCGCTTCCTTGGTACTATGCCGCTGTGCGACTCCCCATTGCCGTGCCTGTGGGCCTTATAGCTCATCGCCTTCTCCCACCGATCCGCCGCCTTCCAGCCACGGATGGCAACCGGGTCGCTCGGTTCTCGCGCGTGAAGTTTCCATGCATGCTTGGGGTCTACGACTCCGCAGTGCTTGCGACGCACAAGCGATGTAACTCGCGCCACAATATTGCCTTCCGGTTAGCCTGACACCGTCGGCGCCTCTGATTTTGGCTATTTCGGAGCTCATCAACTTCAGGGATACCCCAGCCTACATGTGCCCCTGCCCAACGCCTCAAGTGCGTCGTTACCGCCGCCCTCGCATGTTGGGGCCAGCATGGTTCGCTATTCCTCCTCCTGTATGACTCTTTCATTCACTACTTCACGCCGGTTTATCCAGATGCTATCCAGGCATAGACGCCTGCCCCACAAGGCTTTCATCACGATTCGTGGGCCGCGGGCCCATCCTGACAGGACTGGAGGCCCGCCCCACCACAAAGGCCAAAGTCCGGAGCGAAGCTCTCCAGTCGGCAGCGCATGGCGCTGCCCCACCGCTATGATGAAGGATGCCCAGCGCGATCGTCATCGGCGGAGGATTGGCCGGTCTCTCGGCGGCCGCGGCGCTCGGGAGCGCCGGCTACCGGGTCCAGGTGTTCGAAGCGCGCCCTTTTCTGGGCGGCCGGGCGACTTCGTTCCCCCTCGCGCCATCCGACGGCACGTCCGAGCTGATCGACAACTGCCAGCACGTCCTGTTGCGCTGCTGCGTCAACCTGCTGGATTTCTACACGCGCCTGGGCGTACGGGACTCGATTCGCTTCTACCGCGAGTTTTACTTCATCGAACCCGGCGGCCGCATCTCCACCCTGCGCCGTGGTGCGTTGCCCGCTCCCCTGCACTTCACCGGTTCGTTCCTGCGCTTGCGGTTCCTCGACGCCGGCGACAAGCTAGCCATCGCGCGCGGCCTCCTGGCGCTGCGGCGCGAGCGCACCCGCCGCCACGATTTGGACCGCATCACCATGCTCGACTGGCTGCGCGAAAAGCGGCAGACGCCGCGCGCCATCGAGCGGTTCTGGCGGCAGGTTCTGGTAAGCGCCATCAACGAAGATGTGGATCGCATGGCCGCGTGCCATGGCTTTCAGACTTTCTGGCTGGGCTTCCTGGCGCGCGCGGACGCATACGAGATGGGGGTGCCGGCGATCCCGCTGGGGGAACTCTACCGCGCCGAGCTCTGGCGGGCGGCAGGGGATGTCTCGCTGCGGCTGCGCGCGCCCGTTGAGCGCATCGATCGGGATGGCATCATGGCCGCCGGCGAGCGCCACACGGCTGACTACTATATCTGCGCGTTGCCTTTCGAGCGGCTGCCGGCGCTGGGTCTGCCCGCGCCGGCTTTCGAGCATTCCCCGATCACCGGCATTCACCTATGGTTCGACCGCCCGGTGACCGATCTGCCGCACGCCACACTGCTCGACCGTACCGTGCAATGGATGTTCAATAAATCCGAGGGCCGCTATCTGCAGCTTGTGGTGAGCGCGTCGCGCGAGCTGGCGGCCACCAGCCGCGCGGATATCGTGGCGTTGGCGGTGCGGGAACTGGCCGAATTCTTCCCCCGCGCGCGCGAGGCCCGGATCGAAAGGGCGCACGTGATTAAGGAATTGCGTGCGACTTTCTCGGCCGCGCCTGGGACCGAAGCGGTGCGTCCGCCTCCGGAAACCAGCCGTCCGGACCTCTTTCTGGCGGGCGATTGGACGCGCTCCGGCTGGCCCGCCACTATGGAAGGCGCGGTACGCAGCGGATACCTGGCCGCCGAGCAAGTGGCCCGCGCCAGCGGCCGGTCGGCGCGCTTCCTGCTGCCGGATATCGCTTGAAAGGGCATGTCATAATCGAATAATGCGTTCCCGTTTTGCGCTTCTGACGGCAGTGCTCGCCGGCGTGTTCGCGGCCGGGGCCAAGTCGCCAACAACCATGATCACTGTGCAAGTCAACACGGCGGAGGGCAGGCCCATCGAGCACGCCGACGTGGAAGTTAAAGTCGTCAAGGGCGAGAAAACCCGCACCATGTGGAGGCTGCGTACGCATGAGGAGGGCTCCGTGAAGTCGCCCAACGAGATCCCGCAGGGCACCATTCTCGTCGTGGCCGCCGCCGAGGGTTATCAGCCCTTCAGCCAGACGTTCGAGGTGCATGATGACCGGAAGACTATCGAGATTAAAATGGTCTCGGCGATGACCAAGATCAATGTGCAGGTCACTACTTTGGGCGGCAAGCCCGTCGAGCACGCCGATGTGGTAGTCAAGTTTGTGAAGGGCCATTCGTTGATTTTGCTTGGCAAGGCAATCCGCACGAGCTGGGAGATGCGCACGAATCAGGAGGGCATCGCGAAGGTGCCGGAAATCCCGCAGGGCACCATTCTAATCCAGGTGATCGCGTCCGGCTATCAGACCTTCGGCCAGACCTTCGAGGTGTATGACCTCGAGAAGACCATCCCGGTTAAGCTGAACTCGCCCCAGGAGCAGTATTCGGCGCACTAGAGGGGTCTGCCCCACAGCCCCGCCACACGCCGGCTTGCACCCCGGCAGCGCGCTCCCAACTCAGAGCGTCCAGCACACTTTCCGACGGTCTTTCCACGCGGATCCGCCGTTCTTCATCCAACAGCAACTCGCCTAGCACAGGAACGAAATCCTCGATGCGCGCCACCTTCACGAGCGCCGCGGACCGCAGATCCCGGAAACCCCTGGCGCCCTCCAGGGTCGAAACGCAGACGCGCCCCGCGGCGATGGATTCCAAAAGCTTCAGACTGGATCCCCGCATCTCCGGCAGCGGGTTGATCGTCAAGGCGCATCCTCTCAGCCAGGGCCATACATCGTCGGTATGGTCCGCGATTTCCACGCCCGGCTGATCGAAGCAGGCATATTGCTTGGCCACGGAATGGCCGTTGCGCCCACCCAGGATCTGCAACTCGATGCCGGGGATTTCCCGGCGCAGCGTAGGGTACACCGTCTCCAGAAAGCGCGCGATGCCGCGCAAGTTCGGCGCATAGCGAAAAGGGCCCAGAAAGAGGATCTTGCGGCTGCCCCGCGACGGCGTGTAAGGCTGTCCGCTTGGTTCCACGCCATTCGGCACGACTGCCAGCCGCCGGTGGGACACCAGCGCTGCATCCTCCCCCGAGCAGGCGATGACCGCATCGTATTTGGCGATCAGTTCCGCTTCAAACCGGTCTTCCGGTGTTCGTTCGCCCTCCGAGAGGAGCACATCGTGCAAGGTGATGCTCCACGGAATCCGGTGGCGCCGATTCTCAATCAGCCCAGCCAGCTCTGTGTGTTCGATTTGCACCAGCGAGGCATCGTAGACCTTGGCCAGCCGCTCCGTTTCCGTCCCGATCCGGGCATGCGAATGGAGCCGGATTCTGGCGATGCGGTCTCTCGATTCGCCGGCCTTCTCCATGCGGCCGCCGGTAAGATGAAGCGCCACGGGGCCGCCGGAATCCGGACAGCGCGACGCCTGGTAGAGCGCCTCTTCATCGCTCAGCAAAACGATATCGAAGTCCGCCGCCAGGCGCCGGATGAGATTTGCAATTCGCCGCGCGCCGCCGTGCGCCGGAGGATACACGGCGAAGGGCGAAACCAGGATCACCTTGGGCCGCTCCGGGCGCGCTGCCGGCCGTAGATAGTACTTAGCGCGCAAACGCTCCAGGTCGATGGTGCGGGCAGGCGCCAGCGCGTTCGATAGGAGCGACTTGAATAAGGACGCTGCCTGGCGCCATGCAGTTAGCTCGCGCAGCGTTGTGGAGTCCCAGACGCGCCGCAGATCCCTCACCAGAGCGCGCGGCGGCAGTTCGACAAAGCCGTTGCGCAGAGAAAACAAGAATTGATTGCGCCGCAGCAGGCGCTCGATTTCTTGGGGTGGGAAACACTGCGAAACGGTCGCCCGATGCATGTGGGTGGCCTCGGACGCCGGACAAAACAGCACCTCGTATCCGGCTCTCCACGCCCGCAGGCCCCATTCCACGTCCTCCCAATACACCGGGTTGTACGGATGCGCTCGCGACATGAACCGCCGCAACAATTGCCGCCGGAACAACGACGATCCGCCGCCGGCGTACAAATGGCCCCGCACGGTGGATGCGTCTTCCGGGTTGACGTCGAGAATCCCGACCCTGTCTCCCTCCATCCGGAAGTCCGTCCAGCCCGTCTCTTCCCGCCGCACGGTGGAATCGGCAAAGTGAATTTGCGAGGCGATCGCAAACACGCGATCGGCCCGCCAGCGGGCCGCTTCAACCAGCGCGCGCGGCGCCAGAGTCATATCGCTGTTGAGCAGGTACACCCAATCGAATTTGGCTTTCGAGACGCCCCACTCCACCGCGCCACTGAAGCCTAGCGGCTTTTCGCTATGCAGCCAGCGCGCCCGCGGAAAGCGCCGCCGCAATTCCGCATACGTATCCAGGGGGGCGCCGTTGACCGCAACAATCACTTCGCACGCTTCGCCCAATTGTTGAATGGCTGCGTAAGCCGACGCCAGGCTGTGCGCCAGAGGCTCCGGAGTGCCGCGCTCGGGAATCACGATACTGACCCCCGGACGCCACGCCGGCAGCCTGCGCGGCTCGGTCCGCACCCGCCGCAGCAGCGTCGCCAGCCGGGCTCCGCATTCGAGGGCCAGGTAAAGCGGAACAAAGCGCCAGCGCGGCAGCGGTTTACGGGGCGCCTTATCCGGCGCGACGCCGGTCACACGCAGGGCGCGCAGGGCGAATCCCAACTCCCGCACATCCTGAGATCCCGAGTCGGCCGGCCGGCACACCTGGGTTACCGCGAAGTCGAACTGCGCTGTTTCGGCGGGATCGAGAAACGGAATGCTGAGACGGAACGCGGTGGTGCTGTCCGCAGGATTGACGAAAGAACCGATCGCCTGTCCACGATGCGAAACGCGCAGCTCATTGGCCTGGCCCTGGCCGGGCGGCAGCAGACCGTCGATCTCCAGGCACTTACTGGTGGCCTGCGCGTGGACCTGTGCGCCGGCCTCGATCTTCAGCAGCGCACGGCTGCGGCGCTTACTCCAGACCAGGTCCCCTTCACTGGCATGCCAGCCGCTAACCAGTTCCACACCCCTTCCCGCGCGCGGTGTCACCTGCGAACGAACCGGCCCCGGTACATAAGCCAGTTTGTAAGGGCAACCGCGGCAGGTCTCGTCTTTGCCTTCCTGAAATGCGCGGCGGAAGTATTGGTATGCTTCACTACGCCAGATCTCCGGCAGAGACATGGTGCGCAGGTTGCCCATCGCCACTTTATCCCGCGCCTCGCACGTGACCACATCTCCATTCGCCAGAATGTGTACGGAATCCCAGGGGCTCTGGTCGCACGAGAAGATGCGCCCCCTTTCCGGCAGCGGCAGCGCCGAATATTGCGGATGGAGGCCCAGTTCGTGGTTGGGCGCGAGCTCGCACGTGGATGGGCTGAATTGGACCTCGGGAAAGCGCGCGCGCGCCTCCTCCAGGGACTGGCTCAGGACACCAATGAAATCGGGGCGCAGGCGTTGGCCTTCGATTTCCGCTGGGAATTGGATCGGAATCTCATCGCGCCGGATGAGCGGATGGATCGCGATATCCTTCACGCCCAGATCTCGCGCGTACGCGGCTATGCCCCGCAACTGATGGAGGTTCTCCCGCAGAGCGACAAACGCAAAGTCGAGCAGTGGCCGGCGGCGTCCCAGCCGCTGCTGCGCGTCGCGCAAGGCCGTCAGCCGCAGCTTCATATCCGCCAGGCTGCTGTAACGATACAGATCCTGGAATTGTTTTTCATCGAGAGTATGCAGGGAGACGGTCAGGCGGTCGAGCCCGCTCGTGACCAGAGCATCCATCTTGGCGAGCGGGAAAGAGGCAAAAGCCGTGACTAGTTCCACGAACGCGCCGCGCGCATGGGCCAGGTGGATGGCTTCGATCAGATACGGGTAGTGCGCCGACTCGCCGGAATAATTGAGCCTCACGATTTCAGGGTCTTCGAGGCTTTGAATGACCGATCGATATAATTCGAAGTCCATGTGCTCGCCGGCGCCGCGCAACGTTTTTCGGGAGCAGAATATGCAGTCGAACGGACATTTGGATGTCAGTTCTATCCAAAGAATGCGTGGCGTTGGGCAAGTGAGCGCGTCGATCGGCAGTACGGAGAAGCTGGCGCCTTCCGGCATACGGGTTATACCAGCCAGGCAGCCGACTCGATCGCCAGTGCCCGCCTGCTCCAGTCGCCATACCAGAGCAGCGCCTGGGCCGCAAACAAGCCGCTCCACACATTCACGTGCCGCGGCCGGCCTGCTGCGTCGCGTTGAAAATGCATACGCCCATCCGGTCCGCAATACCGGCACAGGGCCGTGGCTATCCTGGGCAGGGCTACGTTCCAAAGGTCGCGCTGTAAGTAGCCCCCAGCTTCCAACAGGCAGCCGCTTCGCAGGATTTGCGCCATCGCGTCAGACCGCAGGGTGAGCAGTGGCTCGCCACAAGGGCCGAGCGCACCGGCAGCCAGCCGTTCCAGCGCCAGCGCGGCGCGCCGCAACAGGGATGGGTCGTTTTGTGCGGCGCCCGCTAGCAATGCGCCCTCCACATAGTAGAGGCAGGGATGCAGGAATTCAGGCTGGCAGTCGTTTGGCGTCCACTCGCGAAACCGCTCGAAGGTGGCTTGGGCATTCCGCCGCAACTCGGGTGGCGGGTTTCCACCGGAACATAAGAGCGCCGCCGCGGACTTCAATTGAAACGGTCCCGGATGAACAGACCAGGACTCCGCGGCCGGACCGGGCTGGATCGGAACGCTGGCCAGCAATCCGCCGTCTGGCGAACACAAAGGGAAGAGCCGCCGTTCGACCGCCGCCTGGACCCGATCCGCGGATGCGGCCCCCAAGAACTGGCGTGTCATGGCAATGCCGCGCCAGATCATGGCCAAGTCGAACGAAAACGAGAAACTGTTGCGCCAGTCCTTCGTGGGAGGGTCGGAAAGATACACCCGTGTGGCTGGCGGCGACAGTCGGCCGCCTTGGCGGTCGAGCCAGTCGGCCGCCCGGCGCGCGCGGCGTGGGATGCCCTCCACCGGCCAACCGCGTGCGTGCAGGAAAGACAAGATCGTTAGATAGTAGCCCGTGCTTTCGGGGTAAACGAAGCGGGTCGAAGCTCCATCGAACCAGCCCAGGACGCCGCCTGCCTGCGCACCAATGGGAAGCTGGACCTCGTCGGATAACAACCAGTTTATAAGGCGGAGAGCCGTTTCGTGCGGAGTGGCGCCGCCGGGCTCGGACGCGGCCGGTCTCCGATCGTGCAGACATCCCAGCATCGTAAGAGACATTTTACTAGCAAGAACCCCGCCAACGGGCCGATGAGGCAAACAGGAGGCGCATTATGGCCAGTTCGATAAGTCCCCTAAGCTATTTGGATGCGAGCGCCTATCAGAGCTTGCCGCCGTTGTCGTCTGCCGCCAGTGCGGCGGGCGCGAGCGCGGGCGCTAGTGCGACGGCGGAATTGCAGGCCCTGCGGCAACAGGGCGATTTTAAAGAGTTTTTCGACAACTCGATGGCCGTCGCGCTGTTGCAGCCGGCCGACGGCATAAACAGCGGCACGGCCACCACCACCCTGGTCAACAATATGTTGCAGCAGGTGCTGGGGGCTTATCAGACGCAAAGTGCCGGATCGGACGCTGGCGCCCCAAGCCTGTCTGGCTAGGTGGGGCAGGACTCCAGTCCTGCGGCCGACGTCGACGTCGGCCTCCCGGCGAGCGAAGCTCGCCTCCACAGGCTAAAGCCTATGCCACCAAGCCCTGCAAGAAGCGAGGCAGAGCTTCGAGGCAGGCGGCCTTCGAGGCCGCCGCAGGCTGCAGGACTATTTCGATTCCGCCAACACTTCCTTTGCGGCGCTTACCACGGTGGCTGGCAGAAACCCGAACTTCTTCTGGACCTCTTTCAATGGCGCAGACGCGCCAAAGGTGTGCATCCCGATCATGCGCCCTTGCGGACCGACGTATCGGTCCCATCCCAGAATGGAGCCCTGCTCCACGGAAACTCGCGCCGTTACAGACGGCGGCAGGACCGTCGCGCGATACTCCGGCGGCTGCCGCTCGAACAACTCCCAACTGGGCATGCTCACTACCCGCGCCCTTACGCCTTCCGCCTCGAGTTGCTCGTAGGCCTGCACGCACAATTGCACTTCGCTGCCGGTAGCCAGCAGCAGCACGTCGGGCTTGCCGTCCGGCGCATCGGCCAGGATGTAAGCGCCTTTCTCCACGCCCGATGCCGCCGCGTATTTCGTGCGATCGAGCGTGGGCAGCGCCTGCCGCGTGAGGATCAGCGCCACCGGTTGATGGCGCTGCTTCAGGGTGAACCGCCAGCACTCCACCACTTCGTTGGCATCCGCCGGCCGCAGCGTGATCAGGCCCGGCACCGCGCGCAGGGAAGCAAGCTGCTCGATGGGCTGATGCGTGGGGCCGTCTTCGCCCACGCCGATGGAATCGTGCGTGAAGATGTGGATCACCGGCAGATCCATGATGGCCGCCAGCCGGATGGGCGGCTTCATGTAATCGCTGAAAATCAGGAACGTGGAGCCGTAAGCCCTGATTTTCGAAAGCGACAACCCGTTCACAATCGCGCCCATGGCGTGCTCGCGGATGCCGAAGTGCATGTTGCGTCCGCCCCGGTCGTCGGCTTCGAAGTCGCCGGCGCCTTCGAAGGTCAGTCGTGTTTTGGTGGACGGGAACAGGTCCGCCGCGCCGCCCATCAGCCACGGAATGTTCCAGGCGATCTTGTTCAGCACCCTGCCGGAGGAGTCGCGCGTCGCCAAGCCCTTGGCATCGGCCGGAAACGTGGGCAAGTCCTTGTCCCAGGCCTCCGGAAGCTGGCGGTGCAGCATGCGGTCGAGCTGATCGGCCAGGTCCGCATATTCGGCCTTGTATTCCCCGAAGCGCGCCATCCAGGCGTCGCGCAACTGCTGGCCCCGCTCGCCCATGCCCGCGCGGAAGTGCTCGCGGACTCCTTCGGGAACCAGGAATTTGGCATCTTCGGGCCAGCCGTAAGCGCGCTTGGCAAGGCGCACCTCATCTTCTCCCAGCGGCTCGCCGTGCGCTCCGCTGGTGTCCTGTTTGTGCGGCGCGCCGTAGGCGATGTGGCTGTCCACAATGATGAGTGTCGGCCGGTCGCTGGTGCTCTTGAACACCTGCAGGGCGCGTTCCAGCATCTCCAGATCGTTGGCGTCGCTGACCCGCGTCACATTCCAGCCATAACCAATGAAGCGAGTAGCCACGTCCTCGCTGAACGCCAGCGCAGTGTGGCCTTCGATGGTGATCTTGTTGTTGTCGTAGATCCAGCAAAGGTTCGAGAGACGATGGTGGCCGGCCAGCGAAGCGGCTTCTCCGGTAATGCCCTCCATCATGTCGCCATCGCCGCAGATCACATAGACGTCGTAATCGAACATGTCGAAGCCGGGACGGTTGAAATGTTTCGCCATCCACCAGCGCGCCATGGCCATGCCGACGCTGTTGCCAACACCCTGCCCCAGCGGACCGGTAGTGGTCTCGACGCCCGAAGTCCAGCGGTATTCGGGGTGCCCCGGACAGCGGCTATCGAGCTGCCGGAAGCGCTTGATATCCTCCAACTTGACGGCCAACTCGCCCAGCGATTCGTATTGCGGGTTGACGGCTTTCACGCCGCACAGATGCAGCAGCGAATACAGCAGCATGGAGGCGTGCCCGTTGGAAAGCGCGAAGCGGTCGCGATTGGGCCAGATAGGATCTTCGGGATCGAAGCGCAGGAAATGCTGCCACACGGTGTAGGCCACCGGCGCCAGCGCCATGGGGGCGCCCGGATGTCCGGAATTGGCTTGCTGAACCGCGTCCATGGAGAGGGTGCGGATGGTATTGATCGTAAGCTGGTCGAGTTGCTCGTTGGTCATGAGGGTTCCTAGCGGGGTGTGCGGGCCAGATTTTTATGATACCGTGGCGCACTGCCGGGTGGCGGCGCTTGCGAGCGCTAATCCAGCCCTAATCCTGGTGAGCGAGATCGGGCGAATGAGACAGGTGCTGTTCCAGATCCTCAAGGACGATATCGATCGGCATCTGAATCGTAGTGCGGCAATACATGGTCTCCGTGGTCGCAAACGATCCGTTTTCGAAGTACTTATTTGAGGGCGCGCCCCCGCCGCACAAACTGAAGTACTGGCATTGCCGCTCGCACAGGCGCACACCCTCGCGGATATCCCGCGCAATGCGGACGAACTGGGGCTTATTTCGCAGGTCCTTTAATTCGTTCTCGAATATGTTTCCGAAAACGAAGTCGCCGTAGCGCACGCTCTTCGTGCCAATTAACTCGGGCGAGAAGGAAGAAACATTGCCCTTGTAGTCGACCGTGACAATTCCGAATGCCGCCAGTTGAGAGCTCCACTGCATGGACAGGTCCGTGTCGATCTTTGGGGGGCCGTGCACGATGACTTCGTAGGCGCGCTCAAACTCCCGGATGCAGACCGCGCCGTCACTCTCCATCTGCAGAACATGCAGGCGGCGCCAGAAGTTGCGAATCCGGTCCTCCAGGCTGCCGTCCAGCAAGGAGCAGCTTTTGTGATCGCCCTCTAATTCCTCTACATTGAATCCCACCCGCCGAATCCTTTGATCGCGGAAGAATCCAAAGACCTCATCCGCATGGTCGAGCGAGTCGGACGTGACGACCGCAATTACGTGGAAATCGATGTGGTGTTTGCGAAGGCATTCGATCCCTTTCATCACGCGATCGTGCGTACCGCGGCCCTGGCGGTCTTTCCGGTGCCGGTCGTGTAGAAATGCCGGACCATCTATACTCACGCCAATGTGAATATCGTGGGCCGCGATGAAATTGCACCACTCATCGGTAATCGGCATGCCGTTTGTCTGTATGGAATGCCGCAGCCGGGGCGGACGAGTTGCGAACTCATCGATCACACCGAACAAGGATGCATAGTGAGATAGGGGCACCGCCAGCGGCTCGCCGGCATGCCAGACAACGCTCAGTTCATCCCCTACGAGGCCGGAAGCGAAGACCTTCCTCAGAACTTCGCGCCAAGTGGCGGGTTCGAGTCTGGCCGTGGAGGTGCGATTCGGAAGATAACAGTAATCGCAGTCGATATTACAGAAAGGGGTGGGCTGAACGATAAGTAACTGGATCTCGTCCGCAACGGGAATGTCGGGCTGCCGGCGGAGAGACTTCAATCCGAGCACAAATCAGATGTTCCGCCAGTTGACCCAGTTAGCCCAATTGCTCCAATTCGCCCAGTTGTTCCAGTTATTCCAGTTGCCCCAGTTTATCCACTGAGCGATCTTGACCAAGGCGTCTGGCTTTTGCCGCGGGGTTTCCGAGACGCTAGCCGAATCCGATTTTGCAGCAGGCAGGGTCCTGCGAATGGCGGCAACGCGGTCCGGTATGGTGGTCGTCTTGGGAGCGGGAGCGGTCGGGTGTCCGAGCAGGAGGTCGGCGCCGAACAGCAACGCTGGAAACAATTTCGCCGGGAAGAACTTCCTGGCAAGCGCGGCACAACGGCCTATCGCCGATTTCACCGTGCTACGCACAATAATTCCCATACACCCTCCAAAACAGCCACAATACTCATCATAAATCTTAGTTCAAGCCGGCATTCCTGTCAACAATAATACGTATCCCACCTTCATTTGGGTACGGCTGGTTGCGCAAAAGCGAGTTCTTGGCCGAACTTAGGAACCAAACCCTTTTAAATACAATAGCTTATGGCAGCCACGCGCATGGCGCGGTCATCGCACCGAATCCGGCCCGCGATCCGGCTTTAATGCAGTTTCCATGCCCTCAACCAGAGCGTTGTCGAACCGCGCGTGCTGAACCGCGGGGATGTAGAGGGACGCTCCAGCCAAATCGTCCGCAGCCGCGGCGCAGAGGTTCCGGAGCTCGAACCGGCGGATGTGGGGTGGTTCACCTGCGCCGTTGGACGACCGGACGAGAAAGACCTCGTGAGCGCCGGGGTAGAACTCGCAGAGGTACGTGACCAACTTAGCCAGAGAAGCGCCGGTTGGCCGCTTCTGGTAATTGGTGCGGAGGGAGCCGAAGGTGCCCATCTGCACCAAGAGTACCGCCGCCTCCAGGTGCGGGCGAATGCCACAGGCAACCAGCCATGTGGCTTCGTAGACCTGCAGACCTGGGGCCAGGTCGACGCCAAGATCGCAGAGGACTGTGTCGATCGAGGAGATCCCCGGAATAATGCGGACGGGCAATCCCGATTTCTTCCCGTACTGGACCAGGTTCTGCGCGACACTGTCGTACGACATAGGGTTCCCATAGGTGACGTATCCCACCGAGCCGCAAGTGTCCAGCGCCTGGAAAATGGTGCGCGCTACGTGCTCGTAGTTTTGAACTCGCGGTTTGTCTTCGGCGTACATTTGAAACGCGTCGATTACTTCGATTTTGCCAAGCGTGCCGGGAGGGAGCCACAATCGTTGGGGGGCCTGCACGATAGAGTACAGACGGGAACATTGCGACATGGCGCGGGTGGCTTCGGGGGTGATGTGGTCGGGCAGGTTTACGCCGAGGCCGATGATGTATAAGGTATGGGGCATGTGTCGCCATCAACGCCAGCGCTGGTTGCGTTCCGGTTGCTTCTCTAACTTGCAGCAGTCCGAGGCGCCCGCGTTTGTATTTGGAGCCACGATGTTCGAAATCACCTTCGACGCCCTGATCGTCTTCCCGGTTCCATCGATTAAACGAGCGCCTCTCTTTCCGTAAACCGAACAAAATCGCAGCGAGTATCCGTTAGTGCTCTGGATGGGTCCCGGCGGTGGCTGCAGGGCACAACGCATTGTAAGCCATTTGAAATCAAGTGGTTTCGTCCTTCGGGAAAGCAATAATGAGCTAAATGGCAAAAAAAGGCCGCTCCAGCGCCGGTAGGTGGGTGTATACTATCTTCGATCTGGGATAGCAAAATGGACAACGACGCCGCCAAGCCAAGAACTCTATCGCAAGTGCCGAAATCCGAGTACGACCTTTTTGTCAGCTACGCTCACGTCGACAACCTCCCTGTCGTGAGAGTCTGCTGGGTGGACGCCTTTGTGGAGGATTTTACGAACGCTTTGGCTTCAAGACTGGGCCAACACCCTGCCGTGTTTTTCGATAAACAAGAAATTCGCATGCAAGAGGACTTCGATGATCGAATCAACAGTGGAATCGGCAGTTCGTCGCTTTTTGTCGCCATTGCTTCACCAGGCTATTCGCAGAGCGCATACTGTGCCGGCGAGTGGGATGCTTTCCAGAAGAAACACCCTGAGGGGCTCAAGCTTGATAGGGGCAACCGGTGTCTCGAAGTCGTCAA